>NZ_JBFBLT010000006.1:0-317627 GCF_040702645.1 Microbacterium sp. NPDC078814
ACTCTTCGTTGATCGCCATGTTCAGTGGCCTTCCTTGTGTAGTGCGCGTTGGTAGGCGGCCGTTTCGACCAGGAACCCCGCAACCCGCAAACGCCGGTCACGACGCAACATCAACAAACGACGAACGACCGAGAACATCGCTCAGCCCGCCAAAGGCCAGTCGGTGACGTACGAACCAGAGCTCGTGAGCCGCATCGTGAACCGGTAAGAGGTATGGGTGGTGCGCTGACGCAACGCCTCCCAACCCGAACGGTGGACCAGCGTCACATCACCGTCCTTCGAGTGAGCAGCCACCACGGCCAGGCACTTCTTGCAGCCAGGCCAATCGACCTGAGCCGCCTTGTCGATATCGGCCGCAGTGAGCGTCTTCCGCCTGCCGCAGTTGGCGCGGACCTCCACGCCCTGCTCGACCGACCGCCTCACGTCATCCGACAGATAGATGTGCAGACGCTTACCCATGTCGTGCTCCTTATGTCTCCTGTGCCATATTTCGGCGAGGGTTCGGGTAACCCCATGCACCCGAACCCCCACCCACGCACGCAGCCCCACACCACGCGCAACCCCACAACCACCCCAACGGTGCAGGGAAAACCAAGTGCCCCACCCGTGCACGACCACGGCGCCGGCCAAACCGACCATGAGGCTCCCCGGGCCGTTCCTAACGAATCGCAGACACACCTCTATGCGCCTCATCGCCGTGTGCCGACTCGGGATTTCATGCATGCTCGACAACGCCGCCAACCGTTCCACCAATAGGTATTGGCCGCGGAGTACTCATGGCCTCTAGGGCAGTGCGTCTTCCGCTTGTTCACCGCAGTGCGGCCTTCGCCACGGAGCACGTTCACGGCGTTCGTCACTGCCTCTAGGTGGTCCGGGTTGACGCACGCACGATTGCGGCACGTGTGGTCTACGAAGCGACCATCTAGAGGTTCTTTGAAGTGCTCGTACGATAGCCGATGACCGTAGTGCGTCCGCCCCGCGACGGACATCGTGCCGTACCCGTCGGGCGTCTTGCCCGCGGTCCATGCCCAACAACCGCTCGCCAAAGGGATGTACTTGCTTTTGAATCGGTCCAGCACAGAGTCGTCCATGTGAACTCCTTTCCGTGGGCGCCGGGGACTCGAACCCCGGTGTATGCCGTCCACCCGCCAGGCGCTCCATCTCCCCGCATATGCACCAGCCGAAGCGCACGAGAAGTTCTAGACCGGTAACCGCCGCCCCGAACGGGGAAGCCTGGACTCGTTAGATCACCGGCCCGTGAGAGCCTTGAATTACTCCACACCCCGCCCTCACGAGACGGAGCCGCCACCCCAACCAAGGAATGGACCTCACACCATCCGCGGAACCACCCCTTGGTGGCCGGCCATCGGCTTGACGCTTACCTCTATGTAGTTCGCCCGATCTCCCCTTAGCCGGTCGGTGTAACGCGGGATGGGGGCGGGATTTAGTTGTGCGTGCCCCTGTTTTCGGGTGCACTCGTCCGCCCCTCCCCGCGACAGGGAGGTGCGGGAACCAGTTCTCGGTGGTCAGCCGGCGCCTCAGTGGGGCGCTTTGTTGGGCCTTTCGCGAAGCCACCGCTCAAGCTCGTCGTGAAGAATCACGGGCTTGGAGTCGATGAACGATGGGACAAGCTCGCCCCGTGTGATGTGTTCCCGCAGCTTCGTAACCCCGATCCGGGCAACGCCAGCCGCCTCCGGGATGGTGTACGCAACCTGCTTCTGCTGCATCAATAGATCGCGAATCTCGCGCAGGAGCTTCACAACGCTCTTCATGACACTCCCTCGAACAGGGCCTCCGGCCGAACGCCAAAAAGGCCGCTCAGGTTGCACACGTCCACGAACGTCAGTTCTTCAGAACCTTCGATCTTGGACCGAGCAACCCGAGCGGCCTCGGATACAGCTTCAACGGCGAAACCAGAGTCGGCAGCCATCGCGCGCACGTTGGCGGCGATGGTCTGGGCGGGGCTTCTTCTTTCCATATGGACAAGGTAACACCCGTATGGAGAGAGTGCAAGCGAAAAGTGTCCATACGGGCTGAAAAGTTCTCGCACGGCGCATATGCTGGACGGATGGATACCAAAGACTCGATCTTGAACCGTGCCATGGGCGCTCAGATCGCCGCAGAGAAGGCCGCTTTGCGGCCCAAGAAGTCGGTGCGAGAGCTGATCGTTGAGACGGGCCTCAGCGAGTCGACGATCAATCGAATTCTCAGCGAGGCCCCTAGGGATATCCATGTCACCGCGATCGCCAGGTTCGCGAGGGTCTTCGGAATAACTCCGCAGGAGCTTGTCCGGCGAGCCGTTGAGCGGGCGGAGGGCTTCGGAGGGTGGTGGTCCGACGGGCCGACTCTCAACCCCGAAGCGCCCGTGTCCCCGGCCCCGGCTAGCATCGCCGATCAACGACAGAAGAAGAACCCGGCTGAGATGACCGACGACGAACTGGAAGCGATCCAGAAGAAGGCAGCGATCAATGACGAGCACATGGACCAGGACGAGTCAGACCTTCCCTAGGGGCCGTGCGTACGACCCATGGGAGCACGCCGCCTCGCTAGGTCTCGAAGTCGTGACGAGACCGCTGCGGACCGGGCATGAGCTGTGGCTGCCTGAGTACAACACGCTTATCGTGAACTCGCGAATTCGTGCGGTCCATCAACGTTCTGCCCTTGCGCATGGCGTGGGACACGCAGCCCATGGCCATGAAGACGATCGTCCAAAGCACGAAAAACAAGCCGACAAGTTCGCCGCGCAGAATCTGATCGATCCCGACGAACTTGCCGACTTGTACAAGTGGTGCCCGGATGAACAACGGGTTATCCACGAGCTTGGTGTTACGACCCGCCTGTTTCGAGCGTACGTGCTGGCCCATCCGCCGGCGGCGTGACGAGCTCGCCGAAGCTGCTCATAGCGATGCGCAGGCGGTCGATGTTGCCGCGAGTCTTGTATGCGCGGGTCATCGTGCGCGTCGAGTGCCCGACGATCTCAATCATCAGGTCCTCGGGGACGCCTGCCTCGTAGAGCATGTCCACGGCGGTATGGCGCAAATCGTGCAACCGGACGTTGCGCCCGGGAAAGATGTCTTCCACGAATCGGTTCCAGGCTTTGGTGTCGCGGTCTGGGTCCCTGGGCCGTCCGTCTTCGGTGAACACGAGGCCCCAAGGATTCTCGGGTTCTGATTCGAGGTGTTCTAGGAGATAGGTTCGCAGTGGTTCGACGAGGGGGATGATGCGCCATCCTGCCTTTGACTTCGGACGGGTCCAGTACAAGCCGCCGCGAATGTGGCGGTACTCGAAGTCTGCCGGGGCCACTAGGTTGCCGTCCCTGGCGCCGGGAAGGCGTTGCAACTGCCATGACAGGTCGAGCACGTCGCCAACGCGATCACGCTCAAGACCAATAACTTCGCCCCGTCGAGCGCCCGTGAGCACGCTGACAATCCAGCGAGTTCCCCCTGGGGTCGCCCTGGCGCGGGCGATGAACTCGCGGACCTCTTCCTTCGTCAGCACGTCCAGCGACGTAACCGCTCGACGTGGCGCCTCAACCAGCTTGGCCGGGTTGCGGAACAAGCGACCCTCGCGGACAGCAACCTCAAACGAGGCCGACATGATCCGATGGGCATTGAGGGCATATGTGGAGGAACCGTTCGCGTTGAGTGCAGACGCGTGAACCCTCCGGATGGTCGCGGCGGTGATTTTGTCCAGCTTGGTTCCTGGGCGCAGACCCGGGATGATGTGCGCTTTGACCACCGACTTGTACCCGTTCAGCGTTGCCGGACGCACCCTCTTGGCGGCGACCTGTTCAAGCCAGTAGGTAAACCACTGCTCGACAGTCAACACGTTCGTATCTAGGTCGCCTCGATCCTCGAGCTCTCGACGCGCCTTGGCGAACTTCACCATGAGGTCCGGCTTCGACTTCGCGCGGATGTACTTGCGGCGGCGAGTCTTGCCGTCCTGAGAGGGCAGTTCCAGCACTGCGGTCCAAAGGCCCCGGCTGTCCTGGAAGACTGCCCCCTCACCTTTCCCGCGGCTAGGCGCACGTTGCGTGCGCTTCGAGTCTTCTGCCATGCGCGCTCCAAAATTCGAGGTTGATTACTCCGACATGCATCGGTCTTCTACGGATGTTCCGCTGGCGGATCATCGCTGCTCCCTTCCGGCCAAGGTGCAACCACAGGTGCATCCTTCCTGGCGATTCCAGGCGATGCCGTGTGATTCCGTACGGCTAGATTAGCCAGATGTACGGAATGAAAGCAAGTCCATACGGACCAAATTTTGAGACTGAAAATCGAAAGGTCACCGGATCGATGCCGGTCGGAGCCACTGGAACCCTCGCGTAGCTTCTACATCGCGGGGGTTCTTTTATGCGCTTATCAGGGTTTTTCCGCGTCAGCGACTGCCTCCCTCCGGGCAGGCTCTGGGGTTTTCAGTCGTGGACTCCGCACAAACTCCGCACTATCAGGCTCAGGCAGCAGCGTCGCCCGAACGCAACTAGCGCCCAATCCTGACCCCAAAGTCTCGATGCATCCCCAGAGATAGAAGCCCCGTGTAGTTGCTAGCGAAGGGCACGGCACGAAGGTGGTCAATCAACGCTCGCTGACGAATCGTCACTGAGCCCTGTTCACCAGTCAAGCGCGCCTTCGCCACCGCGTGGATCGCGTCGATCTCGTCGGCGAAAGCGGATGCAACTGCGAGGTTGATGGAAGGGAACGCGAACTGGATCGTCTCTCGCCACTGTTGCACCCCCTCTTCGGCGCTAGGACCCTTGCTGAGGAACCGGATGGACGGTCCGTGGTGGTCGATGATCACGCCATTCGGGTCCTCCTCGCTACCGAGGCGCAGCCCGGATTTCCGAGGTTGCACTGCAAGCCCGTGCTTCGTCGAGTTGTACACGTTAGCCTCGCGGGCGAGCAGCGCGGCTGCCCGAGTCAAGAGAAATCGAAGGACGTCAGCGTCCTCTGTCCATGCCTCCGCGGATACCTCAGCAGGCGCATCGAGCCTGCCGCGGAATACCTCGCGCAATAGCTCATTGCGCGGAGGGCTGGTCAACAAGTCGCCCGCCATCTGCTTGAACTTCGCGAAGCTCGTCAACGACGAGAGCTTCAGCGGCGGACAAGGCTCCGGTTCCACGTGCGCGAAGTACAACCGCAGGAGTGCCTCCGCCGCGAGGTACATGATCGAGATCGACTCGACCACAGCGAATCCGTCGATCTCTTCGTCGTCTAGTGGCACCTCTAGCTCGACGCCCATACCCCACGCACGGACACCTCCAACGAGCGCGGGATGCAAGGCGGCATCGGCGTCGCCGAGGGCGACGAGCAACGCGATTCGAGTTCGCAGGTACTGCGATGGTGAATGCGAATAGAAGTCACGGTTCAGCTCGTCCGCAAGATTCAGCCCGCTCGCAGGATCAGGCGCCGGCGGCTGCTCATCAGTCATCGATGGATCGTATCCGCAGCCACGGACACTACGATCGGGTAGAGCGGAAGCCCTCTCCTCACTCCGCCCCGGGCTGCTTCTCGCACCGGATTAGATCAGCCCGTCCAGCTTCTGGCCCATGATGCCTGCAGCTTTGGTGGAGCCCTTGATGGTGTTCATGTACACGTCCTGGGTCATGCTCGGGTTCTCGTGTCCGAGGTAGTCGGCGATCTCTGTCGCGGACAGTCCAGCCTTGTCAAGAATCGTGGCTACCGACTTTCGGAACGCGTGCGTTGACAATCCCGGGTACCCCAGGCCGTCGCGACGGTCTCGAAGCTCCCGCTGCGTGTTCGAGGGATCGCGAGGGCGCATCAGCGGAGTCGGGAAGATGAGGTTGGTATCGGCGCGCAGCCTCTCGTGCCGCTTGTGAAGGAGGAGCATGGTCGCTTCCGGCAAGTGGGTGGTACGCGCGGACTTGTCGGTCTTCGCGAACTCCTGCCGCACAATTCCCCGCCCCTTCACACGCACATTCTGCGCGACAACGGAAGCTGTGCCGGCGGCGAAGTCGATAGCGCTCGCTTCGAGCGCGCACACCTCGGCCACTCGCCACCCTGACGCGAGCATGAACGTGATCAGATCCACCGTGTCCCACTCGTTGAGCTTCTCGTCCTCACGGACGCGCTGGAGAAACATCGGCAGTTCGTCCAACGGGATTGCGGTGCTGCCCTTCTTCTTCCTTTGGGTGACGCGCTCGAGCTCACGCACGGGGTTGTGCGACAAAGCCCCGTTCCGCACCGCTAGGCCGAGCATGCCACTCAGCGCCGATCGGCAGTTCTTTGCTGCCCCCGGGCCGGCTTCCTTCTCAACGGCGTTAAGAAACTTCTGCAGCCGTTCAGGTGTGGCCTCGGCGACTGAGAGGTCGCCGATCCGGGGCGCGATATGAGCGGTGACTGCATAGCCGTAGGTCTCCAGCGTGCCTTCTGAGCGCCCCAACTCACGCCGGGACTCCAAGAACCTCTGGCCGAGGGCGCGGAGGTGCGTTGCCGGTTTCAGCTCGCCACCGCGGTCGGCCTCGATCGTGGTCAGCGCATGCCTCAGCGCGGCCGTCGCCTTGGCCTTGCTCGGCGCGTGCTTCTCGATCTGGCGGGATTTGCCGTCCGCGAAACGATACCGCGTGCGGGCACGCCACTTCCCCGGCTGAACCTCGGCCACGTGGATGGTGCCGTAGGTTCCGATCGCCATTCGAGGTCTGGCCATCAGACTTCACCGTCGGTGGATGCGCGGAGTTCGTCAATGAGCACACGCGTGACGCGCCCACGCGCCTGCGGCGTGCTGTCCTCGCCGGCACGGAGCAGGGCCTCGACTTCAAGGGAATGGCCCCAGAGTCGCGCCGCGTACTGCTGAAGCAGAGGTGGGCGTATCCCAAGCTTCTTTGCCGCCCGAGACTCTGCAAGGCTCACACTAGGCCGACGAGCGCTCTGACGCGTGTCACGGTCGGGCACCTCCGTCATGGCCCCCCACTGTGCATCCACCTGGTCATACGACTCGGACTTCCTGCCGTGCACCCTCATATGCTCAAGGGCCGCCATCTCGAGTTCCTCGTCCCACTCGTGATCCCCACCTATCGGCGCGGCGCCCACGTGCGCATAGTCGCCATCCTCGAGCGCGATCGGTGCGCCCGACAGTACGCGGTTGACCCACTCCCGCCGCACGGGCTGATCCTCACGGAGCTCGTACGGCCGTTCCAGCAACTCCGCAGCCCCAAGAAGGTCGGCGAGTCGAAGCGGCTCACCAGAGAGCTTTCCAAGTGCGAGTGCGAGCGTGAGAAGCGTCGGAACCGTCGGCGCAGCCTTGCCCCGCTCAATCGCCTGGACGCTAGACAGGCTCCACGTTGCTCCGTAATCGCGTCCAACGGTCGCGATCGCCTCAAGGGTAATCCCGTGCCGCCGCCGGTAGGCGGCAAGAAATCCGCCCACCGCTTCCGCGTATGCCATTGATTCCATGCTTACAAGTTACCAGAATCATGTAGCTTGTGTTACGGTACCTCACAAGTTACAAATTTCTGGTACTCGCTATCAAAGGACTCCGCATGACACAGACGACGAACACCCTCCTCGACGTTCACGATCTCTCCGCCCAGACCGGCATGTCTGTGTCGACTATCTACCGCAAGCGGTCGCTCGGTGAGCCGCTCCCCCGGGCCGTGAAGATCGGCGCCGCTGTTCGCTGGCGTCAGGCCGATGTCGACCGTTGGATCGAGGAGCAGCTCGAGCCGGCGATGTGATGCGTCCTCGCCGGACCCATTGCGCGCGGAAACCGTGCGGAACTTCGAGGCAACTGTCGGGACCGACACGTTCCGCGTGGTGTTCCGCACGTGGCGCGCCCCGCCGTCGCCTAGATAACCCGCGCACGGGAGCGGAGATGCGGACGGAACCCCATCACTTCTCTATTGGCACCTCGGAGGCGAAATAGGTGCAGTCCGCGCAGGAGAAGTGCGGGGGTGACTTCCGCACTACCGATCTTCCTCGGCTCCCGGGAGCGTGCCTGCTCTTGCCTCGCCCCCGAAGCGGCCTGCTGGTGCTCAACACGCGCACGGCAGGGTGCAGGCGCGGATACGAAGGGACCGCAACCACAAGATCGACATCACGCTCGAACCCTGAGCGAGCACTACCCATACGGAAGAAACAAAAAGGGCCACCGAGCTGCAACTCGGCGACCCCATGGCGGATCTGAAAGGAGATCCTGCATTTGACTACCACCAGCGTACCTGAAGACCGCGATATCCCCGAGGCGCTCGGGAAGCGGTCCACCGCGCAGCAGCTCGTTGAGTTGGCCCTCGATCACTACGACCTTCACGTCGATACCGATGGCAAGCCTTTCGGTGTTCGCAAGGGCGGTCACGTAGCGATTCCTCTCCTCGGCAGCAGACGCTCCGTCCGCAAGGAACTCGGCGGCATGTACCGGCGTCGGACCGCTCGCACAGCCTCGCAGAACGCGTTGACTGAGGCGATGAGCGCGCTTGAGTACGAGGCGGAGGAGAGTTTCGAGCCCATCAAGCTGCACCTGCGCACGGCGCGCCCCAGCGACGACGAGATCTTCATCGACATCGGCGATCGCAGTGAGCAGGTCATCCGCGTGACGGCAGCCGGCTGGGAGATCCTCGACGGCGACGATGACCTTCCCGTGCTGTTTCGCCGCACCGCCGTGACCGCCCCTTTGCCCGTCCCTGCGCGCGGCGGAAACCTCGACGCATTGTGGGAGTTCGTCAATCTGCCGGCCTCGGACCGCGGCTTGATCATCGGCTGGCTCGTCGCTGCGACGATCCTTGTCGGTCTTCCGTGCCCGGCCTTGGCTCTGCTCGGTGAACAGGGAACCGCCAAGACCAGTAGTGCACGACGGCTCTTCTCCCTGTTCGATCCGACCACCGCGCCGGTGAGGCGCCCACCGAACGATGCGGACCGGCTGCTTCACGCCGGGGCTCACTCGCGCGGCGTGGTCTTCGACAATATGTCGTCGATGCCGCGTTGGTTGTCGGACGGCTTGTGCCGATTCGTGACCGGTGAAGCTGATGTCGACCGCGCGCTGTACACCGACGACGACGTGCGCATCATGCAGGTGCAGGGCGTCCTGGGATTCACCAGTATCGATATCGGCGTTCTCAACGGCGACCTCGCCGAGCGATGCGTCTGGGGAGATCTTGAGGTGATCCCCGCAGACAGGCGTCGCTCAGAACGCGAGTTGAACTCCGCTTGGAACGCGAGCTACGCCTCGATGGTGGGTGCATTGTTGGACCTTGTTGTTCTGACCTTGCAGCAGCTGCCCGTCGTGAAACTCGGCAACAAGCCTCGGATGGCGGACTTCGCCGAGATCTTGGCCGCTCTTGATCATGCAACGGGGTCAGACACTCTGAGCCGTTACCGGCGGGCGCAAGATTCTGTCGCCGAGGACATCGTGAGCACCGACCAGTTCCTGGTGGCGATCACCGAGACGATCAAACGTCGCTGGACGGGTACCGGCAAGGCCCTTCACGAGCTCTTGCGCAGACCCTCGGACGATCGCTATTGGCCCGAGCCTCGTGGCATGAGTGGCAAGCTCCGGCGAGTGGCTCCGGATCTTCGAAAGGCAGGGTGGCAGATCGACGAGATCAAGCCGGACCCGACCACCAAGCGTTCCAAGACTTGGGTTCTGGTGCCTCCGGATTCCGCCATCTCCGATGCGGATCTTGCGAGCGTGAAACTGACCCGCGAGTTCGTCGCTGAAGACGTTCGAGCGTGGATCGCTAGGTTCATGGCGAACGGGGCCACCGCCTCATGCGCCACCGACCACGGATCCGCTGCGAGCTCGGGCTTCCCTATCACTTGCCGGACGCCCGGCTGCACTGCCGGCTGGCGCTCCGAGTGGGACACGCCGTTGCAGCGGTCCCGAGCGCTGACCTCACGACTCGCGGACGAACTCACGGCTCTCGGTATCAGCGTTGCTGACCTGGACCAGTACGTCGGCAGCGATCCCTTTGCACCTCCGGGTAGGGGCGAGGAGACCGTAGCCCCACCTAAGACCGAGCCCCGTTGATCGGGGCTGACCACTACACCGCACCGTTAGGAGAACACCATGCGAAGGACCCGTAGTCAGCTCCGAGCTGCGCAGATCGCCGCGCTGCAGGCCGAGCAGGACGCCTACGACAAGAACGTGAACGACGCGATCAAGGTCGCGGCGTTCGCACGCTGTGACGCCGTCGAGCAGCTGTACGAGCTTCTCGACGTCCAGCCTGAACCACCCATCATTCGTGATGGCAAGCACGGCCGCTACGAGGTCACGTCCGATAAGGACGAGGCCAAGCGCGCTGCTCGCCTCATCGAGGCTGTCACCGTCCTGCTATCAATTGAGGAGCAGCCTACGACGCAACCAGTCGGCAGTGATCGTCAGGTTCCTGCTCAGGCAGCTGAGAGACCGCCGCAGGCGGCTTCTCCGGCCCTGGTCGCGACGACTTCAAGCACGCCGACGGCGGTCAAGCAGCCAGCCGCCTGAGCGTTGCGTCGCCCGCGGCCCCGTGCGGTCGCGGCGAGTAGAGAAACCCCATCTGCCCTCGAAGAGGCGCTGATGGGGTTTCTCCGTTTCGGAAGGTGGCGCCACGACCTGTGCGTGGAGGCGGGAGCCTTCATCCGGGTGTCGGGCCGGAGGCCTGACCAAGGAGTATCCAAGGACAGGAGCGCAGCGATATGTCTGACGGATAAACTGCTTGCCGTTATTTGTGTAGTCTGGGACCACCCTCGCGGAGCGGGGAAGCAAAGGCCCAGACTGCACAAAGAACCGAGCGAAGGGGACGACCTGATGACGAGGACCGGCAAGGCGAGCGAAGCGACGCCGCGTCGTCCGAGGAAGAGGGTCGTCAACTTTGCGAAGCGCCGCACACTGAGGTTCAGCGACGACGAGGAACGAGCCGTCGACGACGTGCGGCGAGCTTTGGCCAAGTCCTCCGGACGCGACCTCGAAGAGGTCTCCTTCTCCGAAGCTCTGCGCCTGCTCATTACTGACCGTGAGGGTGCCGCCGAGGTGGAAGCGAGGGCGCTGGCTATCGAGCGCCAGGGCCCGAACGTGACCGACTGGGGCCTGGCCGACATCTCCGATCGGCTCGGGTACGAGCTCGGTCCGATTCGCAATCACATCGCGCATATCGGCGGCAACCTCAATCAGATCGCGAAGCGGCTGAATATCGGCGACCCGGTGACCGCTGGGGAGGTCTCGGAGGCTCTCCTTACGGTGGCTGAGCTACGCGATGTTCCCGACGATATCGAGAAGCGCATCGCACGCCTCGTGGACCATGGCCTGCCGCCGCGCGGGACGGTGTAGTTATGCCTGTTGTGGTGGCGAGCTCGACGCGGTCGGCCGATGCGCTGATCAACTATGCGCTCGATGACAAGCCCGAGCAAGATGGCGAGCGGTACGTCATGGCGTCCGGCGTGGGCGGCATGCTGGTATCGGTCGCGAAGCAGCAGATGCGCGACGTCCGCAAGAAGTGGGGTAAGGACAAGCCTGGCGCGTTCGTCCAGGCGTATCACGTCATCCAGTCTTTCGCGAAGGACGAGTTGGACCCCGAAGAGCCAGACGACTGGCTGACGGCTCAGAAGCTCGGGACAGCACTCGCAGAAGAGAGGTTCCCCGGCCGACAGGTGCTCGTTGTAACACAACGAGACGGGCGAACAGGCTGTGTGCACAACCACCTCGTCGCGAACTCCATCGAGACCAAAACCGGCCGCAGTCTCAACAGTTCAGTCGTCACGCACGCACGCCTTGTCGAGGCACATGAGCGTGTTCTTGAACAGCGCGGCTTCGAGCAGCGAGCGGACCTCAAGCAGGCCTTCAGCGACGCGAACGAGCGCTTCGAGCGGGGCGAGCCGAGCGGTCTTCGCCGCGCCGGGTCGACCGCGGACAGTGAGCTTCGCGAATGGCAGCGGCACATCATCTGGGAAACAGAATGCGACCTCGCGGATGAGTTCGGTGCGCCCCGCAACAAGCAACCTTTTAGTCTCACCGTGCTGAGGGCGAGCATCGAGAACACGCTCGCCGATCCAGCCGTTGTCGACTGGGACAGCTTCGTCGAAGTCGGTAGAACCCGAGGCGTTCAGATCGAACAGCGCGGCAAGAAGGGCCGTGGCATTTCGTACGGCATGCTTCGCGAGAATCCGGACCGAACCCCAGCCGATCCAACGCCGAGTGATCGACGCCGCTGCACCACACTCGGCACGGCCTTCGAGAGGGACGCTGTTGAGACCGCTTTCGCTCGCAACAGCGCGGTGACATTGTCCGTGCCACAACACACGACTGTTGAACGCCGACTGTCGCCCAAGAAACGCATGATGATCGCTCTGGACGAGGCGACACAGGAGGCAAATCGCGCCGCGCAACGCCTGGTGGCTACAGCCCTGTCAAACGCCGACGCGATGACAAGCGAACACGAGAATTCCGGTGCGCACGCTCCCACCGAGCTACCCGCAGTCCCGGGCACAATGGGACTGTCGGAACTCCGAGAAACTCAGCCACGGATCGCGGACCCAGAGGAACCAGAAACGGAGGTCACGGTTCCCGACTACCGTCCGCACGACGTCGAGCAACCGCGATCGGCGCGGCCGCAGGCTAACACCGGTGAGAATCAGGAGACCTCCCCCAAGCCTCGCCCGCTGCGACTGCGGTTCCCCGCACTCTTCGAAGAGGCGGAGCTTTCCGCGCCCGATCACCAAGAACGGAGCATCGGCGACTAGCACTGTGCAGTGGGTGGCCGGTGACCGCCTCGTGTCCATATAGTGGTCCGACGGTGCCCACACTACATAGTCGCTAGTGGCAGTCCGAAAAACGGGCTTCAGCTGGTCCTTTACAGGCCGGTTCGTGGTCACTAACGGGACACCGGCATTTCGCTGGGCAGCAGGGGTGGCCAGAACATGACCACAATATGGTCGCTCGGCGCCCACTGATCTCGGCCGTTTCGCATTCTCCACGTTGAGTTGTCGACGCCATGTCCGAGTCGGCACTCACGGGCATGATGGATGGATGCAGATCCATGAGACAGCCGACAGCTTCGACCTGCCGGATGAGCGCGTGTGGGTCGTGGGCGACCTCCACGGCAATGCTGGATGGATTCAAACGCTGCTGCCCGCGATGCGTCGGCATGACCCATCGCTGCGCACCATCCTTCAACTCGGAGATTACGGTTTCGAGCATGCTCAGCCCGGGACTGGCCCGGTCGATTATTGGGCGAAGCGCACAGGCATCGAGCGCGTGCTGGTCACGCCTGGCAACCACGAAGAGTGGAACCACATCACCCCGGCGCAGGAAAGCGCCTCCGGTATGGCGATCAGGGTCAGTGACGTCGTGTGGCTCATCCCCCGGCCGTTCCGTTTTCAGATCGCGGGACGCGAGGTGCTATCGCTCGGCGGCGCGTCCAGCGTCGACAAGGCGTTTCGAACTGCGGGCAAGGACTGGTTCGAGGATGAACTCATCACGGAACCGATGGAAGCCGCCGCGATTGCCGGCGGCCCGGCCGACCTTATGCTCACGCACGAGTCTCCAGCGATCGCGGTACCGGAGGTGCAGCGGCTGCTCACGAACAATCCGCATGATTTTCCTCCCGAGGCGTTGGCCGTATCTGCTGCACAGAGAGAGCGTGTGCAACGTGTATCTGATGCTGCGCTCCCCCGCTTGCACATGCACGGCCATATGCACGTTTACGGTAAGTTTGAGCGCGAGGACGGCAGGACCGTGGTCAGTCTCGATCGGGACACGTTTGCCTGCAACGCAGGAGTGCTCGACCTCGCGGGCCTCGCGTTCAGCCCACTTCCACTCAACGAGATCCGCGGCGGAAGACGACGGTACAAGCACCGCGCTGATCAAGGCGATGGCGCCGTCGTTCGCAGCTGATGGACCGGCGGATCGTCACCCTCCGCGGGATGATGCGAGCAGCCCGGAAGCGACTGGCCTCATGCGCTCTCCACTTCGAGGCGCAGATCGCGCTGCCCCGAACCGGTTGCTGGGGGCTTAGCGAGCGCCCCAGCTCCGTAGGAGCATTCCGCTGAGCCCTGTGCTCATCCGCCCAGAACTCGTCTCCGGGCGTGGCACAAATCTGACCTCTCTGCCCTTCTAATCACGGGAATGAGACCTCAGCGGACGCCGATGGAGCTAAGTGTGTCATTGGACCGCCAGCGGCCTGGATGATGATGAACCCGGCTCGATGCTGAACTCGATGAGCCGAATCGTATTTACTTTGTTTATTTCGCGGGGCAGCTCACGTTGCGCGCACGCCGGCCCACGCAGCTACGTGGTCACGTCGCTCTGAACACATCGACGCGGGACGTCGATAGCTAGGTCACGGGCGCCTGCCCCGGCCGCGCCGACTACGACGATGTCGACCTGATCGCTGAGGTTCTGCATCAACAGTGACCCCCCGCCGCTTACGCAAGCTATACTCGCTAATGACCGTTAGGATCCGATGATGTCGAACGCAACCGCACACCCCCTCCGCAGCGATCGACGCGCATACCTCACGGCGACTCGGTCGGACGAAGGTCGCGAGATCACCATCAAGATCGTCGGTCCTGTGGAATTCACGGACCACGAGGCCGAGGAGCTCGCGCACGAGCTGAACGTGCTGGGCTCCAGCGGTCGGCGCGCTCACCTCATCAGCATCCTGCAGGGCGTGAACAAGGCGCTCCGGCTCGAGGAAGAGCCTGGGCACTCGTCGCTGACGGAGGCTGAGCTGGACGCACTGCGCGCAGCCGGCTCGCTCGTTGAGCCGGAGAACGCGCTGCCTGTCGAAGAGCGCCCCAGCGTGCTCACGGCCCTCCGCCAGCAGGACATCCTCGCTGAGGCGCTGCCGACTAAGCGCGTCGCAGAACTGCTCGACGTGACCGAAGGCCGAGTGCGCCAGCGCCACGGCGAGGGGACTCTCTTCGCGATCCCGGGCCCCGGCCGCGGCCTGCGGTTCCCGACGTTCCAGTTCACCGACCACGGTGAGCTCCCGGGCTGGGGAACGGTGAGCCGAGCGCTGCCCGAAGGGGCGAACCCCGTGGCCGTGGAGTACTTCCTCACTCACGCTCACCCCGACCTGGGAGACGGCGAGCTGACTCCTGCCCAGTGGCTCGCAGCCGGCAAGCCCGCAGAACCTGTCGCGGCGCTGGCCGAGCAGGCGTTCTCGATCCGATGAGCGCGCTTCCTGCCCCCGACGCATCGAAGTTCCCGCATCCTCTCCCC
Source organism: Microbacterium sp. NPDC078814 (assembly GCF_040702645.1). NCBI lineage: Bacteria > Bacillati > Actinomycetota > Actinomycetes > Micrococcales > Microbacteriaceae > Microbacterium > Microbacterium sp. NPDC078814. Next base: position 15,142 of record NZ_JBFBLT010000006.1, read on the forward strand.
CCGAGCGCTGTCCGTACGCTGCCGGCCGGCACGATCTTCGGACGCATCTACGACGCCGGCGGCGCTCACCCTGCCCGGTGGCACGAGCTCCGCCACTTCGGGCCCACGGGGAGCCGATTCGATCACCACCCCGATCCCGTGGGTCACCATCCGAACCACGCCGTGACCTACGTCACGCCCCAGATCACGGTTCCACCGGAGACGGCAGTTCAGAGCCTCCTGCTCGTTTGCCTATCAGAGTGCTTCAGCGACCGAGGCGTCATCGAACGCGGTGGCGTCGGAGCGGGAGGGACCGGGGGCACGCAGCCTCGGTTCGTGCTGTTCGCGACCACCCGCGAGATCACACTCCTCGACCTTATCGACAGCACCTGGGTCACGGACGTCGGCGGGAACGATCAGATCAACACTGGCGATCGGTCGCTGTCCCGGCCGTGGGCCCGCGCCATCCACCAGGCATATCCCGACGTCGACGGCGTCTTCTACCGCCCCCGCACCATCGCGCAGCGTCCGCAGCTCCCCGAGGCTCGCGCCGCGGCGCTGTGGGAGCGCGCCGAAGACGCCCTGCCGGTGAGCCCGACCGCGGACATCGAACTCAGCTCGCCTGGACTCACCGTGACGCTCGAGTCGTTCGCGAAGACCCTAGGCCTCGGCTTGGCGTAGAGACCCGAAAGGAGGGTGTCATGACCGCCCGTACCTGGTCTCAAGACCTCGAATACCTTCGCACTACGCTCACGCGTGCTCAGCAGACGCGCTATCGGCGCCAGGAATTTGTCCAGCTCGAGGACGGCAACACGGAGCTCGGATGGGTTCTCTATGAACGCGAGCAGATGCTCGCAGCAGTGAACGCTCTCCACGCCGCTGCAGGCAAAGCGCCCGTCTCGAGCGACCAGCTCCAGGCTGCAGAAAGCAGTGCCTGTGGCCATGTCGACTATACGTCGAAGTTCGCCATCGGGTGCGCGGACCTGGTGGCCGCGGAATGAGTCCGTCATCCGCCACCCCGCACGCCTCCGACTCGGCCGAGCAGCGCATGGCGGAGCAGCGCATGGCGGAGCGCGCGATCGTCGCGGCCGTCGCCGAGCAGCTGGGCGTCGCGCTCACTCCCGCTCGGATCGCGATCGATGACGCCCACATGGAGATCGACGGGCGACCCCAGACCGCATGGTCCTCGTGGAGGCCTACGCCCGTATCGGCGCACTCAAGGGTGCGCAGCCCCGCAAGCTCGCCACCGACGCGTTCAAACTCGCCTGGGCCGGTCAGAAGCTCGGTGCGACCCGGCTCATCCTCGCCGTGGCTGACGAGGCGGCGGCCAGCTACCTGCATCGCCCGGGCGCGTGGCTGACGGCTTCCATCCGCGACGCCGGCATCGAGATCATCGTCGCCGAACTCGGCGACGTGATGCGCGAAGCGATTCTCGCGGCGCAGGCTCGTCAGTACCGCTGAGATTCAGCTACTGTAGCTCGCGGCGGCCGCGACGGAACTTCTTCTTCTTGAGCGGCGCCGTCGGCCGTGGATCAGCTGCCTGCGAGAGCGGATCGACGTACCCTCGCCGGTTCGCCGGCACCCACCCCTTTGGTGTGTGATCGCGCTCAGCATGGCGTGCGTCGAGCCCGGCCTCACGCCGTTGCCCACGTGCGCGCCCCGCGCGCGCCTGGCGCTCTTTCGCGATGCGTTCACGCTCCTGCTCACGCAGGACGTCCGCTCGCCGCTGCTCCTCAGACGTAAGCCGCGGGGCGCCATCAGAGGAACGAACCGGGTGCTTCTTTCCGTCGCCGACGCGCAGACGGATACTCGCGGCGTTCTTCGCCTTCCAGTTCGTCCCCTGCTCGAACCCGCGCGCCTCTCCCACGGCGGCCTCAGTGCGCGGCGTCGTACGCCTGCTGCACCGCGTCGGGGACGCGGCCGCGGTCGGAGACCTGGTGACCGTTCTCCTTCGCCCACGCGCGGATTGCCGAGAGGTCGCGCTTGGCGGCGCCCTGCGAGTTCCGGCGCCCACGGCCTCCGCGAGTACCGCCGGCGGACACCCGGCGGGCTGCCGCGATCCACGGCTCAAAGGCCTCTCGCAACGCTGCTGCGTTCTTCTCGGACAGATCGATCTCGTACGCGGTGCCGTTCAGGGAGAAGGTCACCGCCTCGCCGGATCCGACTTCCAGGACTTCTCCGTCGATGTCGTCGACGAGCTGATGCACGATTTTGCGGGCCATGCCGCCGAACATATCAGCCAGCATCTAAGCCGAATCGCAATGGTGGCCGATATCCCGCGAACTGCGTGCGGGATTCGAGACCACTCTTGTCGATGTCGACCTCTCGACGTACCATTACTAATGCATTACTAACACGCTTGGAGGCCTCGAATGGCTGCACGACCGATCAGTTTCGCCGTCGAAGAGACGGACGTCCCTTTGCTCCAGGAGCTCGCCGATGCGTTCGGCGGCGGCAACCGCAGCGAATTCCTGCGCGTCGCCATGAAGGAGTTCAAGAAGAAGCTCCGCGTCCAGCAGATGAACGATCTGCACGCCGAGATGCTCGAAGAGCGCGGCGGCAAGGTCTACACGACCGAGGAAACGCTCAAGCTCATCGAGGACTTGGGAACCTCATGAACAGCCAGCGGGAGCGCCCTCGGATCGCGGTCGTCTACGACATCAACGTCTACCTCGACCACATCCGTAGCGGCACCGGAATGCTGCTCCCCGACAAGCTCCCCTCCCCTTCGGCGGCATCCGACGCTCTCTCGCTCGCGTTCGATCAGCAGGTGCGTTTGTTCACCTCGCCGCACATCCTGCGGAACGTCCACCGCCTGATGATCGCCTCCGGGCAGTCTGAACGAACCACGGCCAAGTACATCGAGTTCGTCGCCGAGGCCTGCGACGACTCCGGAGGCGCGATCGTGGACCCGGTCGTCCGCGACTATGCCATCGGGAATCACGAGGACAATAACATCCTCGCCCTCGCGAAGGACCCCGCCGTCGACGCGGACGTGATCGTCTCCTCCGACCATCACCTCATCGATCTCGGTCCCGCATGGAACGGCCGGCTGATGATGCGGCCGCGACAGTTCACCTCGCACATGGTTCGGTCCAGCTTGCAGAGTGCGGCTCAGCACACCCCCGCCCCGAAGGTGCCGCGGACTCCCGCGCCACCGAAGCGCGTCTCCGATGCCTTCCCCGAGCTTCGCGGTGTGCACCTCGATCGGTATGGTCTTGCTGGCTCCTCCGCACCTCAGCGAGAAGATGGCCTGCAGCACTGAGAACAACCCGGGACACTGCCGACCTTCGAGGACAATCCGTGGGAATGCGGTCAACGAGGGCATCGTGCATGATGACCTCATGAGCGCATCGCACGACGTCATCACCCCCGCCGAGCTCGGCCGCGAACTCGGTCACAACGACGGTGATCGGCCCGGCATCACTGTGCGCCGCTATCTGCGCGAGCGCTACCCCGACCACTTGAAGAACCAGCGCTGGGAGCTGACCCCCGAGCAGGCCGACGAGGTTCGTGCGCACTTCGGCAGGACCTCGGCGTGAGCGCTGACTCCCTGCACGACCTCACCAATCCTGCCGTCGCCGCGCTCACCGGAGAGCGCTGGGCGATCATGGAGGCCGCGCAACTCGTCCCCGCCCGTCCCGGACTGTACGCCATCTACGGCGACGAGCAGGCCTGGCGGGATCTCCAGCTTGAGCCGGCTCCGGATCATCCCCTGTACGTCGGCAAGGCCGAGGAGAGCCTGGTCTCGCGCGACCTGAACGGTCACTTCGCCACGAACCCGAAGTCCAAGCCCCGCACCGGCGGGTCCACGGTCCGGCGGTCGTTCGCCGCCCTCCTGCGCGACTTCCTCGATCTGCATGCGGTCCCGCGCAACCTCGCGAAGCCGGAGCGCTTCGCGAACTACGCCCTTGCCGACGGCGGCGACGCACGCCTCAACGAGTGGATGCACGCGCGCCTCCAGCTCTCTGTCTGGCCGGCGCCAGCGGACATGCGGGTCCCGCTCGGCGACGTCGAGACCAGCGTCATCGTGCGCCTCACACCACCGATCAACTTGGACAAGAACCCCGGCAGGCTCCCCCGGCTCTCGGCTGCTCGAGCCGCGATGGCCGCCGAGGCCGCCGCGTGGCGCCCCGAGGGCTGAACGCCATCGTGGAACTCGAGATCACCGCTACTCCGCGCGAGACACTCGTCTGGGCGCCGTCGACCGAGCACGCTGCACAGCTGCGACGAGAGCTGACTGACTCCGGCTACCTAGTGCTCGATGCTGATCCGTGGGAGCTGAACCAGCAGAGCATCATCCCCGAGGGCGAGCATCTCGAGTTCGACCCTGCGCGGATCTTCAACGTCGACATCGGCGCCGACGCGAACGCGTCCCTGCAGATGCTCGTCGACTCCGGTCACGTGCTCTTCTGGCACCGGTGGCATCCGCGACCAGCCCGGAAGATCTGGGGGGTCGCCGTCTCGTCGCAGCGTGGTCGCCGAGCAGGCACCAGTCCGGTCGAAAGCGCCGTGCACTTCGGACTCAAGGTCCGCGGCAGCCGCGAGCTCGGCCTCCGCATGTCGCGCGAGACCTACGCCCGGATCAACAAGCGCTCCTCCCTGCAACGCTGGTACCGCGAGGAGGACCCGTATCTCTGGGACGCGATCGACGACAGATACGAGGACCCCGACCACCGCATCTACACAGACGCATGGTGCTCGTTCCTCCAGGAGCTGGCACTGGCGAACTACGACCTCAACATGGCGCACTTCGCCTCCCTCGACACTGCCGAGTTCGATGCCGCGCTGCAGGCGGCAATCACCAGCCAACCGGGCATGACCGAGGTCACCGATCTCACGAAGTGGGATGGGGTGCCCGGCCTCTACGTCATGGTGCTCGACGAGTACCGCCAGGCGTATGTCGGCGCGACGAACGCCTCGGTCGGAGTGATGAAGCGCATCAAGCAGCACTGGACCGGTGCGAAGCCTCTGGACCGGTTGATCTGGCCCGATCCCCGAACGTCCATCCTCTCGATCGACAGCTTCAGAGCTCTCGACACCACGCGCATCTTCGCCGCCAGGACCTCGCGGTCGTTCGACGGTGAGAACCCGCTGCTGGACCTCTTCCCGCCGCAGTTCATGTTGAACCGCATCATGGGCGGCCGCGATGTAGTGAAGCTCGCCGGCCTCGTCGGCGTCGACCAGGTCATCAGAACGCGCGTCTTCGACGCCGCCGCGCCTGACCAGCAGACTGAAGCCGCGAGCAATCTCAGTCAGGCCTGAGACACCTTCAACAGGCGAGCCGCTTGCGCTTCACCCGTGCTGTCAGCTCAGCGCGTAGGTCAACAGGTAGCGGTGTTCCCGTCGATGATCTCGAGGTCGAGCGTTCCGGTGATTCCTGCCAGGTCCGCGGTTCCCGAGCCGGGCACGATCTCGTAGCGCAGCTGTTGGTCGGGTGCCGTCATCGTTCCGAACTGCTGGAACGCGAAGCCTCCGCGCAACCCGTCGAGCTCGCCGTCAACGGTTTCCACGGCGACATAGCCCGCCATTCCGGTTGCCGGATCGCCAGCTGCGAGCATCGTCCCGGCCCCCTGCCCGGCAAGGTCACCCCGCCATGTCTTGGTGATGACCATTCGGCGGATGCCCGCCTGATCGTGCTCCGCGGGCTCGAGCGACACCTCGAACGTTCCTCTTGCCGTCCTCATGTCGCCACTGACCTCCGCGGTCCTGATCTCTTCGCCCATCAACGCGCTCAACGGTGTCCTCTTCCTGTCATGGCTTCGACGTTACGGGGCGCGAGAACCAGCGTGCTTGAAGATTCGCGACACCATGTGTCCGTCGGGACTCGCCTGGAACGAGCCACCAACTGCGACAGAACAGCCCCCATTCGCTCCGAGAGCGTGGGGGCTGTGCCGACTAGTGAGCGAAGTGCTTACTCGCGGCTGAGGCGCACGGTCATCGTGGTGCCCATCGCGGTGACCTCGTAGCTGAGCTCGTCGTTCTCGTACGTGAACGTCTTGGTCGCGTCGCTCGATGCCATGATCGAGGACTCGGTCTTGGACGTGTCGTTCGCCGAATCGAAGGTGAACGAGTCGCCCTCTGCCGGGACCTCGACGGTGCCGGCCCAGTACAGCGACTTCGTGTCACCGCCGTCGGCGACCCAGTGGACCTCGATCGTGTCACCGGTGATCGTGGCCTCCTGCCACGCGTCCTCGGAGTTGGAGTTGTTCTGCTTCCAGGAGCCCTCCAGACTCACCGGCTCCGGAGCTTCCTCCTCCTGGACCTGCTCGGTCTCGGACGAGGAGGACTCGCCGCCAGACGACGAGCTGGACGGTTCGGGAGATGCGCACCCCACGGCGCTGATGCCGAGGAGTGCCAGAAGTGCGATGGTCGCGCCGAGCTTGGGTGCTGTGATGTTCAAGGGATGCCTCTCCGAGCAGGTTGATGTCGACGCTGACCGTATCAGCGCCTACTGACACCTTCGGTTCTCAGTGCGAGACGCGAAAGGCGCTGATGACCATCGTTACCGGACGGTCATCAGCGCTCGCGTGGCGAGCTCCCCGTGCCCGTCATGGCGTCGATCGCACGGGCTCGAGCAGACCTGCCACCTCGACGAACGCGTCGGCTCGTCGCTTTACGCGTGCAGCTCTCTCCTCGAGATCCCGCACGAAGAGAGCCTGCGGCGAAGGGTGAAACGTCCGAACGACGGTGAGACCCCGCTCACGCTCGATCTCAGGGGACTGCCTAAGCAACCGGCGCCAGGCGTGATCCGCATCACCACCCTGGAGTAGCACGACCTTCAGCCTCGGCGCGAGTTCCAGCAGGTGCAGGATCGTCTGGACGCCGGCATCCAGCTCAGCCGCCTTCGGGGCGCGGTTGATGTACCAGGGGTACGCATTCCACGGCAGCAGCTCGTACGGAGATAGCGCTGCTTGCTCGAGCAGGACCGCCTGAAGCTCGGCGCTGCCGTCGTTGTTCTCGACGCAGATGAAGCCCGAACCCTTGCCGTCCTGCGTCGCGGGCCCTGGATCGCGAAGAATGCTCAGCACCCGCGCTTCGACTCCACCATGAAGGGGCGCGACGTACGGCGCCCACCCGCGGCCGACCTCACGCAGTTCGTCGACGTACTCGTTGACCGGCGCGATGTGCAGCGCATAGCGATCGTCCCACTGCTGCTGTCGAAACTCAGGGTCCGCCATACGTCGGGGCATGCGCCGACGGTATCAGCCAGCGTCCGTCCGGGTGTGCGGGATGCCGCACGTGCGACCGAGGGAGTCGCCACCCATGAGGCATCCCGCGTGAGGCCTCCCCAGCCTCGTCCCCAGAACCGGACACCCGCGGGGGCCCGCGGTGATCCGATACCTCAGGATGCCGCGTGACAGCGGCCGGCACAAGGTTCAGACGAAAGGTGGTTGTCACCGTCTTTCGTGACCGCAAGACTCGTCGTGAACTGTTCTTCGGAGACGGGAGCACCATCATGGGTCAGCGCGACGCATCAGAGACCATCCGGCAACAGCAGGCAGAGCTGCAGGCACGGCTCCCGTTCGACGATGAGCGGGATCTCGCGGCGGCCGAGCGAGGATTCATCGGCACGCTAGACGAGCCTGCGATCCGCAACGCCGCCGGCGATATCATCTGGGACGCGTCCACCTATGACTTCTTGCAGGGTGATGCTCCGGAGACGGTGAACCCGAGCCTGTGGCGCCAGAGCACGCTGGTCGCCAAGCACGGCCTGTTCGAGGTCGTGCCCGGCCTGTACCAGATCCGCGGGCTCGACCTGTCGGTGATGTCATTCGTCGAGGGCGACACCGGCGTGATCGTGATCGACCCGCTGATCTCGAAGGAGACCGCAGCCGCGGCGATGGCGCTCTACCGGCGTCACCGCGGTGACCGCAAGATCACCGCTGTCATCCACACCCACTCTCACATCGACCACTTCGGCGGCGTGCAGGGCATCGTCTCACAGGCCGACGTCGACGCGGGGGTCGAGATCATCGTCCCCGCGGGCATGGTCGAGCACGCGGTGGCAGAGAACGTCTACGCGGGCACCGCGATGGGCCGGCGCGCCGGGTACATGTACGGCGCGGCACTCGCACGCGGCCCGCAGGGGGCAGTCGGCGCCGGTCTCGGACAGACGACGTCGACCGGGGAGGCGACCCTGCTCGCGCCGACGCTGGAGATCACCGAGACGGGGCAGACCCACACCGTCGACGGGCTGGAGATCGAATTCCAGATGGCGCCGGGCACCGAGGCGCCCAGCGAGATGCACTTCTACTTCCCGAAGTACCGGGCGCTGTGCATGGCGGAGAACGCCACGCACACGCTGCACAACCTGCTCACCCTGCGGGGCGCGGTCGTGCGGGATCCGCACGTGTGGTCGCAGTACCTCACCGAGGCCATCGAGCGTTACGGCGACGACGCCGAAGTCGTGTTCACCTCGCACCACTGGCCGACCTGGGGCAACGCGGAGATCCGTGAGTTCCTCGGTCTGCAGCGGGACCTGTACGGGTACCTGCACGACCAGACGCTGCGGATGCTGAACCAGGGCATGCAGGGCGCCGAGATCGCCGAGGCGATCCAGCTGCCGCCCGCGCTCGAGAACGCCTGGCACGCCCGCGGCTACTACGGCTCGGTCAGCCACAACGTAAAGGCCATCTACCAGCGGTACATGGGCTGGTTCGACGGGAACCCGGCTCGGCTCTGGCCGCACGCGCCGAAGGAGCAGGCGAAGCGCTACGTCGACGCGATCGGAGGCATCGACCGGGTCCTCGAGCTCGCCCGCGCCGCCTTCGACTCGGGAGACTTCCGCTGGGCGGCCACACTGCTCGACCACGCGGTCTTCACCGAGGAGAACAATGCGGAAGCGAAGGCGCTCTACGCCGACACCCTCGAGCAGCTCGGCTACGGCGCTGAGAACGGCACCTGGCGCAACTTCTTCCTCTCCGGGGCGACCGAACTGCGCGAGGGAAACTTCGGTACCCCGACCGTGACCAACGCCCCAGCCATCCGAGCGCAGCTCACCCCGGAACAGCTGTTCGATGCCGTCGCGATCACCGTCGACGGCCCGCGCGCCTGGGACCTCGACCTCGGATTCGACATCACACTCAGTGATCTCGACCGCTCGTTCCACGTCACGCTCCGCAACGGCGTGCTCGTCTACGTCGAGCGCGAACCCGCCACAGATGCCGCACTGCATCTCACCCTCACCAAGGAGCGGCTCATCCGCCTCGCCGGCGGAGACCTCGACGCCGAGGGCCTGGACGTGCGCGGCGACCTCGGCGTCCTGAAGCAGTTGCTCGGCGTACTGACCCCCGGAGACCCGGCATTCGAGATCGTGCTGCCCTAAAAGACGGCGCGCATGGACGCCACCGAGAAAGTCACTCATCCCGGCCGGTGGTTGGAGGTGGCCACGGTGGTGCTGCTGTCCATAACCGCGGTCATCACCGCATGGTGCGGATTCGAGGCGTCGAAATGGGGCGGTGAGATGTCTATCGCCTTCAGCCAAGCGTCCAGCGCACGTGTCCAGGCCGCCTCCGCCGAAAGCAGGGCCCAAGCGGCGCGCCAATACGATCTGACCATCTACACCGAATGGGTGCTCGCCACCGCAGACGACGACCAGGAACTCGTCACCTTCATCGAGGAACGCTTCACGGACGAGTTCCGGATCGCGTTCGACGCCTGGACGGCGGAGGGGCGCGTATCCCAGGGGCCCCTCGCCAGGGAGGAGTACATTCCGCCGGGGACCGAGGAAGCGGAAGACCTGCACGCGCGCGCGGACGCCAAGTTCGACGAAGCACTCGTGAACAACCAGCGCGGAGACAACTACGCTCTGCTCACCGTGCTCTTCGCGCTCGTGCTGTTCTTCGCGGCGCTGTCCCAGAACCAGCGCGCCGAATGGCGCCGGCGCACCTTCTTCATTCTGGGCCTGACTCTCGCTGTCATCGGTGTGGTCATCTTGGCGACGTTCCCCGTGAAAGTGTGACTGGCGTCGAAGCCCTGACCTCTCGGCCATAGCCCAGCGAATAGTCTGGTGAAGCCGGTAACCGAAAACCGGCCCGGCACGAGCTATCGCACGAAGAGGGAACTGCACAGTGACGTCACCGACCACGAACCGACGCTCGGGAGTGCGCTGGTCCTTCCTCGCCGGGCTGGCCATCGCAGCGGTCGTCGTCGCCGTCGACCAATGGACCAAGATCTGGGCCGCCTCTGCGCTCTCGGGCGGAGAATCGAAGGACGTCCTGCCACCGGTTCTCGAGTTCCAACTCACCGTCAACCGTGGCGCCGCGTTCTCCCTCGGCACCGACTTCACCTGGCTGCTCGGACTCCTCGCCGCTGCCGCCGCGGTCGCCATCACGGTCTACCTGTGGCGGGTGGGATCGCTCTGGTGGGCAATCGGGCTGGGCCTGGTCCTCGGCGGTGCGATCAGTCATGCCGCTGACCGCCTGGCACGCGGTGGCGTCATCGACTTCATCGGCTACTTCGATCTGTTCATCGGCAACGTCGCCGACATCGCGATCGTCGTCGGCGGCATCTACCTTGTCGCGCTCGTCCTCCTGCGTGTGCCGACCCGCCGCATCAAACCGACCCCGGCGCCCTCGCCGGCGTCGTAGCTATCGCCAGGGCATGTGCTGCAGGCACCAGGTGTTGCCGTCGGGGTCGGCGAAGAAGGCGTAGAACACTCCGCCGAGGTCCTCGACCTCGCTGATCTCGACGCCGCGCTCGACCAGTTCGGCACGAGATGCCTCGATGTCGGCGACCACCAGGTGCAGCCCTCGCAGGGTCCCCGGAGGCATGTCGAGCGTGGGCAGGCCCTCGGCCAGGGTGATCGAGCATGCCGAACCCGGTGGCGTGAGCTGGACGATGCGGACGCCGGGCTCTGGGTTGATGTCGACGTCGAGCCGAAAGCCGAGCTGGTCTCGGTAGAAGGTCTTTGCTCGTTCGATGTCGGTGACCGGAACCGGCACGAGCTCCAGCAACAAGGCTCCCGGCGGCACGGGTGGGTTGGTCAGATCGTTGACGGTGTCGCTTGGGGGAGTGGATGCGTCGGTCATGGATACCGCCCTTCTTGAGCTGGATGCCCCGCAATCGAGGGGCCGATGATCTGCGGTCCGAGTCTGCCCTCGGCCTCGATCTCCGCCAGTCTCGCTGACGGCTACCGAATCGTCGACCCTCGGGCAAGGGCTTCGAACAAGCCCATCTCTTGCCACCTGAACGTGCGCTCTCGATCGGCGATCTCGATTGCCCGCCGGAGCTCGCTGAGTACGCCGGGGATGATTCGATATTCGTGCCGATAACGCAGAACGCCGATGACTACGGCGTGGAGCTCGACACGGTGACCTGACACCACGCGTGGCGATGAGCCAACTGCTACACGATCAGTGGCTCCGTTCCGGCGTGCGCTAGCGGCGACCGTCCAGGCTCAACGCCAGACCCTCGCCGCAACACGAGACCGAGATCCCTCCCCTGAAGCAGTTCCCGGCGAAGCTCGCTCGGAACCGCGTCATGGGTGGACGCGACGTTGCCCGCTTCGCCGGCCTCGTCGAGATCGACAAGGTCATGAGACGTTGGGATGTCCCTGTCTCTTGACGCCGCGATTCGGCCAGTCATTCACGCCGTTCATCGGAGGCCGGCGGCGATCGCCAGACCAGTGCTACCCCGATGATCGTGGTGATGATGGCGACGTCGTAGCTCGCCACCGTGTACGTCCACCAAGTGCCATTGTGGCTTCCGTATTGTGTATCGGTGCTCAGATGGATCAGGACGAGCGCGGGTCCGGCTGCCAGGAGCACAATCCCTAACCGCACAAGTCGGCGGTGCAGTCGGTACGCACGCGACGGGCGAGGTGGCGGCCTGCTCGGTGCGGAACGATGGCTGAGCGCGGACAGGCGGAGCGGATCGAATCGTGCGTCCGGCGACATCAGAGGATCGCTCCAATCGCGAGGTAGGTGGCGAAGGCGAGGAGGACGACGGCGATCGTTGCCGCGGTGATGAAGAAGACGAAGTTCCGGAACGGATTCTTGTGTTCGTTCATGGTGGATTCGTGAGTGGGCTGCGGTTACCGGGCCGGGCTGAGGACGGTGAAGCCGTCGACAGTGACACCAACGATGCCTCGGTCATCGACGAGGATGATGCGGTCATCGATGGTGCTGAGGGCTTGAACGGCTCCGTCGAGTGGCCCCAGCTGCTGCCACGTCCCGTTCTGATCTTGGGCCCAGAGGACCCCGTCGGTGCCGGCGCCGACGAGTGTGCCGTCTGTGCGTGCTACGAGGGCGTAGAGCAGGGGTGATTCGGGGACGGGGGTGAAGGTGTCGCCACCGTCGGTGCTGACGAGCAGTCCTTCTTCGGTGGCGGCATAGAGCCCGGACTCTGTGGCGGCGAGGTCGGCTGCCGCTAGAGGGGCATGGGTGGTCCAGTTCGTTCCGTTGTCGGTGCTGGAGAGCAGGTCGATTTGGCTGGAAGCGATGCCGTACAGGGTTCCGTCGGGGCTGGCGGTGAGGACGTGGAAGTCGGTTGTTCCGTTCAGGGCGATGGGCGACCAGTTGAGGCCATAGTCATCGCTACGGATGATGCCGAGGTTCGGGGATCCCAGCTCGGCCGGGGTTTGCTCTCCGGGGTGTCCGGAGGCGAACAGGGTGTCGCCGGTGACAGTGAATCCCATGGCATCGAAGTCATGGCCGCCGACGGGTCCGGAGACGTTCCCGTCCGGTGTGACGGTGAAGATGCCGTTGTGCGTGGCGACGAGCAGATCGTCACCGCGGGGGTCTTCGGCGATGCCGTGGATGTGGTCGATGCGGGGTGTCGCATCGGGCTCGTCGGACTGCGCGGCAGTACAGCCCGTAATGACGAGCGTCAGCACGGGGATGGTTGCGGCGGCGAGAAGAAATGATCGTTTCATGATGGTTTCCGGGTAGCGGCCAGGAGGGTGGCCAGGCTTGTGACGCGGGCAGCAGGGAGCGCGCCGCGGGGTCGGTCTTCGCGCGGGGCGATCGCGCGGGAAACGCAGGGCGGGTCGTTCGGGAATCGGCCCGCCCCGCGTGGTTCTACAGTTCTCCGAGGAGGTCCTTCATCGTGGCGATCTCCGCCGTCTGGTCATCGATCACCTGTTGCGCGAGCTCGAGGACGTCCGGGTTCTGCGCGTCGTCAAGCGCCGTCTGTGCCATGTCGACGGCGCCTTCGTGGTGCACGATCATCTGCTCGAGGAACAAACGGCTGGCCTCGGTCGCGTCGGCGTCTTCCAACATGGTCATGTCCTCTTCGGACATCATGCTGTCGTCGCCGCCCATGGAGCCGTGGTCCATGCCGCCCATCGAATCGGGGTCGTACTCCACACCCCAGTCCTCGAGCCACCCGAGCATCTTGTCGATCTCCGGGCCCTGCGCCGCCTTGATCTGTTCGGCGAGCTCGACCACCCGCGGGTCCGCGCCGTCCTTGGCCAGCAGAATGTCCGACATCTCGATGGCCTGCTCATGATGAGGGATCATCATCGTGACGAACATCTCGTCAGCCTCGGTTGAGGCCGACGAGGACGTCGACGCGGACGGTGAGCTGCTGGTACCGGACGGCGCGGTGCCGGTGTCGGCGCAGCCGGTCAGTACCAGGGCGAGGGTGAGAGCGCCGGTGCTGAGTGCGAGGGGGATCTTCTTGTTCATGGTCGTTCCTTCGTAAGTCGTATGAGAGTTCGCTGAAGCGGCGGCGCCAACGGGCGCCGCAGGGCCGCCCACAGTTGGGTCGGCGTGCGAATACTCAAGTTCGACTGATCGAAAGAACCGTCAACGAGGGGCCACGAGGGAGGGCATCGGTCGCTTCCCACCGCAACCAGCTGGTCACCTCGCGAAGGGAGATGCCGGAGCGTCGGGCAAACGTCGGTGGGACGAGGAGCAGAAGGCCGGCCAGCAACGCGAGTACGCAGGCGGTGACCATGTCGTCGTGACCCTGCCCTTGTCCGGTGGTCACGTGGCACGGCCCGTCGCAGGCAGCGGCACCACCGTCGTCGAGGCTCGCCGTGGCGTCCGGAACGTGAGCGACTGTCGATGCGGAATGGGCGACGCCCGAGGAGCCGTGCCCGGCAGGTTCCGCGGTGAAGGTGTGCATGCCCAGGAGGCCGACGATGATCAGGACGGCCGCGGTGCCGAGCATCAGCAGGGTGCGCAGCGACAACTGCGGGCTTGTGGCGCGAACCGTCACCTGCATCCTCGATCCTTCCTGTTCCTCACGACGCTAGCACCGCCGCCTGTGTGCCCGACATCGATCCTGTGCACACTCAGAAGCCGCCTGCCAGCTCGTGCTTGACCGCCAGGATTTCCCTTGCCGCTGACCACCCGACAGCACCCGCCCTCTTGCCGTCGGCGGTCCTGAAGGTCGAGACGAGGCCGCCGCCGGCCGATGACGTCGTTTCCGCGGTCGCCTGCGGCAAGACGACGCCCGCTCCACTCAGCGTGACGCCGTGCACATTCACCGTGAACCCGGAAACGTGCCGGTACGGGCCAGGATCGTCCCCGCCGTGCAGATCATGAAGCAGCGCTCGGGCGGCGTGAGCCCCTTGTGCCACCGCATCATCCCAATGATCCATACGATAGAGCGAACCGTCGGGACCGACATGAGCGGCGACCCCACCGGCCGCATACACTGCCGGGATCGTCCTGGCACGGAGCCGGTCATCGACCTCGATCGCGGCACCGTCTGAGCGGATCCATGAGACAGCCGGAACTGTTCCCTGGGCGAGGACGATCACGTCTGACGATACAGATGTCCCATCATCGAGGAGTACGTCACCCCCGCTTCCGGAAGCCGAGATGGAGCGCACTGTCCGGCCTGGATGGAACTCCGTGTGCGCAGCGTGCAGATCGCGGAGCCGGGTGGCGATCGGCAACCCGAGGCTGTGCGCCAAGGGGATTTCGGAGCGCGCGACGAGATGCACTCTGGCACCAGCGCTCACAAGGTAGCTTGCTGCTTCTGCTCCGACCAGCCCGGCACCGAGGACAGTGACAACCCGCCTTTCGAACGTCGGACCCGCATGCCCTCGGATGCGTAGCGCGTCGGACGCGCTGTGCAGCGTGAAGACCCCCTCGCTGACGCCTGTCGCCTGCAGGGGACGCGGGGCGGCGCCGGTCGCCACGACAGCCGTTGCGAATATCAGCCGTCTGCCATCGTGCAGCAAGATGCCCCGCTCTTCCATCCCGACAGCGCTGCCGGGGATCGTCTCGACATCGATCGAGTCCAAGGCAGGCAGCGCGGATTGCTCCGGGGTGAGCAGGCCACGAAGGATGCCCTTGGTCACCAGCGTGCGGTTGTACGGGGCGAACGGCTCCGCATGCACGATCCGGATCGACCCGTCGAAACCGCTGCGCCGCAACGTGACCGCCGCAGAATGACCCGCGGCGCCCGCGCCGACGATGAGCACATCCGAGCTGGTCTTATCCATGAGAAGCTCCCTTCACCCCCTTGACCGGAATACCCTGGGTGGGTATATGGTTAGGCATACCAGTACCCTACCGGGGTATTCCGAATCGAGGGAAGGAAGCCATCATGAGCACGAGCGAGTACCAGGTGAGCGGGATGAGCTGCGGCCACTGCGAGGTCGCTGTTCGCGGCGAGGTCAGCCAGGTCCCCGGCGTCGAGAACATCGAAGTGAGTGCGCAGACCGGCCGGCTTCTCGTCACGACGAGTTCCGCAGTGGATGACGCGGCCGTGCTCGCGGCCGTCGATGAGGCCGGGTACGAGGCGGTCCGACTCTCATGAACGCCCCGGGCCGCCTCGGCCTCTACGGCGCGGGCCTTGTCGTTGTCTTCGGCGCCGCCTTCGCCGCCGCGGGCGCACTCGTGCCCGACAGCACGGTGACCGCATGGGCGGACGCCGGGCATTCCTCGCATGACGCGCAAGCGCCCGAGGATGCTGCTGGCACGAAAGACGATCAGGAGATGGGGGTGAGTGGAGTGATGAGCGCGGCATCGGGATTCACAATGAGCCCCGTACAGGCGCCGGCGAACGTCGAGACGGACGGTGAACTCTCCTTCGACATCCGCGATCCCTCAGGTGTCCCGATCACCGATTTCGACGAGGCCCACGATAAGCAGTTGCACCTGATCGTGGTCCGCAACGACGGGCGTGAATACCGTCACGTGCACCCCGAACTCGACCCGAGGACCGGGGTCTGGTCGCTGCCATGGTCCTGGGATACCGCGGGAACGTACCGGCTGTATGCGGACTTCACCTCTGAGGGGGTGAGCGCCACGCTCTCCCGCACCGTCGATGTGGCGGGGCAGCTGACACCGGAGCCCGAGGTCGCCGTCAAGACAAGCGACACGGTCGACGGCTTCGACGTGACCGTCAGCGGCGACCTGGTCGCCGGAACTGGAAGCGAACTGACTGTCAAGGTCTCTCGGGACGGGGAACCCGTCACGGTGCTGGAGCCGTACCTCGGTGCGTTCGGCCACCTCGTTGCCCTGCGCGATGGCGACCTGGCGTATCTGCATGTGCACGCGCGCGGCGAGGAACCACAGCCGGGCGATCTGGCCGGCCCCGAGGTGGAATTCACCGCCGAGACACCCACCACCGGCCGCTACCTGCTGTACCTGGACTTCCAGGTCGACGGACAGGTCCACACCGCACAGTTCGTACTCGAGGCGACCCCCGCCACCGGCGACCAGGCGGACACCGAAGACGACGCCGAGCACGACGGGCACTGACCCGCTCAGTGCGCATCGAGTTGCAAGAAGGATCGAGGAGACATCATGACGGATACGCAGTCAGCAGCCGCGTCCAGCGTGGAGCTGGAGATCGGCGGGATGACCTGCGCGTCGTGCGCGATGCGCATCGAGAAGAAGCTCAACAAGCTGGACGGTGTCACCGCCACCGTGAACTATGCGACGGAGAAGGCGAAGGTCACCGCACCGAACGGGTTCGACCCGGCGCTGCTGATCGCCGAGGTGGAGAAGACCGGCTACACGGCCGCCCTTCCCTCACCGGAGCCGTCCGCGGTAGTCGACGGTGAGGACGCTCCGGATAGGGAGCTGGTGAGCCTGCGGAACCGTTTGATCGCTTCCATCGTGCTGACCCTTCCTGTGATTGCGATGTCGATGATCCCCGCATTGCAGTTCACTTACTGGCAGTGGCTCTCACTCGCCCTGGCCGGCCCCGTCATCGTTTGGGCGGCCTGGCCTTTCCACAAGGCAGCGTGGACGAATCTCCGGCACGGTGCGGCGACCATGGACACGCTCATCTCGATGGGGACGATAGCCGCCTTACTGTGGTCGCTCTACGCGCTGTTCTTCGGCACGGCCGGCGTCCCCGGGATGACCCACCCGTTCGAGCTCACCGTGGCACCGTCGGACGGGGCGGCGAACATCTACCTCGAAGTGGGTGCCGCGGTGACGATGTTCATCCTCGCCGGACGCTACTTCGAGAAGAAGGCGAAACGGCAGGCGGGCGCCGCCCTGCGCGCGCTGTTGGAGCTGGGAGCGAAGGATGTTGCTGTGCTTCGCGCCGGCGCCGAGACCCGCATTCCCATCGCGGACCTGCGAGAGGGCGACGAGTTCGTCGTACGGCCCGGCGAGAAGATCGCCACCGATGGTGTGATCGTCTCCGGCACCTCCGCGGTCGACGCGTCCATGCTCACCGGTGAATCCGTGCCGGTCGAGGTCGGCGAAGGAGACTCCGTCACGGGGGCGACGGTCAATGCCGGTGGCCGGCTCGTCATCCGGGCGACGAGGGTCGGGTCGGACACCCAGTTGGCGCAGATGGCGAAGCTCGTCGAGGACGCCCAATCGGGCAAGGCCGAGGTGCAGCGCCTCGCCGACCGGGTGTCGGGTATCTTCGTGCCCATTGTCATCGCGATCGCCATCGCCACGCTGGGCGCTTGGCTCGGCGCGGGATTCCCTGCCGCGGCGGCGTTCACCGCCGCGGTCGCGGTGCTGATCATCGCCTGCCCGTGCGCCCTGGGCCTTGCCACGCCCACCGCACTGCTGGTGGGCACGGGCCGCGGCGCGCAGATGGGCATCCTCATCAAGGGTCCGGAAGTTCTCGAGTCGACGCGACGGGTGGACACCGTCGTTCTGGATAAGACCGGGACGGTGACCACAGGGCGGATGACGCTCACCGGCGTGTTCACCGCTGACGGCGTCGACCGCGGCGAGCTGCTGCGCCTGGCGGGTGCGGTGGAGGACGCCTCCGAGCATCCCATCGCGCAGGCCATCGCCAAAGCCGCAGTCCAAGAGGTCGGCACGCTTCCGACACCCGAGGGTTTCGCGAACATCGAGGGCAAGGGAGTGCAGGGCATCGTCGACGGGCACGCCGTCCTTGTCGGCCGCGAGTCGCTTCTCGAGGACTGGTCCCAGCGCCTTCCCGAGAATCTCGCCGCCGCGAAGAGCGAAGCAGAGCGTCAGGGCAAGACCGCGGTCGCCGTGGGGTGGGACGGGGAAGCACGCGGTGTGCTCATCGTCGCGGACACCATCAAGCCGACCAGCACCGAAGCCATCAGGCAGCTGAAGGCGCTGGGACTGACACCGGTGCTCCTCACCGGAGATAACCGTGCCGTGGCCGAGCAGATCGCGTCTGAGGTCGGCATCGATGAGGTCATCGCCGAAGTGCTCCCGAAAGACAAGGTCGACGTGGTCACCAGGCTGCAGCGCGAGGGCAAGGTCGTGGCGATGGTCGGAGACGGCGTCAACGATGCGGCCGCGCTCGCCCAGGCAGACCTGGGGTTGGCCATGGGCACGGGCACCGATGTGGCGATCGAGGCCAGCGACATCACGCTCGTCCGCGGCGATCTGCGCAGCGCGGCCGACGCGATCCGTCTGTCTCGGAAGACGCTCGGCACGATCAAGGGCAACCTGTTCTGGGCCTTCGCCTACAACGTCGCCGCCATCCCGCTGGCAGCCCTCGGTCTGCTCAATCCCATGCTCGCCGGCGCCGCGATGGCGTTCTCCAGCGTCTTCGTCGTCGGCAACAGCCTCCGCCTGCGCACGTTCCGCAGCCAGGCGGCGGACCCATCCCCGACCGCCGCGCCCGCACCGCGTGATCATGCGACGCGGAACGCAACCGTCGGAACCCACTGAAATCACGAAAGAGGAACACACATGTCTGATTCCGGATCCTGCTGCAGCCACAACAGCCACGGCTCTGTCCCAGCCGACGGACGCAAGGACCTCCTCGCGCCGTCCGCCGAACAGCTCGCCGAATGCCCCGTGATGGTCGGCAGCACCGTCGTGAAAGCGGACGCTGAAGCCGCTGGCCTCTACCGCGACTACGAGGGCACCCGCTATTACTTCTGCTGCGCCGCCTGCGGCCCCCTGTTCGACGCTGACCCCGCCAAGTACGTGACCGCAGCCTGACATCGCTTCACCTGTGCGGGGCGGCACACGGATCGCCCCGCACAGCTTCATCGTTTCCGAGGAGGATAGCCTCATGAGCCAGCCACACAGCGACGACGCTGATCACACCCACGAACACGCAGCGCACGGGCACACCCCATCGGTCCCCGCCGCGGCCACAGAAGACCCCCCCGTCCACACCCCTCACCACGACACCGCCGTGCACCACGACGGTCCCGATACTGCACCGCACGGAAGCGGCGCGCCGATGGGCCACCAGGGTCACGGCGAGCATGCCGGCCATGACGCACATGGTGGACACGACGCTCACGGTGGACACGGGGGTCATGCGGGGCATGGCGACCACGTCGGACAGTTCCGTCGCCTGTTCTGGATCATGCTGATCCTCGCCGTCCCCACCGTCGCGCTGTCGGGCATGTTCGCGATGATCCTCGGCTACACCCTCCCCGACATTCCCGGCCTGGCCTGGGTGTCCCCGGTACTGGGAACAGTGATGTACATCTGGGGTGGAAAGCCGTTCCTCGTCGGTGCTGTCAGCGAAATCCGCGACCGCAAGCCCGGGATGATGCTCCTCATCGGACTCGCCATCACCGTTGCGTTCATCGCCTCTTGGGGTGCGAGCCTCGGCCTGCTGCACCACGAGCTCGACTTCTGGTGGGAGCTCGCGCTCCTCATCGTGATCATGCTGCTCGGGCACTGGATCGAGATGCGGTCCCTCGCGCAGACCACGTCCGCTCTCGACTCCCTGGCCGCGCTCCTGCCCGACGAAGCAGAACGCGTCGAAGGTGACCAGGTCGTGACGGTCTCGCCTGCCGAACTCGTCGTCGGTGATGTCGTCATCGTTCGCCCCGGGGGCAGCGTCCCCGCCGACGGTCGCATCGTCGACGGTCGCGCGTCGATGGACGAGTCAATGGTCACCGGCGAGTCCCGCACCGTGACGCGCGGTATCGATGACCAGGTCACGGCCGGAACTGTGGCGACCGACTCCGGGCTGCGCGTGGAGATTACCGCCACCGGTGACGACACCACTCTCGCCGGCATCCAACGCCTGGTCACCGAAGCACAGAGCTCGTCCTCGCGCGCGCAGCGCCTTGCCGACACGGCGGCAGGCTGGCTGTTCTGGTTCGCTCTCGGCGCTGGCGTGATCACGGCGATCGTGTGGACGCTCGTTGGGCTTCCCGATGATGCCGTCATCCGCACCATCACGGTGCTCGTCATCGCTTGCCCCCACGCACTCGGTCTCGCAATCCCCTTGGTCGTCTCCATCGCCACCGAACGCGCCGCACGCGGTGGCGTACTCGTGAAGGACAGGCTCGCGCTGGAGAGCATGCGCACCGTCGACACCGTGCTGTTCGACAAGACAGGCACCCTCACCAAGGGCGAACCGACCGTCTCCGAGGTCTCAGTCGTCGAAGGCAACGACACCGACCGGGTGCTCGCCCTGGCCGCCGCCGCGGAGGCCGACAGTGAACACCCGCTCGCCAAGGCCATCGTCCGCGCCGCCGCCGACCGTCACCTCGACGTGCCCCGCAGCTCGGACTTCACCTCCTCTCCCGCAGTCGGCGTCACCGCGACCGTCGACGGGACCGTTGTACGGGTGGGGGGACCGCACCTGCTCACCGAGGAAGATGCGCAGGAGCTGCCCGTTGCCGAGCGGTGGCGCAATGACGGTGCGATCATCCTCCACGTGGTTCAGGACGGCCGTGTGATCGGCGCTCTCAAGCTCGCCGATGAGGTGCGGTCGGAATCGCGCGAAGCCGTCGATGCACTGCACGCGCTGGGTGTGCAGGTCGTGATGATCACCGGCGATGCCGAAGCCGTCGCGCACACCGTGGCCGAGGACCTCGGCATCGACCGTGTCTTCGCCGGCGTCCGACCGGAGGACAAGGCCGCGAAGGTGCAGGAGCTCCAGAACGAGGGACGCAAGGTCGCGATGGTCGGTGACGGCGTCAATGACGCCCCCGCCCTCGCCCAGGCCGATGTCGGGCTCGCGATCGGCGCCGGCACGGACGTTGCCATCGCCTCTGCCGGAGTCATCCTCGCCAGCGACGACCCCCGCTCGGTGCTCTCCGTCATCGAACTGTCCCGCGCCGCATACCGGAAGATGAAGCAGAACCTCTGGTGGGCCGCCGGCTACAACCTGATCTCCGTACCCCTCGCCGCCGGCGTCCTCGCCCCCATCGGGTTCGTGCTGCCGATGTCGGTCGGGGCGATCCTGATGTCCCTGTCCACCATCGTGGTTGCCCTCAACGCGCAGCTCCTGCGGCGACTCGACCTTCGCCCGGAAACCACGGCCCGCGCGATCCTCAACCGATAACCAATCCAGAACCGGAGACCACGATGACCGACACCATCGAGACCGACCAGGTCGAGTCCGACACCGCCTGCGAACACGGCGAACACGGCGAACACGGCTACATCACCGACAAAGCCCGCTATCTCGCCCGTCTCAAACGGATCGAAGGACAAGCCCGCGGCATCCACCGCATGGTCGACGAGGAGAAGTACTGCATCGACATCCTCACCCAGATCTCAGCGCTGACGAGCTCACTCCAGGGCGTTGCTGTCGGTCTTCTCGAAGACCATCTCCGCCACTGCGTCACCGACGCCGCACGTGCAGGCGGAGACATTGCCGAGGCCAAGATCACTGAAGCATCCCAG
Organism: Microbacterium sp. NPDC078814; assembly: GCF_040702645.1. Taxonomy (NCBI): domain Bacteria; kingdom Bacillati; phylum Actinomycetota; class Actinomycetes; order Micrococcales; family Microbacteriaceae; genus Microbacterium; species Microbacterium sp. NPDC078814. The sequence continues at coordinate 37,092 of NZ_JBFBLT010000006.1, forward strand.
GCCATCGCACGCCTCGTCCGCTAAGCCAGCGAGGCGGCCCCGCGGATGCCTTCGATGCTCCTCGGATAGCTCTGGGCGAGTGGACGCTCAGGACTTTGCGCGCCTGTAGTCAAAGGCGCCGTCCTGACGCTGAGAATCGAGCAACTGATCGAGGATGCCATCGTGATCGATGACGGGCTTGGGCTGGCCATCCGGCTGCAGCCGCCCATCTAACCGAACGTGGCGTCGATGACGTGGTCGTCGAGCGTGGCTCCTCCGCTGGTGCTGCCGTGTCCGAGTGGGGTCATGCACGCCTCTTCTCAGGCTGGCCGGAGCTCACCGACACTGCAGCGCGTCGCCTGCTCGAGCCGACCGGGACGGCGCCGGCAAACGGCTACCCGACGGGGGCGGAGTGGGTGAGTGAGTACCTCACCCCACTCGTCGATGTGCTGGGTGACCGCGTCCTCTACGGCACAACGGTGACGGGAATCGCGCGGCAGGGGCGCGACAAAGACGTAGACAGCGGCCGCAAGGGCCAGCCATTCGTTGTGCACACGGTCGACCAGGACGGCTGCGATGGCCGTATCCTCGCCAGTGCTCGACGCCGTGGCCAGCATCGCCTCGGAGATCGACCCGAACATCCACTCCTGCGGCTCCGTCGGAGCCACCGGCGCACGCCAGCTCGCGCAGCCCGAGAAGGACCTGTTCATCGTCGGTGCGAAGTCTTATGGCCGCGCCCCCACCTTCCTGGCGCTCACGGGCTAGGAGCAGGTCCGCAGCGTCGCAGCTCACCTTGCCGGAGATCACGAGGCTGCGGAGCGCAACGAGCTCGTCCTTCCCGACACCGGGGTCTGCGGCGGTGCCGGCGGCTTCGACGCCGAGGGTGCCAGCTGCTGCGGCACGCCATCCGTACTGCGCAGATCGGCGCAAGGCCCGTCGGCGCAGTCTGACCGACCCACGAGAGGGCGACTTCCCGATTGGGAGGTCGCTTCTTGGCATCCAGGTGCAGTGTCCGTGAACTGTCTCGCCGCCGATTGCGCCTTACTTTGAAGAATGTCAATATAGATTCATGTCGAATCAACAGATTGAGCTGGTCATCATCGGATCGGGCCCCGCAGGCTTCACCGCCGCGATCTACGCGGCCCGGGCAAACCTCGCCCCGGTCGTTATCGCCGGTTCGGTGACCACCGGTGGTGCGCTGATGACGACGACCGAGGTGGAGAACTTCCCTGGGTTCGTCGACGCCGTCAACGGACCGGAGTTGATGGAGTCGATGCGTCAGCAGGCCGAGCGGTTCGGCGCCCGCATCCTCCTCGACGACGCAGTCAGCGTCGACCTCGACGGACCGATCAAGGCCATCGTGACTGGCGCGGGTGAGACGTTCCGTGCGCGTGCGGTGATCCTCACCATGGGCTCCGCCTATCGCAAGCTCGGGTTGCCGGATGAGGAGCGACTCACCGGCCGAGGCGTGTCCTGGTGCGCCACCTGCGATGGGTTCTTCTTCCGCGAGCAGGAGATCGTCGTCGTCGGCGGCGGGGACTCCGCGATGGAGGAGGCCCTGTTTCTCACCCGTTTCGCATGCAAGGTGACCGTCGTGCACCGTCGCGGCGAGGTCCGCGCTTCGAAGATCATGGCGCAGCGCGTGCTTGACCACCCGAAGATCGAGGTGGCATGGAACAGCGAGATCGCCCGGCTGAACGGCGACGAGAAGCTCGAATCCGTCACCCTCCGTGACACCGTCACCGGCACCGAGCGCGAGCTGGCGGCGACCGGTGTCTTCGTCGCGATCGGCCACGACCCCCGCTCGGAGTTGGTCACAGGACAGGTCGTCACCGACGCAGGCGGGTTCGTCCGAGTGGATCATCCTTCCACCCGCACGAACATCCCCGGGGTGTTCGCGGCCGGCGATCTGGTCGATCACACCTACCGGCAGGCGATCACCGCCGCCGGCACCGGCTGCGCCGCCGCTCAGGACGCCCAGCACTACCTCTCGAACCTCGAGAACGACCCGGCCGCTCCGATCGAGGCCGAGGAGGTCTTCGCATGAGCACGCTCACCGCCGTCACCGACGCCACGTTCGAGGACGAAGTTCTCGACTCCGACATCCCTGTCGTCGTCGACATCTGGGCCACCTGGTGCGGTCCGTGCCGCCAGGTCGCTCCGCTTCTTGAGCAGCTCGCCGCCGAGTACGACGGACGAGTGAAGATCGTCAAGGTCGATGCGGATCGGAATCCCGAGACCGTGACCGCCGCTGGCGTCACGTCGATCCCCACCCTCGGCTTCTTCCGCGACGGCACCGGCACGGACATCCTCATCGGCGCGCACCCGAAGCCCGTCATCGCCGAGAAGATCGAGGCGCTGCTCGCATGACCACCGCAACCGCAGCTTCCGCTCCCGCCGCCGTCCGGCGTCTGTCCACCCTCGACAAGTGGCTGCCACTGTGGATCGGGCTCGCCATGGTCGCAGGACTTCTCCTCGGCCGATTCGTCCCCGCTCTGTCGGACCTGCTCGGCCACCTCGAGGTCGGCGGCATCTCGGTGCCCATCGGGCTCGGGCTGCTGGTGATGATGTACCCGGTGCTCGCGAAGGTCCGCTACGACAAGATCGCGGCCGTCACCGGCGACAAGAAGCTCCTCGTGTCTTCGCTGGTGCTGAACTGGCTCGTCGGCCCTGCGGTCATGTTCGCCCTCGCCTGGATCTTCCTGCCAGATCTGCCCGAGTACCGCACGGGGCTGATCATCGTCGGTCTCGCCCGCTGCATCGCGATGGTCGTCATCTGGAACGACCTCGCCTGCGGCGATCGGGAAGCGACCGCCGTACTCGTCGCGATCAACTCTGTCTTCCAGGTGGTCGCCTTCTCACTGCTGGGCTGGTTCTACCTCACCGTCCTGCCCGGCTGGCTGGGTCTGGACACTCAGGGGTTGGAGATCTCGGTCTGGCAGATCGCCCTGAACGTGCTGGTCTTCCTCGGCGTGCCACTCGTCGCCGGCTTCGCTTCCCGCTGGATCGGCGAGAAGCGTCGCGGCCGCGCCTGGTACGAGGAGAAGTTCCTCCCCGTGATCGGCCCCTGGGCGCTGTACGGGCTGCTGTTCACCATCGTGCTGCTGTTCGCGCTGCAGGGCGATGCGGTCCTGGCCAACCCGCTGGACGTCGCGCGGATCGCGCTGCCACTGCTGGTCTACTTCGGGCTGATGTGGTTCGCAGGGCTCCTGCTCGGCAAGAGCCTGGGCCTGAACTACGCCCGCTCCACCACGCTGGCCTTCACCGCGGCCGGGAACAACTTCGAACTCGCCATCGCCGTCGCCATCGGCACCTTCGGCGCCGCCTCCGGGCAGGCTCTGGCGGGCGTCGTCGGCCCTCTCATCGAGGTGCCCGTCCTCGTTGGACTCGTCTACGTCTCCCTCTGGGCGGCGCGCGCTTGGTTCCACACCGATCCCTACACCGGCGAAAGGATCACCTCATGAACGTCACGCTCACCGACGCCGTCGACAGCTGCAGCCCGGTCGCTACCCACGCCATCGGCCACGAGGCGGCGTCCACCGTCGCCGCGACCTTAAAGGCTCTGTCGGATCCGCTGCGCCTGCGCATGCTCTCCGCGATCGCTTCCGATCCGCGAGGCGAGTCCTGCGTGTGCGATCTCGCCGAGCTCGCACACGTCTCACAGCCCACCGTGTCGCACCATCTGAAGGTCCTCAAGGGCGTCGACGTGCTCACCTCCGAACGGCGCGGCACCTGGGTCTGGTACCGCATCAACCCCAGCCGCCGGGGCGCCGTCACCGCTCTGCTGGACTCCTTCGCGCCTGCGACCATGACGGCGCCCGGCGAAGACGGCGACGCCGAAGGCCGCGCCGGCCACCCCGAGTTCGATGCGCGGATCACCCACCTCGCCGATGAGCTCGCCGCCGAGGTCCCCGAGCTCGCCCCGGAGACCGTGCTGGGCATCGTTCGTGAGTCGTACACGTCACTCGCCCGCACGGCAATAGTCACGGGAGCGCTTGTCCCGCTCACCGAACGCTTCGCACGTCAGCGACTCGCCGACCTCACGCGCGACCGCGACTCCGCTGTACCCCAGGTGTTGTTCGTCTGCGTGGCCAATGCGGGGCGTTCGCAGCTCGCTGCCGCGCTTGTCAACAAGCTCGCCGCCGGCAGGGTTGTCGCCCGCTCGGCAGGATCTGCTCCCGCGGACGTCATCCATCCGCACGTCCGCTCGATCCTCGCCGAGATCGAAGGCGACCTGGCCGCCGAACGCTTCCCCAAGCCCCTCACCGACGATGCCGTCCGTGCCGCCGACGTGGTGATCACGATGGGCTGCGGCGACGTCTGCCCGATCATCCCCGGCGTCCGCTACGACGACTGGGCCGTCGGCGACCCTGCCCTCGCATCCCGCGAGGGCGTCGAAGCCATCCGCGACGACATCGAGGACCGCGTCCGCGCCCTCGTCGATGAGCTCACGCACTGACCACCACCCACAGGAGCCCTCATGACCGACACCACCAAGCCCTCCGTCCTCTTCGTCTGCGTGCACAACGCCGGCCGCTCCCAGATGGCTGCCGGGTTCCTCCGCGACATCGCCGGCGACCGCATCGAGGTCCGCTCCGCCGGCTCCATGCCGGCCGACCAGATCAACCCCATCGCCGTGGAAGCGATGAAGGAACTGGGCATCGACATCACCGCCGAGCAGCCCAAGATCCTCACCACCGAAGCCGTGCAGGCCTCCGACGTCGTGATCACCATGGGATGCGGCGACGCCTGCCCGTTCTTCCCTGGCAAGCGCTACGAGGATTGGAAGCTCGACGATCCTGCCGGTCAGGGCATCGAGGCTGTTCGCCCGATCCGAGACGAGATCCGGGCACGCATCGAGAGGTTGGTCGACGAAATCCTCTGATTCAAAGTCTGTCCGCTGAGGCGGGCCTCGCGCACGCTCGATAGTGTCAGCGAGCGACGGCCTCGTCGAGGGCATCCGTGAGGTCCCTGAGCTGGGTGAGCTCGAGCTTCTCGCCGTCGAGGAAGAAGGTCGGCGTGCCACTGACGTTGAGATACTGGCCGTCGTTGCGGTCTGCTTCGACTCTTTCCTTGGTGGCGGGGTCGGCGATTGCTTCGTCGTACGAGTCCATGTCGAGGCCTAGGTCTTCGGCGAACGTCCGGAACAACTGGGTGTGAGAGGTCTGCTGCTCGCCCCTCTGAGCCTGGGTCTCGAACAGGCGAGCGTACATCTCCTCGAACTTGCCCTGTTGAGCTGCCGCTTCGGCGGCGAGGGCGGCGTTCATGGAGTTGAAGTGTCCGGGCAATGGGAAGTACCGCACGACGTAGTTGATCTCGCCCTCATAGTCGGCGCGGATCTGTTCGACCACCGGGTAGAACGCTCCGCAGGCTTCGCACTCGAAGTCGAGAAACTCCACCAGCGTCGGCGCATCCGGGCCGGCGTCGTCCAGGACGTGCGAGTCAGTCCGGGCGCCGGGCAGTGCGCCCGCCGAGCCGGAAGGGTCGGGAGCAGCGGGCCGGGTCAGCATGACCACGACCAGAGCTGCGATCACGAGGACGATAACGACGGCACCGGTGATGAGGCTGACTTTGACGGGGGTCTTCACGAAGGATGGCTCCAGCTCGGACGGCGATATCACCGCAGGGTTGGTCAGGCGCGTGCGGGCTCGGGTGCCGGCGCTAGCTCTCGGAGAGCAGCGGGGCGTCGGGCTGCACGGACGCCGTTGAGGATGACGACGACCTCGGCGATCTCGTGTACCAGGACGACACCGGCCAGACCGAGAACGCCGAACAGCGCCAGCGGGAAGAGCACGATGATGATGGCGAGGGCCAGGGCGATGTTCGCGGTCATGATGCGTCGCCCGCGGCGCGCGTGCGCGAGCGCGCCGGGGATGAGGCGGAGGTCGTGGCCGGTGAACGCGACATCGGCGGACTCAATGGCGGCCGCCGAACCTTTCAGTCCCATGGCGATGCCGACCGTGGCGGTCGCTAGTGCTGGGGCGTCGTTGATGCCGTCCCCGACCATGGCCGTCGGGCGGACGGTGGTCAGGGATTCGATCGCGTGGGCCTTGTCGGCGGGCAGCTGCTCGGCCCGCACATCGTCGATGCCTGCCTGGGCGGCGATGGCGCGGGCGGTGCGTTCGTTGTCGCCGGTGAGCATGACGGTCTCGATGCCCTGACTGTGGAGCATCCGCACGGTCTCGGCCGACTCCGGGCGCAGTTCGTCACGGATGCCGATGAGCCCGGCGACAGCGCCGTCGGCTTCGACGACGACCACGGTCATGCCCTCCGCAGCCATCCCTTCGGCGGCGGTGCTGAGCACGGCCGGGTCAAGCCAGCGCGCGTTCCCGACGCGGATGAGTGTGCCGTCGACGCGGCCGGCGATGCCGTGGCCGGCTTCTTCCACGACATCGATGGCGGACAGCGCCTTCGGGGATGCCGCGGTGATCGCGGCGGCCAAGGGGTGCGTGCTGGTCGCCTCGATGGCGGCAGCCCAGGCGAGCAGGTCGTCGCGATTGGTCCCGTCGGCGGGTCGGACGTCGACCACCGCGGGTTCGTTGCGGGTGAGCGTCCCGGTCTTGTCCAGCGCGACGGCGCGGATCGTGCCGAGCTGCTCGAACGCCTCCCCGGACTTGATCACCACGCCGAACTTCGACGCGGAGCCGATGGCGCTGATCACGGTGACCGGCACCGCGATCGCCAGCGCGCACGGGGACGCCGCGACCAGGACCACCAGTGCCCGCTCGATCCAGGTCCAGGGGTCACCGACGACGAAGCCGAACAGCGCGACGAGCGCCGCGGCGATCAGGACGACGGGAACCAGCGGGCGCGCGATCCGATCCGCTAGTCGTGCCCGATCGCCCTTGCGGGCGTGGGCCTGCTCCACCAGCGAGACGATCTGCGTGAGGGAGTTGTCGCGGCCATCCGCGGTCGCCTCGATCCGCAACGTCGCCGACCCGTTCACCGAACCTGCCGCGACCACGTCGCCGGGCCCGACCTCGACCGGGATGGACTCCCCGGTGATCGCCGATGTGTCCAGGCTGGAGCGTCCCTCGACGACGACACCGTCGGTCGCCACACGCTCGCCCGCTCCGACGACGAGGATGTCGAGCTCGCGCACATCGGCAGCAGGGACCGTGATGTCGCCACTGAGCCGTGAGACGCGCACCGTCTCCGGGATCAGTGACAGCAGTGCGCGCAGGCCCTCCTTAGCGCGGTCCATCGCTCGGTCCTCCAGCGCCTCAGCGAGGGAGAACAGGAACGCCAGGGTCGCTGCTTCACCGACGTGCCCGAGCAGGACGGCGCCGACAGCAGCGATCGTCATCAGCAGACCGACACCGAGCCGGCCACGGATCACGCGCCGGATCGCACCGGGAACGAACGTGTACGCGCCAGCGAGCAGAGCTGCCCACTGCAGCACCAGTGCGGCAATCTCCAGGCCCGTCCACTCGAACGCGTACCCGGCGAGTAGGAACACACCGGACAGCGCCGACGGCAGTAGAGCGATGTCCCGCCACCACGGTGGACGCACCTCGAACTCGTGATCGGCGCCGGCGGCTGGTGGCAGGGCGGGGCCGCAGCACGCATCGCCGTCATCATGAGCAGATACGCCCGCCGCCGCCTGCACGACCTCTGGGCCGCAGCAGCCGTCTCCCCCCTGCGGTAGCGACAACTCGACGCGGTGGATGGTGCCTGTCTTCCGCGGCTCGTCGTCGCCGCAGCACTCCGCGCTCATGCGCAGCACTCGCACTTCTCGTCAACGCACGGCACGCCTTCATCGACCGCCACAACCGCGTCGAGAAGATGCCGCAGGCCCACCGTCAGGTGCGGATCTGCGATCTCGTACCGCGTGCGACGACCCTCCGGCGTCGCGATCACCAGTCCACAGCCCCGAAGACAGGTGAGATGGTTCGACACCTTCGTGCGGCTCAGTTCAAGATCACGGGCGAGCTCGGCCGGATAACCCGGGGCATCCAGCAGCGACAGCAGGATCCTCGAACGCGTCGGGTCGGCCATCGCCCGACCCAGCCGGTTCATCACATCAAGACGAGAAGCAATAGTCAGCACACGATGACTATACACGGGACACTGAACTATAGCGATGGCGACTCCACTGGACACTGCATCGAGGCGTGGCGCCTTGTCCACCACCTCCTGGAACGTGCCGAGCTTCACTCAGGATCGCGCCTACCGGAAGTTCTTCGACGAGTCCGTGTCGTTCGGATGCGACGGGGATGCCTCGATGAGTATCACCCGTCCCGGCTTCTTGCCCTTCGGCTGGGGAGCGTCGACCGCGTAGCGAAGCCTCGCGCCGTCCGTGACCTTGTACTGCCAGACGGGCAGGGTCCTCCCGCCCACCACCGCTGTAGATAGGTTGCCCTTCAGCTGGTAGCAGCGCGAGCTGTCGAACCGCGTCGGGTGAGCGGTCAGGTAGTCCCAGGCATCCGCGAGGGCGTTCTTCGCGGTCGCGCGAAGGTCGCGCCACCCGCGCTCCGCCGCGACGTCGCCGAAGACGATCTCGTACTCGCTGACCCTTGTCGGTCGCGGAACCGACGATCCCCGCCTTCCCGCCATTACGGGCGCTCGACCCGCGCAGACGTCTCCGTCAGATCGATCGGCTTAGCCGGCCGCGCACCCATGGCGTAAGCCGCAGCAGTCTCCCGCCACTCGTGCTGAGCACGCAGCAGGCGTTCAAACGTGCCCAACTCGCTGGCGGAGTAAACCAGCCGCTCAATTTCGCTCGCGTAAGTGGCCAGCTCGCCCTCATCGAACTCACTCGTCCACGCGAAGAGCTCCCGCAGCGCAGCGCCGACATCGCCCCTGTTCCGCCCGATAGCGCGGAGCAGTTCACTGGAGAGCTTCACGCCAAGCTCGAGCGTGTCGAGGTCGTGGCCACGAAGGATCACCAGGTCATCGCCATCCCGACGAGTGATACGCACCTGGCCCTCGTCGATGTGGGCAAGGACATCCTTCGGCTTACGGAGGAGATCGGTGAAAGTCGCGGTGCTCATGAGACCAGAGTACATCAGATAAACATCAGAGGTTCTGCGTCTTGTGCGCTGGAGCCCCCCGCTGCACCCGTCCGGATGTCCGTTCAGTCGGACACCCCACTGAGAACGAGTGCATCGGCCGCGATAATGTCGGAAGCGCGGTGAGATGACGCTAGATGTCACTCGGACGGGGACGGCGTCGGATTCTCTACGCGCTTTGCGGTGACACATTCCTGACGATGCACCACCGGATTGCCATCCCGCCCACGAGATCAGGTGAGTTCACTCTCGAGTTGTTCGATGCGTGCGCGGATGTCGTCGCAGTTCGAACGGACGGCGTCGATACCCTGGCGCGCTGGGTCGTCCAGCTTCCAGTCCTCGTAGCGCTTGCCAAGAAAGAACGGACAGGCCTCGCCGCATCCCATACTGATGACGACGTCAGACGCCTGCACGGCTTCGGTTGTCAGCACTTTTGGGCTGCTCGGCTGTGCTGTCGATTCCGAGCACGCCCATCGCCTCGTCAGCAGTCGGGTTGGACCGCTCGGCGGGCATGGATCCCGCCGAGCGGACCTCGACGCGGTCGCCTGCGATGTCGCGGAGACATCCGGCCGCCATCTGCGAGCGTCCGGCGTTGTGGACACCGACGAAGAGGACGGAGCGCTTGGTGGTGGTGTCAGTCATGGAGGGCCCTAGTAGGTACTAGTCCAGGAGGCCTCGTCCACGAGGGTGCGTACCCGTACGGTTTGATTGTCGAGGCTGGTAACATCCTCGTGAAATGATCACGTCTGGCCGGTCTCGTAACCAGGCGGCGTCTGTTGACAAGCTCCTGATAACGAAGATCATTACAGGCCTTGGGTTGGCCCTGCTCTTGATTGTCGGAGCATGGTCCGGTGGTCATCGCGACGCGGACGCCTCTCCATATCTCACTGCTACCTCGACTGCATCGATGGAAACCGAGCTTACGAGCTATGGTGCGGTTGGCTCGTCGACGCATGGTTCTGGTGGCGCCTCATCGGAACGGCTCCTGATAGACGGCGCCTCCGCGAACGCACTGATCGGCCTTACAGGGTGCGTGTTTGGCCTCGTCTGCTCCTTCCTGATCCTCATCGTCGCTCGAGCCTTCGTAAATCGCGTGCCGAACGGAAATCGCGAGCGACTTCCGCGCATGCCCGAGATGAGGGCCGCACCCGACCGCCCGTTTGCACGAACTCTTTCCCTCACGCAACTCTCTCTGTCGCGCACCTGACATCGATCAGCCATCTCACGATGGCGCTTCACATTCGGTGGGGTTCACGTTCGTTGTGCTGTGTTGTGGTTGGAGAGAAATGAAAGCGTCTCAAAAGGCGATCCTCGTCACGGTGGGTCTCGTCGTTGTCCTCCTTGTCGTCGCGCTGGTGTACGTCCTTCTCAGTGAGAATCGGGCCTCCGCGCCCGAGACAGAAGGCAACGACGGCCCTCAGGTGGTGCGAGAGAATTCACATGTGCTCGACGATGGCGGCGACGCAGCGGTCACCGTGGTCGAGTTCCTCGATTTTGAGTGCGAGGCGTGTGGCGCCTTCTACCCGCTGGTCGAGGACCTTCGTGAGAAGTTTGATGGGGAGATCACCTACGTCATCCGGTATTTCCCGTTGCCTGGCCACTTCAACTCGAAGAACGCTGCGATCGCGGCAGAAGCGGCGGCCCAGCAGGGACGGCTGGAAGACATGTACCACCGCTTGTTCCAAACACAGGCCCAGTGGGGTGAGGCTCAGGAGTCGCGTGCGAACCTGTTCCGGGGTTTCGCTGTGGAGCTCGGGTTGGATATGGCTGCTTTCGATGAAGCGGTCGCGGATCCGGCGACCGCACAACGAGTGGAGTTCGACGTTGATGAGGGCGAGCGACTCGGCGTCAGCAGCACTCCGACGTTCTTCATCGACGGGGAGCAGGTCGTATTGGAGAAGTGGACGGACCTCGAGGACGGCATCGAAGCTGCGGTGAACGGGACGCAGTGATGGTGCGTTCGTTATCGCATCGCCGAGCGATTATCGTCGGGGCCGGCCAATCTGGATTGGCGATGGCGTCCGCGCTGTCGTCCTATGGGCTGGAGGCACAGAAAGACTTCGTCATCATCGATTCCGCGCCGACCGGTCAACGAAGCTGGGCAACCCGTTGGCACTCGATGAGGCTTCTCAGCGATGCTCGCAACAGCACTCTCCCCGGGTTCCCCTTTCCCGGGGACAATCGCCGTCATCCAGGCGGTCGCGAGATGAGCGACTACCTGGCTTCTGTAGAGAAGACGCTCGGCGTGAAACCTCTCTGGGGCGTTCGCGCTCTCGAGGTGGAACGCCGCGGAGACGGATCCACGTTGCACCTTTCGACGTCCATCGGGGACGTGCAAACGCGAAACGTTGTCTGTGCCACAGGATCTGCGGCAGTGCCCCGAGTCCCTACCTGGCGCCAGAATCTGTCGGCACCCGGAACGGTTCTACATTCCAGTCAGTACCTACACCCGGGCCAGATCCCTTCGGGGACCGTGTTGGTGGTCGGCGGAGGGTTCAGCGGCGTACAGATCGCCGAAGAACTCGCTCACTCGCGAGATGTCACTCTATCCACCCGAACAGAACGACCGCGGCCGTCAGCGCGATGGTCCATCTGGCCGAGGCTGCGCCGCAACCACTCGATTCGTTCCGGCCCCGCGCCCACCGCTCTGGCCGGCGTGAGCCACGCGCCCCCCGTCGTGGAGGCCGACGGAGCCGTCGTGACATTTGCCGATGAGTCGACGATGCAGCCGCACTCCATGATCCTCGCTACCGGCTACGAACCCGGCGACAAGTGGCTACCCGCCCCGGAACCCACCGGTGCTCGGACACAAGCCAACACGCATATTCCCGGACTGTTCACGGTCGGCATCCCGAAGTACTCCCGAACCGGCGCAGACACGATTCCGGGGGCATGGAGTGATGCTGCCATCGTCGCCCCCAACATCATCGACCGCCCCTGAAAGGATCACCATGACAGAAGCAGGGCACTCGCACGGAGTGGGTGACGCCACTCCCCGCAATCGTCTGATCATCGCTTTCGCGATCACCTCCTCGGTCTTCGTCATCGAGGTGATCGGGGCGATCATCACCGGCAGCCTCGCACTACTCGTCGATGCGGCGCACATGCTCACCGATGTCACCGGGTTGGCTATGGCCGTCACCGCGGCGCATCTCATGAATCGCCCTCCCACCCCCAAGTACACCTTTGGCCTGCAAAGGACCGAGGTTCTCGGAGCACTCGCCCAAGCAGCGCTGCTCCTCGGGGTCGGCATCTTCGCGCTCGTCGAAGGTATACGGCGGCTCTTCGAACCCCCAGAGATCGCGTCAGGAAGCCTGCTGTTCTTCGGTATCGTCGGCCTGGTCGCCAACATCGCATCCATGCTCGTCCTGTTCAGCGGCCGCGGACGCAATCTCAACATGCGCGCCGCATTCCTCGAGGTCGTCAACGACGCCCTCGGCTCCGTAGGCGTGATCGCCAGCGCGATCCTCATCGCCGCTTTCGGCTGGTATCAGGCCGATGCCGTCGCCGGTATCTTGATCGCCCTGCTCATCATCCCTCGCACGCTCATCCTGTTGCGAGCATCCGGACGTGTGCTGTTGGAATCGACACCCCCGGGTCTCGATCTGGACGATGTCCGCCGCCACATCCTTGCCCTTCCGCACGTGGTCGCGGTGCATGATCTGCACGCGACTCAGGTCTCAACGGACCTCCCCACCCTCAGTGCCCACGTCGTGGTCGACGACACCGTCACCATGGAGACCTCCGCGGCGTTGCTGACAACTCTTCAGGAGTGCGTCAGCGAGCACTTCGCCGTCAGCATCGAGCACTCCACTTTCCAGATCGAACCCGAATCGCATCCCGGAGAGCACGACACCCATGCATAAGAACCTCCCCAGACGCACCGCCATTGTCTTATCCGCCGTGCTGTTGTCAGGAGCAGTCGTCGTCGCCACCCCGACGGTCGCTGTCGCTGACGACAACTTCGACTCGTCGTACCCCGTTGCCGACTCGACCATCAGCGGCTCGCCTGATGAGATCTCACTGATGTTCACGGGAACCCTCAACAACGAGGCCGGCACGACGATCATCGAGGTCCTTGATGAAGGCGGAGAAGACGTTGCTGTCGATTCGCCGACGGTGAGCGGTCAATCGATCACTCAGCATCTCTCCCCGGAAGCCGCCGATGGTCTGTTCACAGTGCGCTGGAAGACAGTCTCTGGGGACGGGCATCCGATCAGCGGGCAGTTCTCGTACACCGTCGGACAGCCCGGACCGAGTACGAAAACCGCGCCACCCGCAACGCCGAGCCCCAATCCCAGTCCCAGCCCGGAAGAATCCGACAACACTACGGAGGAGCCAGAGCCCGCTCCTGCCAGGCAGACATACGGTGGCACACCATCAGGCGGAGCAGAGTCCGAGATGCTGCCCGTGTTCTTCGTCGGCGGCCTGGCAGTGATTCTCGGGTTCGGCGTCGTCGGAGTGATTCTGGCCGGACGCCGGCGCCACCAGCAAGACCGTGCCCAGGCTTCTAGAGATACGGCGGCTGGGGAGGGGGGTCACGATGCGTGACCGGGCACGAAGGTTCGCCGTGGTGTTGATCATCGCCGCGATCGTCACTTTGGTCGATCAGGGAACCAAGGCCCTCGCTCTGAGCTCATTGAGCCAGGATCAGCGCATACCCCTGGTCGGCGATTGGCTCGGTCTTCAATTGGCGTTCAACCCGGGGGCGATCTTCTCGTTGGGCGAAGATGCGACCTGGGTCATCACTGTCGTCGGCGTCATCGCGACCACTCTGCTCGTGGGAGCCGCTACGCGAACCCAAAACGCATGGTCAGCAGTCGGCTTCGGTTTCATCGTGGGAGGCGCGATCGGCAACCTCATCGATCGCCTCTTCTCTCCCCCGTCGTTCGGAATCGGACACGTCACCGACTTCCTCGCCTACGGAAACCTCTTCATCGGAAATCTGGCCGATGTCGCCCTGGGTATCGGCGCCGTGTTCCTTGTGATCGCGGGTCTGCGCGCCAGTCGCCGACACTCCTCGCCTTCTCGCCCCGAATCCACAGATCCCGCACCAGCCGAAGAGATGGCCCGCCCATGAGCCCCAAACAACGTGTTCCCTCCACCTATCAGCGCAATGCTCTCGCCCCCAGCCTCGTCGCTGCCGCCATCCTGTTTCTCGCGCCTTTGCTCGTCCAGGCGGGCTGGGCGCCACTCGTCCTGTTTGTTGCGTCGATTTTCGGGCTGATCATCGCATGGTTCGCCGTGCAGGCCCGTCATTGGTGGTGGGTACCGATCTTCGTCGCGGTGGCTGTGCTCTGGAATCCGGTGATGCCCTTCCCCTTCTCCGGTGTCGTGTGGGAGATAGCTCAGCCCGTCGCCGCTGTGGTCTTCCTGGCGGCGGGGGCGACGATCAAGGTGATCCGGAAATGATCTGCGGGAACCTCGCGTCAACACCATGCTTGTGAGCGGCGCGATCCCCGACACTCCGCCAACGCTGCAGTCCTTGCTCGCGCCGGCGGATCTGACCATTCCTGTGTTGCCCGTCATCGCCGGAGTCCTTGCGGCCCTCTATCTCGTCGGAGCGGTCCGCCTATGGATGCATGGTCGGCGCTGGTCCGTCTGGCGGACCGTCAGCTTTCTTCTCGGATGTGTTCTCCTGGCGGCAGTCACTGGCCTTGGGGTAGAGGCGTACGGAGAAGTCCTTGTCTCTGTGTTCATGTTCCAGCAGCTGACCCTGATGATGACGGTGCCGCCGTTGCTGGTTCTGGGCTCGCCGGGCACTCTTCTCCTCCGAGCGACACCGCACCGTGGAGCCGGCCGGATGATCCTCACGGCAGCGCATACCGGTCTTCGGAGTCGCGCCGCCAGGTGGTTGCTCAGCCCGTGGTGCACGGTTCCCCTCTACCTGTTCGCCTTCTACGGCCTCTACCTCGCGGGCTCGGCGGACGTCATCCTCGCCCTGCCTGCCGGCCACGTCATGCTCGAGTTGGCGTTCCTCCTCGCCGGCGTGCTGTTCACCATTCCGATCCTGTCTTCGGATCCACTCCCGGTGAGGTTGGGTCACGGAGCGCGGGCACTCGATGTGTTCGCCGAAGCCGCACTCCACGCGTTTTTCGGAGTGTTTCTCATGATGGCCAGCACGATCCTGGTCGGTTCGTTCGTCGCACCCACGGAGGCCCTGGGCGTCGACCCCCTCGAAGATCAACAGCTTGCCGGCGCGCTGGCTTGGTCGTATGGCGAAGCGCCCACGGTGCTGATGCTGGTGTACGTGATGCACCGCTGGTTCCGCAGCGACACGGCCGCTGCTGCTGCTGCAGACCGGTACGTCGATCTGCATGGGAACTCAGAGCTCGACGCGTATAACTCCTACCTCAGCAAACTGAACTCTGATGACCCTCAACGTTGATGCAGTCGTGAGGCGCCCAATCGCCTCCCGCAGGAGGTGTAGTCGTCACATCGGGTTCGATCCACGCACCATGTCGACGGCAGTACCGTTGCCCGTTGCGATAGTCGCGTCCGCTATCGCCGGCGCCGCGCTGGATCTTGCGTACCCGGAGCTCGGCTGGTGGCCCGTGGCCTTTGCGAGTGTGACGATCGGCCTGTGGACACTGCGCGGGCGTTCGCTACCCGCGGCGTTCTTGGTTGCCCTCGTCTACGGGGCCGCGTTCTATTTCACCCACCTCGTCTGGGTCTCACGATTTCTCGGCCCCATCCCCTGGGTGGCGTTGGCCGGACTGGAATCGCTGCTCTTTGGTGCCGGTGGGATGCTGATTGCGCTCGCATATAGGGTGATGACCAGCCGCTCGCGGTGCGGATATTCCATGATCACGCCTGCGCTCATCGCAGGCGTGTGGGTGCTGCGCGAAACCGTGATGGGAACTTTCCCTTACACGGGGTTCCCCTGGGCGCGGATCGGATTCACCCTTACTCAAAGCCCGTTCGCGGAAGCCGCCTCCTGGGTGGGAACTACCGGGCTCTCCTTCCTGACGGTCCTCATCTGCGCGAGCAGCTTGGACGCACTCGCTCATCGACGACGGCGACCGGGAGCAGTCGCAGTTCTCGCTCTCACTGCCACCGCGCTCGCCCCCCTGTTCCCCACTACGCAGGCAGGTGCCATACGTGTCGGATGGGTGCAAGGAAACGGACCAAGCGGCTACTTCGACACCAAAGCACCCGGCGACATCATGCGGGCTCAGGAAGGGGCGACAGCTCCTCTCCTCGGTCGGGGGATGGATCTTCTCGTCTGGCCAGAAGGCGCAGTCGACGCGGATCCTTTCCAGGATGCAGACGTCACCGACCGGCTTGACCGACTCGTAGCAGACGCCGGCGCTCCGGTGTTGGTGAATGCGGCGACCGTGCGCGGCGACGATACTTTCAATACGTCGATCCTGTGGACGAGCGCCGGACCGCAGCAGATCCACGACAAAGCCAACCCCGTGCCTTTCGGCGAATACGTCCCGGACCGTTGGTTCTACGAGGCCATCGCTCCTGACCTCATCGGACTCATTCAGCGCGAGTACACGCCTGGCTCAAACACGCCCCTCGTGAACGTCGGCGGTGTTCCCGTCGGTCTGGCGATCTGTTTCGACGTCATCTACGACAACGTCATTGAGGACAGCGCGGCGAAGGGCGCACAACTGTACGTGTTCCAGACGAACAACGCCGACTTCAGAGGCACAGATGAGAACCTCCAGCAGCTCGCTATTGCGCGTATGCGCGCCATCGAAACCGGAAGAAGCATCGTGAACGTGTCGACGACCGGCACGAGCCAGGTCATCCGCCCTGATGGGACCCCACTTGCAGAGCTCGCGGTGAACACGCAAGGCGCAAACGTCACCGAAGTGCCCCTCTATACCGGGACCACGCCAGCGGTGGTTCTTATGCCGTGGATCGGGTGGGCGTTGAGCATGGGAACCGTATTGATGCTGCTCGTCACCACCGCTACTCGTCAGCAGCGAGCGGGCGAGGATTTCCGTTTTCACGAAGGGAACACGCTGTGAAGACAAAATCGCTCTCGCTTGGTGCGGCGTTCGGCGCGCTGCTTCTGCTCAGCGGGTGCGCTCCCACCGTGCATCTCGAGGCGGCTCCGAAAGCGAACGATCCGTTGTGCGCGGAGGTCACGGCCCGGCTACCCGACTCTATCGGTGATCAGGCGCGGGTGTGGACGGACGCGCAAGCCACTGGCGCATGGGGAAGTCCCACCAGCGTGCTGCTCACCTGCGGGCTGGACTCACCGGCTCCCACCACGCTGCAATGTGTGAGTTTGGGGGGCGTCGATTGGATCGTGGACGAAGCGGAGACACCAAATCTACGGTTGACGACCTACGGGCGGGAGCCCGCAGCGCAAGTGTATGTGGACACGACGACGTTGTCGGCCGACGCCGTTCTCCAAGCACTTGCCGGAGCGATTCAGCAGCTTCCGAAGAACGATGCGTGCACAGAACCGATCACGAAAGACCCTGACGAAGAAACCTCTTCGACGGAGGGAGCGACACCGTGACGCCTCCTATTCTCCGCGTCGCCGGGCTGACGATTTTCGTCGTCTCTGCAATCGTCGCCGTCGTCATCGGGCTGGTGATCGGCGGAGGAGCTGCACCGAGGCTGACCAGCGACCCCGGCGCGGTGGTTCGCTGGGGCCTCCCGGTCGCGAAACTACTCGTCAACCTCTCTGGCGCTGCAATGGTAGGACCACTCGTGTTCGCTCTGTTCGCTCTCGCATCCGGCACGAAGCCCTTCCTCACCGCGCTCAATCTTGCCTCGGCGGGTGCCGCAATTCTTACCGTCGCGAGCGGGACGGTCACCTTCCTCACCTTCCTGTCCTCGTTCAACCCGAAGGTGAGCCTGGAGGCAGAGTTCGGCGCACAACTGGGCCGTTTCCTCCTCGACACCGAGCTTGGAAGATCTTGGCTCATCACCGCCATCTTCGCGTCGGTCGTGACCGTGCTCGCATTCGCGGTGCGCGGCTACGGTGCCGTGCTCGTCACAACGATGCTCGCGATCATCAGCCTGATTCCGATGTCCACTCAGGGGCACTCCGGGGAACTGGCCAACCACGACGCGGCAGTCATGTCTCTCACCCTGCATATCGTTTCGGCGGCGGTGTGGCTCGGCGGGCTCACATTGCTCATCGTGATCCGTCCGGGCCTTCCATCGTCCACCCTCGAGGACATACTCCGACGGTACTCGACGTTGGCACTCATCGCCTTCGTCGTCGTCGCCGTATCGGGGTATGCCCGGGCGCTCACTGCCCTCGGACGATGGGACGACCTCGTCACGCCGTATGGGCTGATCCTGCTCGCAAAGATCCTCGCGCTGGTGGTGATGGGCATCCTCGGAGCCGCCTACCGCGGTCGACTCATCGCAAAAGCGGGCGAGGGCCGCAACACCTTCTGGATGTTCGTGTGCGTCGAGCTGGCATTCATGGGTATCGCAAGCGGCGCCGCCGCGGCCCTTGCCCGAACAGCCGCACCCGCGGACACGATCACGATTCCTCAGACCACGGCCGCGGAGATCCTCACCGACGCCCCAGTCCCGCCAGAATTCACGACGGAGCGATGGTTCACGGCGTGGAGCATTGATCTGCTGTGGGTGATTGTGGGAGGTTTCGCGGTGTTCTTCTACCTTGCCGGGGTGGAGCGCATGAGACGTCTCGGGCAGCCTTGGCCGATGCGGCGCACCATCGGCTGGGTGATCGGGATGGGCGCGCTCGTGTGGACCACCAGTGGCCCGCTCGCTGTGTACGACGAACCTCTGATCAGTATGCGTTTCCTCTCTTTCGCACTTCTCGGCCTCGTCATACCGGTACTTCTCGTTTCCGCTGCGCCCCTCGTGCTCGCACTCACCGTCATACATCCTCGGGACGACGACAGCCGCGGAGCTCTCGAATGGCTTCTGTGGGTTGCCGCCAGCCGAACAATTCGGCTGGCGCTCAACCCCATCATCACCGCCATACTGTTCACCGCCACGATGTGGCTGATCACATACTCGGACCTCTTCCGATGGTCGCTTTACGACCAACTCGGAAGCGAATGGATGATCACGCACCTCCTCGTTATCGGGTGCCTCTTCGTCAGTTCGCTCTTCCGGCGCAATGGCGCCGTGCCCGCTCCCGGGCGATCTCGGCGGTGGACCTTCACCGCACTCATCACTCTGACTCTGACGACGGTGTTCATCGGCATCGCCACCATCACCCGAACAGACCTCATCGTCGCCGAGTGGTTCGGCGCCATGGGACGGAGCTGGGGATCCACCCCGCTCCAGGACCAGCGCGTCGGAGGAATCATCATCGTCGGAATCGCGGCTTTGCTCGCGGCCCTGATCGCAGCCTCGGTGCTGCGCCCCCAGCGCACAAACTCAGTTACCCTCCCCACGCACACCTCCCGAAAGGACGCATCGCGGTGACCTCGACCCGACGCCCGACCTGGCTCGCCGGCAGCATCATGACCCTGATTGCCTTGAGCATCATCGTCGCCCCCGCACCCGCGGCCATGGCGCACGATAACCTCCTCGACGCGGTACCCGCGCCGGAAGAGACGGTGACACAGCTCGACGCCGTCGCCCTCACCTTCAGCGGAGAGCTCATCGACTTCAGCCAGGCCAGCTTCGCGCAGGTCCAAGGCCCCGATGGTCTGTACTACGAGAGCGCGTGCTCGACTATCGACCGCAACGTCCTCACCACTCCGGTGAGACTCGGAAAACCTGGTGTCTACACCGTCCTCTGGAACGCGGTCTCCAGCGATGGGCACCCCATCTCCGAGAGCTACACGTTCACCTACGCACCGACAGGCGTGGACCCCGAATTCGGGTGGGACAAACCAGCATGCGGAAATGAAGAGTCCCGCGCTCAACCCGGTAAGTCGACTCCGTCGCCTACCCCCACAACGAGCGGTGAAACGGAAAACTCAGAGCCGTCGTCGGCACCGACATCCCCACCCCAGGACGAAACCACAGCCATCGCGATTCCCCTCATCATCGCCGTAGGCGTGGTCGGAGTTGGCGTCATCGCCACAGCTCTCGTCGCACGACAGTTGCGCCGAAAGAAGGATCAGCGCCATGACTGATGTACGGACCCCGGCCATCGGGTCGCAGCGACGACGCAGTTACGCGCCGACCATACCCAGCGCGAATCAGTCACATGTGGCGAGGTGCCACGGAAGCGGCAGCCCCCCAGGAGACGATGGACGCGCGAACACGTTATCCATGCGACTGAAAGAAGGGAAAGCGTGAACGCCCACATCGCGAACGAAGCAGCTGCATCATCCGAGGACTGCGGGTGCGCGCCCACCCCCGCTGAACGCGACTCCTTCTGGAAGCTGCGCATCAGCCGGCGCGGGGCGCTCGGACATCGCGCCCTCAGCGCCGTTGCTCTCGCCAGCTTCGGCATCACCTCCGGCGTGTCCGCCCCGTACGCGGCGTCCTATCTCGGTTGGGACGATTTCCAACGAGTCAAAAGCAACGAAGCGGCCAAAGCCGCGGAGGTCACGCGCGTCGGAGGGCTGGTCCAGTCGCTGCCGCAGAAGGTCGCCGAGACTAGGAGTGCGCCGCGATCGCCGCTGCGAAGATCACGATGTCGGCGATGTTCCCGATGAACCAGTTCCCATAGGCGAGGAAGTCCACGACATGTCCGCGGGCGAATCCAGGCCCCGAAAGAGACGATCGCCTGCGTGTGATGCTGCAGCTCCGCCGAGCGCGCCGACGATGATCGCCCAACCTGGGCGCTGAACTCGGAGTGCGAATACGATCGCTGCGATGGTGGCGGCGACGGCGAGTAGCGCGAAGACCCAGGTGTAGCCCTCCCCGAAGGAGAATGCCGCTCCGGGGTTGTAAGCAAGTTGCAACCAGCCAGGCCGCCCGATCAGGGGGATGCGCTCGCGTTCGGTGAGGCTTGCTTCCGCCCACATTTTCGTTCCCTGATCGATCAGAACAACAACCGCGGCGATCAGCAGCGCTCCGCCAGTGAGTTGCCAGCGCTGTGCCGGCGACAATTTCCGCGGAGCGGACGGGCGAGCTTCTGCCTCGGGCGACGTCATGCGAGGACCTCAATCAGACGAACGATGACGCCGGATTCGATCAGGATGAACAGACCCAGACCGATGAACACGGCCGGGACGAGCCAGTGCTCGACGCGTTCCAGCCCCTCAGTGACAGCCTTGTTGGTGCCGATCAGCCGTCCAGCGGCGCACCAGACGGCGACGAGAACGAGGAACACGACGATCATGACGGCGACGTCGCCGGGTGCGGTGGTGCGGAAGATCGGCGTGTACAAAGAGATATTGTCCGCCCCATTGGCAATCGTGATCCCCGCAACACCCCACATTCCAACCGCGGTGATCTTGGCGTCGTCGTCATCGTCATCGCCGTTGCGGCGCAGGCCGGCGACAAGCGTCCAGATACCGATGCCGAGCGGGATCAGGCCGAGGAAACCGACCCATTCGTCCGGGACGATCGTGAGGCCGAGCGCGGCGATCACGCTGATCACGACGAGGGCGATGAACCCGAGGTACTGGCCAGCGACGATCTGCCAGGGCCGGGGCTTCCCCCGGCTTGAGGCGAGGAACAGCACGGTGAGCACGACGATGTCGTCGATGTTGGTCGCTGCGAACAAGCCGATCGCTGATCCGATGGTTGCGAGCATCAGCTTTCCAGCCGCGGAGTGTGTGCGCGGGCGGCTCGCAGCCCGTTGAGGATCACGATGACCTCCGCGACCTCGTGGACCAGGACGACGGCCGCGAGCCCCAGCACTCCGAAGAGTGCGAGCGGGAGCAGTGCCGTGATGATCAGCAGCGACAGGATGATGTTCTGGTTGATGATCCGTCGCCCTCGGCGGGCGTGATCGAACGCCCGTGGGATGAGGCGGAGATCATGGCCGGTGAACGCGACGTCCGCGGATTCGATCGCCGCGTCGGAGCCGGTCGCGCCCATCGCGATACCGATGTCCGCGCCAGCGAGGGCCGGAGCGTCGTTGATGCCGTCGCCGATCATCGCGACCGCCCCTGCCTTCGACAGCTCACCGATCGCGGCCGCCTTGTCTTCGGGGCGCATCTCGGCTCGCACGTCAGTGATGCCGGCCTGCGCAGCCAGTGCACGAGCGGTGCGGGTGTTGTCGCCGGTGAGCATCGTCACGCCGATGCCCTGTCTTGTCAGCGTCCGGACCACGTCGGGGACTTCGGGACGCAGCTCGTCGCGAACGCCGATCGCGGCGACCGGGGACCCGTCACGGTGCACGATCACGACGGTCATGCCCTGCTCCTCGAGCCCCGCCACCCGGTCCGTCAGGTCGTCGGCGTCCAGCCAGCGGGGGCTGCCGACGGTGATTCTCGATCCGTCAACGGTGCCGTCGATGCCGTGCCCGGGCTGCTCGGTCACATCGGCAGCCGCCAGAGTACCCGGGGCCGCTGCGGTGATCGCGGCAGCCAGAGGATGCGTGCTGTGCTGCTCTAACGCTGCCGCCCACGCCAGGGCCTGAGCCTCCGTCACGCCGTTCGCGGTGAGGACGGCGGTGACTGCCGGTTCGTTGCGGGTGAGTGTGCCGGTCTTGTCGACGGCAACGTGGCGGACCGTACCGAAGCGCTCGAAAACAGCACCGGACTTGATGATTACACCGAACTTGCTCGCCGCACCGATCGCGGCGACGACCGTCAGCGGTACCGAGATCGCGAGCGCACACGGAGACGCCGCAACGAGTACCACAAGCGCGCGGGTGATCCACACCTCAGGATCGCCCAGCACCGAACCGATGATCGCGACGAGCGCCGCGAGGATCAGAACGCCTGGCACCAGCGGTCGGGCGATCTTGTCGGCTAGACGAGCACGCTCACCCTTCTCCGTCTGCGCCTTCTCCACCAGCTCAACGATCGTGGTGAGCGAGTTGTCGCTGCCGGCCGCAGTTGTCTCGACCTCCAGTGCACCGACACTGTTGATCGCGCCGGCCGAGACCACATCGCCGGGCTCGACCTCGACCGGGATCGATTCGCCAGTGATAGCCGATGTGTCCAGGCTGGAGCGACCGGAGCGGACGATCCCGTCGGTCGCGATCCTCTCGCCCGGTCGGACAACCATGACCTGACCGACCATCAACTCTCTCGCCTGGACGTGCACGGCAGTGCCGCCCTGCAAGACGGTCGCTGTCTCCGGTACGAGCTTGAGCAGTGCACGCAGCCCGCCGCGGGCGCGGTCCATCGCCTTGTCCTCGAGTGCCTCAGCGATGGAGTACAAGAACGCCAGGGCCGCGGCCTCCTCCACGTAGCCGAGGACGACTGCTCCGATGGCGCTGATTGTCATCAGCAGCCCGATGCCGAGTTTGCCCTTGAAGAGCTTCCGAATCGCACCGGGCGTGAACGTCGACGCACCCAGCAGTAGGCCGATCCAGAACAGTACCAGCGCCGGGATCTCCTGACCCGACCACTCGAGAATCAGTCCGACCAGGAACGCTATGCCGGAGAAAACAGGCACCATGATCCCGCGGTCTCGCCACCAGGGCTGCTCGACCGCGTCGGATTCTTCGTCAGCAGTACTAGAGGGCTCGTGCTCGCAGCCGCACGCCGCGCTCACGCGTCCACTCCCGTCGCGCAGCAACCAACCACCATGCACGCTGAATCCACGCACGGCGCATGCGCGTCGACAGCCAGCGTCACATCGACGAGCGCGACGAGGGCCGCTGCAAGATGCGGGTCGGCGATCTCGTAGCGGGTCTGGCGACCTTCAGGCTCGGCGACCACTGCGCCCATCTCCGGCAGGTCACGATGCGTTCGACGGTCAGCGGCTCCTCGCCGGGATACTCCCCGAGCGCCCGCAGCTCGGAGATCGCCCGCTCGTTCCCGTCCGCGACAGCACTCCGCATCGCGTGGCGGAAGCTCTCCTCCTCGTTCTCGGGACCGGAGATGACCTGGCCGACGCCGACGTACGCCCACAGCAGGTCGGGACGCCGTCGGGCGAGGGTGAGCCCGAGGACCGTCCCCCAGCTGTGCCCGAGCACCCCGACCTTCTGCACGCCCAGCTCGCCCTGTAGCCACGCGATCAGGTCCACGAGATCGTCGACGTACCGGTCGACGCTGAGGTCCACGTCCTCGGACACGGACTCCGCGGACTTGCCGCTCGCGCGCTGGTCGTAGTTGACGACCGTGAAGTAGTCCTCCACGCCGCGTTGCCAGGCCCACGACGAGGGCAGCGACGGGAGGGCAGGACCGCCGTGACAGACGACGAGCACGGGGTTCCGTGTGCTGCGACCGCGGATGGAGACGAACTGGGAGACACCGCCGAGGTCGACGTACGTCGTCCTGTCGATCGACTCCGGGTTCGGGATCCGGCACAGATCTGCGATCACTGCGCGGCCGACGTCGTCACTCATGTCGATCACCCTAGGAGAAGCAGACCGGCGGAACCTCACCCCAGCGCGCGCTGCCACACACCCCGATGCGCGGTGACGTAGTCGAGCACCGCCGCCCAGTGCGCCCCGTGCCCGGTGCGGTACATGGTCCCCCACGGCTCGCGCCCCACCACCGCGGACGAGCGCAGCAGGTCGAGCATCGCCTGCGTGCGCCGGCGCATCATGTCCGGGAGCACCGCGCGCAGCTCCTCGTCGGCGCCGTATCCGTCGACGAACGCCGCGAGGTCGGCGGCGGAGCGCTGCGGGTCCCGAGTCGGATCCGGAAGCGCGAACGTCTGCGCGGAGAAGGCGAGGTCCCACGACCGGGTGCTCGGGGAGGCGCCGTCCCAGTCGATGAAGACCCAGCGGTCGCCGAGCATCAGGTTCCACGGCGCCAGATCGTTATGGCAGATGAGCTCCTGCGCGGGCGCCGAGAGGGGTGGCTCCCAGATCGCGTCGGCAGCAGGGACGTACCGCGCCGAGACGTCATGGATCCGGCGGACCATCCCGCCCACGCGGCCGAGCTCGGCGGCGGAGAGCGGTGCGGCGTCCATGGCGAGCGTCCCGGGGAGGAACTCGATGATCTGCCGCCCCTGCGCGTCTCTGCCGAGCGGTTCGGGCGCGTCGACGCCGCCATTCCGCAGCGCCCGCACATAGGCGATGACGTGCGGGGTCGCGGGTGTCCACGCCTTGCGGACGGTGTCCCCGACCCGCACGACGGGTCCGCTCGCATTGCCGCCCTCGAGGACTTCCTCCCGCATCCCCCGAGGCTATCGGAGGCGCCTTCGGCAGAGATCACTCCTCCGGGCGACGAGGGATACCTCCCCCGGCGGACGCCGCCCGCGAGCCGCGCCCGCAGAGTGGAGGTATGACACGACGACACCTCCTCCCCGCTGCCGCCCTGCTCCTCAGCGGCACCCTGCTGCTCGGCGGATGCGCCGCCGTGGAGGGTCTCGTGCACAAGCAGTCGACCACGACCTTCGACGACGCCGAGGCCTTCCGCGCGGACACGCCGGTCAACGCGGACTGGGTTCCGGACGACGCGACCGCTCTCACGCTCCGGACGTCGACCCTCGAGGATGCCGACGACGCCGTGCTCCTGCTGACGAGCACGACGGCGCTGCCGGACGAGTGCGTGGAGACGGAGCGGACCTCCGCCCCGACCTGGACTCTCGACGACGGCCCGTCCGCGTACAAGGCGAAGACCGTCTTCGTCTGCGGGGACTGGAGCGTCATCCCGTCCGACGACGGCTGGTTCGGTTGGACACCGAACTCCGACGAGGAGAAGGCCTCCGCCGGCAGCTGAGGCCCGCTCAGAGGTCGTCGAGGGCCTCGCGCGCCGACTCCACGGCCTCGGCAGCGGCGTCCTTCTTCTCCGCGGCCGCCGTGCGCCTCTGCTCCGCGGCAGGACGGTCGCGCTCGACGCGATCGGCCTCCTGACGCAGCTTCTCCAGCTGCGCCTCCACCTCGGCGATGCCGTCCGCAAGCTCCTCGGCGCGGTCGCTCAGTGCCCGCACCGCCTCGTCCTCCTTCGTGAGAGCCCGCTCCGCCTCGGCCAGGGCCTTCTCCGCCGCGGCCACCTGCCGCTCCGCGTCTCGCCGCTTCCGCCGCTCCTGCAGTTCGTCCCGCGGGCGCGGGGGTTGCGGCTGCAGGGTGGGGAGCGTGCCGGCCACCGCGTCGCGGATGTCGTCCGCGGTCCCCGACGGCTCCAGAGCCCTCACGAGTCGTCCGGATGCGACGGCCGCGGCGGCATCCTGATCGAAGAACGCCGCGGAGATCGTCTGCTCGACGGCGTCCCGCGTGGCCGCCGTGACGCGCTCGCCCCGCGACCCCGCGAGGTCCGCCGCACTCTCGGCGAGCCGTCGGGTCAGGGCACGGCGCTGCCTGCTGAGCGTGGACAGCGCGGCGGCATCCAGGTCTTCCTGCGCCTCGCGCAGCTCCCCGGCCAGCGCCAGGGCCTCCCCGAGCTGGGCGGCCCGCTCCTGCGCGAACACGTTGACCACCCAGGCCGCGACCGACGGCTTCCGCAACGCCTTCACCTCCGCGGCGAGCGCAGCGTCCTCGATCTCCTTCGCCCTGGCGTTCCGGCTGGCGGTGAACGCTTCCGGCGGCCCCGCGTACAGCGCCGCTGCGATGTCGTCGAACGTCCCCGCGGCCATGCGCCCACGATACGCGCCCCGGAGTGCTCGACTCCGGCCGGTCACTCGATCGCGAGGTAGTCCGCGGCGTCGGAGGCGACGAGCACTCGCGCGCCGAAGGCGCCGTTCCCGTTGCCCGGATAGAGGTAGAGCTGTCCGGCCGGGGTGCGCGCGAGCAGGTCGGCGCGCCCGTCGCCGTTGTAGTCCACGCCTCCGGTGACCTCGGTGAACTCCTGCCAGCCCACGCCCACCTGTCGCACCGTACGCAGGCCCGACGCCCCGGTGTAGAGGAGGAGCTGACCGTCGGCCGCGACTGCGACGATGTCGCCGCGTCCGTCCCCGTCGAAGTCGCCCGCGATGAGGTAGTGGACGCTCTCCCAGCCGCCGCCGATCATCGTCTGCGAGGAGGTCAGGCCGCCGCTGCCGTTGCCGTGGTAGACCCTCAGGTTGCCGGACCCGGAGACCCCGAGGATGTCCTGACGTCCGTCACCCGTGAAATCCGCACCCGAGGCGATGTGGCGCATGCTGTACCACCCCGAGCCCAGCCCGACCGCCGCGCGGAAGCCCCCGCGTCCGTTTCCGGCGTAGAACTCCAGGACCCCGTCGGAGCGTGCCACGAGGAGGTCGGCATTGCCGTCGCCGTTGAGATCGGTGTGCGTGATGTGTCGCCGCGAGTTCGCCCACCCGCTGCCGAACAGCGTGGTCGGGCCGGCGAGGCCGGCGCGCCCGTTGCCTGCGCGCAGCCGCAGGTCACCGTTCCCCGCGACCACGAGGAGGTCGACCTTGTCATCGCCGGTGAAGTCTCCGGCGCTGACGCCGGCGGGCGATCCGGCACCGAGACCGGGGAAGAACAGCGGGATGGTCCCCCCTCGTGTGACGTCGGAGAGACACGTGAAGCCCTGGTTGATCTGCGAGTAGACCTTGCCGTTCAGCCACACCTCGAAGTGCAGGTGGTACGCGGCCGAGTTGCCCGTATTGCCGACGACGCCGATCTGCTGCCCGCGGAGGACCTTGGTTCCCGGTGCGAACCACCCCGGAGCCGCCATGTGCGCATAGCGGGTCACGTATCCGCCCGCGTGCTGCACGTCCACGTAGTTGCCGTAGCCGCCGTTCGACGTACGACTCTTGATCACCCCGTCGTACGCGGCGAGGATGGGCGTGCCGCCGTTGCGGGAGATGTCGATGCCGTCGTGCGCGCGGTAATTGTTCCGGCAGCCGTCGCCGACCTTCGACTGGATGTTGCCGGACGCCGGGTAGACCATGTAGCCGTCGGACGCGGCGGTCGCGGTGCCAGCCGTGGAGACCGCGGGGACGAGCGCGCCGACCACGATCGCGAGCACGGCGACGATCCCGATCCGGCCCCGGCGCCAACGGGACGTGCGCGTCATCTCGAAGCTCTCTCTTGGTCTGCGGGCCCCAGGACAGGTTGTCTCCCGCGGTCACCGTACCAAGAGCGGGCCCTCCGCGACGCGAACGCCACTCCCCCGGTCCGCCGGGATGCCCTCCGCGACCGGCGCGGGCGCACAGGATCCGTACGCCCCCGCGCTCGGGTGTACCGTCAGCATCATGGGAAGACTCCGGTACGACGGGCACTCGGATCCGATCCTCATCGAGGACGAGACGCTCGCGCATCTGAAGATCGTCATCGGCACGAAGCTCCGCCGGCAGGAGAGCTTCATGATGACCTGGCGGCCCGTCGAGGGGGGCGTCGACCGGCGCGCGAGCGTGTGGATCCATCCCGCCATCCCGCTGCAGTTCGGGTTCGACGACGCCGAGCCGCCGACGGTGGACCCGCACCGCATCCAGGAGATCATGCAGGCCCTCAACGCCTCCGGCGAGCTGGTCCTCGATCACCTGTCCGGCCCGCGCTGACGCGCGGCCGGGAGGTCGCCTCCATGGACTCCGTCCTCACCGTCGTTCTCGTCGTCGTCATCATCGCTCTCCTCGTCGGCGCGGCCTTCCTCCCTCGATGGGTGCGACGCAGCTCCACCGCGGCCGGCGCCCGCGCGGGCGCGCGATTCACCGCCGAGCGGATGACGGAGCTCCTCACCGAGCTCGGCACGACGCTCCGGATCCAGGCGCCGCCGGAGGTCGCGGCCGCGCTCCTGCACGCGGCGGTCGCCGGGCATGAGAGGGCCTACGCCGTCCTCGACGACGGCACCGTCGGCATCCGCTTCGTCGCACCGGACGACACCGTCGTGCGGCTCGGTCCCGACGCCGAGGGGACTCTCCTGCGCGTGGAGACGTTCCGCGACTACCTCGGCTTCCCGCAGACCGCGCCGCTGTGGCGGGAGCTGCGGGAAAGGGTGACCGCAGAGGCGGCAGCGCGCCGGATCGAGGTGAGCGACGGACCCGTCTCCGTGTTCGAGCGCGGAGACCTGCTCGACGACCGCAACGCCCGCTGGTTCCGCCGCGCCTGATCGTGCCGCTGCCTGCCCGTGCAAATGGGGGTCACGATTCACAGGCGCCGCAATTAGGCTAGACGCGCGCCGCGCCCCGCAGGGACTCCGATGAGGACCCGGACGCGGTGCACGCCGGGGCCTCCTTCCCCGTGCTTGCGAACCCGTCCACGGAAACGAAGACCGCTTCGTGTCGCGGACACGCCAGAAAGGCTTGAACCCATGAGCGATTCCTCGGGCACCCCCCGCGACGACGACCGGTCGCCGGACTTCTTCGATCAGCTGATCGAGACCACTCCTCGCGAGTCGTCCTCCTCGTCCACCTCGGCGTTCACGATCGGCTTCCGGGGCTACGACAAGAACGAGGTCGACGCCGCGCTGGCGTCGATGCGCACGCAGCTCCAGCAGGCGGCCGACGAGCTGGCCGAGGCGAAGGCGCGCGAGGCCGAGTCCGTCGAGGCCATCAAGGCCGAAGAGCGCGAAGCCCGCGAAGCCCTGGAGGCGGAGCTCGCGGCCGCGAACGCCAAGGCCTCCGACGCCGAGCAGCAGGTGGCGACCCTGACCTCCGAGCTCGTCGACATGCCGCAGGCCGATGGCGAGGAGGCACCGTCGCGTCAGCAGTTCGAGGCGATCCTGCGCGTGGCCGAGGAGCAGGCGAACGTGCTCATCCAGAACGCCGCCGTGCAGGCCGACCGCCTGATGACCTCTGCCCGCGAGGAAGTGGCCGCGCAGCGTGCCGAAGCGGAGGCCGACGCCGAGCGCATCATCTCGCAGGCGCAGCGCGACGCCGACCAGGTGCGGCTGAAGATGGAGACCGAGTACACGGCCCACGAGGCGCGCATCGAGCGCGAGGCGGCGCACGCCGCGGAGAAGGTCAGCCAGGCCTCCCAGGAGGCCACCGCCATCCGCACCGAGGCCGAGAAGGGCGCCGCCGCGCTCCGCTCGCTGGTCACGCGCGAGACCACGCAGCTGCGTGCGGACGCCGAGCGCGAGGTCCGTGAGATGAACGCCCGCGTGCTGGAGTTCGAGGAGACCCTCACCCGTCGTCAGGACGACGCGCAGCAGGAGTTCCTCGTGCTGCACAACCAGGCCGTCGCCCACGCCGAGCGCATCACGACCGATGCGAACGAGCAGGTCACGGCCTCGCTGGAGCACGCGCAGCGCATCTCCGCGAAGGCGGACGGCTACGAGAAGCTCATGCGCTCGCAGGCGCAGGCGATCGAGGCCGACGCCCAGGTGCGCGCCAGGGAGATCCTCGAGCGTGCCCGCGTGAAGTCGCAGAAGATCGTCGACGCGGTCACCGGACACACCTCCACCGTCCTCCGCGACGCCGAGGACCGCGCCCGTCAGCTGCGGTGGCAGCAGCAGCAGCTCACGAGCTTCATGGCCGAAGTGCGCGAGCTCATCCGCCCCGACGGCATCTTCAGCGACGACGGCCTTCCCACCGAGATCGCGGTGACCGAGGCCACGATCGACGAGGACGACGACGACATCGAGGACGACGTCGTCGAGGCGTCGGTCGAGACCTTCCGCGGCGATGAGGTGCTCGACGACGAGTTCGACGACGACCGCCCCCTGGAGAAGATCACGATCGACGTGATCGAGACGGACGACTCGAAGCGCTGATCCCGCGCAGAGACGACGAAGGGGCGAGCAGGCGTCTGCTCGCCCCTTCGTCGTATCCGTGTGCTCAGGCGCGGCGGAGCTGTGCCGCCGCCGGGCAGTCGAACGGGTCGCGCGCCGCCAGGCCCACGCGGTTGAGGTAGGCGATGACGATCGCGTACGACTGCCCGAGGCTCGTCTCCGTGTACGGGATGCCGTTGGCGGCGCAGTAGTCGCGCACGATGCCGCGTGCCTTCGACAGGTGCAGCCGCGACATGTTCGGGAACAGGTGGTGCTCGACCTGGTGGTTGAGGCCGCCCATCAGCCCCGTCACCCACCATCCGCCGCGGATGTTGCGCGACGTGCGCACCTGCTTCGAGAAGAAGTCGAGCTTGGCGTCGGGGGCGATGACCGGCATGCCCTTGTGGTTGGGGGCGAAGGACGCGCCCATGTAGACGCCGAAGACCGCGAGCTGCACGCCCAGGAACGCGAACGCCATGCCGACGGGGAGCAGGAGGAACAGCGGCACGAGGAGGACGGCGAACCGGAGGACGATGAGACCGAGTTCGGTCCAGCGTCCCTTCACGTTCTTCCGCGTCATCAGGTGCTTCAGGCCGAGGTAGTGCAGGTTGAGCCCCTCGAGCGTCAGGAGGGGGAAGAAGAGCCACCCCTGCTTGCGCGTGATGAGCCGGACGATGCCACGCGACTGCGCCGCATCCTCCTCCAGGAAGGAGATGGTGTCGACCTGGATGTCGGGGTCCTTGCCGACCTGGTTCGGGTTGCCGTGGTGCCGGGTGTGCTTGGAGTCCCACCAGTGGTAGCTCATGCCGATGATGCCGGCGAGCACGCGGGCCAGGCGGAAGTTCGCCGGTCCCGTGGAGAGGATCTGACGGTGCGCCGCCTCATGGGCGAGGAAGGCGACCTGCGTGAAGACGATCCCGAGGGCGGCGGCGATGAGGAGCTGGAACCAGCTGTCCCCGAGGAGGAGGAAGCCCGCGACGCAGCCGGCGAACGCGACGACCAGCGCCGCGCCGACCAGCGTGTAGAACACGGGCGTGCGCTGCAGGAGCCCGGTTTCCTTCACGACCTGCTGCACGTCCCGGTACGCCTGGGTGAGAGGCGGGAACTCGGCGTTCCCGGCGTAGGTCTGACGCACCGGGCCGAGGGTGGCGGTGACGGACGGGGAGGATGTGCGGGAGATGATGCTCTCCTGTCGATCGGGAGCCCTTGAGCTGAAGAAGCCAAGGGCGGTTGCCGATCGCTGTGGCCACACTAACCGCGCTCGCATACGCGAGGCGGCATACGACTCAGGCCCGTGCTCGACGCGGCCGCCGACCGCGCGTCCGAGGGAGGGCCGGCGATGCCGCCGGTCGCGCGGGCTGCTGCGCGGCGGCGAGCGCACGGAAGGCGTCGTCGAGCGACGGGAACGACCCGAGGTCGGTGCCGCGCTCGTCGCGCAGCCGGTGCGCGGATCCGTCGAACTCGACGAATCCGGCGAACTCACCGTTGCGGGTGGCGACGTGCACGTCGACGTCGGCCTGTTTCCAGGTGAGAGGGATGGAGGAAGGGACGGTGGTGGTACTCATGCTCATGCTCATTGCTGTGGGGCGGGCGCGCTGTGGCGCTCCGCGCGTGAAGAGACCGAGGGCGGATTCCGCGCGCGTCGATGTGCGTGGTCCGTGGATGGCCCTGATCAGTGGCGACGAGGCGGCCGAGAGGGGGCGAAACGCACACGTTGCACGATCAGCTTAGCAGATCCACGAACCACGCGCCGAGAACCTCAGCTTCCGGGGGGACGACCACCGCCACCCGTCGGCGCGGCGCCGGCGCTCGGCGTGGTCGTCGTGTCGACGCCGACCACGAGGGTCGCGGTGTATCCGCCGGTGACGCTCCCCGTCGTCGTGGCGAGCTGCGACACCCCGCCGTCGTCGCCGAAGACGTTGTCGGAGGTCAGGGAGATCCGGGCGAGATTGTCCGCCGATCCGGAGTACGCCGTCTCCGCATAGACCGCACTGCAGGCGTCCTCGGGCAACGCGAGCTGGGACGTGGCGATCGCGTTCGATGCGTCGGTGATCGCGGTCGCATCCGGATAGACCTCAAAGTGGATGTGCGGCCAGCGCCCGGAGTAGCACCCGGGGAAGACGGAGGTGAAGGACACCTTGCCGTTGTCGTCGGCGACCTGCACCCCGCGCAGATAGGAGACGTCTTCGAGCCCGGACGAGTACAGCGAGTACTCCCCCTGCGCGTTGCAGTGCCATGCGTAGACCGCGACGCCGGCGAAGGGCACCCCGCCGTTCGCGAGGTCGAGGATCTGGAGCTCGAAGGAGAGCGGGACGCCGTCGGCCGTGGCCCCGCCGTCGATGGACGAGCGGATGTCCTGGCGGATGATCCCGGCCTCGTCGAGGACGTCCGGACCGTTCGAGCCGTCGCCCGGATAGGGGCCGGCGGTCTCGTCGGGGATCTCCGTGACCGTGTCCGACGCCGTGCCGGTGGCGCTGGGCGTGGGGGTGGCGGTCGTCGACGACGATCCGGTGGCGCCGGGAGCGCAGGCGGCGAGGACGACGGCACCGAGGCCGAGGCCGCCGCCGATCAGCAGCCCGCGACGGCTCATCAGCGTCCGGAGGTCGAAGGCGACGCCCTGGTCGACGACCTCTTCGTCCGCGCGGTCCAGCAGTCGTCCTTCGTACATGGGTCCCTGCGGCGTGGGGGTCGGTTCGGGGATGCGGCTCATGATGTGCTCCTCTCGAGCGTCGGCGGCGTTGCCCCCATGCTCGACGGGTGAACAATCAAGAAGCTATGCGTGATCCCTGGGGCTCCTGTGGAGTCAGGAGCAGAGCGGAGGATGCGGGGACATCGCTCCGCTCTGCAGCGCTGGCGCTCGAAGAACTCGGCGGACAACGCAGGGCCGGGGCGATGGGGGAATCGCGCGCGCGGCCACGAAGACGGCCGTCATGCAGGGGACATGCGCGGCCGTGGCGCATCCAGTGGAACATGCCACTTGGCACCTGTCAAGTTTTTCCCGGACACCTGTCCAGATCGGGCGAGATGCCATAGCATTGCCCGCACCGATTCCGAAGGGGACGAGACCGGGGGACAGCATGACGACAGCGGACAAGCGCGCGGAACGCGCAGGGGTGGACAAGTTCGCGCTGCGCCGGCGGGCGCTGGCCGAAGCGGCCTTGGAGGCGATCGCCGAGCGGGGGTTCGCGCGGACGGGACTCCGCGAGATCGCGCAGCACTCGGAGCTCTCCCACGGGTCGCTGCACTACTACTTCACCGACAAGAACGACCTCATCGCGGAGGCCGTGCGGATATCCAAGGGCGGGCTCGGCGACCGCTACCTCGCCGTGCTGGAGAGGGCCGAGACCGCGGAGGAGCTGGCGGCCGGGGCCGCCGAGGAGCTCGCCAGGAGCGTGCACGACGACGCCCGCCTGCACCGGCTCTGGTACGACCTCCGCAACCAGTCCCTGTTCGAGTCGGGCTTCGGCGACACGATCGCCGAAGTCGAGGCCGACCTGCAGGATGCCATCTGGCGCGTGGTCGAGCGCTACTCCGAGCTCTGCGGACGCCCGTGCCGCTTCACGCCGCTCTTCGCGTACGCGCTCACGGACGGCATGCTCCAGCACGCCCTCATCCGCCACCTGCGCGGCGACGGCGAGGCGATCGCGCGCCTGCGCCGCGAGTGCCGGGAGCTCTTCGCCGCCAGCGTGTGACGCCGCGGATCCCTCGTCCGTGACGACGGTTCCCCGAGCAACGGGCGGCCGGATCACCAGCACGATCACGATCGCCACCATGACCGTCGCCGTCAGCGCCACGGGCACCGGCACGAACGGATCGAGCAGGACGAGCAGCGCGCCGACGGGGATGACCGAGTTGACGACGCGGTCGGCGTTGTCGCGGATCGCGATCCACCAGATCCCCAGCAGGAAGACGGCGATCGGCACCGAGACGGTGAACGTGGCGATCACCGGGGCGAGGTGGCTCTCCCCCGTCATCACATCCAGCTCGACCTCGACACCGGCCGAGAACGCCGCCGCCGCGGCGAACACGAAGTAGTGCGTGTAGCCGTAGCGCAGGGAACGCCCCAGGGTCGTGATGGCCCGGTGGTGGGGCGGCCAGAAGTAGATCCACCACAGCGCGGCCGTGACGATGAAGGCCAGCGCCGAGATGGCGAGGAGCGGACCGAGCGCCTCCACCTCGTCGAGCGCGTCGATGATCGCATTCGCGGAGGCGAGGAGGCTCTCGCCCAGCACGATGAGGGTGAGGAGACCGTAGCGCTCGGTGATGTGGTGCGGGTGCCACGGCGTCTGTCCTCGGCGCTCCGCGAACACCGGGACGCCGACCTCGATGAGCGCGAACACGACGAACGCGACGAGCTGGACCGGCCCGGACGGGATGAGCAGGAACAGGATCCACAGCACCTGCACGACCGCGATCCCGAGCGCGTAGCGGAGCGCGACGCCCCGGAGCGGTTCCTCGGTCCGCGAGGCGCGCAGCCATTGGGCCACCATCGCGACGCGCATCACCACGTAGCCGACGACGGGGAGCGTGAAGTTCCCCTCGTCGAACGCCTGCGGGACTCCGGCGGCGAGGATGAGGACGCCCGCCATCTGGACGAACGTGGCGATCCGGTACGGCCAGTCGTCGGTGTCGAACGACGTCGCGAACCACGTGAAGTTCATCCACGCCCACCAGATCGCGAAGAAGAGCATGGCGTAGGAGGTGATGCCGTGGAGGAAGTCCCCGTGGCTCAGCGCGTGGTGCAGCTGGGCCGAGGCGATGCTCACGGCCACGACGAAGACGAGATCGAAGAAGAGCTCCAACGGGCTCGCTGTGCGGTGGGGCTGCCCCGGGTCCCGCGGTGCCATGGGACGCAGGTGGAAGCGCGCGCTCGGTGTCTGGTGCGTGGTCACCGCGAAAGAGAAGCCCCGCCCGCCCGGCGCTGTGCGGTATTCCGGAACGGATTTCACCGAGTCGGCGGAACGGCTTCCCTCCGACGAGCGGATCCGCTACAGTGTTGGACGTCTGCAGTGCCTGCTGCACGCCTCGTCGGTTGGGACGACGAGGACCTTCACGATGTGGGATCGCGAAGCATCAGCAGGACCCGAGGGGTCGGGACGCAGACGTGTCCGTGAACGTGGGGTTCACGGTCTGGGGAAAACTGGGGAAACGATGGCGCACTGGGGTTATCTGCGTACATTCACGGCTCAAGGGGCCTCGGCATGACTTCCGTCGAGGATGCTCTGAGCATCGCTCGTACGGGTTTCACGCCGATCACGGCACCGCGAGCGACCGCGTCGGTGACGCCTGCGGCGAGCACGCCGCGTGTGTCGGCGACGCTCGAACGACGCCGCCAGTGGGAGCGTCGCTATCGGATGCGGCTGCGGATCACGGATGCGGCTGTCATCCTGATCGCGGTCGCACTGACGGCGATGGTCCAGCTGGTCTCCGGCGTCGCGGTGATCGAGGCCGTGCGCAACGCCGCATTGCTGGGTCTCGCCTGGTACCTGATGCTGTCGGCGCTCAACAGCCGAGCCGCCGCCATCTTCGGGTCCGGGGCCACGGAGTACCGTCGCGTCGCGCACGCGGCGGGACTCGCCTTCGGCATCACCGCCATCGCGGGCGTGCTCCTGGAGTGGGAAGGACTGCAGCCGCTGTTCTTCATCGCCCTCCCGGTCGGCATGCTCGGTCTCCTCTTCGCCCGCTGGACCTGGCGCCGCTGGCTGCAGCGGCAGCGTCTGTCCGGTCGGTTCGCGTCGAGGACACTGGTGGTCGGCGCCACCGAGGACGTCGAGTATGTGATCGACTCCCTGCAGAAGGGCGGGGAGAACGGCTATCACGTCGTGGGGACGACGCTGCTGGATCGCAATGCCGGCGCGCTCAGGATCGGGGAGAGCATCTACCCGGTCGTGGGCGATCTGGACACCGTCGCCGCGGCGGCGGCACAGCTCGGGGCGGACACCATCATCGTGGCGAGCCGCCCCGAGGGGTCCCCCGACTTCGTCAAGCAGCTCAGCTGGCAGCTCGAGGGCACCGCCGCCGAGCTCGTGCTCTCCAGCCGTCTGACGGACGTCGCGGGGCCGCGCATCTCGCTGCGCCAGGTCGACGGCCTGCCGCTGATCCAGGTGAAGATCCCGACCTACGAGGGCGGGGTCCACCTTCTCAAGCGCGCGCTCGACATCGTCGTGGCCACCGTCGCGCTCATCCCGATCGCGCTGCTCACCCCCGTGCTCAGCGCGCTCATCAAGCTCGACTCGCCTGGCCCGGTGTTCTTCTTCCAGGAGCGCGTGGGACGGGACGGCCGCCGATTCAAGATGGTGAAGTTCCGCTCGATGCGCACCGACGCCGAGAAGCAGCTCGCGGCGCTCAAGGAGCAGAACGAGGGCGCCGGCCTGCTCTTCAAGATGAAGGACGACCCGCGCGTGACCCGCGTCGGGAAGGTGCTGCGCAAGCTGTCGCTGGACGAGCTCCCGCAGTTCTGGAACGTGCTCGTCGGCGACATGAGCGTCGTCGGCCCTCGTCCGCCGCTGCCCAGCGAGGTCACGGCCTATGACGGCACCGTGTTCCGCCGCCTCTACATCAAGCCGGGCATCACGGGTCTGTGGCAGGTCTCCGGACGCAGCGACCTCTCGTGGGACGAGAGCGTGCGGCTCGACCTGCGGTACGTGGAGAACTGGTCGGTCATGAACGATCTGCAGATCATGTGGCGCACCGCGAAGGTCATGGCGCAGCCGAGCGGGGCATACTGAGTCCATGAACCCCGCGCGACCCGAGGCCGAAGAACGACCTCTCCTCGTCGCCGTGACGACCTTTCGTCGCACCGAGCTCCTCGCTCCGCTCGTCATGGCGATCCGGGCGGGGGCCGGCGCCTCGGCGGAGCGCATGCGCATCGCGTTCGTGGACAACGATCCCGCCCGCTCGGCGGAGGAGGTCGCCGCAGAACTCGACGTCACCTACCTCCCTGAACCCACCCCGGGGATCGCGGCGGCGCGACAGGCCGCGCTCGACGCGGCGCGCCCGGGCGAGCTGGTCGCGATGGTCGACGATGACGTCGTACCGCTGGAGGGGTGGCTCGACGCCCTCGTGGAGACATGGTCGAGAAACGGGCGTCCCGCCGTCGTGATGGGGTACGTGGACTACGTCTGGCCCGAGGGCACCGACCCCTGGATCGTCGCCGGTGGGTTCATGCGGCGACGACGCCGACGGAACGGGCAGCGACTGGACGCCTTGGCGACCGGGAATGTCCTGATCGACGCTTCGCAGGTCGCGTCACTCGGAGTGCACTTCGACACAAGCCTCGGCCTGGCCGGCGGAGAGGACATGCTCTTCGGGCGATCGCTGCTCGCCGCCGGCGGGGCGATCATCGCATCCGCGGACTCGATCGTCCGCGACGAGGTCCCCGCGGAGCGCACGACCCGCGAGTTCGTGCGACGGCGGACCATCTCACAGGGTCAGATGCGTACCGAACTCCTCACCCGAGACGGCTCCCTCGCGCGGCGCATCATCCTTCGCGGCGCCCACCTCGTGGGCGGCGTGGCCCGCCTTGTGATCTTCTCCCTGCGAGAAGTCCTCGCCCGCGCGCGCGGCGACCGTGCCGCACAGGCCGTGCTGCGGCGGCGCATCTGGTTCGCCCAGGGGCGCACTCTCGGCGCCCTCGGCCGGATCACCCCGGCGTACGCCCGGAGCTGACGGGAACGGATGAGGGGCGGGGCCATCCGGCCTCGCCCCTCATCCGTTGTCCGATGCTACTGCGGGACGACCACGGCGAACCGCTCGAAGGAGAGCCGCGTGGTGGTGTTCGTCGAGGCCGAGCTGACAGACGTCTTTATCCCGATGCCACCGGCGACCTGCATCGCCGCCACCGCGTCCGTGCCCGTGAGCTGCCAATCCGCAGGCTCGGTCTGCCCCTCGACCCAGACCTTGGCCGCCAGGCTGGTCGGGGCGGTACCACTGACCGCGAGGCGGGCGTGGAGCACCTGTCCGGGCGCATAGGAGCCCGGCAGAACGTAGCTGTTCCCGATCGCCGTCTCATTCCGGAGGAGGTACAGCCGGATGACGCCGGCGGGCTCCAGTCGCACGCGCGCCGAGTATGTCGATGCCCCAACGGTCCGGCCGAGCAGCGTGATGCTCGCGGTGCCGCCGGTCGAGGCGACATCCGACGAGAAGAGGGCATCGAGCACCGTGCTCGTACCGGTCACCGCCAGTCGCGCCTCCCGCGTCTGCGACGGCGCGAGGGACACGACGCCCTTTCCGCCTGCCGTGCTGAATGCGGCGTTTCCTCCCGACAGCGTCCACGCGCCACCGAGGTCGGCGCTGCCCCAGCCTCCCGTCGTCGCCCGGTCGAACTCATCCGTCGCGAGGGGAGTCGGCCCTGTGGGGTCCGGCGGCGTGACCGGCGCGGTCACAGTGACCGGCTTCGTGACTGAGTGCGTTCCGCCGTCGTCGTCGGTCACCGTCAGGGTGACGTCGTACGTCCCCGATGCCGCATACGTGTGCGATGCCGTGACTCCCGTCGCGGTACCGCCATCCCCGAACGTCCACGCGTAGGACGCGATCGTCCCATCCGCGTCGCTCGATCCGCCAGCGTCGACAGCTGCACTGAGTGCGGAGGTCGAGGAGACGAAGGATGCTGTCGGGATCTGGTTGGGCGCAGCGACCACGGCCCCGGTGACGACCTTGTAGTCGTCCACCGAGAAGACCGAGGAGACGGAGGAGACCGAGCTGATCGCCATCTTCACGCCGACCGCACCCGCTGTCTGCAGAGCGGCAGTGGAGTCCGTCCCCTGCAGCTGCGGGTTCGCCGGCTCCGTCGTCCCCGTTCGCCAGACCTTCAGCGCGAGCGTGGTCGGCGACGTTCCGCGTACCGTGAGCACAGCCGACAACTTCTCGCCCGCCACGTACGTACCGGGGATCACGACGCTGTTGCCGATCGCCGTCTCGTTGCGCAGCAGGTAGAGACGGATCGCGCCACTCGCCTCGATCTTCACGCGTCCCGAGTAGACGTCGTTGCCGACCTGACGACCGTTCACCGTGAGGTTGAAGGCTCCGCCGTTGGTCGCGTTGCTCGAGGCGATGGTCAACGAGGTAATCGTCGACGTGCTCGAGACCCCGGCGAGGCGAGCCTCTCGCGTGGCGGCAGGAGACAGGGAGATCCGTCCCACGCCATCCCCCGCCGAGAACGCCGCCGCCCCTCCGGACACCGTCCAGGCGCCGCCGACGTCGGCGGAGCCCCACGAGGACGACGCCGTGCGCTCGAACGCGTCTCGGGCGATGACCTCTTCCGTGGCCGCCGGCGCGACGGCGACGGATGCGGTCGCCTGATGCGTTGCGCCGTCGTCGTCCGTGACCGTCAGCGTGACCGTGTAGGTTCCCGCTGTCGTGTAGGTGTGCGTCGCCGTCGCTCCCGTCGCGGTGGTGCTGTCACCGAAATCCCACGCGTGCGACACGATGCTGCCGTCGGTGTCGGTGGAGCCGCTTCCGTCGGCGGAGATCGACATACCATCCGCGGCGCGCACCACGTTGGCCACAGCCTTGGGCGGCACGTTCTGAGCTTCGACAGCGATCGTCTTCGTCTCGGTCGATGAGGCACCGCGGTCATCGGTCACGGTGAGCGACACCGTGTAGGTTCCGGAAGCCGCATAGTCATGCGTCGCCGTGGCCCCTGTCGCCGAGGCACCGTCGCCGAAATTCCACGCGTACGCCGTGATCGTGCCGTCCGTATCCGCGCTCGCGGATGCGTCGACCGCCACGGAGAGGAATTCCACCTTCTCGGTGAACGCGGCGGTGGGAGGCACGTTCGGGTTCCGCGTCGTCACGTCATGAGCGACGGTGGACGCGAGCCCGCCGGCATCGGTCACCGTGAGGGTGACCGTGTAGGTGCCGGCCGTGTCGTACTCGTGCGTAGGCGCGACACCGGTTCCGGTGTGGCCGTCGCCGAAGTCCCACGCATAGCCGGCGATCGGACCCTCAGGGTCGCTCGAGGCGGAGGCGTCGAAAGCCACCGACCGGTCCGAGGTCGCCGCGGTGAACTGCGCCGTCGGCAGCTGGTTCAGCTCCCCGGTGTCGCCGAGCTGATAGTGCTGCAACACCTGGCTGACCGTCAGGGGCGCTGAGTAGACCGCCGCCTCATCGATCGTGCCGACCCAGAAGGGATCCCCTTCCCAGGTGGTGTCGCCGCCCACGCGCCAGTAGCCGTTGTAGTTGTCGGCACCCGCTTGCGCGTTCGAAGCGACCTCCACGCCATCCACGAACAACTGCATCCCTGCCGCCGACTGCTGCGCGACGACATGGTGCCACTGCCCGTCACGGTAGGTGCCCGGCGCCGTGAGGACGTATGACCCCCCGTTGTAGACGCCGAACTTCAGCTGTCCCGATCCGTTCATGTAGATGTGCCGGTCGTAGTTCGAACTGGGATTGGCATTGTTGGAGTTGCTGTTCCCGAAGCCGATCAGCTTGCCGCCGCCCGTCGAGGTGGTCTTGAACCAGGTCTCGATCGAATAGGTGTTCGGCGACGGGTACTGCCGCGCGCTCACCACCGTCTGGCGGTTGTTCCAGCTGGAGAACAGCTTCGAGGACGTGAACCGGATGGCCTGGTCCGCGACGCCGGACAGCGCTCCGGTCTGGCCTCGTTGGATCGTGGCCGACCCACTGGTCTGGTACGTCCCGGTGCTTCCGTCGCGGCCCGAGTCTTTCGCGACCGTCCCGCTGGTCTCGCCGAGGCGCCAGTACAGTGTCGGGTCGAGGTCGTACACGGCTTTGCCGTAGGCGTCTGCGGGCGCAGCGGGGAGCGACGACGTGCGCCCAGAAGCCACCCAGTGCGCATCCACCGCGTCACGGGTCAACGCACTGCCGTACACGGCCACGTCCGCGATGCGGGCGTTGAGGTAGTTCGACGACCCCGCGGACGGCCAGCCGCTCTGGGAGTCCCCGCCGATGCGCCAGTAGCCTGAATAGCTCTGACCGGTCGTCGTGTCGGAGCGCGAGCTCACCCGCACGCCGTCGACGTACAGCACCATGCCCGAGCTGTTCATCGTGCCGACCACGTGGTGCCACTTGCCGTCGTTGAGACCGGCCCCGCTGGTGAGCGTCCGCGCAGTCCCGGGGTACACGCCGAACGTGACCTGCCCCGAATTGCTCAGGTAGAGGTGCCGGTCGTAGCTTCCGGACAGCCCCTTGGCGTTGTTGCCGAAGCCGACGATCTTCCCGCCGCTCGTGCTGGTCGTCTGGAACCATGCCTCGATCGAGAACTCGTCAGGACCGACCTCGGAGACCGAACTGGCAGAGGTGCCGTCGGTGCCGTTGAAGGCCGTGGAGGCCGAGGTCTCACCGACGACCTGGCCCGCCTGGCCACGGGTCGTCCCTCCGGACAGCGTGAGGTCGTTCCCGGAGATCCAGTCGGTCGCGGACGAACCGGACGCCTCGTTCATGGGCCAGTAATACCTCGGCGAGGACGAGAGCACGGCTTCGTTGTACGTGTTCGAGGTCCCGGCGGCCGCGATCGTCACCGGCGTCCAGTCGGACGTCGTGGTGTTCCCGTTGGGGTCGGTCACCTTGACCCGGTACTCGTATGTCTGGCCGGCGGTCACCGCCGTGTCGGAGTACGTGAGCCGCGGTCGCACCCAGTAGGTGGAGTCGGCAGTGGTCGTGTGGATCGGCTGCGCGAGGTCACGACGGAAGACCTCGTAGGTCAAGCGGGCG
The DNA here is from genome assembly GCF_040702645.1 of Microbacterium sp. NPDC078814. NCBI lineage: Bacteria > Bacillati > Actinomycetota > Actinomycetes > Micrococcales > Microbacteriaceae > Microbacterium > Microbacterium sp. NPDC078814. The sequence continues at coordinate 79,264 of NZ_JBFBLT010000006.1, forward strand.
TTGTCGGCGTCGTAGTTCGCGGACCAGGCGACGCGTGCCTGCCCCGCGCGGAAAGACTGAGCGCTGATCTGGTAGGCGCCGCCCTTGATGGTCGGACCGATCTTGTTCGGCGCCGTCCCGGGCTTCGCGAAGCGCACGAGTCCCTGTTGTGCGCTACCGCTCACGGCCGTGAACTCACCGCCGTAGACGAGGTAGTCGCCACCGCCCGTGACCGACCATGCGGCCTGATTCATGCCGGACACCGTGCCGGGCTGCCACGTCGGGTACCAGTGCAGCAGACGGGCCGCCGGGTTGCCGGTGAAGCTGCGGTACCCGTAGATGTCAGGAGTGATGGTGCGGTCCGACGGGTTCTTGTCGAACGCGAGCGAGAAGTTGAAGCTCCACGGGTCGAGCTGCGGGAACTCTCCGATGTTGCCGCAGTAATGCGAGTGCGCCGCCGTGTAGAGCACACCCCCGGTCGGGTACACCGAATAGGTGTCGCCGTGGCAATCCTCCATCCACACCATCGAGCCGTCGCTCCAGCGCGCGCGGAACGCGCCTTCGAAGTCGTCCTCCGTCTTCGATCCTCCGAAGTCGTACCCACTGCCGTAGACGCTGTCCCCGTCGGAGGCGAGCGAATAGATGGAGGCGCCGGTGCCGGCGTTGCGGATGACACTGTTGATCGCCCAGGGGAGGCTGGCTCCGCTGGAGGCGTCGAGCGCGGCCATGCCGCGACCCGGGTTGGTCGACCCGTTGGTGGACGTGAACGAGCCGGCGATGACCACCTTCGAGGCATCGGGGGACACCACGACGGAGCGGACGCCGTACCCGCCGGCGAGGACCGGGTTGAAGTCGAGCACGGCACCGGTCGACGCGCTCACGGCCGCGACGCCGGTACGTGCGGTGTTGTTGATGTTCGAGAACTCCCCCGTGACGTACACGGTCGTATCGGTGGCGACGATGCCCTGCACGATCGTGTTGGTACCGGGGGTCCAATTGCCGATCAGCTGGCCGGTGGCCGTGTCGAAGGCCGCCAGACGGTAGCGGTTCTGACCGTTGACGGCGGTGAAGCCGCCGCCGATGTACAGCCGCGAGCCGTCGGGCGACACCGCCGCGGCGAGGATGCGGCCGTTGACCTGGGGGGCGAAGGATGTGTCGAGCACACCGGTTGCGAGATCGTAGGCGAGGAGGTTGGATCGCGGCGTCTCGTTGGTGCCGGCCGGCGCTCCCGCCGGGCGCGCGCTCGTGAACTGCCCGCCCGCGTACACCTTGGTGCCGCCCACCGCCTGAGCCCAGACGATGCCGTTGATCTGCGTCGTCGGCAGCGGGTCAGCGCTCACCGTCGCCGGCAGAGCGGGATCGGTCGGCACTGTATCCGCCTGCGCGGCCGGTGCGGTGATGGTCGCGCCGAGGAGCGCGGTCACCACGACGGCGACGACTCCCATCGCGAGACGACGGAATGGACGTGCGCGCGATTCTTCGTCGCGTTCGATTGCCTCGAGTCGCTGGACTCGCATGGCGCCTCCCCACAGGCACATGCCGAAATATCGGCGGATGATGGATCCCCTCGCGTCCCCCAAAGACGCATCCGCCGTTAGAATAGCGCAGCACTCGCCGCAGCGCTACCCGACCTCAGGACCCGATGGCCGTGCGATCCGCGGTGGGCACCAGGATCTCCGCGAGATGGGCGCACATGATCGCCGTAGTGAACGACGACTCGACCGCCGCGCGGCCGGCGAGCCCCATCCGTGCCGCCTCCGCCGGGTTCGAGAGGAGGGACAGGAGCCGATCGGCCAGCGCCTCGGCGTCTCCCACCGGAGCGAGGTGGCCCGTCACTCCCTCCTCGACGTACTGCGACATCCCCGGCGTGTCCGTGTTCACGACCGGTCGTGCGGTCGCGAGTGCCTCCAGAGTCACCGTCATCCCCGACACGTGAAGATTCGGTCGGGTTGCCGTCGCCACCACTGTCGCTGTCGCGTACAGGTCCCGGAGATCGCGATGGCTCATGCGCTCGACGACACGGACGCCGTCCGGCGCGCCGGTCGCCGATGTCTGCACGACGGCCTCCACGTCGGGCCGCTGCGCCCGGACGATCTCCAGCGCTCGGAAGAGCGTCTGCGGATCACGATCCCTGTCGTTGCCGATGCTCACGATGCGCGGCCGCTCCGGGTAGGGCCGCGGCGGGAAGAAGTCGGCGTCCACTCCGAACGGAACGGCGGTGATGCGTGGCCCTCCGGCCCCGATCACTGCCCGGAGCGGTTCGACCTGTCCCCGGCTCAGCACCCACAGATCGTCCGCGCTCTGCAGCACCTCGATCAGACGCTGCGGAACGTGGCCCCGCTCCACCATGTCGGTCAGCCAGATGACGCCTGACGCGAAGCTCCGCCGAGGACGCCGCACCTGCATCCGAAAGGCGGCGTTCTCGTCCCAGGTGAAGGCGCGGCCGTCGACCGGGCGCGGGCCGAGGCCGACGCGGCTCCGCATTCGCGCCACCCGTCCGGGCGCCGGCAGGTCGAGCACGTCGACGGGCGCGAACGCGCGCAGGCCGTCCAAGCCGTACTGCCAGGCGCTCGGCACCTCACCTGCCGCGTGACGGCGCTCCCACGCGCTCACCGACTGTTCGGCAGGAAAGCCCCAGGCGAGGGATGAGTCCGAGGAAGGTTCTGACGACACCGCCCCAGATTAGCCCCCGCACTCGGCGATCAAGGCTCGGGCATACTGTTCCGATGCACTCCGCCGCGACGTCCCCCTCTCCCTCGCTCCGCATCGCGCTGATCGGCACGCGCGGAATCCCCGCCGCATACGGAGGATTCGAGACGGCCGTCGAAGAGGTCGGGCGGCGGCTCGTCGCCCGGGGACACCGTGTGCTGGTGTACGGGCGGGATGCCGGCACCGCGGGCGACGTACACCTGGGCATGCGGAGGGTGACCCTGCCGGCGGTACGGCACAAAGCGCTCGAGACGCTCAGCCACACCGCGCTGTCGACCGCGCACGCGGTCACCAGGGCCCGTCCCGACGCAGCTTTCGTCTTCAACGCCGCCAACTCGCCGTTCCTCCCGTTGCTGCGCGCCCGGGGCATCCCCGTCGCGCTCCACATGGACGGACTCGAGTGGCGACGCTCGAAGTGGGGGCCCCGTGGAAAGGCCTACTATCGCTGGGCCGAGTCGTTCGGCGTGCGGACGGCCGATGCGATCATCGCCGACGCTCCCGGAATCGCCGAATACTACGATCACCAGTTCGGCGTGGCCAGCGAGATGATCCGCTACGGCGCCCCTCTCCTCGACGACGCACCGGTGGCCGGCATCCGCGCGCTCGGCCTCGAGCCCGGCGAGTACCACCTCGTGGTCGCGCGGTTCGAACCCGAGAACCATGTCCGTGAGATCGTCGAGGGGTACGCCGCGTCTGCGGCCGGGAAGCCCCTCGTGGTCGTGGGCTCCGCCCCCTATGCCGCCGACTACACCGCGGCCATCGACGACCTCGCGGCCGCGGACGACCGAATCCGCCTCCTCGGCGCGGTGTACGACCAAGACCTTCTCGACGCGCTCTACCACCACGCCTTCACCTACCTCCACGGTCATTCCGTCGGGGGGACGAACCCGTCGCTCCTGCGCGCCATGGGAGCCGGCACGGCCGTGATCGCGTACGACGTCGTCTTCAACCGTGAGGTCCTCGACGGCCATGGTTGGTACTTCTCGGACCCGGCCCAGGCGGCCACCGCGATCACCGCCGCCGAGGCCGACGCGGACGGCGTGGCCAGAGCCGGAGCTGCCGCCCGGACCCGCGCCGCCGATGATTTCACGTGGGACGCCGTCGCCGAAGACTACGAGGATCTGGCGCTGCGGATCGCGCGCGGGGAGTCGTTCCACGACTCGGCGAGGCGCGCGCATCGCCGAGCCGAGGAGTGGACCGGCTAACCCGGCTGGCCTGCGGAGGCCGGATCGTCTTCGGCCGCCGGATCGTGGGCGCGGTCGGAAGCGAGCAGGCGCCCACGGTGGCGGTGGATGTAGATGGCGTACGGGATGAGCTGGCAGACGGTCAGCGCGAACGCTACGCCGAGCAGCGGCCCGATGATGCCCAGCAGCGGTGTCAGCACGACCGACAGCACGATGCTCAGCGCCGCCATCGCCAACGTCGGAACGACCTGGAAGCGGATACCCGGTTTGTCCATGATGAACATGCCCAGGGGATAGACGGCGGCCGTCAGCATGATCATGGCGCCGAACGCGAGGATCGTCGAGGGGCGGACCTCCAATTCGCCGCGCGTGATGAAGTCGAACAGCCAGGGACCGATCACCCAGACGAGCGCCGTAGCCATGGCCACAGCACCGCCGAAGAGGAGGGACAGCAGATACGGCCCGCGCGTGAGCTCGCCGCGGTGCCGCCGCCGCGCGAACTGTGGCCAGAGCGCCACCCCTGCGGCCATGACCAACCCGTTGAGCGCGAAGAACACCTGGCCTGCGACACCGTACTCCGCGACGTCGGTCGGCGTGCCGTACTGGGCGAGCACGTACCGCTGCGAGCCGACGGCGATGGGATACGTGACCATCTGCGCCAGCATCGGCCACCCCACGTCCATCACCCGCACGCCGGGCACACGCCGCCATCGGAACAGGACGCGGAGGGCGTCGGGGATGAGAGGCGCGGTCGAACGCGTCACCAGGGTGAACCCGATGACGGCGGTGATCAGGGAGGCGCCGTACGAGGCGAGTGCGAGGAAGGAGTCGAAGGCCCGGCCTCCGACGGTGAGCAGGAGCCAGACGCCGCCGAGCGTGAGGGGGGAGATGAGGCCTTGCACGAGGATGACGAGGTGGTTGCGGCGCTGTCCCAGCAGGATCCGGAACCACACGCCGAGGGTCACCGTGAGGCTGAACAGCGTGATGCACAGGAAGGCGGCGAGGGGAGCCCCGGGGATGGCTCCCGCATCCCCGAACAGCACGCGCCATCCCCCGCTGACGAGCAGCACGGTGTTGATGATCATGAGGCCGGAGGCGAAGAGCAGCAGGATCCGTCCGACCGACGTCACCTGAAGGCGCAGCTTGCGGTCCGTGCGGACGTCTTCGCTGGTCGCCACCGCATTGACCAGCACCGCACCACTGCCGAGGTCCGTGAACGTCAGCAGCGATGGAATCGTGATGAGCAGTGTATAGAGCGCGTAGTGCTCGACGTCGGTCTCGCCCAGGATCATCCTGGTGGTGATCACACCGCAGACGAGGGAGACGACCATGGTGGCCGCGCGGGCGCCGAGCGCCAGGAGCGAGTTCACGGGGCCTCAGCCTCGGGCGCCGCGGCGGCTCAGCCGAGGACGCAGCCCGCGAGGGCGCTCGTCCGTATAGTACGGGCTCTTCGCCGCGCCGCGGATGCCGTTGAGGACGATGCCGAGGACCGGCGTCCGCGTGGACTCGAGCGACGAGAGCGCACGCGCGAGCTCGGTCCCCTTCGTGCGATGGGCGCGAACGACGAACAGGGTGCCGTCGGCCGTGGTCGAGAGCCAGAGAGCGTCACTCACGGAGAGAACCGGCGCGGTGTCGATGATGACGTAGTCGTACTTCTCCCGCGCGTCGTCGACGACCTTGTGCAGCTCTCCACTGGACAGCAGCTGCCCCGGGTTCGGAGGCTGCGCACCGGCCGTGAGGATGTCCAGCCCGGGGCGACCCCACTGCTGCACCGCATCATCCAGCTCGACGTCACCGATCAACACCGTGGTGAGACCCACCGCCCCTTCGAGCTGGGTGTAGCGCGCGGTACTGGGGCGCCGCAGGTCCGCCTCGATGAAGAGGACCGTCCGTCCCCCCTCGGCGAGCGTCAGCGCGAGCCCCAGACCGACGGAAGACTTGCCCTCCTGTGCCGAACACGAGGTCACCAGGATCACCCGTCGGCTCTTGTCGACGTCGACGAATCGCAGGCTCGCGGAGACCTGCCGCATCGCCTCCGCGATGCGTCCGTCGGGCTGCGAGCGAATGACCCGGGCGAGCGTCTGATTGTCCGCGGCCTCGGGGATCTCCCCGAGAACCGCGACGTCGGTGATCTCGCCGAGCGAGCTCGCGCTCACGATACGGGTCGCGAACCGTCGGCGCAGCACGGCGTACACGACACCAAGGAGGAGGCCGCCTGCCGCGCCGAGAGCGACATTGTTGCGGGTGTTGGGCGAGATGGGCACTGTCGGCGTCCGGGCGGGCGAGATGGTCTCGATCCGCACGGCGGGCTTCTCGTCAGCCCCCAGTGGGGAGATGTCCCGAACCGCGACAGCGAGCTCGCTCGCGATGGCGTTCGCGGTCTCCTGCGCGGTCTCGCCGTCGGCGTCGGTGACGCCGATCTCGATGACGACCGTGTTGAGCGGCACGTTGACGTCGACGCGGCGGGCGAGCCGGTTGGGCGTCTCGTTGAGGCCGACCTCCTCGATGACCGGACCGAGCACGGTGGGCGAGACCACGAGGAGCGTGTATGTCTGGACGAGACTCTGGACGTAGTTGGAGCCCTGCAGCAGTTCGCTGGTGCTCTCGCCGCGAGTCGGGATCACCATCACCTGGGCTTCCGCCCGGTACTCCGGGTCGACGAGCTGAGAGTACCCGTATGCCGCTCCGCCCCCCAGGAGCGTGAGCACGATGATCACCACCCAGTGACCCCTCAGCGCCTGGAAGTAATCCTGCAGTGTCATGTGTTCCCGTCCCCCTCGGCACGACGCCGTGCGATCTGTGCGCCGGTTCGCAGCACCTCATTATCGCCTATGTTGGAAAGCGGGTCGGCGGTTCCGACTCGGCACCGAGGGGAACACGTGGCACACAGGCTCATCTTCGTCTGCGAGGCGAACATCTGTCGGTCGCCCCTGATGGCACAGGTCCTTCGTGCCAGCGCTGAGGAACAGCTCTGGGACATCACCAGCGCCGGGATCCGCGTGGGCCCCGGGGACCGGCCGATGTGTGAGGCGGCGGTCGAGGTGGCGCGCGCGGTGGGCGCGGGTGCCGGCGCCGACGACCATCGCTCCTCCGCCGTCGACGCCGACCGGATCCGCACCGCCGATCTCATCCTCACGGCAAGCCGAGCGGAACGCTCTTTCATCTCTCAGCTGGTCCCGCAGGCGCGGTCCAAGGCGTTCACCCTGCGCGAGGCCCTCCATCTGGGTGCCGCGGTCTTCGGCGAGGAGAATGCGAGCGCCCTTCTGGATGACGGGCGCGCAGCGGACGGCCTCGCCGCATACGCGGCGGCCTTGCACGGGCGACGCGGGTTCGTCGCCCCACCGAAAGCCCGAAGGACCCTCCTCGGTCGTCGGCGCTCGAACCCGTTCGACATCCCGGACGCCCACCACGACGCCGCGCGGGCGCACCGGGCGATGCTGGAGCGCACCGCCCTGGAGGCATCGGCGCTCTACCGACAGGTCTCGGCGTTCCTCGTGCCGCCCACCCCGGATCTCCTCTCCCGCTGAAGGCGGACGGTCAGCGCGGCGCGACCGAGGTCAGGAACTCCGCCGTGGTCCGGCGGTAGGTCGCCGGAGCAAACCTGTGCAGCGCCGACGCGCGGGCGGAGAGCGCGTCGGCCCGCCGCTCCTCCCAGCCGTCCACCACGGACCGCAGTGCCGCGGCGAGCTCCTGGGATTCCCCCGGCGTCGTGAAGGCGACGCTCTGATAGCTGCCGACCGCCTCGCGAAGCCCGGGGATGTCCGATGCGACCACCGGCCGAGCGGCGAGCACGCCCTCGACGGCGGTGTTGCCGAAGGACTCGTCCTGCCGGGAAGGCACGACGAGCACATCGATGCCGGCGAGGAACGGCCAGACGTCGGACTGGAATCCGAGGAACGTCACGCGATCGCCGACGCCGAGCGCCTCCGCACGCTCGCGCAGCTCCCGCTCGTATCCCGCGTTCTCCACGAAGGCGGCACCCACCAGATGGAGATCGGCGTCGACGCCGGCGACGGCGAGCTCGGCCAAGGCCTCGACGGCGAGGTCGGGGCCCTTCCGGTGCGAGAGCCGACCGACGTAACCGATACGGAGGCGGTCCACGTACGGCCGCGGCTCGTCGACCTCGGAGGGGGCGGCCACACCGTTGGGGATAACCGCTGCGCGCCGAGCGAGGGCAGGAAGCGCCGCTTGAACGGTCTGCAACGTGAAGCGGCTGTTCGCGACGACCCGATGCGCCGCGAGATGCGGTGCGTAGAGTGCGAGGTTCACCCAGCGGGACGCGGAGGCCTCCGCCTCGTGGACATGGGTGACGGTCGGTATACGGCTCAGTCGACCCACGAGGGGCCAGGTGGGCAGGACGATGGTGCTCACGTAGATGCTCCGGGGACGCAGCCGCCGGACGATCGCGATGGAGGCAGCGAATCCCTGAACCGCGTCCCGCGCGGACCGCAGCCAGTTCCGGGGCCGCAGGTTCGACTTGCGCAGCACGAACATCGGGGGAAGGAGCACCTGCGCGCCGAGTGCCTGCAGTTCGTCCACGAGAGGGCCACGTCGCGGCAACACGACGACGACCGGCTCCCCTCGCTCCCGCAGCGCTGTCGCGGTCTCGAGGAGCATACGATCGGAGCCGAACAGCTCCCATCCCGGGTGCACGAGGAGATGCGGGGCACGAGAGTCGTGGGTCACACCTCCATTGTGCCCGGACGGAGCCGGGACGCGACCCGGTCCGCCCCGGAGGGCGGACCGGGAGATGCTCACCGGCCGCTGCCGAGCATCACTGTGCCCGTCGCGATGCCCAGCAGACTCGCGACCGCTGACGGGAGCGGCCGGGCGATGGCGGTGTTCGCGGCGATGTCGTCCCTCATGTCCGCGAAGGGTTGGGCAACGGCCGTCTGCGCGTTGCGCCAACCGGGGTTCTTCGCCGCGGCGAGCTGCGCGGGCGTCGAGAACGTCTCGTAGACGTCGCCAGACCCTCCCCAGGTGACCATCGACGGGCCACGAGTGGAGCTGCTGAACAGGTTGCCGTCGATCGTGACATTCCACGTGTTCACCGCGCGCCCCGTCGCCGTGTCGTGGGCGAAGATAGCGCGGGGTCCGCCCGCACCGAACACGTTGTTGCGGATGGTGATGTTGCGCGTGATCCACGTCACGGTCGGATCCACTCCGTCGACACGCGGGTCGCGGCCCACACGATGGGTGGCCTGGCGTCGTTCGTCCTGCATGAGATTGAGATCGTGGCGCGCATTGTTCCCGAGGTCGTTGTTCGTGATCAGTACGTTCTCGGTGTCGAAGATGCGAATCCCTTCGCGGTTGTCGAACGCCTGACTCCGCGCGATGGTGACCTGGGACGACAGTTCCGCGTGGATCCCGATCTCGGTGTTCCCGTTCGACGTCACGTCGAGGATCTTGACGTCGTAGCACGACTCGTCGAACCAGGTCCCGCTGCCCACGTTGCGGCTCGTGTCGACGTTGCTCATCACGATGCCGCGGGTGCGAGTGACCTTGACCCCGCCGGCGACGGGCGAGCCGTTGAACCGCTCGGTGTTGTTGTCGGTGATGAGAGAGTCCGTGAAGGTCGTGCCGTACGCCGTGGTTATAGACATCCCGAGCAGCCCGTTCCTGCGGACGGTCAGATCGTCGATCTTCGCCCGGTCGTTACCCACGAACAGCCCGATCGTCGCGTTGTCCTCGATGACGAGGTCGCGTACCGTGACGCCGACGTTGTGCATACGGACGGTGCCGAGCACGTCGTAGGAGGTTGCGTAGCGCCGGACACCGAAACCCTGCAGCACGGAATTCGCCGACTGTACGTTGAGCGCCTGTCCGAGGTCGCTCGCCCGCACCTCCTTACCGGAAGGGTCGGTCCCGAGGATCAACCGGTCGCGCGCGTCGTCGACGGCGAACGTCCCGGCAACGACCTCAGCGGCCGTGGCGACCTGACGCTGCGGGACACCGTCGATGTAGAGCTGGTCCGGGTGGTTCGCCATCGGGTACGCCGGGTCGACGAACCATCCGGCATTGCCGTTGAGCATGTCGTCGTCGAATTCCGCCGTCCATCCGGCACTGACCCATGCCGACCCCGACTTCGTCCAGTTCGCGACCCGTGTCGAGCCGTCGAACCAGACGGCCTCTCCCGGGTAGGCCTGGATGGTCAACGTCTTGCTGTACGGGACGTCGACGGACTGATGATAGACGCCAGCCCGAAGGACGACCGTGGATCCGGGGCGGGCGGCGTTCACGGCGGCTTGAACGGAACGGTACGGTGCGACCATTGTGCCTGTGGGGCTCTCCGCGGTGCTCCGCGCATCGACGAACAAGGCACCGGCGGGCACCGCGTACTGGGCGGTGCCGACAGGAGCCGCACCGCGTTCGGGGGTCCCGGGCTGCGGCTCGGGCTGCGGCTCCGGTTCCGGCTGCGGTTCCGGCTCCGGCTGCGGTTCCGGCTCCGGTTCGGGCTGCTCGGCACTCAAGGGCGCGTCGGCGACCGTGGCATCCAGCGAGTCGATCCGCAGGTCGACCGGCGCGGTCGCGCTGCTCGATGCATAGGCCCAGACGGCGAAGCCTCCCGCGCCGGAAAGCCGGGCGGCGGAGGAGTCGGTTGTCCGGAGCTGGGGCGCCCCAGGTGAGGAGCCGACCGGCGTGAGGCGCGCTTCGAAGTCGACGGCGTCGGCCCCGGTGACCGTGGCGTCGAACGTGACCCATCCGTCGCCGAGAACGCTCAAGGGAACGGCCACGCTTTTCAGCTCCGTCTCCATACCTCCCCGGGTCCGGATGACGGAGAGCTGCGCCTGCCCCTCGGCGTCGGTCAGCAGTCGGACTCGGTAGGCGGAGCCGTCGGCCTGGACGCGCGTCGTGTAGGCGTAGTAGCCCCGACCACCTGTTGCTTCGAGGCGGAGATCCGCCGAGACGCGGACGTCTCGCGCCCGGACGGCCTGCGGGGTGAGATAGGCGGACTCTCCGGGGTCGAGGGTGAGGGCCGCCGCGCCATCGGCCACACTGGCCACCTCGGCGCGGGACGACCACGACGAGTAGGCGAGGCCGTTGTCGGAAGCCCCCCATCCGGACGGTGCCGCGCGATCGAAGTCATCGCGCAGCAGCACGTCGGCGGAATCGCTGTCGGCGGCCGCCGCGGGGGAAGCACCGAAGAGGCCGGCCACGATCGTCGTGGCCGCGACGACCGACGCCAGGGCGGCCGAGGTTCGTGAAGGGGAGGGTCGGGTGAGGGTCGAGCGACGTCGCGAACGCAACTGAGTCTCCTAGGGGTCTAACCCGCGTACACCGCGCCCCTCCAACCAGCCCCCTCCGGGCGAGATGGTGTGCAGTATCGGTACGCACCGCCTACCCGGACGGGCGACGGCCACGGCACAGTTTACACACGCTCGGACGACGATCGTTGTGTAACCGAGATATTCACGACGGATCCCCGGACAGATCGGTGCCGACCGAACTGCGGATGAAGCGCATCTTCCCGCCGACCTGAGGAATGTGGTCGACGCGCTCGACACGAACGGGGACGAGGCCTCTGGTCGCATGACGCAGCTTCGCCTCCGCGCCGTCGATGCCGGCCTGTACGTCCTGCCCGTCCGCGGGTATGCACCGCAGCGTCACCGCGTAATCCGAGTCCTGGACGATCTCGAACTGACGGATGGACAGGGGCGCGTCGTCGAAGATGTGTCCGAGAGCGCCCGCGATCGTGGTCCCATCCGGCAGGCGCACGGCATCGGAGGAGCGGCCCGAGATCGCGCCCAGGCGAGGAAGCCCCCGCCCGCACGCGCACACCCCTGGTCGATAGCTGCTGATGTCGCCGAGACGATATCGGACGATCGGGAAGACCCGGTTCGTCAGATCCGAGACGATGACCTCTCCTTCCCGTCCCTCGGGCAGGACCCGATCCGCCTCATCGACGATCTCGATGCGTCGCACGTCGGAGAAGACGTGGAGTCCGCTCTGCTCGGCGCACTCACCCGCCATCCAGGGGATCTCGGCCGAGCGGTAGTGGTCGTAGCACGGCGCGCCGAAGGCGTCCTCGATCTCCGCCCTCGTACCAGGGGGCAGCGGAGCAGCCGTCACGGCCACGGCCGCCGGCGGAACGACCCGGAGCCCCAGTCGACGCATCCGTCGGACCGTGTCCAGGACGCCGCCGCCATAGCCGATCAGGAAACGGGGCTCCACCCGGTTCCAGCGCTCCACGAACGCTCGCACCGCATCGTCCGTGATCTGGAAGGCGTCGAGCTGCACCCGTCGCGAGGGGAGCCACCCGAGGTCGTGGCGCAGGCGGGCCGCCCCGGTGAGCACGTGGCGCGTCACGATCGCCCGGTCATCCCAGGGTTTCACCCCCCACCAGTCGAACAGGCGCCACTCGAGTGCGCGGGCAGGAAAACGGAGGTCTCGCAGCAGGTGCAGCGGCAGACCCGTACTCCCACCCGTCTTCGAGACGACGCTGGTGCGCGCATCGGCTTCATCCGTGCGAATGCTCTCGAAGTTCTCGCGGAGCATCGTCTTGTCGACGATGGGCAGCGAGGAGAACGACGCGGGGTCGCGCAGATCCTCGGCGGAGAAGCCGTGCGCGGAATACAGCTCGCGGTAGAACGCGCTGTGCTCGAACGCGAAGCGCGCGTGCGCGGCGGACCTCTGGGCGCTCAGCTCGATGGCCTCCTCCGGAGGCAGAGCATCCACGACGAGGAAGTCCCGATAAGCGGCCGTGCTGCTCCGTCCGCCCGCCGCAGTCTTGAGACGGAAAGCCGCTTCTCGCATCATGTCTCCTCCTTCGTGCGGCCACGGGGACGGACGCGGGAGTGCCGAGCTCGAAGCGCCGAACGGTACGCGTGTGCGTGGGCAGCGCCGGCGTCGTCCCACTCGCGCCGAGACAGGTCCGGTCTCTCCGTGGTGATCTGCCGCACCGCGGCCAGGGCGGTACGCAGCCGCTCACCATCCAGCTCGCCGTCGTACATCTGCACCCACTCCGGCCCCACCTCGGCGGCGAGCGCCTCATTGGGCGCATTGCGCGGCACGAGGACTGGCCGATCGAGCGACAGCGCTGCGAGCACGCTCCCAGAGTTGTGCATGAATCGATAGGCCAGCACGACCAGCTCGGAACCCGTGACGAGCTCGACCAGCTCGGCGTCGCTCAGAAACTCCAGACGGAGCGTGACCTGCGGCAGGTCCGCCACACGCTCGCGCAGATCGTCGGCCAGGTCCGCGCTCGACGCCTTCCCGCCGATGACGACACTCATCTCGGGATCGACGGCGACGGCAGCGGCGTAGGCATCGACGAAGCCGGACACTCCCTTGTACCGTCGGACCCCTCCGAACGTTCCCATTCGTCCGCGGATCCGCTCCGCTCGCGGCTGCGGCCGGTACCAATCCCGGTAATGGCCGTGCAGGATGAGCGACTGCGCCGTTCCGGCAGGGAGCGGAGTCGTCTCGTTCAACACGATGCGGTGATCGGCCTGGCGGTCGATCCGTCGCAGCAGCCACAGCCGGGCGGCGTTGTCGTCCGGCAGTTCCAAGTTGTGCACCGTGCGCACGACCGCGATCCGCCGTGACAGGGAATGCCGTAACGAGAGCAGCGCCGTCAGGACGTATTTGCCGACGGAAGAGACGGCCGATCCCCCGTGGAGTTTCACCTCAGGCCAGTGCCAGTGGAACACGTCGTATCGACCGAGAAGGGCCTCGCGCCAGGAGAACCGGAGATGCTCGATGCCTGGCGTCGCAGTGAGCGCCTCATCCAGCATGGTGATGTAGGGATTCGTGGTGACCCGAGGCGCACCGAAGGACTGCATGACGCGGATCGGACGCTGGCCCTCAGACATGGATCGCCAACCCTCGGATCGACCGGTACCAACGCATCGCGGCGAGAAGAAGCATGAGCACGTTGATCACGGCCAGCGCGGTATAGAGGACGACGAAGACCGGCTGCCACCACAGCACCGCGAACACCAGGCAGAGGAAGCCGTAGTCCGTCGGGATGACCGCCAAGGAGTACAACCCACCGGACCGCCAAGCCTCCCGAGGCGTCTCAGCGGGCGCTTGAGGGTGCCGCAGACGGTGCACGCGGCGGAGGAAGTCGGCGGCGATGATCCCGAAGAAGAACACGTTGGCCGAAGCCGCGAACACCAGCGGGACGAGCAGCCAGCCGTCCGGAAGGTCGAAGAACCGGAACCAGCAGACGAGCACCGCGAGATGGATGGTCGCGAGCTTGATCGCATCGAAGAAGTGGTCGAGCCACTCTCCCGCCAACGATCCGGAGCCTGTCAGCCGCGCGAGCTGGCCATCGGCGGAGTCGAGCGCGTAACCGAGGACGAGCAGGACGGATACGAGGATCGAAGACCAGATCTCGGGCGGCAAGGTGGCGATCAGGGCGACACCGGTCAGGGTGAACGCCGCGCTGACCAGTGTGACCTGCGTGGGGGTCATCCCCATCACGTACGCGAGCGCGGCCATCGGCCGACCGAGTGGTCGGTTGATGTAGCGGGAATAGGCCGCCGCCCCTTTGGACGACTTCTGCGCCTGCTGCAGGCGTCCCATCGCCGCTCGGATCTCTGACACGACAACTCCCCCAGGCGACGTCGAATGTAGCCTTCACTATATCCACAGGCTGCGCCCGGCTGATCTTCGCGTGCGGCCAGAGAGGAGCATGGATGAGCGCGCGGGTCCTCGCGGTGGTCGTCGTCAATTACGGCGCCGCCCGACTGCTCGAGTCGAACCTCGTCTCCACGGCCTCCGATGTTCCGGAGGCCCGGATCGTCGTCGTCGACAATCTGTCCACGCCGACGGAGCGGGAGACCGTGTCGGCGCTCTGCGCCGCGCGGGGCTGGGACCTCGTCCCGATGGCGACGAACGCCGGCTTCGGCGGCGGGGTGAACGCCGGCGCCGCGCACGCGTTCGACGTGCTCGGTGCCACCGACCTCCTGCTCCTCAACCCGGACGCCCGTATCGACGGCGGTTCCGTCGCCGCTCTGCTGGATGCCACGGCGGACGACCTGACCCTCGCCTCTCCCCGCGTGGTCGACGCGGACGGTCGCGTGTGGTTCGCCGGGATGGACGTCTATCTGGACGACGGTGCGATGGGCGGCCCGCGGAGGCGGCGGGAGCAACCCTCGGCACGGCGGCTGCCGTGGATCAGCGGCGCGTGCATGCTCATCCCGCGATCCGTGTGGGAACTGACGGGAGGCTTCCACGAGGAGTACTTCCTCTACTGGGAGGACGTCGACATCTCCGTGCGCGCCGCACGCGCGGGTGCGCGGCTGGTGGTGGTCGACGACGCGACGGCCATCCATGACGAAGGCAGCACTCATCGCGGTCGCGGGCAGCGAGCCGAGGCGAAATCCGAGCTCTACTACTACTACAACATCCGGAACCGCCTGCTCTTCGCGGCGCTGCATCTCGACGACGATGACGTCGCGGCATGGGAACGGTCGGCTCCGCGCAACGCCTGGCAGGTGCTGCTCCGGGGCGGCCGGCGACAGTTCCTCCGCCCCCTTCCGCCGCTGCGCGCAGCATGGCGCGGGGTCAGGGATGGAAGACGATTCCTGTCCCGGCACCGCTCGACAGGGGCGCCAGTCTAAACTCGGAGCACCGTCTCTCGCACCGCGAGGACACCGGGGAGTGGGGATCACATGAAGGACGTGCACGAGGACAACGCACCGGGACGCCGACGCGTCTGGCTTCCCCTGACGATCCTGGTCGTGGTGGTCGGTCTCGCCGTGGCCGCCGCGTTCCTCGTTCCCCCGATGCTGACTCCCGCCGGGCAGCCGGAACCGACGAGCACGCCGACCGTCCCGCCCCGTGACATCGTGTCCACCGACGCGCCGCGCCCGACGGAGACGCCGCGGCCCGCTCCGTCGGAGAGCGGCCTCCCGTTCGCCGAGCTCACGCCGGTGGAGCCCAACGCCACGATCGTCGCGGAGGGTGCGGACATCCTCCTCGCCCGCGTGGAAGCCGTGCAGGGCGAGGCGGCACTCGCCGGGGAGACTTCGGGTCCTGCCGTGCGCGCCACTGTCAGGATCGTCAACACCGGCTCCGAACCGCTCGACCTCGACTACGTCGCTGTGAACGCGTATTCCGGCGCCGACCGGGCACCCGCCGGCACGCTGACCCGGCCCGGTGGCGTGCCGTTCGAGGGGATGCTCTCCCCCGGAGACGCCGCGGAGGGCGTCTATCTGTTCACCATTCCGGAGGAGGACCGTGAGGACGTCACCCTCACGGTCGACTACCTCTTCGGCGCGGAGGTCGGTGTCTTCCGCGGCGACCTCCGCTGATCGGAGACCTCCGTATGCGCAGCGTGACGTCGTGGACGACCACCTCCATCGTCGCCGCGGCCGCAGCCGCAGCGTCGGCGGTGCGGTTCACGTTCGGCCCCGGTATCAGCATCTCCGTCGTCGTGGCCGTGGTCCTGCTGCCGGTCTGGTGGCCGGCGTTGCGCGGCTACCGTTTCGCTCGGCCGTTGCTCGCGCTCGCAGCCGGCGCGGCGGTCTGGGGAGCGGCGACCACCCTCCTCGAGACCACGCGGGCGACCTCGACGAGCCTCATGCTCGAACAGTCCCTCACGCTTCTGTCCCTCGCGGGAGGCATCGGCGTGCTCCTGTGGGCGCGGAGCGAGCTCGGCCTCGGCGCCACGGCCATCGCGTTCGGGGTGGGAGCACTGGCGAATGTGGCTCTCACGGGAGGCAACCCCGCCAACCTCTGGAAGTACTCCCTCGCTGTCCCGGTCATCATCGTCATCCTGGGCTTCACGTCGACCTCCCGGCGGCGGTCGTTGGATCTGCTGGCACTCGCCCTCCTCGCGGGCGTCTGCCTCTTCTCGGACTCGCGATCGATGACGTCCTTTCTCCTCCTTGCCGCCGTGATCGTGCTGTGGCAGATCTTCCTTCCGGCGGGAACCAGGCGTCCGCGCCCTGCACAGACCCTGGTGCTCCTGGGCGTGTTGAGCCTCGCCGCGTTCAGCATGCTGCAGGCTCTGATCCTTGAGGGAGTCCTCGGCGACGCCGCGCAGCAGCGCACGCAGGCCCAGATCGACACCTCCGGGTCGCTGATCGCCGGCGGGCGGCCAGAGTTGGGCGCCGCGACCGCCTTGATCTCCGCCCGCCCGCTGGGCTTCGGGAGCGGGACCCTGCCCACCTCACAGGACGTCTGGATCGCCAAGACCGGCATGAGCGAGCTCAACTACGATCCGGACAACGGGTACGTCGAGGGCTACATGTTCGGCGGGCAGTACGAAGTGCATTCGGTGCTCGGCGACCTGTGGCTGCGCTTCGGTCCGTTGGGCGCGGCGTTCGCGCTCGTCCTTCTCGGATGCGCAATCTACGCCGTAGCCCGCGCCGTCTCCCTCAAGGCCGCCCCCGGCATCGTCGTGTGGCTCACTCTGCTCGGAGCGTGGGACACGTTCTTCAGCCCTCTGCTCACCTCCTCCCGGACTCTCGCGCTGCTGTTCGCGCTGACCGCGATCCCCGCCGCCGTCGCCGTCCGTCGCGGGACCGCACCGGCCCCGAGATCTCGTCTGCCCTTCTCTGCGCCGCGCCGCGACCACGCCGCCCGCACCTCGCGGACGGTCGAGGACTAGAGCTCGCCCGGCTTCATGGCCTCGGCATCGATGGCGCGGATGATCCGCAGCGTCGCGGTGTCCGGCTCCGGCTCGCCCGCCGCCGCCCTCTCCTCACGCCGCCGACGGGGCGCGTAGACGACGAGGGAGTGGAACAGGAACCGGGCGAAGAAGGCCACGATGAGAGACAGCGCGGTCGCCAGGACGCTGGAGATGTGCCAGGTCTCGACCATGAGCGCCATCACCGGGATGCGCAGGGCCGCCTCGACGTTGTTGAACGTGAAGGACGCCGCGAAGCGCACCCCGGCGCTGCGGGCGTCGGTGCGCATGTCGGCGAAGACGAAGCGCTCCTGCAGCAGGAAGTTGCCGATAATCGTGACCTCGGCGCCGATGATGGCCGCCCAGACGTAGGGGACGCCCGCCGCCGTCAGCGCCCACATGATCGCGAGGTTGGCGATGGCGCCGAGCACGCCGATCGCCGCGAACAGCGACATCTTCCCGAACCGCAGCCGTGCGAGATGTGCGATGAACGTGGCACCCTGGCGCAGGCTCGCCTTCGAGGTGCCGTGTCGACGCTCGGCGAACTCCATCGGGATCTCCGCGATCCGCAGATCCGTCCGGGCGAGGATCTCCAGGAGGATCTTGAAGCCCTGCGGCTGCAGTGCATCCAGCCGCAGGCGACGCCGGTCGACGAGGAAGAACCCGGTCATCGGGTCGGTGCTCCGGGCGAGCCGCCGCGGGAACATCGCGCGGGTCAGCCACGTCGCGGCGCGGGACACGCCGAAGCGCACGGCCGTTCCCAGGCCGCTCGTGTCACCGCCGCCGACGTAGCGGGAGGCCGCGACCACGTCCGCGTCGCCGTCCGCGAAGCGGTCCAGCAGTGTCGGCAGCAGCTCGGGGGGATGCTGGAGGTCGCCGTCCATCACGATGCAGACATCGGCCGCCGCGGCGCCCAGGCCGACGACGACCGCCCCGCCGAGGCCTCCGACGTTGTCCGAGCGATGGATCACCCGCACCGGGATCGGGGCGTCGACCGCGACGCGCTCCACCTCGGCCGTGGTGTCGTCGCTGCTGTCGTCGACGAAGAGGATCTCGGCGTCCCTTCCCGCCAATGCCGCGGCCGTGCGCTCCACGAGCTCGGCGACGTTGTCGCGCTCGTTGTAGGTCGGCACGATGACCGTGACCCCTGCCCCCAACGTGGTCCCCTTCGTCGTTCCGCAGCCCCATCGGCTCCGACATCCATCGTTCCATGGGTTCCTATGGGCTGCAGGACACGTTCCTGCTAGAGTGTCGTCTGCGGCTGTGGGAGTCGCGCCGAACGGGTGGGGATCCGTTCGACTGGGGAATGATCGATCTGGGGAGATCATGGGGACGCGTATCGGCTATGCCGTCGGAGCTTTCGACCTGTTTCACGTCGGGCACCTCAATCTGCTGCGACACGCCAAACAGCACTGCGACATCCTGATCGCCGGTGTCGTGAGCGACGAGATGCTGCGTCAGGTCAAGGGGATCGAGCCGGTCATCCCGACCGCCGAGCGTGCCGAGATCGTCCGGCACATCTCCTTCGTCGACGACGTGTACGTCGAGACAACGCCGTCGAAGATGGACTCGTGGCGCGACGTGCGCTTCACGCACTTCTTCAAGGGCGACGACTGGCGCGGCACCGAGAAGGGCCTGCGGCTGGAGAGCGAGTTCGCGGAGGTGGGTGTCGAGGTCGTCTACTTCCCGTACACCGCGCACACGTCGAGCTCGGCGCTCCGCCGCGCGCTCGACGCGATCACCGCCAACGCCACGGCATCCGCCGTCGGCGCGACGCGCTGAGCCGGGACTCAGTTCGCGACGCCGAGGAGGCTGCGCGCCATCCGCGCCACGTGCGGCGGAGTGTGCGGGCCGAGCCACACCGTCCAGTGCTCCGGGGGCTCGCTGCACGTCCACTCCAGGCACCACGCATAGACGGCGTTCGCCAACCGCTCGCCCCGCGTGTGAGCGTGCGCGCCCTCCGCGCGAACCAGCCAGCGGACCGACACCCCCTGCGGCACGTCGATGTGGCGGAATTGGATGCGGGCGGCGGCCTCGATGAGAATGACGCCCTGTGCATCCCACGGGAGCCGGGACGCGACGCGAGCGATGGCTCCGACATCGGCCGCATCCCCGGCGATGAGCACCGCTCCTTCCATCGCTTCCCAGTCCGGATCCTCCAGGTGCTCACACGCGCTGCTCATGCCTCCACTATAGGTAAGGCTACCCTTACTCTCAAGGGTGGCTAGTCCTCTTCCGTAGCACCGTCAACGCCGTTGCCCGCGTCGCGGCTGTGCGCCATCCTGAGGCCGTGAGCAGTGACAGGATTCGACGGACATCCGCCGGACGACGCCTGATCGGCGCCCTGGCCGGCCTCCTCGTCGCCACGGCCCTCGGCGGATGCGGGATGACGGTCCCGGCGGACCCGGACGGCACCCTGGACCGGGTCACGGGCGGGGAGCTGCGGGTCGGCACCTCGCCCGAGCCCGGCCTCGTCGAGATCGACCGCGGCGAGCCGCGCGGGCCGGTCGTGGATCTCGTCGACGACTTCGCCGCGAGCATCGACGCGAACGTCACCTGGACGGTCGCGACCGAGGAGAGCCTGGTGGGCATGCTGGAGACGGGCGACCTCGACCTCGTGGCCGGCGGACTGACGCCGGACACCCCGTGGATCGACAAGGCGGGCGTGACCCGCGGCTATCCGGGGATCGAGGGCGCGGGCGATCGGGAACTCGTCATGCTCGTCCCCCTCGGAGAGAATGCCTTTCTCTCGGCCCTCGAGGCCTCCCTCGACGAGGAGGTCGCTCGATGACCGGGACGAAGCAGTTCGGGCGCACCGAGCTCCCCGACGAACAGCAGCGGGCCACGCGCAAGGCCGTGCGCTGGGAGATCTTCACGATCGTCTACACCTCGATCACGATCACCGTGATCGCCCTCGTCGTGGGCGAGTCCCAGGCGATGCGCACGGCGTGGATCGAGGACATGCTGTCGCTCATCCCGCAGTTCGCCTTCCTCCTCGCGCTCCTGTTCGTGCGGCGACGCCCCACCCGGAAGCACCCCTACGGCCTGCACCGGGCGATGGGCGTCGGCCACCTCGTCGCCGGTGTCGCGCTCCTCGCGGTCGGCCTGAACCTCGCCGCCGAGGCCGTGGCCGGGCTCATCCGCGGGGAGCATCCGACCATCGGCACCGTGCAGGTTTTCGGCCAGACGATCTGGCTCGGCTGGCTGATGGTCGCCGTCATGGCCGTCGTGATCGTCGGGCCGGTGTTCTTCTACGGTCCGGCCAAGGCCAAGCTCGCCCCCGTCCTGCACAACAAGCTGCTCTACGCCGACGCCGACATGGCGAAGGCGGACTGGCAGACGACGGTCGCCTCCATCGTCGGCGTACTGGGCGTGGGCGTCGGCGTCTGGTGGCTCGACGGTGCTGCGGCACTCTTCATCTCGCTCGGCATCATCTGGGACGGCTTCCGCAACACGAAGACCGCGATCGTCGACCTCATGGACCAGCGGGCACGCACCTTCGACAGCGCGGAGCCGCACCCGCTGGCCCGCGATGTCGTCTCGTACCTGCGCAGCCGCCCCTGGGTGGATCAGGCTGCCGTGCGCATGCGGGATCAGGGCCAGGTGTTCCACATCGAGGCGTTCGTGGTGCCGCATCATCGTGGCGTCCGTACGGCCGACCTGACCGCCGCGTCCGAGGGGATCGCCGACCTGGACTGGAAGGTGCAGGACGTGGTGATCGTGCCGGTCGAGAAGCTGCCGGACGAAGCGGACCCCGGTCGATGAGCAGCTCCGACGAGGCACTGTTCCCCGGCTTCACGACCGCGCGGATCCCGACCGACGAAGCCGACATCCTCGTGCGTCACGGGGGCTCGGGACCGCCCGTGGTGCTCCTGCACGGTCACCCCCGCACCTCGGCGACCTGGCATCGGGTGGCCCCGGTGCTCGTCGAGCGCGGCTTCACGGTGATCTGCCCCGACCTGCGCGGATACGGGCGTTCCCGGGGCCCGGCGCCCACCGCCGATCATGCGGCCCATTCCAAACGCGCCGTCGCCCGCGACATCCGCACCGTCGCCGAGCGACTCGGCCATGAGCGCTTCCGCCTGGTCGGGCACGACCGTGGCAGCTACGTCGCGCTCCGACTCGCCCTCGATCACCCGGAGGCCGTCGAACAGGTCGCCCTGCTGGACTGCCTGCCGATCTCGGAGCACCTCCGACGCTGCGACGCGACCTTCGCCGCGCACTGGTGGCACTGGTTCTTCTTCGCCCAGCCGGACATCCCGGAGCCCGTCATCGGCGCGGACCCGGGGGCCTGGTACGCCCCCAAGGCCGACCCGGCGACGATGGGCACGGCGAACCACGCCGAGTTCCTGCAGGCGGTGCGGCAGCCGTCGGTCGTCCGGGCGATGCTCGAGGACTACCGTGCCGGCCTCACGATCGACCGCGCGCACGAGGAGGCCGATCGCGCCGCCGGGCGTCGGCTCCGGATGCCGACCCTCGTGCTGTGGTCCGAACGCGACGATCTCGCGGAGCTCTCCGGCGACCCCCTCCGCATCTGGCGGGACTGGGCCGACGACGTCCGCGGCCACGGCATCGACAGCGGGCACCACATGGCGGAGGAGGCGCCCGAACCTCTCGCCGCCGCACTGGCGGGCTTCTTCGGAGCCACCCCTCCCCCACGGCCGTAGGCTGGAGGCATGACCAACCCCGCCTCCGACACCATCACGATGTTCGGCGCCGACTGGTGCCGCGACTGCATCCGCACGAAGAAGCAGCTCGACGAGCTCGGCGTCGCGTACACGTATGTCGACCTGGTCGCCGACCCCGCCGCCGCGGACATCGCGAAGGACATCTCGGGCCGCACGAACATCCCCGTCGTGGTCTACCCCGACGCCTCGCACCACGTCGAGCCGTCGAACGCCGACGTGGAGTCGAAGCTGCGCGAGCTCTCGATCATCTGATCGTCCTCGCACTCGGCGGATCTCCGCGCGGACGCCTAAGCTGAAAGCCCGTTCGAAGGAGACGCCGATGACTTCTGCGCCCACGACCGCGCCCGCCACCCCCGCCCTCGGCGAGGGCGAGAAGGAACGGCTCGATGCCGCCATCGCCGACCTGCAGACGGGGACGGCTGTGTGGACCGCACTCACCGTGGCGCAGCGCGCGACGCTGCTCCGGCAGGTGCGCACGAGCGTCGCCGCGACGGCCGAGGACTGGGCGACCATAGCCGCCGCCTCCAAGGGCCTGGACGCGCGGCATCCGCTCCGCGGCGAGGAGTGGCTGAGCGGTCCGTACAGCGTCCTCGGAGCACTCGATGCCTCGATCGCCACGCTCACCCGGATCGCGAACGGCGCGAATCCGCTCGACGGCATCCGGGTCGACCGCGCACCCGGCGGCCGTGCGCGCGTACATGCCTTCCCCCTCACCGGCATCGACCGGTTCCTGCTGTCCGGCTTCACCGGCGAGGTCTGGCTCGAACCGGGGACCACGCCGAACACCGCCCGCGCGACCGCCGGTCTGGCACAGCGCACGCCGACGGTGTCCGGGGGCGTCGGACTCGTGCTCGGCGCCGGGAACGTGACCTCCATCCCCGTGCTGGACGTGCTGTACGAACTGCTCGCCCACAACCGCACCGCCCTGCTGAAGGTGAACCCCACGCAGGATGCGCTGGTCCCCGTCTACAAGCGCGCGCTCGCCCCGCTCATCGAGCCGGGCCTGCTGCGGATCGTGCGCGGGGGCCCGGCCGCCGGCGCCTACCTCACCCAGCACCCCGGCCTCGCCCACGTGCACATCACCGGCTCGGCGGCGACCTTCGACACCATCGTCTGGGGACCGTCGACCGGCGAGGGGGCGGCCGCGACGAAGCGCCGCCGTCGCGAGAACCGCCCGCTGCTGAAGAAGCCCATCACCGCGGAACTCGGCGGGGTCTCCCCCATCATCGTCGTGCCGGGGAAGTGGACGGCCGCCGACCTCGCGTACCAGGCCGAGCACATCGCGACCATGCGCCTGCAGAACAGCGGCCACAACTGCATCGCGGGGCAGGTCGTCATCCTCTCCGCGGACTGGGACCAGGCCGACGACTTCCGCGCCGAACTGCGCCGCGCCTACGCCACCGCTCCGGAGCGCCCCATCTGGTACCCCGGCGCCCCCTCCCGCATGCAGTCCGCCGCGGACGACTACCCGGACGCCCTCGTGCTCGGCGACCGGCTCCTCGTCGAGATCGATGCCGACGACGACCCCTCAGCCCTGGAGAACACGGAGTACTTCGCGCCGGTCCTCGGCGTGGTGAGCCTGCCCGGCACGGGCCAGGAGTTCCTCGACGCCGCGGTCGCCCACGCGAACGAGAAGCTGCAGGGCACGCTCGGCGCGAACCTGCTCATCGACCCGGCGACCGAGAAGGCGCTCGGCAGCGGGTTCGAGCGCGCTCTCACCGCCTTGCACTACGGCTCGATCGCGATCAACGGCTGGACCGCCTTCGGGTTCATCACGCCGACGCTCACCTGGGGCGCGTTCCCCGGCGGCACGATCGATGACGTCGGCAGCGGCATCGGTGTCGTCCACAACGCCCTGCTCCTGGATCGGGTGGAGCGCTCCGTGCTGCGCGGCCCCTTCCGGCCGTTCCCGCGCTCGCTCCCCGTCGCGAACGGCGGAGGTCGGATGACCATCCTCCCCAAGCCGCCGTGGTTCGCCTCCTCCCGCACCGGTGCCGCCGTGAGCGAGGGCCTCACCCGCCATCGTGCGGACGGCGGCGCCCTCGGCCTCGTGAAGACACTGCTGCGCGCGCTCCGCGCCTGAGCGGAACGCGTCAGCCCTCGGGACGGAACCGATCGGTCGCGGCGCGGAGAGCCGCGCGGATGCCGGGTTCGGCGGCGGAGTGCCCCGCGTCATCGATCACCTGGAAGTCGGCTTCCGGCCAGGCACGGTGCAGGTCCCACGCCGTCATCATCGGCGTGACCACGTCGTGGCGGCCCTGCACGATCACGGTCGGGATGTGCCGGATGGCGTCGATCCCCGCGAGCAACTGCCCCTCGGCCCACCAGCCGCGGTGCACGAAGAAGTGGTTCTCGATGCGTGCGAAAGCGACGGCCCGGCGGGGATCGGCCATCGCCGCGATCTGCTCCGGGTCGGGGCGCAGCGTGACGGTCGCCGCCTCCCACGCCGCCCACGCGAGGGCCGCCGGTTCATGGACCGCCGGGTCCGGGTCGAACAGCCGCCGGTGGTACGCCTCGATCATCCGGGAGCGCTCCAGGACCGGGATCGGCGCGATGAAGTCCTCCCACAGGTCGGGGAAGAGCGCCGCCGCCCCGCCCTCGTAGAACCACTCGAGCTCGGCGCGACGGAGCGTGAAGATCCCGCGCAGAATCAGCTCGGAGACCACGTCGGGGTGGGCCTGGGCGTAGGCGAGCGCGAGGGCGCTGCCCCAGGACCCGCCGAACACCTGCCACGTCTCGATGCCGAGGTTCTTGCGCAGCAGTTCGAGGTCGGCGATGAGGTGCGCGGTGGTGATGTGCCGGAGATCGGCCTCCGGCTCCGCGGCGGACGGCGTGCTCCGACCGCATCCGCGCTGATCGAGAAGGACGATCCGGTAGACGTCGGGGTCGAAGAACTGGCGCTGCCACGGCGAGGTGCCGCTGCCGGGGCCGCCATGGAGGAACACGACGGGTTTACCCTCGGGGTTGCCGCTGATCTCCCAGGCCACGCGATGCCCGTCGCCGACGAGCAGCACTCCGGTCTCGTGCGGCTCGATGGGCGGATAGAGCCCCTCGGTGTTCGTCATGTTCGGTCCCCCAACCGGTCGTGCGGTCCTGCCGAGTCCACGTTATCTGACAACGGCGGGACCACCGGGCCTACGGGTCGAGCTGATCGGCGGGGAGGGTGAACACCTGCCCGCACGCATCGAGCCCGTTCTGGTATCCCTCCGCGAACCAGCGCTGACGCTGCTCGCTGGAGCCGTGGGTCCAGGTCTCCGGGTTCACCTGCCCGGACTGCTCCTGGATGTGATCGTCGCCGACGGTCGACGCCGCGTTCAGGGCGTCGCGGATCTGCTCCTCCGTCGGCTTCTCGAGGTACGGATCGCCGTCGGCGTCGGTCTGCTCGGTCGCGCGGCCGAGCCAGCCGCCGGCATAACAGTCGGCCTGCAGCTCCATGCGCACGCCGTTGCTGCCGGGACCCGTCCCGTTGTTCGGGTACCGCTCCATCGCCCCGAGGAGGTTCTGGATGTGGTGACCCCACTCGTGCCCGACGATGTAGAGCTGCGCGAGGTTCCCGGCCGAGGCCCCGAACTGCTGCTGCATGAGCTGGAAGAACGTGGGGTCGATGTAGACGGTCTCCTCCGGCGGGCAGTAGAACGGGCCGACCGCGTTGGAAGCGGTGCCGCACTGCGTGGAGGTCGCTCCGTCGACGACGATGAGCTGCGGAGCCTGATACCCCTCCACGTTGTCCTCCCAGAAGGCGTCGAGCGCGACCTGCGCCCCCGCCATGCGGCAGTCGACGTTCGCGTTCGCGTCGGCGCCGCTGTCGCAGTTCTCGATGGCCGAACCACCGGCGGGCTCGCTCCCACCCCCGGGCGCGCCCCCGACGAGTCCGCTCAGGTCGATGCCCAGCAGGGGGCCGGCGATGAGGGCGAGGAGGGCGAGCACGCCGACGCCGGAGCCGCCCGCGATCGCCGCCGTGCGTCCGCGGCGACGCGTGGTGTTGCGGGAGAGGTCGGCGTCGGGATTGAACGTCATGCGTCGAGGGTACTCCGCGCGCCGACACCGCGACGGACGTAGGCTCGTGACATGGCCACCACGATCACCATCACCGGCGCGGGCGGACAGATCGGCTACGCGCTCCTCTTCCGCATCGCCGCCGGCGACATGCTCGGTCCGGATGAGAAGGTGCGGCTGCGGCTGCTGGAGATCCCGCAGGGGTTCGGCGCAGCGGAGGGCGCGGCGCTGGAGCTCCAGGACGGCGCATTCGACCTGCTCGAGCACGTGGAAGTGACCGATGACGCCGCGGTCGGCTTCGACGGCTGCGACCTCGCCCTGCTCGTGGGCGCCCGCCCCCGCGGTCCCGGCATGGAGCGCGGGGACCTGCTGGCCGCGAACGGCGGCATCTTCGGGCCGCAGGGCGCCGCCATCGCCGCGAACGCCGCCCCCGGCGTCCGCGTGACCGTGGTAGGTAACCCCGCCAACACGAACGCCCTGATCGCCTCCGCGGCGGCCGACGGCGTGCCCGCCGACCGCTTCACCGCCCTCACGCGGCTGGACGAGAACCGCGCACGGGCCCAGCTCGCCCAGACGCTCGGCGCCCCCGTGCACACGGTGCGGCGGGTGCCCATCTGGGGCAATCACTCGGCCACGCAGTTCCCCGACGTGTCGCATGCGACCGTCGGTGGGAAGCCCGTGCAGGATGCCCTGGAGCGGATCGTCGGCGACGTCCCGGCGTGGCTGGACCAGACGTTCATCCCCCGGGTCGCCAAGCGCGGCGCGGAGATCATCGAGGTCCGCGGGTCGTCCTCCGTCGCCTCCGCCGCGAGCGCGACGATCGACCATGTGCGCGACTGGGTCCGCGGGACCGAGGACTGGACCTCCGCCGCCGTCGTCTCGCGCGGGGAGTACGGTGTCCCGGAGGGCCTCGTCTCGTCGTTCCCCGTGCAGTCCGTCGACGGCGAGTGGCACATCGTGGAAGGCCTGGAGATCGACGACTGGGCCCGCGCGCGCATCGACGCCTCGGTCGCGGAGCTCGTGGAGGAGCGGGACGCGGTCCGAGCCCTCGGACTGCTCTGATCCGGTCGCCGCGGGACACCTGGGCAGGGCAGAATAGAGGGCGGAGGTGCGGGATGAGTGACACGATTGACCCGGCGGGAACGACGCCGTCTCTCGACGATGCGCTGACGAGCCCGCTCCACCTCCCGCACGACGCAGCGAAGTGCCCGAAGTGCTTCACGGAGCTGCAGCAGAACCGCAACTTCTGGACCGCGCGTCCCGCCGGCTCCCGCCTGGTCGGCCTCGTCGTCGCCCGCGAGGGCATGCCGTCGGTCGTCGAGCAGCGCGCCGACCTCACCCGCTTCGGCGTGCCCATCGAGGGCTTCCGTCACCCGGCGCCGGACATCCTGGAGAGCTGGAACGACCGCCTCGCGCGGCTCATCTCGACGCTCCGGACCGGAGACGTGGTCGTGGTGGCGAACATCCGGGCTCTGGGGCTCGACGCCGAGGAGGGCGCGCGCACGGCCGCCGAGCTCCGGCGCCACGGGATCATCGTGAAGGTCCTCGGCCACGAGGCGCGTCATCTCGCCGACGCCGCCGGCGCCCGCTGAGAGGCGCCGCTAGAACTCCCCGGACCGCAGACGGGCGAGCGTGCCCGCGCCGATCTCGGCACGGACGTCGGGACGGTTCGCGTAGAAGGTGACCAGCTCGGCCAGGAGTACAGGGTCGCTGGCGAGGTCGGCCGCCGCCCACGAGGACGGCTGAGCGGTCGCCGTCCGCAGCACCACGCGGTTGCCTTCCAGGCCGGCGCCGACGACCTCCTCCCATGCCACGGCCACGTTGTTGCGCGGGATTCGAAGCTCCACCCCGTCCGGGCGCAGCGTCAGGCGATGGGCGGAGGGAGCCCGGAACCACGACCGGATGCCGGCGATCGTCATGATCAGCGCAACCACCGGGAGGAGGAGCAGGGTGAGGAGCGGCAGTCGGTCTGCGGGCACCGTGAAGATGCTCCATGCCCACGCCGCGAGGAGCAGGGCCCCCACGGGCGCGAGGGCGCGCAGCGGCCAGACGATTCCCGCGGCCCCGCCGAACGCGATCGCCGGACCGTCGACGACCGGCCGGACGACTCGGACCCGGGAGACGCGGGCATGGGCCACCATCAGCCAGACGCCCACGGCGACGGCCGCGAGCACACCGATCCCCAGAGCCTTCATCGCGGGAGCCGGATCGGCGAACAGGATCAGGCTGAACAACAGGACCACGATGGCGAACACGACGCCGAACACCGTGAGTGCCGTGGTCGCGCGCTGCTGCCCCTGCCACCCCGGATGACCGGGTACCCAGATCGTCTCCGGAGACATCGACTGCTGCTGCCCTGTCACCCGAACAGTCCCTTCCACGCCTTGCCGATGTTGTGCCCCGCGTCGCCCACGAAGTCGGTCGTGTTCTCCCAGGCGTCCTCCGCGAAGTCCGTCGTGGCGTCCCACGCATCCGCCATGCCGGCGTCGATCGACTCCCGGACGTCCTGCGGCACCCAGTTCTCGTACGCCCACACCGCACCGGCACCGACCGCCACCGCGGCCCCGCCGACGACGACCGCCGTGCCCCACACGGGGAGCGTGACGACACCGGCCGCTGCGAGCGCGGCGACCCCGGCAGCCGCAGCCGCGCCACCCGCCGCACCGCCGATGATCTCCACCGCGGTGGACGAGGGGTCGTCGCCCGACGACATCGCCGAGCCCAGGTTCCAGGCGTCGACGCCCCAGCCGATGAACGGCACCGCCCGACTCGCGCGAGAGAGTCCGCGGGCCAGATCCTCGGCCTCGTCCGCCGCCCACCGCATGCCGGTGGGGTTGGCGGCCTCGGCGGCGGCCTTGACGGCAGGGTTGCCGGAGCGCAGCTCGCGAACGAAGTCCGATGCTCCGAGACGCAGATCCTCCGCGTGAGAGGTGAGCTCGGCCGCCGTCTCCGCCCACGCCAGGCCCTGGCCCTCGAGGTAGATCTTCGGGACCTCGCCGCTCGCCTCCCGAAGACCGGACATGATCTTGTCCGCCGTGGACTGGCTCGGCATGGTCCCGAGGAAGCCGTCGAGGTTCTCGCTGATCCAGACCTCGAGCTCGCCCCACCAGGAGCCGACGTCGGCGGCGATCTCGTTGTACAGCTCGATGCGGTCGAGGTGCTCCTGCCACTCGTCCCAGTAGGGGTCGTCGCGCGAGGTGGGGCATACCGGGATCAGGGACACCGGCCGGCCGATGATCATCCCGTTGACCGGGAGCCCCGCCGCCCGCGCATTGTCGCGGTGCGTCGCGAAGTCCTCCTTCATGCGCCGCAGCTGCCCGGCGTACGACCGGAGCTTCTCGGCGGCGTCACGGGCGAGGTCCTTGATCTCCTTCGCGGCGTCGGTCGTGCGCGAGAGGATCGTGACGTAGTCGTCCGCCGACTCGCCGTACCAGTGCCCGCGCACGCCGGTCGGGATGAAGGTCGTGACGTTGGAGGAGACGTCTGCGGCGTCCTTCAGGTCGGGGTCGAGCCAGTCCGCGGCCGCCTGCACCTGGTCGGCGTCGCCGTACGTGGTCGTGTCGATCGTCATCAGAGGTCCTCGACGATGGCCGCGACCGGGTCGAGCTGGTCGATCACGTCCTGCTCGTTCGTCTCCGCGTCGTCGGCGATGGCGCGGACGATCTCTCCGAGGGTGCCGTTGATCCGGTACAGGGCGTCGACGCCCTCCCCCACCCGCTGCATGATCGCGGCGACCGTATCGGAGGCGAGCCCGCCGTCGACGGCCGTCGGAATGCCGGAGAGCTTCGTCTCGATGAGCTCGACCGCCTCCTCGTGCATGTCCGCATGGACGGCCATCACCTCCGGGTCCATCGCGATGCGGCTCATGCAATGGCTCCGTTCCGGCGGTAGGACGCGGGCACGTCGAGGTCGAAGATCACGACATCGTAGGGCTGCGCCTCCTTGATCTGACCGAGGTCCTCGGTGCGCACCAGCACCCAGGGCTGCCGCTCGCCGGCGAGCTCCAGTAGCCGGTCGAGGGCGGTGTAGGCGAGCAGTGCACGCCGCCCGTCCTTCAACTCCCGGATCTCGACGAGCTGCTCCTCGGGCGTCGACGTCACGCTCAGGGGCAGGTACAGCACGGGTGGGACCATCGGCGTTGCGGCCGGCATCGGTTCGAAGGTCATCTCGGTCTCTCCTCGGTTGTCACTCGTAGCTCGGCGGCACCCACAGCAGCTGCGCGGAGACGAGGCCCCGATCGCGGCTGACGATCTGCGCACGGCCCGGAATCGCGGGAACGGCCTTCACCTTGCCGATGAGCTGGCCCTCCTCGGGGCTGCCCGAGAGCAGGATGCCGGTCGCACCCAGGTCGGTCATGCGCTGGATGATCGGATCGTACGCGGCGCGGCTCGCCCCGCCGGTGCGGCGGGTGAGGATCACGTGGAGGCCGAGGTCGGCCGCCTGCGCGAGCAGCGGCGCGAGGACCGCGACCGGATTGCCCTGCGAGGTCGCCACGAGGTCGTAGTCGTCGATGAGGACGAAACCCTCCGCCCCCTTCCACCACGACCGGCTGCGGAGCTGGTCGGGCGTGACGTCGGGTCCGGGGATGCGGCTCCGGAAGAACTGCGCGAGCTCGTTCATCCCGCCCTCGGTCATCTCGTGCGACGTGAGGTAGGCGCCGAGGTATTCCTGCGGGATCTCGCCGAGCAGGGCACGACGGTAGTCGACGACGAAGATCTTCGCCTCGGTCGGCCCGTACAGACGCGTGATCTCGTGCACGACGCCGCGGAGCATCGACGACTTGCCGGAGTCCGCGTCGCCGTACAGATACAGCAGCGGCTCGGCGACCGGATCGATCGAGAACGGGGCGAGGTTCGCCTCGTCGATACCCAGCAGCAGTTCGCGGGGCTCCGCGCCGTCCGGCGACTGCGCGGCCGCGACGGCGCGCAGATCGGCATGGCTGATGCGCGAGGGCAGCAGGCGCAGCTTGGGTCCTGCCGGTCCGTGCCACGCCGCCGCGACGCGGGCCACGAGGTCGTCGATCCCGTCCGGCAGGCTCGACGCGTCGTCCACGCCGTCGACACGCGGCAGCGCCGTG
The DNA here is from genome assembly GCF_040702645.1 of Microbacterium sp. NPDC078814. NCBI lineage: Bacteria > Bacillati > Actinomycetota > Actinomycetes > Micrococcales > Microbacteriaceae > Microbacterium > Microbacterium sp. NPDC078814. The sequence continues at coordinate 110,476 of NZ_JBFBLT010000006.1, forward strand.
AGCATCTGCAGACCGCGGTCGTTGAGGCCGCGGCCGGGGATGGCCGTGACGTTCTCCGCCGCCTTGCGGTTGACCTCGGAGTCCGTCGGGTCGCCCAGACGCAGCTCGATGCGTGTGCCGATGAGGTCCTTGATGTTGGCCCGGATCTCCATCCAGCGCGCCGCCGTGATCACGACGTGGACGCCGTAGGTGAGACCGCGGGCGGCGATCGCCTGGATCTGCGGCTCGAGCATCTCGAACTCGGCGCGGAGCGTGCCCCATCCGTCGACGATGAGGAAGATATCGCCGTAGCCGTCGTCGGCCAGTCCCTGCCCGCGGCGCTGCCGGTAGGCGTCGATCGAGTCGATGCCGTGCTGCCGGAAGTACACCTCGCGGGCGTTCAGCAGGCTGGTGACCTCAGCCACCGTGCGGCGGACGACGTCCGGCTCGGACCGCGTCGCGACGCCACTGATGTGCGTGAAGTCCTGCATGCCGGTGAAGCTGCCGCCGCCGAAGTCGATGACGAAGAACTGCACCTCCTGCGGCGTGTGCGTGAGCGCCAGGGCGGCGACCGTCGTCCGCGCGAGCGTGCTCTTACCGCTCAGGGGCGCGCCGACGATGGCCATGTGGCCGGCTGCACCGCCGAGGGAGACCGCGAGGTTCTCGCGGCGCTGCTCCAGCGGCACGTCGACGATGCCGAGCGGGACCGTGAGCGCTCCCGCCTTCCGCCAGCGCGGGGAGACGAGACCGAGCGACGGGTCCTCGACGAGGTCGCCGAAGAGCTGGTCGAGGGTGGCCGGTGTCACCAGCGGCGGCAGCCACACCTGATGCGCCGCGGGGCCGCGTCCCTTCATGGACTCGACCGCGATCTCGAAGGTGTTGCGCTTCTCCTCCGGCTCGGCGTCGACCACGACCTCCGGCTCGTCCACCGGCGCCTCCGCCCGCCACACCGGCGCGGCGGTGAACAGCTCGACCGCGGTCGAACCCGTGCTCTGGCCGGAGCCGGACGAGGCCCGACGACGACGACGCGGCGGTGGTCCGGACACGTACGCGGCGCGGAACTGCGTCATCGTCTCGGTGTCGGACTTCAGGATGCCGGCGCCCGGCTGCGTGGGCAGGTGATAGGCGTCCGGCACGCCGAGGACCGTACGGGACTCGGCCGCCGAGAACGTCCGAAGACCGATGCGGTAGGAGAGGTGCGTGTCGAGGCCGCGCAGCTTGCCCTCCTCCAGCCGCTGGGAGGACAGCAGCAGGTGCACCTGCAGCGAGCGGCCGAGCCGGCCGATGTTGACGAACGTGTCGACGAACTCCGGCTTGGCCGACAGGAGCTCGGAGAACTCGTCGGCGACGATGAGCAGGGCCGGCAGCGGCGCCAGGTCGGTGCGGCCGCCGCGACGCGCCTTCTCGTAGTCGGCCACGTTGGCGAACGGACCGGTGGCCCGCAGCAGCTCCTGTCGGCGCACCATCTCGCCCTGGAGCGCGTCCTGCATGCGGTCGACGAGGGAGATCTCCTCACCGAGGTTCGTGATGATGGCCGAGACGTGCGGCATGTCGGCCATGCCGGCGAACGTCGCGCCACCCTTGAAGTCGACGAGCACGAAGTTGAGCTGCTCCGGCGAATGGGTCATCGCGAGCGCGAGCACGAGCGTGCGGAGCACCTCCGACTTCCCCGAGCCGGTGGCACCGATGATGAGGCCGTGGGGGCCCATACCCTGCTGCGCCGATTCCTTGATGTCGAGGATGAGCGGGCTGCCGTCCTCGGTCTGGCCGATCGGCACGCGGAGCCGGTCGCGCTCCAGGCGCGGTGCCCAGGCGGCGTCGAGGTCGAGGTCGCGCACATCGGGAAGACCGAGGAGCTCGACGAGCTCGGCCTGGCCGGTCGCGCTCTTCTTGCTCGCGATCGCCGTGCCGCCCGAGTACAGGGCGATGAGCCGACGAGCGGTCGCCTCGGCCTCGACGATGGTGATCGCGTCGGCCTCGAACGGGCGCGCGGGCACCTGCAGGCTGACGAGCTCGGCGCGTGTGCTCGCACCGCCGGTCTCGAACGCGATGCGCAGGGCGTTCGGGTCGTCGAGGTCGCCCCACCGGGCGGGCAGGTCGATCACGGTCACACCCTGGACGCCGTCGCCGGTGACTAGGGCGTCGTTGAACGACGTCGTGGCGCCGTCCGTGACGATGACGATGTGCGGCGTCTTCGGTCCGGAGCCGTCGCGGGCGAAGCGCGAGCGCTCGCGCACCTCGGGCGGCAGCATGTCCTCGAGCTCGGACAGCTGCGAGCCGATCATCCGGGCGGCGCCGAGGCCGTCGCGGACGGTGCGCGAGTGCGTGTGCGGCAGCCACTTCGCCCACTCCCACTGCGGGAGCACCCCGGTGTCCGCGGCGATGACGATCTGCAGCACGTCGGGGTCGTGCATGGTGGCCGCGTGCAGCAGCATGGCCCTGGCCAGCGCCCGGGTCTCGTCCTCGTCACCCGTGATCTCGATGCGGGCGTAGTCGCGGAGGGTGACGCCGAGCGGGAGGTTCTTCTGGACCTCGTGCGTCAGCATGAAGCGGTGCGCGGCCGAGGCGGCGACAGGGTCGAGCTGCGCCAGCGGCGGGAGCTCCGGAGCTTCGAGCGTGACGCACAGCGGCTGGTCGGTGACCCCCACGCGGACCGACAGGAAGTCGGGGTCGTTCACGCCGCGCTCCCAGACGCGGGTGCGCTCCTCCGCGAGGTACGGCAGGGTCGACGGCGCCGGCAGGTGCCAGTTCGCGGAGCGGCGCTGCTGCCGGGCGGCGACGCGGACGGTCTGCCGCAGCTCGGTCAGGTACGCCAGGTACTCGCGACGGGCACCGAGCGTGGCCGCCTGCCGCTGAGAGCGCTGCCGCCAGCCGTTGACGGCGACGAAGCCGAGCGAGGACAGCAGGAACATGCCGCCGGTGAGCAGACCGGTGACGGATTGGTTCGACATGGTGACCATGACGATCGCGCCGACGCTGCCGAGCATGGGCAGCAGCGACCCGAGGATCCCGATGCCGCCGTCGTTCGGCTGCAGCTCCGGCGGGGCCTGGACCGGGAGCCTCCCGGAGGGGACACGGGGCGGGGCGAGACGGGGTCCTGTCATGCTCTCTCTCCGGCGCTGCTGTCTGTACCTAGCAGGAGGCTGATGGTGAAGCTGCGGTTGCCCATGCGGACACGGTCGGCATCGTCGAGGAGCACGCGCTCGCCAGCGACGAGCTCGGTCGTCTGGCCGTCGTCGCTGCGGACGTCGGAGCCGTTCGTGGAACCGAAGTCGGTCACCCAGGTGCGGCCGCGGGAGTGCTCGATGCGCAGATGGGTCTTCGAGACGGACGCGTCGGGGTCGGTGACGACGATGAGGCGGTCGTCGTGCGCGCTGGCGACGGGGCCGCGCCCGAGGTTCGCGGCCACGGGGAGGGCGAGCTGCACCCGCTGGCCCGTGTCGAAGATGAGCAGGAGCGCCCCGGTCTCCGGCGCGGGAGCCTCGGCGCCCGTCTGCGGCGCCGGGGCGGGGGCGACGGTGAAGAGCGGCCGATCCGATCCGGGTGCTGCCGGTTCCGGGGTCTCGGTACGGCGGGAGGCGGCGCGGGCGTCGGTGGGCTGGGAGTCCTCGTCCACGACGGACGGCGCCGCCACCAGCGGCACGACCTGCGGCGGAGCGAGCGGAGCGGCCTCCACCGCGGCAGGAGCCGGCGGAGCCTCGACGGCCGCCTTGGCGGGCACGGCGACCACGACGGTGCCGGCGACGCGGTCGGCCCAGGACTGCCGTCTGCCGCCGCGATCCCAGGCGCTGGAGGCGACGACCACCCAGCTGCCGACAGCCACGAGGAAGCCGGCTCCGGTGATGATGCCGCGGACGAACTGGCGCCCGATCCCCGGCGACCACGGCCGGTCGGCGCGCGCGCTGCGCAGGCGCAGCACGGCGTTGCCGAGGGTGAGGCCGGTCCGCGCTTCCAGCACCCAGAGGAACAGGGCGAGCTCGAAGACCGTGAGGGCGGCGAGCAGCACGCTCTGCGTCAGCACGAGGACGACGGCGGAGGCGAGGAACACGGCAGCCGCGTCGAGGGTGAAGGCCGCGATCCGCTGAACGGTGCCGGCGGGGGCTCCGCGGAAGGCGGGGCCGAGTCCCTCGGCCGGCCGAGGGACGGTGCGCCGCGACGAGGCGATCGGCGTGGGCGGCGCGGGCGTCTGGCGCAGCGGCGTGCCGTCGACACCGGGGGGCGCCGCGATCAGGGCGGGCGGCAGCGCAGGGATCTCCCCCGGACGGTCTCCGCCGGGCGCGATCGGCGGGATCGGACCCCCGCTCGGCCAGGACTGTGATGGGCCGTTCCCGCTCATCCGGCCATCATTCCACGAACCAGGGAGAGCGCATTCGCGTACAGCAGGGCCGACGGCAGGGCGAGCGCGACGGCGAGCCATTCGAACGCGTCTCCGACCCGCGACCAGACCAGCGACTTCGCGCCCTTGGACACCGGGATGACGACGGCGACCGCCGCCAACCCGACGAGGAACAGCAGGGCCGCTCCGAGCAGGTGGAAGCCGCTCCCGAGGGCCGCCGCGACCTGGATGCCGGCGACGAGGCAGACCACGGCGCCCGCGGCACGGGGGAACCACCGGAGGAGGCGCGAGGTGGTGTGCCGCGGCGTGAGCAGCAGGGCGAGCGCGAGGCAGCAGAGCAGGGCGATCCCACCCGAGACCACGAACGCGTCGTCGGGCCAGGGCCGCAGGAACGCGACCGGAGCCATCACCGCGGCCACGATGCTCAGCACGGCGGTGCCCGCGATGAGTCGCGCGGAGGAATCGTCGACGACCGCGGTGATGCGCTCCGGACGCAGCAGCCCGACCGAGTCGGGGATGGCCCCGCGCACGGTCCACCGGCTGGTCATGAAGTGCTTGTAGTCGATGAAGTAGCCCTCGGGCAGGTTGACGAGGCTGCTCGGGAGGGCACGCAGGCCCAGCGGCACGAGGCCGAGCGAGAGGGCGGCGGCCTCCGCCTCCCCCCACCGCAGCAGCAGGGCGAGGCCCCAGACGGCGGCGAGGCCCACGAGCAGCACCGTCGCCGTCCCCGCCGCGGCGCGCATCGGCCGAGCCCTGGCCGTGACGGCGATGATCGCGGTGGTGATGCCGGCCGCGAGGAACCCGGTGGCGGTCGACAGGTGCGACGCGTCCTCCAGCCCGGCCGGGATGAGGAGAGCGCCGGCCGCGAACGACAGCAGCACCGGCGCGAGCACCCCGAGGATGCCGCGCACTCCCGCCGCGGAGTCGCGTCGCGCCCACGCGACGGCGCCGCCGACCGCACCCGCGGCGACGAGGAGGGCGACGAGCAGCCGGATCAGAGGATCGACGGCGCCCTGGGCGAAGACCGCGACGAGCAGCATCCCGCTCACGGCCAGCAGCCACCACCGTGCGCCGTGGTCGGCGCGCGTCGGGCCCGACGCCTTCTCTGCCGGGCGCACCGGCGGAGCCAGAGCCGTACGGTCGATGAGCGCGTAGAGGCCGCCGTCGACGAGGTCTTCGCACTCGGTGTCGCCGGGGATCTCGTATCCCCCGGGGCCGATCGTGACGAACCGGTCCGCGTCGGGGATCCCGCTCAGGGTGAGAGCGTCCTCCAGCGTCTCGTCGAGCGGCAGGGAGAGGTCGATGCGGCGGTCTTCGCTCTGGAGGACGATCCGACGCCGCTCTACGATCTCGACTGACACACCTGCACCTTATCCACTGCGCGCGACTCTCGCTGCGGGGCACCGCCTCCGGCGTTCCCGGGGTTCACGATGCCCCCGCGTCGACCCTCGTACCGCGCCTTCTCGAACCGGAGCGGCGTCATTCAGTCGGTGGGTTCGTCGCGGGATCCGGCGCGCGCTCCCTTGGCGCGGGGACCAGCTTCCTCGTCGTCCTCCAGCTTCGGCGCGATAGGACCACCGAGGCCCGAACGCTTCGCCTTCTCCTCCTCGTCGGCGCCACCGGCGCCGCCCATCATGCCCATGCCCGGTCGGCCACCGGCTCCTGCCGCGCCGGAAGACCCGGTGCCCGCGGCACCCGCCCCGCCGACGCCGCCAGTACCGGCCATACCGCCAGGGCCGCCTGCACCACCGACGCCGCCAACACCACCGACGGCGGAGTTACCGAGCAGACCGCCACCGGCCTTGAGTCCGGCACCGGCACCCGGGCCCAGGCCCGCACCGCCGAGTCCGCCCATGCTGCCGAAGCCGGCGATCTTCGAGCTCGCCGCGATCGCCGCCGCACCGGCGCCGCCGCCCACGATCCCTCCGAGGCCCCCGCCACCGCCGGGGAAGACCCCGCCCGGAAGGGCACCGCCGGGAAGCGAGCCGGAGCCGCCGGGACCACCGGAACCGCCGGGAAGACCGCCACCGGGCCCGCCCGGAAGCAGGCCACCGCCGGGAGAGTCGATTGAGGGATCATCGATACCCACATCGCCCGGGCGATCGCCGGGACCTTCTGGAACCCATCCTCCGCCGCCCGGCCCGGTGGGGACCGAGGGCACCGAAGGGTTCGTCGGGACCGGGGGATGATACTCGCCGACACCGGCGCCGGAAGGAGGCACACCTCCGACGCCCGGTGCGGAGCCGGACGGGCCGCCGATGCCGCTCGGATACGAGATCCGTGGAGCCGTCACACCGGGATCGGATCCGCCGGGCTGGTCATCCGTGCCGCCGGGCACGGTGACGTCCATGTCGAGCGACGCCACCCGCGCGGAGGACTCGCGGAGTTCCTTGGCCGGCTCCTGGAGCGACGCCTCGACCCGCTCGACGATCTTGCGGGCCTCTTCTTCCCGCTTGTTGCCGAGGAAGTTCCCGATGGCATCGAGTGCGGTGTCGGCGGCCAGCGGCCCCAACACAGGGTGGACGACCACCGAGCCGACGCGCGCGGCGTTCGCCCAGAAGGAATCGACCTGCGCGCTCGGGAGTTCTGCCGCTGCGGTCTCCCGGCGGATCGAGTTCGCCGTGTCGATGACCCGCGTGATGTGTGAGACGTGCGCTTCCACGTTGCGGAACCGTGCACGCAGGGTGTTCAGCGACGTCCTGGCGCTCTCAGCAGCGCTCCCCTCCCAGGCAGACGATGCGAGCACAGCAGCAAGCGCACTGTCCAACGAGCGCAGCGCGTTCTGAAGCGCAGGAGCCTTCGGGATGCGCCAGTCCTCAACAGCTCGGATGCGATTGAGTTCCGCTTCGTAACCGCCACCAGCCTGCTTACCGGCCATGGGCTCCCCCTTGCTCGTTGTTCCGTCGTCGTGAAGATCGTGTGAGCACGACCGCGAGAATGATGCCGCCCACGAGAAGGACAGCGACCAGGATGCCGCCCCCGACCAGCAGCGGCACCAATGCGTCCTGCGTGGACGAAGTCTCGCCAGGCTCGTCGCTGTCGGCGGTCGGCGCCGGCGTCGCAGCAGCAGCTGCAGCGCGGACGTCGGCCGCCGACGGCTGGGCGTTCGGGTCTTCTGCATCGAAGATCGGGTTGACATCCGGGTACGCCGTCGGATCGACAGCGAGCATCCCCGTCAGCGAGACCGCTCCATAGCCGACGCTGTCGTTCCACTCCGGCTCGTGCTCGCCCTTGGTGCCCGTGTTGCGGATGAGGCTCTGCAGCAGCTGACCCGAGGTGGCATCCGGGTACTTCTGTTTCACCACGGCGAGGAAGCCCGCCGCGATCGGCGTCGCATACGACGTGCCGGTGAGGAGGACCTGCTCGTCCCAGGAGTTCTCGCTGCCCTGCCCGAGCAGACCCATCCCCGGCGCAGCGACGATCACGTCGTCGCTCTGATTCGGCGAAGGCTCGCCCACGCCCTCGATGGTGGTGGAGCTCTGGATCTTCCCATCGGCACCGAACGACTGCACTGCAACGACGCCGTTGCCCGACGCAGGCTGCGAGGCCACCCCGGAGTTGTTCGGAAGAGCCGCCACCACGATCACGCCGGCGGCCTCCGCCTTGGCGAGGGCGTCGGTCAGATCGAAGCCCTCGAGGGAGATGGAGATGATGTCGGCGCCATCCTCGACCGCATCCTCGATCGCACGCGACACCCCGGTCGTCCCATCAGCCATGACCGTGCTGCCGTCTTCGAGCAGACACTGCTCGTCGAACTTCTCCCCCATCGCGGTATCGAACACCCCGTCGGTGACGATCGCCGGGTAGTAGAGGACCTTCGCACCAGGCGCGGCCCCGGTAACGGGAAGGCCGCCTGCCGGCGCATCTCCGGTCCCTGCGATCATCGAGACGACGTGCGTCGCATGCGACGCCGCCACATAATCGGTCGACGTCGCCGGCACCGGGTCTCCCTTGGCGTCGCGACAGTAGGAGTCCTTCACCTCGAGATCCGCGCCGCGGAGACCGACGATGTCGGGATTGATCTGACCGTCGATGACCGCGACGGTGACACCCGTCCCGTCGAAGCCCGCATCGTGCGCTGCCTGCACCTTTCCGCGATCGAACCACCACAGACCCGACTCCAGCGTCGCTGCGTGAGCGGACGCAGGGAGGAGAAGCGCCAGCGCGACGATCGACGCGACCGCAGTGGATGCGCCGGATAGCACACCGCGTCGCATCAGTAGTCGGCCTCCGCGCTCGTGTCCGAGTCGCTCTGCGCGACGGCAGAGTCGAGGAGCGACAGGATCAGCTTCGAGTCATCAGCGATGGCTGCGTCCTGCTCCGCGATCATCATGACGGCCTGACGGATCGTCTCCTGCGTCTCGTTCAAGGAGTCCACAGCATTCTGCGTGGCCACGCTCAGACGACCGGCCGCGTATGCCACCGCGTTCCGCAGCTCATCCGTCGCCTTCGACGTGCCACCCTCGGACACGGCGACTTCGTTCGCGGCAGGAAAAGCCGCTGCTTCACGGGCCAGCCGCTTGAGCTCGGCCATGATCTGATCGAAGTCGATTCCGATGGTCATCGACGCCCCCTCTTCTTTCCTCCGGCGATCCCGTCACGCCTGCTGTGCCGTCCGGTGGCTCACCGAAAAGCACAGCAGACGGCGCGGGCCCGACGCATCTCCGCGCCAGACCCGCGCCCCGGGTTCACGCGCCGAAGCGCCCCGCAGCCGACTTGTCGGTCTGCACGTACTGACCCGAGATCTCCTCGGTCTTCCCGGCGATCTGCGTGAGCAGCTGCTGCATCTCGCTCAGCGAGCGGTTCCACTTGGCCTGCGCCTGGTCGTAGGCCTGCTGCGCGGCACCATCCCACGCCGCACGCAGCTTGCTGACCTCGGACTCGAGGCGATCCAGCTCGGAACGAATACCCTGCGACCCGCTGCGGATCTGCGCCGCGAGAGCGTTGACCTGCTCCGGGCGAACGGACATCGACTGCATCATGTTCTCCTTGAAATCTCTGCGGACTGCGCTCAGGCGCCCATCATCGAGCCGAGGCCCGCGATGGTCTGCTGGTGGGATTCTTCGGTCGCGGCCTGGTCGCGCTCGGTGCCGGCGAGGGCATCCTCGAGCGTCACGAGGACCTCGTTGAGCTGACGAGCCTGCTCGTCCCACCGCGACATCAGCGTGGTGAACGATGCGGCGGCCGCACCCGTCCAGAACCCGCGCAGCTGCTCGATCTCACCGCGGACCTTCTTGGTCTGCTGATCGATCCCGGACTTCGTCTCCCGCACGGCCTGGGCTCCGCGACGCAGAGCCCCCTCTTCTGCGGAGATGACATCAGCCATTACTCACTCCCTCCGGTCCCCATGAGGACACACGCGGGGGAGCGCCTTCCCGATACGGGACGACTTCGGAACAACCCCCGACAATCTGTTTCCGCACATAGGCTAAAGCAGGTCGGTGCCCATTTCCAACGGCCTGGACAGATCCGTATCGAAATTTCTACGTTCGATCGATGAATGGCCTGACGCAGGCCCGATCCGCCTCAGCCGCAGCCCGCGCGTGCGCAACAGATAGTATCTGGCCTGTCAACTAGAGTGAGTCCGGGCCGGACCCCCGCAATGCCTGCGGCGGGAGAGCATCACACACGTGGGGGGACACCACCGATATGAGCCAGAGCGGCACCGTGGCAGGAACCGTGCTGCGGATCTCCGTGGTCAGCGACGACCGCAGGCTCGACGTGGGGGTGCCATCGCAGGTCCCCCTGGTCGAGATCATCCCCGGCTTCGCCCGCAGTCTCGGCGTGCTGGACCCGACCCTCACGCACGGCGGGTACGCGCTGCAGCGGGCGGACGGCACGCCCCTCGACCCCGCTCGCGGCGCCGCCGCCCAGGGCGTGCACGACGGCGAGCTGCTGACCCTGGTGCGCGGCGGACTCATGCGCGAGCCGCGCATCTACGACGACGTCGTGGAAGCCGTGATCGACGCGACCGCGGAGCAGCACAACTCCTGGACCCCCGCGGACAGCTCCCGCACCGCCCTCTTCGTCAGCCTTACCTTCCTCGCCCTCTGCGCCGTGCTCCTCGTCGCGACGCCGCCGACGTCTCTGCTCCCGGCGATCATCGCGGGATCGGGCGCGGTCGTGCTCAGCGTCGCCGCCGCGGTGCTGATGCGGCTGCGGCAGCCGGAGGCCGGTCATGCGCTCGGACTCACCGCCGCGGCGTACGGCGGGCTCGCGGGCTACCTCGCGGTCCCCGCGCAGAGCATCTGGGGCTGGCCGCTCGCGGCTCTCGGGCTCGGACTCGTCGTCGTCGGGGGCCTCAGCCTGGCCGTCACCCAGGACAAGCCCGAGATCCACCTCGTGCCCATCGCCCTCGGTGCCTCGATCGGGATCACGGCCACGGCGGCCGCGGTCTTCGGCGACCCGCTCGCCTCGTACGCGCTGATGCTCGCGACCACGGCGCTGCTCGCGAACGGCATCCCCTGGCTGGCTCTGAGCTCCACCCGCATCCGGGTGATCTCGCCGCAGAGCGACGCCGACATGTTCTCCGCGCCGCAGCCCATCGACGCCGAGGAGGTGAAGCGTCGCGCCGCCGCCGGCACCCGCACGCTCATCGCGCTCCGTGCCGCGCTCGGCCTCGCCGCCCTCATCGCGACCCCGCTCGTCGCCGCCAGCGGCGTCACGGGCGCCGTGCTCTGCGTGCTCGCCTTCGTCGGCATGATGTTCCAGTCGCGGCAGATGCACGCCCGCCTCGGGGTGCTCGTGCTGATGGCGATCGGGGCGATCGGCCTCGCCGCGACCGGTGTGACCGTCGCGCTCGCCCTCCCCGACGTGCGCACCTGGATGCTGCTCATCCTCGTGGTCGCCACCGTGGTGCTCATCGGGCTCACGCTGCTCACGCCGAAGGCCCGCCTCCGCCTCACGCGGCTCGGCGACACGGTCGAGGTCGTCGCGCTCGCCCTCCTGCTCCCGCTCGGGGTCATCACGGCGGGGCTCGTCTGACCGATGGCGACCAAGAAGGACCTGATCGAGGCCCAGGGCTTCAGCCGGCGACGGCTCCTCTCCGCCTTCACCGGCGGCGCCCCCGGCGGCAAGGAGCTCGAACCGGCCAAGCCGCTGCGCGCCGTCATCGCGGGCATCGCCCTCACCGTCGGCGTGATCCTCGTCGGCGTGTTCTGGGGCATCATGCAGCCGGGCCTCCCCGGCGACTGGCAGAACAACCGCCTCATCGTCGCCACCGACACGGGCGCCCGCTACGTCTCGGTCGAGGGGACGCTGTACCCCGTCATCAACACCGCCAGCGCCCGCCTGCTCATCCCCGCCGGCGAGTTCAAGGTCGTGCGCACGGATCAGGCCGCCCTCGACGGCATCCCGGTCGGCGGTTCGATCGGCATCCTCGGTGCCCCTGACGACCTGCCCACCCCGAGCGCCCTCATCAACACGGCATGGACCGCGTGCATCGACGACTCTGCCGGGACCGCCGTCTCGCTGTCAGGGGCGCCGATCGCGGAGCCGTCGACGGGCACCGGCGCGGTCGTGCAACGCGGCGACGAGCTCTTCGTGATCGCGGACGGCCTCCGGTACGCCGTCCCCGCCGACGACGCCAACGCGGTGCTGCGCGCGGTCGGCCTCGGCACCAGCGACGTCATCGAGGTCGACGGACGCTGGCTCAACCTCTTCGAGAGCGGCGCCGACCTCGAGCCGATCCGTCTGAACGCCGTCGGCGCCCGGGTGCCGGGGACCAATCTGACGGCGGGCACGATCGTGCACGTGCAGGGCAGCCCCGCGGACGAGCGCTACGTGGCCCTCGCGACCGGAGAGCTCGCGCGCCTCAGCCCGCTCGCGTACCAGCTCTACCTGCTCGGCAGCGCGCAGGAGGCCGGCGCGGACGAGGAAGAGGTGTCCCCGGCGGAGGTGGCCGACGTTCCCACCGTTCCGAACGCCGGTGGCGACGACTGGCCCATGCTTCCGCTGACGCCGCTCGCCTCCGGCGAGACCCCGTGCGCGGTCCTGGGCGGCGACGCCCGCACCGTCCTCGGGTCCACGAGCACCGAGCTGCCGGAGGACCGCGACCGTGTCGCCGTCACCGTCGGCGGCGGGGCCCTCGTGCAGACGAGCGGCCCGTCGGACGAGGCGGTGGGCATGGCCGTGCTCGTCGACGAGTCCGGTACCGCGTACGCCATCCCGGGCGCCGTGCCGGACGAGTCGGCGGAGGACGCCGCCAGCGGACCGCTCGCCCAGCTCGGTTACACCCCCGGCGACGTCGGGCGGGTGCCGAGCGCGTGGATCGACTTCTTCGCCGCCGGGCCGGCGCTGACCACAGAGGCCGCGAGAGAGTCGCCCGGCTCCGGGGACGAGTGATGCGCCGCCGCGCCGCTCTCGCCACCCTCGTGGTGGGCGCTGCCGTATGGGGGGCGCCGGCCGCCGCGGTGGCCGCGCCGACCGCTCCCACGACGATCGTGTCGATGGCGACCGGCGCCTGCGAGCCCGGCACCGTGGTGTTCGCTCCCGAGGCGCCGTCGGCACTCGCGGCCCTCGGGGCGGAGGATGCGAACCGTCTCGCCACCGGGAAGGGCGTCGTCGTGGCGGTCGTCGACTCCGGGATCGACGCCGGCAACCCGCACCTCGCCGGCGTCGTCGTCGGGGGCGTGAACCTCGTCGGCGACGGCGAACGCGGCGACGGCCTGAGCGATCTGACCGGGCACGGCACCGCCATCGCCGGGCAGATCGCGGCGCAGCCCGTCTCCGGCTCCGGCGTGGTGGGGCTCGCCCCCGATGCGCGCCTGCTGTCGGTGCGCGCGTTCCGCAGCGACTCGCCGCAGGACATCGACAAGGGGTGGGGACCGAGCGCCCAGCGCCTCGCCGACGGCATCAACTGGGCGGCGGACAACGGCGCGGACATCATCAACGTCTCGTCGTCGCAGGAGACGGACTCGCCTGCGCTGCGCGCGGCGGTGGAGCACGCGGCCGCCGTCGGAGCGCTCGTCGTCGCCAGTGGTGGCAACAGGGCCTCCGACCCGGAGGCCGAAGACGGAGCCCGGTATCCCGCCGCCTACGAGCAGGCGCTCGGCGTCAGCGCGGCCGATGCGACGGGGCTCGCGACCGACAGCTCGATCCACGGCCCGCAGGTCGGAGTCACGGCCCCCGGCGCGAACGTGCTCACCGCGGCGACGGGCGGCGGGGACTGCCTGTTCGCCTCCGACGCCCCGGCATCGAGCTTCGCGACCGGCTACGTGAGCGCGGCGGCGGCCCTGGTCGCCGAGGCGCACCCGGAGGATCCGCCCGCGGGGTGGGCGTACCGGCTCACGGCGACCGCACTTCGCGCGGATGCCGACAACCGCGATGACGTGAACGGCTGGGGCTTCATCCGGCCCTCCGCCGCCATTCAGCTCCTCCCCGACCCCACCACCCGCGGACCCGTCAGCCCCTTCTTCGACACCGGGGAGAGTGCGGTGCGGCCCCCGGTCGTGAGCGTCGAGCCCGACCACGGGGTGCCGCCGTTCGTCCTCACCCGCGAAGTGGCCCTCATCGCCGCGATCGCCGGGGCGAGCCTGCTCGGAGTCCTCGGCATCCTCATCGTCCTCCGGCGACGCCGGGAGACCCCCGCCGACGCGGCGGTCGAGGTCGAACGACAGGGCGGCCTCCTCGACCGCCCCGACCCCGAAGCCTGAGAGGCAGAGGCCGGATCAGCGGCCGGCGGCTGCCGCCTGTCGCGCCCGGACGACCGCCCCCACAAGCACCGCACCGGTGACCATGACGCCTCCCGCCAACGGCAGCAGGAGCAACCCGACGGCCGCGCTCTGCGGGTTCTGAACGACCTGACCGTAGACGAACGCCCCCATGCTGCCGAGCACTCCGACGAAGAGCGCCGCCGCGACGAGCCAGAGCAACGGGGTCATCGCGGTGCGCATGGTCGACGGCTCGCGGACGAACCGGAAGGCGAAGCCGGCGAAGAGGAACGACACCGCTGCGACGACCAGAGCCACGAGACCCCCGAAGAGGAATTCCGGGTCGGTCGACACCGCGACGAGCGCAGGAATCGCGACGATCGCCGACAGAGCACCGAGCACGACGGCGAACACGCCGGCGACACGCGGCCTGCGCGACGTGCTGCTCGTCGCCGTCGACTGCTTCGCATCTCGATCCATCCGTCTGTCCCCCCTCTTTGGACTTCCCCCACCCTAGCGAGGGCCGCAGGGCGCCGGCCTCCTCAGGCGAAGACGACGAAGCCCAGCACAACGAGACCGACGACCGACACGACGCCCGCCCCGACGGTCGCAACAAGGGTGACGACGCTCCATCGCTGCGCCTGCTTGGCGACCGACGGCAGCCCGGGCTCCACCACCCGCGTGGGCGCGGCCGCCCCGACGACGACGGGCGGAGCGGCGGGGGTGCGCGGAGCCGGACGCGGCTTGTAGATCGCGGGAGCCGGCGCGCCGTCCGGGGCGGCGAAGGAGTCGACGCGGAACCGCGGTTCGGCGGCCTGGGGTGCGGTGCCGTCGCCCTCTGCGGCGGCGCCCTTCTTCCGCCGCAGGCGTCGAGCCGGACGCGCGACCGCCACGGTGGCGTCCTCGGGGGCGTCGGCCGCCGGAGGCCCGGAGCGATCGACGACCACGGTCGCGTCATCGATGGCCTCGCCCACGGCGTCCTCGGACCCGGCATCGACCGGCTCATCGGCGACGGCGCCTTCGGGCGCATCCTCCGCGGCATCGTCGATCCGGTCGGGAGCCGGAGCCGTCTTCGCGCGATCCACCACGATGGTGGCCTCATCGACGGCGGACGATGTGTCATCGGCCGCCGGGGGCACCGGGTCCGCCGCTTCGGCCCGCCGGCGGTCGCGCCGTGTCAGGATGACGGTCTCCTCGGCCTCGTCGTCGCTCATCGCGCTCGCACCGGGACCGTCGTGCCCTCGAGCATCGAATCGGTGACCGCGGACACGGCGGCCCGTCCGCCCGTGGCGTCGTCGGGACGCGTGCGTGCGCCGCCGGAGACGACATCGATCACCAGGACCGAGATGTTGTCTCGTCCTCCGCCCTGCAGCGCGCGGCGGACGAGGGCCGCCGCCGCGGTCTCCGGGCGGCCGTTCATGGTCAGCGTCGCGCGGATGGCCTCATCGCTCACCTCGCCGGTGAGTCCGTCGGAGCACAGGAGGAGCCGCTCGCCTTCGACGACGGGGAGCAGCCAACTGTCCGCGGTGCTGTCCGGAGCCCCGACCGCGCGCGTGATGACGTTGCGGCGCGAGAACGAGGCCAGGTCTTCGGGGCGGAGCTCCCCGGCATCGACGAGCTCCTGTCCGAGGGAGTGGTCGATCGTGAGCTGCGCCAGCTCGGTACCGTGGTGCCGGTAGACCCGGGAGTCCCCCACGTTGAAGACGAGCCAGTGCGGCGCACCCTCGTGATCCACGAGGGCCACACCCGTCACGGTGCTGCCCGCACCGCGGGCGTGCGCGGCGGCGATCTCTTCGACCACCGTTGCGGCACGGCTCAGCGCATCGCTGATGTCGCCGACGTCGACCGTCCGCCCGCGCAGCGGCTCGAAGGCGGCGACGACGGCCGCGCTGGCGCGATCACCGGCGTCGTGCCCGCCCATGCCGTCGGCGACCAGGAAGACCGGACGCGCGTCGAGCACCGCGTCCTCGTTGGCCGTCCGCGTGAGCCCGGTGTCGGTCAGCGCGGCGACCCGGAGGACGACGGATTCCACGGTCACGAATCGCGCTCCGCGACGACGTGCATGCCCACTTCGCCCAGGATGAACCGGCCGGTGCCCACCACGCTCTCCCCGGCGTCCAGGAGCGTCTCCGAGCCGTCGTCGGCCACCACGACGACGCCGTTGGTGGCGTGCAGGTCGGTCAGGCGCCACTCGTCCTCCTGCACCACCAGGCGGGCGTGGGTCTTCGACAGCGTGCGGGTGGTGTCCGGGATGGCCAGCCGCTGCTCGCCCGGCTCCCCGGTGGGGTTCCGGCCGATCACGACGCTCGCGCCGGACAGCGAGAACCGACGACCGTCGTCCAGCACGAGGACGCGCCGCACCCCGCGCTTGCGGGCGACGACCACCGTGGCGTCGAGGTCGTCGTCGGTGGGACGCGGCGTCACCACGGTCTTGTCGACATCGGGGATGAGGCCCTCGGGCGCAGCCGGAGCCGGTACGGGCGCGCTCTGCGCTGCCGCGGGGGCATCGGCCGGAGACGGGACGGGACGGATCGTCGGCATCGGCGGGGCCTCGGCCTGACCAGCGTCGCGGAACGACGGCGGCACCGGGCGCACGACACGATTCGCCCCCGTCGTCGGCGCGGGGGCCAGGGCCTCCTCCGCCGCCGGGACGGCCGGTGCCGGCGCGGGCTGCGGGGCCGGCGGAGGCACGTCGCCCATCGCGGCCATGATCCCCGTCGGCGGCTGCGCTGCGACGGGCGGCTCCGGCTGCGGCGCCGGGGCGGCGGGCGGGAGAACGGGTGCCGGGGGCGAGACGGGCGCCGCGGGCGGGGTCGGCGGTGCCGGGGGGACCGCGGCCGCGGGAGAGGGAGCAGGCGGTGCCGGGGGTGCGAAGGTCGGGGACGGCGGAGCCGACGGCGGGGATGCCACGGACGGTGCCGGCGGGGAGGCCGGGGACGCGGCAGGCGGAGCGAACGACCGCGTGGCCGCCGGCTCGGCGGGCGGCGCGCTGGGGGCCGGAACCACCGCGGGCGGCGCGGCGTAGTCGGGGAAGATCAGGGACGGCGTCTCCGGCGATCCCGTCCCGGCCGGGGCGAGGGAGGGGATCGTGTACCCCGAGGCATCACGCGCAGGAGCCGTCGCCGGCGGAGCGCTGCGGCGCGGCCCGGGCTGGAGCGCCGCGAGACGGTCGCCCTCGGGATAGGGGGCGGGGCCCCAGGCGAGGACGGTCGCCCAGACCGGCGGCAGCAGGATGGCGAGCACCGTCATGCCGGCGCCCCGTCCGAAGCGCCGGTTGATCCGGTGGGTCGCGACGACCTTGAGGTAGATCCCGTAGAGCTGCACGATCGGGATGAAGTAGAACACCACCGACCAGGCGGGCACTCCCCCGCGCGCGAGGATCTCGGCCTCGTTCAGGACGGGCACCCAGCCCTTCCACCCCTCCCCGTCGATCCGGGGGAACAGGCGCGAGAGCGCGAGGGCGTACCAGACGTAGACGGCCAGGCCGACGAGCAGGCCGAGTCCGACGATGATGACGAGCATCGTGGCCAGACCGGAGTCCGCGGGCGCGGTCATGAGTCCCCCTTCTTCCGGTCATCCAGTGAACCGGTCCATCCGAGCGTACCGAGCATGGGTCGTGCACCGAAGCCGGGGAGGCGCAGCGACCGCGTCCTGGCCACGAACGAGGTCGGC
Organism: Microbacterium sp. NPDC078814; assembly: GCF_040702645.1. NCBI lineage: Bacteria > Bacillati > Actinomycetota > Actinomycetes > Micrococcales > Microbacteriaceae > Microbacterium > Microbacterium sp. NPDC078814. The sequence goes on from NZ_JBFBLT010000006.1 coordinate 128,113, forward strand.
CGGATGCGGGCACGCAGGCGCTGCCACCGTGTCCCCGTCTTCGCGAGCTCCGCCCGCTCCGCGTCCACGAGAGCCCACGCGGCCATCGCATCCTCGGGAGTCGGCGGGTGCTCGGCGAACACGGCACGGTCCACGAGGGCGGCGAGCCGTTGCGCGGCCGCGCGACCGCTCGATTGCGCGCGCTGCGTCCGGGTGCCCTGCCCGGCCATGGGCACGTCATGATCGGCGTAGACGTCGGCGAGCTCCTCCCAGGCGCCGGCCAGACGGACTTCGGGATCCAGGGCCGTGCGGCGCGCGTGTGCGCGCCTGCTCTTCGCGACGAGGAGCACGAGGAAGGGCAGGGCGAGCAGCAGCAGGGCGAGGAGGCCGAGGCCGACACCCCGGAGGATCGGCAGCAGGACGGCGAGGACCTCCGACGCCGGCTCCTCGAGCGGCGGCGCGTCGTTGTTCGCGTCGCTCTGCGCCTGCGGCGGGTCCAGCGCCTCGGACCGCGGCTGCTCGGGGACCGTGGGATGCTCCGGCAGCTGATCGCCCTCGGTGAGGGTGCTCGGCAGCATCGCGTACTGCGGCGTGGTGTCGACGGGGATCCACTCTCCCCCTGAGGTGCGAACCTCGACCCACGCGCTCATGTTCGCGCCGGTGCACACGTCGCCGCAGGCGGGGATCCCCGGGACCTCGTCCGCGCCGGCGAGGCGCGCGCCCATCACCACCCGGGACTCCAGCCCCCAGTGCTGCGCGAGGAGAGCCGCGGCCACGGAGAACTGCTCGTCGTCGCCGACCGCCGACACGAGCATCTCCGGCTTCGCGTCGGCGCCCGCCCGCCGCTCCTGCTCGGTCAGCGCCGTGAAGAGCTCTTCGATGCGGGCCGCGGAGTGCCCGGCATAGCTGGGTGCGAAGGCATACCCCTCGGACTGCTGCAGAGCGGCGATCCAACCGGCGGCCGCTTCGTCTTCCAGCAGAGCGTGGCTGAGATAGCCGCGGGACCGGAGGCGATCGATCACCTCGAGGTAGCCGGCGCCGGTCCGCGGCTGCTCCTGCATCTCGGCCCATTCGACGAGCGCCGGGTACCGATCGGTGTCGAGGGTCGAGCGTCCGCCCTGGAGCGCTGTGAGGTCACCGGGCTTGCCCGGCGCATCGATGAGCACGGCGTAGCGATCCCCGGGTACCAGCCCCTCCCCGCCGCCCGGCGCGTCGGCGACGGTGATCGCGGTGTCGCCGTCGGCGTTCACGTGGAAGCCGTCGGCGAGCGCGTCCGCCCGCTCCCCGGAGAAGGCGGGAGCCTCGGCGAGACCGGCCGGCGACGGGACCCAGATCCCCCGGTAGCCCTCGCCGATCGTGATCTCCATCGTCACCCGGCCGGAGCCGGGGAGGGCCGAACGGGGCAGGCGGCTGAAGCGGTCGTCGGCGTCGATGTGGAAGTCCTCGCCGTCGTAGGCGTCGAGGGTGACCAGACGGAGGCGATCCACGGCACCGGGATCGCCCTCCAGCTGCACGACCGGCGTGTCCAGCATGCCGCCGGCGAACCAGGATCGATACGAGCTGAGCGGGCTCGGCTGCTCCTGCACCACCACCATGGGCTCGATCTCGTCGCGGAGGACGGAGCGGTCCGACCAGCCGGCCGCCGCGGGAGCGATCGCGAAGCCCGCGGCCAGGGCGATCACGGCCAACCCCGCGGAGAGGAGGTGCCGGCGCACGGTGAGCCAGGCGGGGGTCGCACGGCGGGAGATGTTCGCCGCCGCCACGCTGCGCAGGGCGGCGGCGCGCTGCAGCCGCGTGCGTCCGACGAGCCAGACGAGGGACACCACGAAGACGGCGACGCCGATCAGCCATTCCCGGGGCGCGGGGAGCTCGACTCCGGCCACCGAGACCGGGGAGGACGTGCCGCTCACGCCGAAGGCGATGCCGAAGACGCTCATCGCCACGACCACGGGGACGGCGGCCACCGCCCGCCTGCCCCCGCTCCAGACGAGGAGCGTGGCGACGAACGAGCCGAACAGCATCACGACGAGGAAGGGGATGAGGACTGCCTGGTACTCGCCCAGCGGCGGGTTCAGGGTGAGCATCTGCTTCCAGCCCAGCACGACCCCGAGCACCGCGTCCCGCACGCCGCCGAGGAATGCGGGCACGGAGGTGAGCGCGGAGGGGATCGCCAGTGGCACCGAGACCAGCAGGTACACACCGGCTGCGGCAAGCGCGGCGAGCGGCGTTCCCCAGCGCAGGATGCGCGCGACGACGGCGACGGCCATGCCGAGGAGGCCGCCCACGATCCCCACGGCGAGGGCCCGGGACGACTCGTAGACCGGCCAGGCGGCCGCTGTGGCGAGGAGCACGCCGACCAGCACGTACCCCAGCGACCAGAGGGTCAGAGCCGAGGGGAGGCTGCCGCGACGCGGCCGCCCGCGCTTCGGGCCGGCCGCGTTCATCGCAGTGCTCCGCGGGCGAGCATCTGCGGGAGGTCGCCGAGCGCGCCGAGGGTCATCACCGCGAGCTCCCTGGCCGTCCGCATCGTCGGCTGCGCACCGAGCTCACTGCGCACCGCCACGGCCTCCACGGCCGCCGGGAGCTTCACCGCCGCGTGCCGTAGACGCTCGAGAGGCAGGAGGGAGCCGGTCAGCAGAAACCCGATCGACAGGTCGGGGTACGACTGCGCCGTGAGGGCGGCGACGGCTTCGAGCCGCATCACCCGTGCCGCCTGATCGATCGTGGAGGTCGCGTCGAGGAGCGCCTTGGGGGTGACCGTGGGCAGAGTGCGGATCGACAGCACCTCCGCGCGGCCGTGTTCCGGGATCTCGTTGCTCACCGAGAAGAGCACGTCCCTGCCGTCCCGCACGCCCTGCAGCGCCAGGGACGCGGCGGCGCTGACCGTGTTCTCGAACTCGTCGTCGCTCGCGTAGGACTCGGGGTCGAGGTCGAGGATGACGGCGATGCGCGCGTGCCGGGACTCCTCGTACTGCCGCACCATGAGAGTGCCCGTCTTCGCCGTCGACTTCCAGTGGATGTGGCGCGGCGAGTCGCCGACGACGTACTCCCGCACGGCGTGGAAGGAGAGGTCGGCGTCCACCAGGGTGGTGCTCGGCGTGCCCTCGAGGTCGCGGATCAGGCCCGCGCTGGTGCTGGGGAGCCGCACGGTCACCGGATGCACGTGGATGCGCTGCACGTCCGGCCAGCGCAGTTCTCGGCGGAGGATCCCGATCGGGTCGCCGCGGGTGATCGTCATGGGGCCGACATCGATGACGCCGCGGCGGTGCGCGGCGATCGTCAGCTCCTCACGGTGGTGCGCGCCCGGTCGGAGCAGCGGCACGTGCGCCTCGACGAGACCCTCCCCCACCGGCACGTCCACGACGCCGGGGAGCGAGAGGCGCTCGCCGTTGTTGCGGACGTCGAGCGTCGCACCGATCTCGGCACCGGCGACGACGCGGTCGCGGTCGAGCACGAGATCGATCCGGTAGTCATGGGCGCCGAGGATGAACGGCACGCAGGCCACCAGCAGCACGAGCGCGATCGTGGCGACCGCCCAGGCCTCCACCCAGCCGAACAGCAGCCCGGCGAGCACGCCGAGCACCACGGCCGCGGCGACGAGCATCCCCGCCGTCGTGACCGTCTCACGGACCCAGCCGACCGTGGCCCTCGTCGCGCGCCCCACGGAGCGAACCACCCGACGCGCGCCGAAGACCGCGCCGCGCACGGGACCGCGGCGCGTGCGGTCGTAACGCGTGACGGTGGACGTCCGCGTCGACGTGCTCGTGCCGGCGGTCGTCCGCGTCAGGCGGGATTCGGTGCTGAAGGTCACGCAGTGCCGTTCTCGCGCGGAGGCTCGACGTCGAGGAGGATCTGTCCGACGACGGCCACGGCCGTCACCCCGTCGAACTCGGCCTCCGGTTCGAGCACGAGGCGGTGCGCGAGGGCGACGACGGCGAGTTCGCGCACGTCGTCGGGCGTCACGAACGTGCGCCCGTTCTTGGCCGCCCACGTCATCACCAGGCGCGACAGCGCCAGGGCCCCACGCACACTGGCCCCGAGACGGACCTCGGACGCGCGCCGCGTGGCGTCGACGATGCGCATGATGTAGTCCGACACCAGCGGGTTCACGTAGACCCCGCGCGACATCTCCGCCATCGTCAGGATCGTGTCGGTGTCGACGATGCCGTCGAGCACCGTCTTCGCCCGACCGGCGCCCTGCAGGATGCGCATCGTCGCCGCCTCGTCGGGGTAGCCGATCGAGGTCTTGATCATGAAGCGGTCGAGCTGCGCCTCCGGCAGCCGGTAGGTGCCGCCCTGCTCGATGGGGTTCTGCGTCGCCATCACGAGGAACGGGGAGCCGACGGACCGGGTGACGCCGTCGACCGTGACCGTGCCCTCCTCCATGACCTCCAGCAGCGCGGACTGGGTCTTCGGGCTCGCCCGGTTGATCTCGTCGGCGAGCACGATGTTCGCGAAGACGGGCCCCGCGTGGAACTCGAACGTGCCCTCCTTCTGGTCGTAGACCGTGATGCCGGTCACATCGCCCGGAAGGAGGTCGGGCGTGAACTGGATGCGGCTGCTGGTCCCGTTGACCGTCTGGGCGACGGCGCGGGCGAGCGCCGTCTTGCCGGTTCCCGGATAGTCCTCCAGGAGGACGTGGCCGCCGCTGACGGCGGTGGCGAGCACGAGTTCGACCACGTGGCGCTTGCCGAGGATCGCCTGCTCGATGTTGCCGCTCAGGATCGAGAACGTCTCGGCGAACCAGGAGGCCTGCTCGGGAGCGATGGTGACGGGGGCTGCTGCGGTGGCTGGCATAGGGAAAGAGTATTCGTGTCGGTGTGCTCGGCGGTCAGGGGCACAGGCCCGTGATGCGATGCGTGATGGGGGTCAGGGTGGCGAAGGCTCCGGTCCACGTGATGGTCACGTCGAAGGTGCCGGGAGTGTCGACCAGGGGCGTCGCCTCGAGGATGTACGAGCCGCGTGCGGCGGCGGACACCGTCACGACGTCGCCCTCGACGACGGGCATGCAGGGTTGGAACACGGCGTTGACCACGGTCGGTGCGGTCGTCGCGGTGATGGTGACCTCGCCGGAGCAGGAGTTGCTCTGGCTGGCATGGCAGGCGCGGGCGAGCACCTGGCCCGGTGACGAGTCCGGTGTGAGCGCGAAGTCATCGCGCCACGATCCGTACATGTAGTACTTCGGCACGAAGCCGTTCTCCACCTCGATGCGCGGGGCCGAGGCCAGCCCGTACTCGTAGCGGTTCCCGTCGCGCCGGGGGTCCTTCGCGACCGTGTAGGTCGTGTCGCCGCCGGGACCGTCGACGAACGTGAACGTGAAGACCGTCGCGGTGGACGACTCCGCCACCCCGTAGCCGTTCGAGGCGCAGGCCTTGACGGAGTACACCTGGTACGGCCGCAGCCCCTGGAGGGACGGAGACTCGGACTGCACCTCGCCGCCGGACACCGCGAGCGTGCCGTCGCCGCGTGCGGTGCAGCTGACGTTGCCCGACCGCCACGCCACGTACACGACCTGGACGCCCTTGGCGCTGCCGTTGGCCTGCGCGGCGATGCCGGAGACGTTCACCGCCGTGTTCGAGACGACCGTCGCCTGGGTCGCCGCCGGGTCGAAGTACACCGAGCCGGCGACCGTCACCGAGGTGCGGAACCCGCCGCCCTCGTTCCCACCGCCGGTCGGCGGCTGGAACTGGCTGATCGGGACGATCGTCAGCGTCTGCGCCCCCGGGGACAGCGCGATCTCGGCCGTGGTGGTCGCCCCCGTGCGGTTGATGACCTCGCCCGTCTCCTCGATCCGGAACGAGACGGCGTCGTCGGCGGCGTCGATCGACACCCGGACCGCCCCGCGTCCCCGGTCGGAGACCCCCGGTCGGTACTCCGGCGTGGCCGTCGCGTTCGAGACGACAGGAGCGGCGTAGGCCCAGCTCGTGTGCGGCGACGTCGGGGCCGAGGTGCCGACGGCGTTGACGGCAGCGGCGGTGAACGTGTGCGGGGTGCCGTTCGTCAGCCCGTTGACCGTGCAGCGGTAGACGGCGCCGGCCGGGCTGCAGGACGCATTCGCCGGGGCGCCGTCCTGGAGGATCGTCACACCGGAGACCGCGGGATGCGCGCGTCCCGCCTCGCCGAGCGGCACCTCCAGCGCGACGGTCGTGCGGGTGAAGCCGACCGTCGTGACGCTCGCGGGGGCCTGGGGGAACCCCTGGAGGTCGAGGGTGAGCGTGCCGGTGCCGGTGCGGCCCTGCGCATCCGACACGACGAACGGGATCACGCACTGTCCGCCGGGCGCCTGCCCGCCGCCGGGCCAGCTCGCCGTGATGGTCTTGGCGCCCGCCGTCGAGACCGAGGCCACGTCGCAGCGCGCGCCGGCCCCGAGCGACATCAGGCGCAGCCCGGATCCCGGCTTCCCGGCGAAGGGATCGTACTCACCGGCGACGTCGACCACGTCGATCGAGCAGTTGGCGCTCGTGACGACGCACTGCTTGGTGAAGGTCGCTCCCCGCGGGGCGTCCGGCGGGGCCGCGCCGACGACGAGGCGGACGGACGCCGACGGCTGTCCGTACTGCGGCACGGTGACGCTGACGTTCTCGGTGTTGCCCGGTCGCGCATCGGCGCGCGCCTCGATCGTCAGCTTCCCGCCGCTCTGCGTGACGAGGAACGCCGAACCGGAGTAGACGATGCGGTACTCGAGGGAGGAGGCGTTGCCCTCCCGGCCCCCTTCCCACGCGGCCATGTTGGCGTAGAGGTCGACGCTCTCCGTCGCTCCGGGGGCGATCGTGTGCGAGATGGAGGAGAGCAGCAGCTGCGGCTCGGACGGGCGGACGCTGATGGGCACGTCGAGGTACGACCACCGCTTCTGCCCCTCCAGGCGCACCGGGATCAGGCAGGTGTCCGACCACGGCGCCTCGCGGCCGGCCCGGTACTCCGCTTCGCGCGGGCCGTCGGCGGTGCATTCTGCGGCAGCCCGCTGGGCGGTGAACGACCCGGTGCCGATCTCGATCGCATCGGACGACGGGAGGTCGGCGTAGTCCTGCACGGGGAAGGAGACCGCCGCGTCCTCGTCGACGACGACCGGCGTCGCGCCGGGGACGAGCTGCACCTGCATGTCGTCGAACGCCGGGATGCGCAGGAAGCCGTAGGCGACGACGTCGCGTCCGTTCGCTGCCGTTCCGGTGAGCTGGAAGGGCACCAGGGCGCCTTCCTTCGGCGCGGTGCCCACGATGCGGTTCCCCTGCACCGAATAGCCCGGCTGCTCTCCCCACAGGCGCAGCCGCAGCGAGCCGACGTCGCCGGAGGGCCAGCGGACCCGGTCGGTCACGACATCGATGCCGCGATCGGCGAGATCGTCGCGGTCGCGCGCGGTGAGCACGGTGTCCGCGATGACCGGCTGATCGGCGACCGTGCCGTCGGTGACGGTCACGACGATGAGGCCCTGCGCCGTGCTCCCCGTGCGCGACGACTTCACCGTGTAGAAGTACGAGTTGGTGCCGGCGGTCTCGCCGGCACGCAGCACGACCCGGCCGTCCTTCAGCGAGGTGTCGGAATCGATCAGCGCGTTGAGCCGGTCGTACAGCGGGTTCCCCTTGACGGGCGGCGCGTTCGGCACGAGCTCGGTGATCTCGAGCTCGCTCTGCGCCGGGTCGAGATCGTTCGAGCGCGGGTCCAGCACGACCGGCGTGCGGGATCCCGCCTCGACGCGGACGTAGTCGCTGAAGGTCACAGGGGCGGCGTCGTCCACGTCCGCATCGAGGACGCCGATGCGGACGGCCGCGCTCCCCTCCTCACCCTGCGGATCACGGACGCTGTAGCGGAATGAGACCTGGCCGCCGGCGACGCCTCCGGCCGGCGCGCGGTACACGATCGCCTCACCGTTCGCGGAGATGGTGGCCGTGCCGCCGCCCTTCTTCGGCTGCTCGACGCCGGACAGCACCACGCGGTCGCCGTCGCCGTCCATCCCGGTCGTCGGCACCGGGATGGAGACCGTCTGGCCGCTGAGGACGCGACCGGTGAGCGGCGTCGGCGTGGGGGCCCGGTTCGTGCCCGGCGGCACGACCGTGACCGTCACGACGCCGTCGTCCGACAGCGACGGATTCCGTTCGAGGGAGACGGAGTACGTCAGGCGGTACGTGCCGGGAGTCTTCGGCGCCAGATAGCGCAGCGCGTTGCGGTCGGCGAACACGAGCTCGTCCGGCTCGCCGGATCCGGTCACCTCCGGGAGCACGAGGAGCGGTTCCCCGCGCGGTGCCACATCGTTGGCCGCCACTTCGATGCGCGTGAGCGAACCGGCTCGCACCGTCACCGCATCCGGGAAGACGATCGGCCGGGTGACCGTGGACGGCGGAGTGAGGAACACGCTGACGGTGCCCTGCACGGCCCCGCCCGCGCCGTCCGCCACCGTGACGGTGGCCTTGCCGATCAGGCCGGGCTCGCCGTCCTCGGTCGTGCCGTTGACCCGCAGGCTCTCGTTGCCGACCACGCGCACGTTGAGCTGCGGCGTCGAGCTCACGGCGTCGGACAGCAGCAGCACCCGTCCGCTGGTGTTCTGCACCGCGCCGAGGACATCGACGGTCGTGTCCTCGCCCTCGCGGACGAACGCCGTCAGCGGCGCCATCGCGAGCGCCGCGGAGCCGTCGACAGCGGTGATCCGGATGACCGCGGACTGCTCGGCCTGGGTCGTGACGTCCTGCGCGGTGTAGGTGACCACGTACTGGCCCGGCCCGGCGGCGGTCAGATCGACGGTGCCGGAGGCCGCGTTCGGGGTGACCTCGAAGCCCTGTGCCGTCGCGGCGGTCTGGACGGCGTCCACGAGGCGGTACGAGCCCGACCCTCCGGACAGGTGATCGGAGATGCGCAGGGATTGCCGCTCGCCCACGCGCGCGGTCACCGCGACGGCCGACGCCTGCAACGCCGGACTGCCGCTGACCTGGACCTCGATGGTCTTCTCCGCCGTCGCCCCGTGCACGTCCTGTACGACGACCGTGACCGAGATCACGGCGTCCGCGGCATTGGGGTCGGTGTGCCGGATCGCGACCCGGCCGTCGGCCATCGGGGCCACCATCACCGGGGAGGAGGAGTCCGTCTCGTACGCGTCGCTCAGGACGAACGCATCGCCCTCGGGGTCGACCCATCCGGAGAGCGCCGAGACGATCGTGCTCCCGCCGGCGAGGATCTGCGGTGTCGGCCATTCCTGAGTGCAGGCGTCGACACCGCACCACACCGGGGCGGAGTTGACCCCGGGATCGACCACCGTCAGCGTCACGGTCGCCGGGGGCGACACGGCGGCGCCGTCCGTCACGGCATAGGTGAAGCTCGTCTGCCCGGAGCCTGCCTTCACGTTCACGACCAGGGACTGACCGTTCGCCACGAGCGACAGATCCCCGAAGTCAGGGTCGCTCAGCCCGGAGGCGACCGAGTCCGGGTCGATCGTGAGGACGTCCTTCTTGTTCGGATCGTGATCGTTGAAGAGCACGGGGAGGATGACCTGCTCCCCGGCCCGCACGCCGAACGCGTCGTCGACGGCGACCGGCGGGAGCTGCTCCGCCACGTCCTCGACGACGATCGTGCCCTCCTGCTGCTCCGTGTCGTCTTCGATCTTCCACTGCTCGAGCGGGATCAGCACGCCCTCCGGCGCGGTCCAGATGAGGCCGGTGCCCTTCTCGACCAGCACCGCGCGATCGCCGTTGCCCTGGAAGACCGGGTCGATGGCGGCCGCGTCGAGCGTCTCGTCCGGAACCTGCAGCGGGGTGGTCTCCCCCGCGCTCCAGAGGGTTCCACCGCCGCTGTCGAGCCACGCCGCGTACGTCTCCCCGCGGACCGTGACCGGTGCGGCCGGGACGCCGGAGGCCTCGGCCACCCGGTCGGCCTCCCCCGACGCGAGGTCCACGGAGACGAGGCCGTCCGAGTCGGCGACGAGCACCGCGTCGCCCTCGGCGGCACCGCGCTGCAGGCGTGCGTCCTCGGTGACGTCGAGGGTGACCGCCGCATCGCGCCCGGAGAGCCACAGCGTGCCCGAGCTCGGCTGCAGCATCGCCCAGCGCTCACCGACGACCGCGATCGCCAGCCCCTCGCCCGCCTCCGGCGCATCGGCCACGGGGGACTCGTCCCCGAGGAACCGGTGCTCGTCGATGTCGAAGCGGCGCACGGCCCCCTCGTCCGCCGAGTAGAGGACGAGCAGGCCATCCGGCGACAGCCCGATCGCATCCGCGGTGTAAGTGGGCGGGTCCTCTCCCTCCTCGACCTCGACCTCGGCGAAGGGGTCGACGAGGGCCGTGCCCGCTCCGGCCGCGAGGGTCGACACCGACACCTGCCCGGTGTCGGTGCGGTAGGCCACATAGGGCCCGGCGGAAAGGACATCCCTGGTCCCGGCGGGCGTGGGCTGCGAAGCGAGCGGCGTCCCCTCCTCCGAGCTGTCGGAGAGCAGATCGGCGGGGCTGGCCGGATCGACGTCCCACCGCTGCCGGTTCCCCTGCGCGAACAGCACGGTGCTGGAGCCGCTCTGCCAGACCGCCTCGGGGTCGTCGACGTCGCGGACCGTGTCGATCTCGGCGAGCTCGGTGTTGACGCGGGCGTACTGCCCGCTGTCGCGCATGACCCAGACCGAGGGCTCGAGTCGCGGCACCTCCTGGGACTGATACCCCTGGGCCGTCACCGCGAGCGCCACGACGACCACGAGCGCGACGATCCCGGAGACCAGCGCGATCAGCCGCCCCCGAGACGGGCGCGCGGCCTCCGCCCTGGCACGGTTCCCCGCTGCCATCAGAGGACCCCGGTGAGGAACAGTGCGGCGGTCCCGAGGCCCGCGATCACGGCGGCCCCGATCACCGCTCCGACGATGCCGACGACCAGCGGCGAACGGTTGCGGCCGCGGGGGCCCGCGGGGATGTCGTCGCGGTCACGCGGGGCGGCCTGGGCCTGAGCGGCGCGGGCGGCCCGACGGGAGTCCGGTGCGACCGTCGTGATGACCGGTCCGCGGACGGAGGTGTCCGAGAAGCTCACCGGCGCGGCCGCCGCCCACTCCGACGACGCCGCCTCGAAGGCCGTTGGCGAGATGCCGAGCTCATACTGCGCCCAGCGCAGCTTCTCCGCGAACTCCGCCATGCTCGCCGGCCGCTTCGCGGGGTCACGGTGCATGGCGCTCGCGAAGATGTCGTCGATGATCGGCGGGATGCCGGGGACGGGCACCGCGGTGTAGCGCGCCTTGATGATCCGGTCCGTGAGCTGATCGCGCGAGTTCGAACCGCGGTCGGCGCGTTCGAACGGACTGCGGCCGGCGAGCAGCGTGTAGAGCGTCGCGCCGAGGCTCCAGACCTCGCTGGGGATGGATCCGGACACGCGCTCCTGCAGCACCTCGGGGGAGCTCCAGGGCACGGACATCGCGATGGTCTCGCCCTCGCCCTCCTCGATGACGGCGGCGGCGATGCCGAAGTCGGCCAGCACGGGCGCGCCGAGCGAGTTGATGAGCACGTTCGACGGCTTGATGTCGCGGTGCAGCAGACCGGCCCGGTGCACGGTCTCCAGAGCGCCGGCCATGCGCACGCCGATGTCGAGCACCTCCGCGAGCGGGAGGGGGGCCTTCTTGTAGCGCGCGCTCATCGTGTCGGGGCAGTACTCCATCGCGAAGTACGGCCGCCCGTCCGCCGAGATGGACGCCTGGTAGATGGTGACGATCGAGGGGTGGGCGCTCAGCCGCGCCGAGATGTCGGCTTCCACGTTGAAGGTCTGCAGCACCTCGGGGTTCACGGCATCCGCGAGCAGGACCTTGACGGCGACGACGCGGCGCGGCATGTCCTGCTCGTAGAGGAACACGTCGGCGAAACCGCCGGACCCGAGCGGACGCACGTAGCTGTACCCCGCCAGCGTCGGCGGTGTCGCTGCCATGCGCGTTGCCACTCCTGCTCCTCACGGTCTGATGGGAGACCGCGCGCCTGCAGCCACCCGGCGTCGTGCGCCGGGGGATCCCCCGATGTGCCGAGTATATCGGGCGAGGGCGTGTGGCCCCGCGCTCTTCTCCGTCGAGGCGTCAGGCCTTCCAGCACCCCTCGATGTGGTCGTCCACCATGCCCGCGGACTGCATGAGGGCGTACATCGTCGTCGGCCCGACGAAGCGGAAACCCCGGCGTCGCAGTTCCTTGCTCAGCGCGGTCGACTCCGGCGTGACCGCGGGGACGTCGGCGAACTCGCGAGGCCGTGCTCCGGTCGCCGGCGGGGCGAAGGACCACATCAGGGCATCGAGCTCTCCGTCCGCCATCGACTCCACGATCCGGGCGTTGCCGATCGTCGCGAGGATCTTGGCGCGGTTGCGGATGATGCCGGAGTCGCCCATGAGGCGTTCCACGTCCGCGTCGTCGAATGCCGCCACGGCCTCCGGCACGAACCCCGCGAACACCTCGCGGAACCGCGGGCGCTTGCGCAGGATCGTGATCCAGGACAGCCCCGCCTGGAACCCCTCGAGCGCCATCTTCTCGAACAGCGCGCGGTCCCCGTGCAGCGGCGTCCCCCACTCCTCGTCGTGGTACCGGCGATATTCTGCGTCGTCGCCGACCCAGGCGCAGCGCGCGCGGGAGTCGGGCCCCAGGAGGAGGGAGGTCATCCCCTCACCGTATCCACCCCCACCGACGCCCCCGGCCCCGGTCCCGCGCCCCCGTCCCCCCGTCCTCCCGTCCTCGGTGCGAGTTCACTTCCGCCCCTCCCCCCGCCTCCCCAGGCCCGTTTCCCATCCCGCCCCGACGCCCACCTCCAACGCGGGATCGAAAAGGGCCCTTCGACGCAGATCCGCGGCACCTTTCCCATCCCGCCCCGACGCCCACCTCCAACGGGGGATCGAAAAGGGCCCTTCGACGCAGATCCGCGGCACCTTTCCCATCCCACACCGACCGCGGAGGCAGCGGACCGAGGTCCTCCGTGACGGATCAGGAAGGCGCCTCGGACGGACCGGACGGAACGGGCCGGGCGGAAAGACCGGAGCGCTCCGGACAGCTCGGACGGGACCGGGGTCAAAAGGGTCCCTCGTGTGAGCACCAGAGGTGCGCTTCTGATCCCGCACCGGACGGGAGCGGGAGCGAGACGGGAGTGTGAACGGGAGCGGGACGGGACCGGGACGGAGAACGCGCCTCGCGAGGGTGAAGGGGGCGCGCTTTTGATCTGGCACCGGGTGATCCTGCGACGGAACGGACGGACCGGGGCGGGGCGGGGTCAGTCGGCGAAGGTGGCGGCGTCGATGACGAAGCGGTAGCGGACGTCGGACGCGAGGACACGCTCGTACGCGTCGTTGATGGCCGACGCGGGGATGACCTCGATCTGCGCCGTGATGCCGTGCTCCGCGCAGAAGTCGAGCATCTCCTGGGTCTCCCGGATGCCGCCGATGTTCGAGCCGGCGATGGAGCGTCGTCCGGCGATCAGCGACCCCGCGTTCAGGGCGAGGGCCTCCGCGGGAGCACCGACGCACACGATGGTGCCGTCCACGTCGAGCAGCCCGAGGTAGGAGCGGAGGTCGATGACGGCGCTCACGGTGTTGAGGATCACGTCGAAGGAGCCCCGCAGGTCGCGGAAGGTGTCGCGGTCGCCCGTCGCGAAGTAGCGGTCGGCGCCGAGGCGGAGGCCGTCGTCCTGCTTCGCGAGCGTCTGCGACAGCACGGTCACCTCCGCGCCGAGGGCATGCGCGATCTGCACGCCCATGTGACCGAGGCCGCCGAGTCCGACCACCGCGACGCGCGTGCCGGGGCCGACCTTCCAATGCCGCAGCGGCGAGTACGTGGTGATGCCCGCGCACAGCAGCGGAGCCGCCGCGTCGAGAGGCAGCGCGTCCGGGATCCGCAGCACGAAGTCCTCGGTGACGACGACCTGCTCGGAGTAGCCGCCCTGGGTGATCGTGCCGTCGCGGTCGACCGCTCCGTAGGTACCGACGGCGCCCTGCGTGCAGAACTGCTCGTCGCCGCGGAGGCAGTACACGCACTCCCGGCACGAGTTCACCAGGCAGCCGACACCGACGCGGTCGCCGAGGGCGTGCTTCGTGACCTCGGACCCCACCGCGGCGACCGTTCCGGTGATCTCGTGTCCCGGGGCGAGTGGGTACTGCTGCGGACCCCAGTCTCCGCGCACGGTGTGGATGTCGGAGTGGCAGATGCCGGCGAAGGCGATGTCGATGAGGATGTCGTACGGGCCCAGCTCCCGGCGCTCGATGACGGTCTTCTCGAGCGGGGCGGCTTCGGCGGGGGCGGCGTAGGCGGTGACGGTCGACATGATGCTCCTCGGGTCGGTACTCGCCGAGACTATCCGCCGGCGTCGATGAATCCGCTGTCCGGAGGGCCCGGGCCGTCTACACAGCCCGGGCCGACGGCTCAGCGCTTCTGCCGCTTGAGGGTCTTCTCCAGGACGGGAGCCTGACCGGTCGCCTCAAGGTCGGCGTAGTACGCGCGGGCCTCGTCCTGCCGCTGCTTCTCCGCACCGCTCGCGATGGGAGCCCGCACGTGCTCGGGCTCGTAGCCGAACGCGTCCACGAGGTCGAGCGCGTACGGACGCAGGCGCGCGCACAGCCGATCGATGTAGCTCGACACCGCCGCCGCCCGCTGCGTGGAGAGCCGCCCGTGGATGAGGTGCCAGGCGAGGTGCTTCTCGATGAGCTGCAGGCCGAAGAGGTCGCGGAGCCAGGTCATGACCTTCTTCGTCTCGGCGTCGTCCATCGCGTGGACGGCGTCGGTGAAGGCCTCCCACTGCAGCAGCTCGCCGTGCGCCCTGGCCGCCTCGATGAGCTCGGCCTGGTTCTCGTTGAACAGCCGCGCCCCGAGCACCTTGTCCTTGCCGGCGGCACGCAGCCGGGTCGCGATGTCGGCGACCATCTGCTGCACACGCCCCGCGAGGAGATCGTGCTGCTGCTCCTCGCGCAGTCCGCGCTCCACCGACCGGGCGACCTGACCGAAGTCGGTCACCGCCTGGCCGAGCTGGCGGAGGCCTGCCCCATGGAACAGCTTGCCGGCCGTCATGCCGACGGCGTAGCGCGCGAGGGCCGCGGCGTCCTTGCCCTGGAACTGCTTCGCGTAGTCGGTCAGCAGCCGCTTGCCCACGAGCTGCAGCAGGACGTTGTTGTCGCCCTCGAACGTGACGTAGATGTCGAGGTCGGCGCGGAGTCCGACGAGCCGGTTCTCGAACATGAAGCCGGCACCGCCGCACGCCTCGCGGGCCTCCTGCAGGGTGTCGAGCGCGTGCCAGGTCGACAGCGGCTTGAGCGCGGCCGCGAGCGTCTCCAGGTCTTCCCGGTCGTCCGGGGTGTCGGTGCGACCGGAGAAGACGCCGTCGAACTTCTGCAGGAACTCGTCGTGCGCGAAGATCTGCGCATACGTCGTGGCCAGGCGCGGGAGCAGACGGCGCTGGTGCTTGCCGTAGTCCATCAGCACGACCTCCTGCCCGTCCGCCCCGTCGAACTGGCGACGCTGCGTGGCGTAGGTGATCGCGATGTGCAGGCCGAGCGCGGAGGCCCAGGAGGCGGCGCCGTCGAGCGAGACGCGTCCCTGCACGAGGGTGCCGAGCATCGTGAAGAAGCGGCGGCCGGGGCTGTCGATCGCGCTGGAGTAGGTGCCGTCCGCAGCGACATCGCCGTAGCGGTTCAACAGGTTCGTGCGCGGGATACGCACCTGGTCGAAGGAGAGACGGCCGTTGTCGATGCCGTTCAGTCCGCCCTTGAGACCGTCGTCCTCGCGACCGATGCCCGGCAGATCCACGCCGTCCTCGCCGCGCAGGGGCACGTAGAAGCAGTGCACGCCGTGGTTGACGCCGTTCGTGATGAGCTGGGCGAAGACCGTCGCCGCGATGCCATGCAGCGCCGCGTTGCCGAGGTACTCCTTCACAGCTCCCCGGAACGGCGTGTGGATGACGAACTCCTCCGTCTCCGGGTCGTAGGTGGCGGTGGTGCCGACCGCGGCGACGTCGGAGCCGTGCCCGATCTCGGTCATCGCGAACGCGCCGGGGATCGACAGGTCCATGACACCGGGGAGCCACCTGTCGTGGTGCTCCTTCGTGCCGAGCTGCAGGATCGCGGAGCCGAAGAGCCCCCACTGCACACCCGACTTGATCTGCAGGCTCGGGTCGGCGGCCACGAGCTCCTCGAACCCGGCGATGTTGCCGCCGTTGTTCTCCTCGCCGCCGAAGCGCTTCGGGAACGCCCGGTGCACCGCCTTGTTGTCGACGAGGAGGTGGAGCTGGCTGAGCACGCGCTCGCGGTGGTCGTCCTTGCCGAGCTCGTCCTTCCGCCAGAACGCGGAGTCCTTGATCATCTCGCGGGCCTGGCGGCGCACGTCGCCCCAGGTGCCCATGAGGGCGTCGTTCAGGCGGGCGACATCGATCCGCGGGGCGGTCGCGCTCTCGCGCGGGTCAGGTGTCGTCGAAGGGCGGACGGCGGCGTCGACCATGAGCGTTCCTCTCGGAGAGACGAAAGTGGATGCCTCTCATGGTAGGTGTGCGACAAAACCGCACGAAGTCCCCTGTCCGCACCCTCCAACGACTGGCCGCCCCGTCTGCGCCCGTCCTTGTCGGCTCGCGACAGGTTCCCCGTTCGGAGCTCCGTCGACCCACCCCGTTCCGTGCGTCCCGGCCCGTTGCGTGCGTCCGCACAGGGGTGGCTCGCGCGGAAGGGGGTGGGTCGGGGTCAGGAGGCGGCGATGACGGCGAGGACGCCGTCGCCGTAGGCCTCGCGCTTCTTCGCACCGATGCCGGTGATGCCGTCGAGGTCGGCGTGCGAGGTCGGCCGATGCTCCGCCAGCGCACGGAGCGTGGCGTCGCCGAAGACGATGTACGCCGGGACGCCCTGTTCCCTGGCGGTCTCGGCGCGCCAGGCCCGCAGCGCCTCGAACAGCTCCCGGTCTCCGGCGTCGAGGGCGTCGGCGGCACTCGCCTTCCGGGCGCGGGACGGCGACGACGGGCGTCCGATCGTGTCTTTCCGAAGCGGTACCGCGGTCTCGCCGCGCAGCACCCCGGCCGCGGCCTCTCCGGGTGCGAGCGTGCCGTAGTCGCCCTGCGCGACGAGGATGCCCCGGGCGAGGAGCTGGCGCACCACGCTGCGCCAGTCCTGGTCGGAGAGGTCGGCGCCGATGCCGTAGGTCGCGAGGGCGTCGTGCCGCTGCTGGCGGATGCGCTCGGTCGAGGCCCCGCGGAGGATGTCGATGAGGTGGCCCGCACCGAAGGCCTGATTCCGCTCGCGCTTGAGACGCACGATCGTGGACAGCAGCTTCTGCGCGGGGACGAGCCCGTCGAAGGTCGCCGTGTCGTCGAGGCACGTGTCGCAGTTGCCGCACGGCTGCGAGTCCTGACCGAAGTACCCGAGGAGGTTCTGCCGGCGGCACTCCACCGTCTCGCACAGCGCGAGCATCGCGTCGAGGTGCTGCCCCATCCGCATCTTGAACGTGCGGTCGCCGGGACTCTGATCGATCAGACGGCGCTGCTGCACGACATCGCCGAGCCCGTACGCCATCCACGCCACGGACGGCTCGCCGTCGCGGCCGGCGCGGCCCGTCTCCTGGTAGTACCCCTCGACCGACTTCGGCAGATCGATGTGGGCGACGAAGCGCACGTCGGGCTTGTCGATGCCCATGCCGAACGCGATGGTCGCCACCATCACCACGCCGTCTTCACGGAGGAAGCGCGACTGGTTCGCCGCCCGCACCTCGGCGGGGAGACCGGCGTGGTACGGCAGCGCGTCGAGACCCTGCGCGGCGAGATAGGTCGCCGTCTGCTCGACGGACTTGCGGCTGAGCGCATAGACGATGCCCGCCGCCCCCTCCGGCTGCGACCGGATGAACTGCACGAGCTGCTTGCGGGGATCGACCTTCGGGACGATGCGGTACTGGATGTTGGGCCGATCGAAGCTCGCCACGAAGTGCTTCGCCGCGTCGAGGTGCAGGCGCTCGGTGAGCTCCTTGTGCGTGGCCCGCGTCGCGGTGGCGGTCAGGGCCATGCGCGGGACGCCGGGGAACCGCTCGCCCAGGTCGCCGAGCGCGAGGTAGTCGGGCCGGAAGTCGTGACCCCACTGCGACACGCAGTGGGCCTCGTCGATGGCGATGACACTGAGCGTGCCGCGCTGCAGGAGGGAGGTGGTCTGCGCGCTCGACAGCCGCTCCGGGGCGACGTAGATGAGATCGAGCTCTCCGGCGACATAGGCGCGCTCGACCTCGCGGCGCTCCTCGATCGACTGGGTGGAGTTGAGGTACGCGGCCTTCACACCGTTGGCGCGCAGCGCGTCGACCTGGTCGTGCATGAGCGCGATGAGCGGGCTGATGACGAGTCCGGTGCCTTCGCGCACGAGCGCGGGCACCTGGTACGTGATGCTCTTGCCGCCGCCGGTGGGCATCAGGACGACGGCGTCGCCACCGCCGATGACCTGCTCGACGATGGCCGCCTGGTCGCCGCGGAAGTCGTCGTAGCCGAAGACGGTGTGCAGTGCCTCACGGGCCGTCGCATACCGGCTGGGCGTGGCGCGGCGGACGGCCGGCGCGGTGGTCACCGCGGTCGTCGGACCCGGACCCCAGTCGAGGGGCGGCTCGAAGCCCGCGCCCTGCGGCTCCCAGTCCATCGGCTCCGGCGGCTCGGTCGGCTCCCACCCGTCGTCCCAGGGCTGGTCGGATGCCGCGTCCGGCTCGGGGATCCATCCGTCGTACGGATCGCGGGGAGTCTGCGGCATCCCTCCAGCGTAATCACCCCGACGGACAGCGGCGCGGCGACGTCCACAGGCCCGCACCCTCGATCCCGGGCGTAGGTTGGTTCCAGACGCCGGAAGGAGCATCCGATGACCGACATCACCGTGACCCGCAACGACGAGGCCTCCCGCTACGAGATCCGTTCCGATGACGTGCTGGCCGGGTTCGCCGAGTTCGACACCCGCCCCGGCGCGATCCGCTTCCTGCACACCGAGATCGACCCGGCCTTCCAGGGCCAGGGCCTGGCCGGGAAGCTCGCCGCGGCGGCACTGACCGACGTGGCGTCGACGGGCGACGCGATCGTGCCGCTCTGCCCGTACATCGCGAAGTACCTCCAGACGCACGAGGTGCCCGGCACCGAGATCCGCTGGCCGCAGCGCCCGGGCTCGACGGCGGACGCCCCGGTGCAGAAGAAGTCGGCCGGCGCGGACGAGGACCCCACGGGCAGGGCGGAATGATCGGGCAGCGCCGCCTCGTCCTCGAACCCCGGGCGGTGCCGCTCGGCGGTGTGCGCGGCATGGAGGTGCTGCGGGTGCTGCCGCATCGCAACCTCCCCACCATCGGCGCATGGTGCTTCCTCGACCGGTTCGGCCCGGCCGAGACCCGGATGCGCGTCGAGCCGCATCCGCACATCGGTCTGCAGACGGTGACCTGGCCGCTGGTCGGCGAGATCCGGCACCGCGATTCGCTGGGCAGCGATGCCGACCTCCGGCGCGGACAGCTCAACCTCATGACGGCGGGCAACGGCATCTCGCACTCGGAGTACTCCATCGGCGACGAGCCCGTTCCGCTCGATGCGCTGCAGTTCTGGGTCGTGCTCCCGGAGTCCGCGCGCCACGGGGACGGCGGCTTCGAGCGGCACACCGACCTGCCGACGACGACCCTTCCGGCCGCGACCGGATCGGACGCCCCGGCCACGGTCGTGCTCGGCGAGTTCGCGGGCGTGCGCTCGCCGGCGACCGTGCACACGCCGATCGTCGGGGCGGAGACCGTCGTGCCGGCCGGGACCACGGTCCGCCTGCCGCTGCGGCCGGAGTGGGAGCACGCGCTGCTCCTCGTCGAGGGCGACGCCGCCGTCCCCGAGCACGCGATGACCCGCAACGACATGCTCTACCTCGGCGATTCCCGCGACGGCGTCGAGGTGACCAGCAGTGAGGGCGGCTTGCTGTTCCTCCTCGGGGGTGAGCCGTTCGAGGACGAGATCGTCATGTGGTGGAACTTCGCCGGGCGCTCCCATGACGAGATCGCCGCCGCCCGAGAGGACTGGGAGGCCGCATCCCCCCGGTTCGGCGTCGTCGAGGGGCACGACCAGCGCATCCCCGCGCCGCCGCTCCCCCCGGTGCGCCTGATGCCGCGCAGCCGCACCCTCTGACCCTCCCGCTGATTCAGGCACTCGCCACCCTCCCTGCCTGTTCTCACGCGACTGCCTGCCCTCGCGCGCGACCTCGCTGACGCGCCAGTTCAGGCACCCACGCCAGTTCAGGCCCTCCCGCCAGTTCAGGCACCCACGACAGTTCAGGCACGCACGCCAGTTCAGGCACTCCTGGTGCTCCCTGCCTGTGCTCGCGCCAGTGCCTGCCGTCCCGCTGGAGCCCCCTGGCCCGGCCACACCCTCCCCGCTCTTCAGGCACTCGCGCCGGCTCAGGCTCGAGTGGCTTTCATCTGCCTGAACCCGCGCGAACGCCTGTTCCAGGAGACAGAGTCCGGGAAGCAGAAGCAGGCTCAGGCGCGGTCGGGGGTGTGCACGCGGGCGAGGAAGCGGTCCGTGCGGGGCGAGGGCCCACGAGGGTCGAGCAACGACACGGCGACGGTGACTCCGGTCGCCAGCGGGATCGTCCAGGCGGCGGGCTGCGCGAGGTACGGTGCCGCGACGCCGACCCCATCCACCGCGGCGTGCACGAGCAGGGCGAGCCCGGTCGCGACGCCACCGCACACCATGCCCGCGACCGCCCCGCGCGCGGTGAGGCCCCGCCACCACACGCCCAGCAGCACCACGGGCGAGAGCGTCGACGCCGCCACGACGAACACCACCCCCACGCTCGACACGAGCCCCGCGGGAACCGTGAGCAGCGCGACCCCCAGCGGCACGAGCGCGCACAGCACCGCGGACAGCCGAAAGGAGCGCACGGAGCCGGAGAAGACGTCCTGGCTGATGACCCCCGCGAGCGAGACCACGAGCCCGGCCGACGTCGCCAGGAATGCGGCGAAGGCCCCGGCGACGATGAGCGCCGTCAGCAGCTCACCCGCGGGCCCGGGGAACACCCGCGACGGGAGCTGCAGCACCACGGTGTCGGCGATCCCCGGCTGCGCGAGGTCGGGGGCGGCGATCCGCGCCAGGAGCCCCATCGCGCTCGACACGGCGTAGAACGCGCTCACCATGGCGATGACGATCACCGTGGTCCGCCGCGCGGAGGCTCCGGTCGGGCTCGTGTAGAACCGCACCAGGACGTGCGGCAGGCCCATCGTGCCGAGGAGCAGCGCGAGCAGCAGCGACGCGGTCTCGTAGGCGTCGAAACCGGACGGCCCGGCCTCGGCGGGGAAGACGAGCGCGGGATCGAAGTCGTGCGGCCCTCCACTCAGGGCGAACGCGATGCACACCACCGGCACGAGGAGCGCCGTGAGCTTGAGCCAGTACTGGAACGCCTGCACGAAGGTGATCGCGCGCATGCCGCCCGCGGCGACCGCCGCCGCCACGAGCACCGCGATCGTCACGGCCCCGACCCACTCCGGCAGCCCGGCGACCACGACGAGAGTGATGCCCGCGCCGTGCAGCTGCGGCACGATGTAGAGCCAGCCGATGATGAGGACCGCGAGGCTGGTGACACGGCGCGCGGCGGTCGAGTCGAGCCGGGCCTCGACGAAGTCGGGGATCGTGTACGCCCCGCTCCGGCGCAGGGGCGCGGCCACGAACACGAGCACGAGCAGGTACCCCGCGGCGTACCCGATGGGGAACCAGAAGCCGCGGGCGCCGTCCAGCAGCACGAGCCCGGAGAGGCCGAGGAAGGTGCCCGCGGAGAGGTACTCGCCGCTGATGGCCGAGGCGTTCCAGACCGGACGCACCGTCCGCGACGCCACGAAGAAGTCGCTCGTCGTGCGCGACACCCGCAGCCCGTACACGCCGATGAGGAGGGTGGCGATCACGACCAGGGCGACCCCGACGAGGTCGAGAACGGCGTTCACTCGCGGTCCCGCAGGGCGCGGTACCGCCGCTCGTTGCGGACCGCCGTGCGCACGTACAGCACCGCGAACACGAGGATCACCGGGTAGAACGCGAAGGCCTGGAGCAGCCACGACAGCGGCAGCCCGCCGAGGACGACGGCGTCCACCTCGGGGATGAGCGCGATCCCGAGCGCCAGGGCGACGACGACCACCACGAAGCCGGCGACGGTGCCGAGGGCGAGCCGGAGCTGGCTGCGCATCAGGGCACGGGCGTAGACGGCGTCGGCCTCCGCGACCGGGGCGCCGGGCAGCGCGATCCCCCGCGTGGCGGCGGCGGAGCGGCGGGGCGGGGTGTCCGCCGTGACCCGCACCCGCTTCGGCGCCTCGGTCATCCGGTTCCCTCCCCCCGCACGAGCGCCTCCCGCACCGTCGCGACGAGCCTTCTGCTCACCGGCAGCACGGCCGTGCCGACGACGACGCCGGGTTCCCCACCCGACAGCCGCGCCTCGGTCACCGCGGCGATCCGGACGAGCGTGGAACGGTGGATGCGGAGGAATCCCGCCGGCGCCCACCGGGCCTCGAGCTCGGAGAGCGGGATGCGCACGAGGTGGCCGGGCCCGTCGTCCTCCGTGTGCAGCCGCGCGTAGTCGCCCTGCGCCTGTACCCAGCGCACGTCGCTGCGCCGGACGAACCGCACGGACGCGCCCACGGTCACCGGCAGCACCTCGTCCTCGCCGCGCGGTGCGGCCTCCTGCTCGATCACCCGGTCCACGGCGCTGCGCAGGCGTTCCCGCCGGACCGGCTTGAGGAGGTAGTCCGCCGCGCGCAGCTCGAACGCCTCGACCGCACGGGCCTCGTCGGCGGTGACGAAAACGACCGCGGGCGGCTCCGCGAGACCGAGGAGCGCGCGGGCGAGCTCGGTGCCGAGCAGGCCCGGCATGTGGATGTCGAGGAACGCGATCCGCACCGCACGCGCGGAGAGCTGACGCAGCGCGTCGGCGCCGTTTGCCGCGGTGAGGATCTCGCCGATGCGCGGGTCGGCACGCAGCAGGTGCACGAGCTCATCGAGGGCCGGCTGCTCGTCGTCGGCGACGAGGACGTCGATCATGCCGCTCCTCAGTCGTCGTCCGGGTCGTGGAGGGGCTGCGATTTCGGGACTCGCATGCGCACCAGGGTACCCGCGCCGGCGTTGGTCTCGACGACCAGACCGCCCCCGCTGCCGTAGACCTGGCGGAGGCGGGTGTCGACGTTCCGCAGGCCCACGTGACCACCCTCCTCGCGCGCCGTGAGCAGCGCGCGCAGGCCGTCCGGGTCCATGCCCACGCCGTCGTCCTCGACGAGGATCTCGGTGTGCGTGCCGTCGTCGCGGGAGGTGATGCGGATCTCGCCCCCGCCCTCCCCCGGCTCCAGGCCATGCCGCACGGCGTTCTCCACGAGCGGCTGCACCGAGAGGAAGGGGATGACCGTCGCGAGCGTCTCCGGCGCGATCTGCAGCGTCACCCGCAGGCGATCGCCGAACCGCGCGCGCTCCAGTTCGAGGTAGGAGTGGATGCTGCCCAGCTCCTCCGCGAGCGTGGTGAACTCCCCGTGCCGGCGGAAGGAGTAGCGGGTGAAGTCGGCGAACTCGAGCACGAGGTCACGGGCCCGGTCGGGGTCGGTCGTGATGAACGAGGCGATCGCGGTGAGGGCGTTGTAGATGAAGTGCGGGGAGATCTGGGCACGCAGAGCCCGGAGCTCCGCCTCGGCGAGCTGGGTGCGGGAGGCCTCGAGTCCGCCGAGCTCGACCTGCGCCGCGCACCAGTCGGCGACCTCCTCCGCCGCCCGCACGAGCGCGGCCCGCACCGGGGACGCGAAGGCGACGACCACCCCGACCGGCACCCCGTCGACGAGGATGGGCGCGCCGACCGCCTCCAGGTCGTCCGTCCGCGAGGGCGCGGGGAACACCTGCCGCCGCCCGGACGCGCGCACCTGGGCGGCGATGCGCAGGGCGGCGGATTCGAGCCCGTCCGCGGCGCCGTCGAGGGTGACCGTGTCGTCCTCGCCGACGATGGCCACCGCGGCACTGCCCAGCAGGGCCCGCAGGTGCCGGGCGGCCTTGACGGCTTCCGGCCCGGTCAGTCCGCCGCGCAGGTGCGGAGCGGCGAGGCTCGCCTGGTGCAGCGCCCGCAGTGCCCCCTGCTCCGCCTCGCTGCCGAGGTCGGCCGAGCCGCGCGCGAACCGCCGGGCGAGCAGCAGCAGCGCCGTGAGGGCGATGCCGCCGAGCGCGCCGAGGATCGCGGCGAGGACGACGTCGTTCATGCGCTCAGCCTAGGGACGCGCAGGCAGGGTCAGCAGCAGCGGGCACCGGGATTGCGGTCCTGGTCGTCCATCCGCTGACGCCAGAACTGCCGCTCCGTCAGCGGCTCCTCGTCCGGATGATGCCGACGGTGATGGGCGACGTACGTGGCGTACGCGGTGTCGCCCATCAGCGTCGTCATGTACCAGCGGATGCCGCGGCCCGCCCGGCCGAGGGCGCTCCACAGCGCCCGCAGCGGGGAGGTCGCGGCATCCGTCCGATCCACCGTGGAGGTCATCTCAGTGCCGTGCCGCCGCGCGCTCTTCGGCGAGGATCGGCTCCCACTGCTTCTCCAGCTCGCGCTCCTCCGCGTCGGGGAGGAACCCGGCCGGGGCGAAGCGGCGGGACGGCACGGGCGGGTCCTCGGTGTTCTCGCCGCCGCCGTTGCGGATCGCCTTCACGGTCGCGATGACGGCCATGACGATGACGATGATCGCGAGCACCACGAAGATGATCGACAGCGTGCCCTGCACCGCGGTGTTGCGGATGACGGCCTGCAGCACCTCCGGCGCGCCGAGCGTGGTGTCACCGGAGTTCAGCGCCTCCAGGTAGCGGAAGTGGTTCGCCCAGTATCCGATCGCCGGCACCGGCGAGAAGATCTTGTAGAGCGAGGCCGTGATGGTGACGACCGCGGTGAAGGCGAGCGGCAGCGCGATGATCCACAGCCACCGGAAGTAGCTGCGACCGCGCTTGGCGACGATGGCCAGCACCACGGCGAGCGCGATCGCCGCGAGGAGCTGGTTCGCGATGCCGAACAGCGGGAAGAACGTGTTGATGCCGCCGAGCGGGTCGGTGACGCCGAGGATGAGGATCGCTCCCCAGCCGGCCACCATGATCGCGGTGCAGATCCACACCCCGGGACGCCAGGAGACGTCGCGGAACTTCGGGAACCAGGCGCCGATCGAGTCCTGCAGCATGAAGCGGGCGACCCGGGTTCCGGCGTCCACCGCCGTGAGGATGAACAGGGCCTCGAACATGATCGCGAAGTGGTACCAGAACGCCATGAGCGCCTGTCCGCCGAGGGCCTGCTGCATGATGTGCGCGAGGCCGAGCGCGAGCGTGGGAGCCCCACCCGTGCGCGAGACGATCGACTCCTCGCCGACCGCCGCCGCCGTGCCGGTGAGCATGTCGGGCGTGAGGTTCACCCCGGTCAGCCCGAGCGAGTTCACGAAGGCGACCGCTCCCTCCACGGTGCCCCCGGTCGCGGCGGCCGGGGCGTTCATGGCGAAGTAGATGCCCTGGTCGATCGAGATCGCGGCGACGAGGGCCATGATCGCGACGAACGACTCCATGAGCATGCCGCCGTAGCCGATGAACCGGGTCTGCCGCTCCTTCTCGACGAGCTTCGGGGTCGTGCCCGACGCGATCAGCGCGTGGAATCCGGACAACGCGCCGCACGCGATCGTCACGAAGAGGAAGGGGAAGAGCGGACCGGCGAACACCGGGCCCATGCCGTTCTCGCCGAAGATGCTGACCGCGGGGACCGAGATCTCCGGACGCACGAGGACGATCGCGCCGGCGAGCATCACGATGACGCCGATCTTCATGAACGTGGAGAGGTAGTCGCGGGGCGCGAGCAGCAGCCAGACCGGCAGCACCGCGGCGATGAAGCCGTAGATGATGATGCCCCACGCGATCGTGGTGCGGTCGAGGTGGAAGATCGCCTGGCCCCACTCGGTGCCGGCGACCCAGCCGCCGCCGATGATGGCGGCCATGAGCAGCACGAAGCCGATGATCGAGACCTCGGTCACCTTGCCCGGGCGCAGATAGCGCAGGTACACGCCCATGAAGAGGGCGATCGGGATGGTCATCGCGACGGAGAAGACGCCCCACGGGCTCTCGCCGAGGGCGTTCACGACGACGAGCGCGAGGATCGCGACGATGATGAGCATGATGAGCAGCGAGGCGATGATCGCCGCAGTGCCGCCGATCTTGCCGAGCTCCTGCCGCGCCATCTGGCCGATGGTCCGGCCGCCGCGCCGCATCGAGAAGAAGAGCACCGTGTAGTCCTGCACGGCTCCCGCGAGCACGACGCCCACGATGATCCAGATGGTGCCGGGGAGGTACCCCATCTGCGCCGCGAGCACGGGGCCGACCAGGGGTCCGGCGCCGGCGATGGCGGCGAAGTGGTGACCGTAGAGCACCCGGCGGTCGGTGGGGACGTAGTCCTTGCCGTCCTGCTTCACCTCGGCGGGCGTGGCCCGGCGGTCGTCGGGGCGGGTGATGTACCGCTCGATGACCTTGGAGTAGAAGCGATAGCCGATCAGGTAGGTGCACACGGCGGCGAACACGAACCAGATCGCGTTCACGGTCTCGCCGCGCACGATGGCGAGCATCACCCAGGCGACGCCGCCGAGGAGGGCGATGGCCGTCCACAGCAGGATCTTCGGCAGGGTCCAGCGGCGGCTCTTCGCCTCGTGCTCCGCGGAGAGGGCGACGGGTGGGAGGTTCGGGTCGGTCTCGATGACGGGGTCGTCGTCGACGAGCCCGGCGCCGTCGCGGCGGCGCGACGAAGGTGCGGTCATGGGGTTCTCCTCTGGGGGCGCATCATTGCGTCTCCCCACGGTAGGGAGGGCGCCCCGCCGTCATGCCCGGATCCGAGGACGCTGCGACGAGCGGCGGGGGTCGTGCGACGAACGGAGGGCCGGACGATCTGCGCCCCGGCACGTCTGCACGACCCGGAGACGACGGCACGGCCGCACGAGGGATTCCCTCGTGCGGCCGTGACCGGGTCGTGCGACCGTTCCCGGATCACCCGGGGGCGTCGGTCTCCGGAGGCGCGGTCGGCTCCGGAGTCGGCCCCGGCGTCGGGGTCGGATCCGGGGTCGGCGTCGGCTCGGGAGTCGGCGACGGCTTCGGCGCGGGAGTCGGCGTCGGCGCGGCATCCGCGGGCGTCGTGACCGTCACCACGGTGCGCACGGCCGAGTCGCCGTACTGGACGAGTCCGAGGTAGCGGGTCCCGGCGGTCAGACCGGTCCAGCTCAGCTCGTAGCTCGTCTTCTCCCCGCGGACCGCGGCGATCGGGTTCGGCGTCGCGGTGAACGAGCCCTCCCCGTCCGGCAGCACGGAGGCGTGGGTCATGTCCCACGTCATCGGCCCGGTGGTCGCGTACACGTTCGCCACGACGAGGTAGGTGCCCGCGGTCGGTGCGGGGATCGTCACCTGCTCGTCGGCCGAGCCCGTCGCCGACTGCCAGCGCTCGTAGTAGCGCAGGTCGTCGGGGCTCACGACCCGGTAGACGGTGAGGTCGAGATCGCTGCCCTCGTCGTCGGACGAGTCGAGGTCGAAGCGCGAGAGCGTGGCACCCTCCGGCACGTCGACGATCCAGGACACGTCCTTGTTCGCGTCGCCCGAGTTCTCGTTGCCCGAGTGCCCCTCGACCGGGTTGTCCGGGTCGCTGAGGAGCTGGAACGGCGTGAGACCCGAGACGCCCAGCGCCAGATCGCCGTCGAGGCCGGGGGTGATGTCGACGGTCGTGCTGCCGTCGACGCCGCTGCCGGTGATCTCGGCCGGGGCATCCGCCGTGACCGGGAAGACCGCGATCGGCGAGCGCACCGTGTTCTTCTTGCTCGTCCAGGTGAGCGAACCCGTGGCCCACTGCTCGACCGGCGCGGTGGTGCTGTCGAACGTGACCGTGAAGGTCTTCGTCTGCCCCGGCTTGTCGAAGGAGAGCTGGGACGGCGTGACGGTGACGTTCACGCCGGGCACGGAGGCCTTCGCCGTGAACACGCCCTTCTCGGTCGAGGTGACCGAGCGGGTGACGGTCTGCGCGCTGGCCAGGGACCCGATCGAGATCGATGCCTGGTTCAGATCGCTGCCGTCGATGGGGTCGATGCCGGGGAAGTCCGACAGCCCCTTCCCGTCGAGGAACGCCGCCCAGTCTTTGAAGCCGTTCAGGTAGAGCAGACCGGGGTTCAGGAACCGCGTCGCATCGACCTGTCCGGCACCCTGCTCGAACGGGTTCGTGTTCTTCGAGCCGTCGGGCAGCACGGTGTCGGAGGCGGTCGTCATCAGGGCCGAACGGATCTCGCCCGGGGTCGCCCGCGGGTGCTCGCCGAGGTAGAGCGCACCGAGGCCCGCGATGTGCGGGGAGGCCATCGACGTCCCGGAGAGGATGCCGAAGGTCGGGTCCTCACCCGGGGCGTTGTGCGTGGCGGCGAGGATCGCCACTCCCGGAGCGGCGATGTCCGGCTTGAGGACGTCGGTGCCGTCGGCGAGGACCGGTCCGCGGCTCGAGAAGCCCGCGATCTGCGGGGTCGGCGTGGTCACACCGGTGGTGTTCTCACCGACGAGGGTGATCGGCCGATCGACGCCGCCCTGCACGTAGGCGAGCACGGCCGCACGGTGCGCGGCGTTCAGGTGCACGGTCGGCACGGCGTGGAAGTCGTTGTCGAGGGAATCCGCACCGCCGGGCACGTTCACCAGGACCATGCCGATGCCCCCGGCGTCCTTCACGACCTGGGACTTCTCCGCGCGGGCGTTGCCGCCGCGGTCGCAGACGACGATGTGTCCCGAGACCTTCGCCGGGTCGAGGGTGCCCGGCAGGCACAGCTGCGCATCCACTGCACCGGGCGCCGCGGCATCCACGGCGGCGATGGAGGGTCCCGAGACGCTGTCGCCGAACGGGACGGTCACCGAGGCCCCGGCCTGCTCGAAGCCGTCGAACTGCACGGTGCCCTCCCACGTCGGGATGGTGGAGGCGGCGACCGTCGTGTACCACGGCGAGGCGTGGTCGGCGGTGACCGGATCGGGGCCGTCGTTGCCGGCGCTGGTCGCGACGAAGACACCGGCGGCTGCGGCGTTGAGGAACGCGAGGTCTTCGGGAGCCATCACGGTGCTCGCGGCCCCGCCGCCGATCGAGTAGTTGATCACGTCGACACCGTCCGCCACGGCCTGATCGATCGCGGCCACGAGGTCGCTCAGGGCGCAGATGTCATCCGTCGTCACGGTCGTGTCCGGGCCGACGTAGCAGGCCTTGTAGGCCGCGACCTTCGCCCCGGGCGCGACACCGGAGACCGTTCCGAAGTCGACACCCTCGACCTCGGCGTCCACTCCGAAGTTGCCCGCGGCGGTGCTCGCCGTGTGCGAGCCGTGACCGTCGCCGTCGCGCGGGGAGAGGTAGTCGTACTGGAAGTCGAACCCGGCCGCCTGGGCTCCCGCGAAGAAGTACTGCCCGCCGATGAGCTTCGTCGAGTAGTCGCGCTCGTCCCAGTCCTGACCATCGACCATCGCGCCGCGGAACTGTCCGCCGTCGGACTTGTCGAAGTAGACGTAGGTGCCGTCGGTGTACGGGTCCGTGCCCTTGTGCCGACTGTTCTGCTTCTTCTGCTGCTTGAGCTTCTTGCCCTCGAACGAGGGGTGCTCGGGCGCGATGCCGGTGTCGATCACGCCGACCACGACGCCCTCGCCCGCCTTCTTCACGCCTCCGGTCTGCTGCCACACCCCACCGCGGCCCTTGCGGTCGTCGCCGAGGCCGAGGTAGTCGGTCGAGGTCTGCGCGTCGGGGTGACGGATCTCGTCCGGATACACCCCGAGGACGTCCTTCGAGGCGCGGAGCTGGTCCACCTGCTCACCCGAGAGGTCGGCGCTGAAACCGTTGAGCACCACCTGGTAGGTCGTGTCCGGGGTGACGCCGACGTCGTTGATGAGGCTGCTCTGCTCGGACTCGAGGTGCTTGACGTAGCGCTGCGCGTCCTGCGACTGCGTCTCGAGCTGCTCGCCCTCGTCGGGCTTCGTCGCCTTGAGGCCCTTGACGTCGCCTTCGTAGCTGGCGAGGGGATCGGCCTTCATGATCACGATGTAGTGCCCGGGGGTCCCCGCGACCGGAACGGGGTGCGTCACCTCCCCAGTCGCTGCGTGGCCTGCGGTTGCCGTCGATGCGATGAACAGCGTCGCCAGGGTGGTGGCTGCTGCGATCCGAAGGGGTGTTCGACCCATATCTCGCTCCTGATGATCCGATGATCCCGATGCCGCGTCGTCGCCGCACCGCGGCTCACGATAGCCCCGCCGTTCGGCGCCGGATCGAGAACTGAACGATGGTCGCACCCGATCGTGCCGATCGGTCAGGATGGACGGCGGCCGACTCTCCGAATGTCGCCAGTAGGCTGGAGACGTGGCCCGAAACTCCGTCCTGTCGACCAGAGTGCTGCTGATCTGCGCGGCGATCGGTGTCGCCACGGGCATCCTCGGCGGCATCGCCGGATGGGTCACTCCCCTCCTCCTGGCCAGCCCGCTGCTGTTCCTCTACGGCCTCGTGCTGGGCTCGCACGTGCTGCCGGGCATCATCGCGCAGGAGGTGCTGCGGCTGCCGTTCGTGGCGCTCATCACGCACGTGTTCGCCGCCCTCATCGCGAGCGCCTTCAACCCGGCGTGGTCGCTGCGGTTCATCGGCACCGCGCTGCTCTTCGGCCTCATCCAGGAGGGTGTCGCCGCCCTCACCCGCTATCGCTCCTGGGGCGCCTGGCGGTTCTTCGTCTCGGCGGTCGTGATCGGCGGCGTCGTGGCGGTCGCGGTGTTCTTCGCGGCGAACCTCGCGGTCATGCCGCTGTGGGCCCAGCTGCTGTACCTGGCGATCTCCGTGCTCGGTCCTGTGGCCTGGACGGCGATCGGCCTCGCCATCGGTTCGGCGCTGCGCACCGCCGGGGTCGCGCGCCGCTGATCGCGCACGGGCCCCGCTGGCAGCACAGGTAAGGCTCAGCTAAGTTAGAGGCACACCCTCCGTCGAGCCAGGGACGTGCCGTGCGCCCATCCGCACCCCTCCTCCGCGTGCGCGAGCTGACCCTCACCCACGCGGATGCCGCGCACCCGTCGCCCCGTGACGTGACCTTCGACATCGATCCCGGCGAGGTCGTGCTGCTGCTCGGCCCGTCCGGTTCCGGGAAGTCGACGCTCACGCTCGCCCTCAACGGCCTCATCCCGCACGCGCTCCCCGCGACGATGACCGGCACCGTCGAGGCCGGCGGCATCGGCACCACCACCGCGCACACCGCGACGCTCAGCACGCACGTCGCCATGGTCTTCCAGGATCCGGACGCGCAGATCGTCACAGGGACGGTGTACGACGAGGTGGCCTTCGGCCCGGAGAACCTCCTCCTCCCGGTGGAGACCGTGCGCGCCCGCGTGGAGGAGGCGCTGCGGCGCGTCGGCCTGTGGGAGCGCCGCGACGACAACCCCGACCACCTGTCCGGCGGCGGGCGGCAGCGTCTCGCCATCGCCTGCGCCCTCGCGATGGGCTCGCCTCTCATCGTGCTGGACGAGCCGACCGCGAACCTCGACCCCCAGGGGATCGACGACGTGTACGCGGCGCTGACCGAGGTCGTGGCCGCCGGAGATCGCGCCATCCTCCTCGTCGAGCACAACCTCGACGCCGCGATGCGTTTCGTCACGCGCACCATCGTGCTCGACCGCGAGGGCCGGGTGGTCTTCGACGGTCCGGCGGCCGAGACCATCCGCGCGCATGCCGACGAGCTCGTGGCGATGGGGGTCTGGCTGCCCGCCGCGACGCTCGCCGCGCTCCGCCTCCGCGACCGGGGGATCGTCCTCGACCCGCTGCCGCTGACGCCCGAGGCGCTGGCCGCCGCACTGCCTCCCGGCCCCGGCGCCGCGTCCTCGGTGCCGGTCGGCGACCCTCGCCCCGCCGACCGGGAGCCCATCATCCGGGCCCGCGGCCTCACGGTCACACGGCGCCGCACCGAGATCCTGCACGGGGTCGACCTCGACATCGCCGCCGGGAGCCTCACCGCGATCGTCGGGGCGAACGGGGCGGGCAAGACGACGCTGATCCAGGCTCTCGCCGGGGTCGTGCCGCCGCCGAGAGGTCGGGTCTCCGTCGACGGCATCGACCCAGGGACGGCCTCCCCTCGGGAGCTCGCGGCCCGCATCGGCTTCGTGTTCCAGAACCCGGAGCACCAGTTCATCGCCGCCACCGTGTTCGACGAGCTCGCCCACGGGCTCCGGCTGCGCCAGGTGCCGGACGACGAGGTCCGCACGCGGGTGGCGGAGATGCTGGAGCGGTTCGGGCTGACGCACAAGGCCGGCGTGCATCCGTTCCTCCTCTCCGGCGGCGAGAAGCGACGGCTCTCCGTGGGCACCGCCCTCATCACCCGTCCGCCCGTCCTCGCCCTCGACGAGCCCACGTTCGGGCAGGACCGGGCCAGAGCCGCCGAGCTCCTGCACCTGCTGGAGAGCCTGCGGGCGGACGGCACGACCGTGGTCATCGTCACGCACGACCTGCAGCTCGTCGCCGAGCACGCCACCGACACGGTCGTCCTCGCCGACGGGCGGGTGCGGGCCGCCGGTCCGACGGCGGCACTGTTCGCCGATCCCGCGATCCTCCCCTCCGCCGGCCTGCGCGTCCCCGCGTTGCAGCGGGTGCTCACCGCGGCCGGGTGGGAGGTGTCGCCATGACGATGACCACGCTCGATCCGTACGCGCCGCTCACAGCCACGTCGCGGCGGCAGTTCCTCTACGGCCTCAACCCGCTGGCGAAGGTCGCCGGGTTCGCCCCCGCCATGCTGCTCCTCGTCTTCGTGCGGGACCTGGCCACCCCCGCCGCCTTCCTCGTGCTCGCCTACGCCCTCATCCTCATCGGAGCGCGGGTGACGGGGCGCCTCCTCGCGCTGCTCCTGCTCGGTCTTCCCGCGGGCATGCTCGCGATCGGCGTCGGCTTCTCACTGTGGGTCGACGCGGCCCTGGTCGCCGACACCGCCCCCGTCGTGACGATCGGCGACTGGACCCTTTACGGCGGTGCCCTCCTCATCGGGTTCGCTACGGCGCTCCGGCTCGGATCGATCGTCGCGCTCGCGCTCATCGGCGGCCTCACCACCAGCGGCTCCGATCTCGTGCGTGCGAGCGTGCAGCAGCTGCGCGTGCCGTACCGCATCGGGTACACGGCCCTGGCCGCCTTTCGCTTCGTGCCCCGGTTCGGGCACGAGCTCGCCGTCATCCGTGCCGCGCACCGGGTGCGCGGTTACCACGGCGGCCGCGGCCCCTTCGCACGGATCGCCCGCGGCTGGGGGTACATCGTCCCGCTGCTCGCGGGTGCCATCCGGCATGCGGAGCGCGTCGCCCTCGCGATGGACTCCCGGGCGTTCGGTGCGCATCCGACGCGGACCGAGCGGCACCTCGTGCCGTTCCGCACGAGGGACACCGTCTTCACCGTGGCGATGCTCGCCGTGTCGGCCGCGATCTTCGTCGTCTTCTTCCCCTGGCAGCTCCCCTGAAAGGCGCCCGCATGGCATTCAGCAAGATGGTCAAGCCGGAGACGGCCGAGCTCCTGCACCTCACCGTGCTCCGCACCGAACGGCTCGCGCCGCACTGGGTGCGGGTGACCCTGGGCGGCGGCGAGATCGACCGCTTCCGTCCGATGGGCTACGACCAGTGGTTCCGGCTGTTCCTGCCGATCGGCGGGGAGGCCGGACTGGAGCGCGTGCCCGCCAAGGCGAACCGGATGTTCGGGTATCTGAAGTTCCTCCGCATCCCCGACGGCGAGCGCCCCGTGATGCGCAACTACACCGTGCGCGCGTACCGCCCGGCCACGCCCGAGACCGGCGCCGAGCTCGACGTCGACTTCGTGCTGCACGGCTCGGCGGCCGACGGCACCGCCGGTCCGGCCTCCCGATGGGCGGAGACCTGCGCCCCCGGCGAGCACGTCCTCATCATCGACGAGGGCCTGACATTCAACCCCGAACGGGGCACCGACCGGGTGGTGCTCGTGGGCGACGAGACCGCCCTCCCCGCGATCGCGTCGATCAGCGCCTCCCTGCCGGCCGACGCCGCGGGCACGGCGATCATCGAGGTCCCGTCCGCGGAGGACGCCCTGGAGTTCGCGCATCCGTCGGGGCTCGACGTGGTGTGGATCGTGCGGCCGCACGAGATCCCGCCCGGGGTTCTCGCCCTGGATGCCCTCGCCCGCACCGCTCTGCCCGATGCTCCGTTCCACGCGTACGCGGCCGGCGAGCAGGCCCTGGCCTCCGGCGTCCGCAAGCAGCTCGTCGGCGAGCGCGGCGTCGACAAGAACGCCGTCAGCTTCTGTGGCTACTGGAAGATCGGCGCCGCCTCCCCCGCCTCGAAGGCCGCCCGCGAGGCCGCCGCCGAGCCCCTCGCCTGAGGCCGGGCACAGCTTCGGAGTCACAGCACGGCACGCCGAGGCGGAAGACGCCGCCCCGGCGTGTCGTCGGGAACCTCCGAAGTTGTGCCCGGAGAGCGGTGCGCGGAGCGGTGCCATACTGTGGCGATGACAGTCGCCGACCTGGTTCGCCGCTGGCCCGCCGCGGGAGTGCGAGCGCGTGCCGGAGACCTCGAGCTGCGGTGGCTGGATGACGATCTCCTGGTCGTCCTGGGCGACCTCGCCGCACGCGGCGTGCACGATCCGGAGCGGATGCCCTTCGCCGTCCCCTGGACGCGCGGTGACACGGACACCGTCGTACGCCGACTCCTGTCGTACCAGTGGCACGCCCGCTCCCAGATCGCTCCCGAACGGTTCATGCTCGAACTCGGGGTGCTGGTGGACGGCATCCTCGTCGGCGTCCAGGGCGCGAGCGCCGACGATTGGGGAGTACGGCACCGAGCGGAGACGGGCTCCTGGCTCGGTATCGAGTATCAGGGCCGCGGCATCGGCACGCGGATGAGAGCGTTGATGCTTTTCGCACTGTTCGACGGCTTGGGGGCACGAGAGGTGACCTCGGGCGCCTTCGCAGACAACGCCGCCTCGAACGCGATCTCCCGGAGGGTCGGCTACCGTCCCCACGGCACGACGATGGTGGTCCGCGAGAACGCGGCGACTCCGCACCACAACTACTCGATGACCAGGGATCGCTTCGAGGCTGTCCGCGAGCAGAATCTCGCCCTGCTGGGAGGTGCCGTCACGCTCGACGGGTTCGACACCCTCCGGCTCATGCTCATCCCCTGACCGGGCACGACTTCGGAGTCACAGCACGGCACGCCGAGGCGGAAGACGCCGCCCCGGCGTGCCGATAAGAATCTCCGAAGCTGTGCCCGGGGACCTCAGCGCTTGCCGGCGATCTGACGCCCGACGATCTCGCGCATGATCTCGTTCGTGCCGCCGTAGATGCGGTGCACACGGGCGTCGAGGAAGGCGCGGGCGATCGGGTACTCGGTGATGTAGCCGTAGCCGCCGTGGAGCTGGACCCCGGCGTCGAGCACCTCCCACTCGCGCTCGGTGGCCCAGAACTTGACCTTTGCGGCCTCTTCGGCCGAGAGCCTGCCGTCCTTGTACGCCAGGAGCGCGCGGTCGATGAAGGCCCACAGCGCGTCGACCGTGGCGGACATGTCGGCGATGGTGAAGCGGCTGTTCTGGAAGTCGATGATGCGCTCCCCGAAGGCCTCGCGGTCCTTCGTGTAGGCGACGGTCCAGTCGAGCGCGGCCTGTGCGGCGGCGGCTCCGGCCACGCCGATCGAGAGGCGCTCGAGCGGGAGGTTCATCATGAGCTGGATGAAGCCCTTGCCCTCGACGCCGCCGATGAGGTTCTCCTCGGGCACGAACACGTCGCTGAACGACAGCTCGGCGGTGTCGTGACCGTGGAAGCCCATCTTCGAGAGCTTCTTGCCGTTGTCGAACCCCTCCATGCCCTTCTCGATGAGGACGAGGCTGAACGCGTCGGGCCGGTTGCCCTCGCCCGTCTTGACGAAGGTCACGACGAGGTCGGCGGTCGCACCGGACGAGATGAACGTCTTGGCGCCGTTGACGAGGTAGCCGCCGTCGACCTTCTTCGCCGTGGTCTTGATGCCGCGGAGGTCGGAGCCGGCACCGGGCTCGGTCATGGCGAGCGCGCCGACGACCTCGCCGGTGGCCATGCGGGGCAGCCACTTCTCCTTCTGCTCCTGCGTGCCCATGTGCACGAGGTACGGGACGGCCAGGTCGTCCTGGATGCCGAAGGCGCCGGCGAGCGAACCCGCACCGGCTGCGATGACCTCTTCGTTCACGATCGCGCGGAAGCGGTAGTCCTGCAGCATCCCGGCGCCGCCGAACTCCTCGGGCACGGAGAGCCCGATGATGCCGGCCTCACCCGCGGCGCGCATCGTGGCGCGGTCCACCTCGCCGGCGGCGTCCCACTTCTCGATCGCCTCGTGCGTGACGTGGCGCTTGACGAAATCCTTGACGAGGTCGCGGAATGCCTCGTGATCCTCTTCGTAGATGTCGCGTTCCATGCCGTCCTCCCGAACGTGTCGTGCGTCGTTGCTCCGGCGAGTCTACGGCGGGAACACGGGGCAGGACAGGCGATTGTGAGAATGCATCCCATCCCGAGTGGGACTGGGTACCGCGTTTGTGGAAAGCCTCAGAGCACGCCGAGCGCCACCGCGGACCCGTCCGTTCAGTGCTCGTAGTCGGGAGCGGCGGGCAGGCCGAAGAACTCCTCGAGGGTGTGGAAGCCGCCCTCGTGATACGCCGCCGCGAGCTCCGTGCCGACGTAACGCAGGTGCCAGGGCTCCGGCGCATACCCGGTGACCGGGGTGCCGACCTGCTCGTAGCGCACGATGAACCCGTACTCCCAGGCGTGCGCGGCCACCCACTCGCTCTGCCGCGTCGCCCCGAAGCCGTCGAGACCGCCGCATTCGGCATCGCAGGCCACCACGTCGAGGGCGAGACCGGTCTGATGCTCGCTATGACCCGGCCGCGCCGAGCCGGCGTCCGCGTCGGCCTGCCCCTGGTCCCGCACGTGGGCCCCGTAGGTCGCGACCTGGAGCCCGTAGGAGCGGTAGCCGTTGTTCGCGCCGATGCGGCCGACGCCCGCAGCCGCGGCGGCCTCCGCCATGCGCCCGACCGCGTCGGCGACCTCCGCGCGCACGCGGCCCGACGGCGTCGTCATCTGCAGGGGCACCTGGCCCAGTCCCGCGGGCTCGTAGGCGGCCGGATCGAGCGGACGCCCCTTGTTCACCACCACCCAGATCCGGGCGGGATCGCTGAGCGAGACGCAGGGCGCGTTCCCCGCGACCACCGCCTCACGGAAGCGCGCTCCGCCGCCGAACCCCGCGATGGTGGCAGCGTCATCCCCCGCCGCGATCGCCTCCTGCACCCCGGGGTCGGCACAGGGGTCCGCCGCGGGCGTCGCCGCGTTCTCCACCGTCGGCACCTGCATCACCGCGACCGGCCGCGGCATCTCCTCCGAGGCGACAGGGGTCGCGGCCGCCCCGGTGAGGGACAGCAGCACGCCCACCGCGGTCACCGCCAGCCCGACCGGGAGGGCGGCGCCGAAGATCGGGGAGCGCGGCGCCGCATGCTGAGCGTACGGCGAGGAGGGCATGGCCCCATTCTTCCATTCGAACATTGATGCCATACTCGCTTGACTTCGATTCGATTCTTTGTTCGACTAGGACGATGCGGTGGCAGGGACAGAAGCTCGCGGACAGCGACGAGGCGGCGCTGCCCGGTCTCGAGAACCGGTCCAGCGTCCTGCGCACGGTGACGACGCCGGAGTTCGCCGGGATGACGTTCCACGAGGTGCTGTCGAAGTCCGCTCTCAACCACGTCCCCGGGGCGTCGCGCATGCCCTTCGCCTGGACGATCAACCCCTACCGCGGCTGCTCCCATGCCTGCACGTACTGCTTCGCACGAGGCACGCACGAGTACCTCGACCTCGACGGCGGTGCCGACTTCGACACCCAGATCGTCGTCAAGGTCAACGTCGTCGAGGTGCTCGAACGGGAGCTGCGCCGCGGGAGCTGGCAGCACGAGACGGTCGCCCTCGGCACGAACACCGACCCGTACCAGCGGGCCGAGGGGCGCTACGCCCTCATGCCCGGCATCATCGAGGCGCTCGCGGCGTCGGGCACCCCGATGTCGATCCTCACGAAGGGCACGCTGATCCGCCGCGACATCCCGCTGCTGAAGAAGGCGGCGCAGCGCGTGCCGGTCGACGTGCAGATGTCGATCGCGATGTACGACGACGCGCTGCAGAAAGCGATCGAGCCCGGCGCTCCGACCACGCAGGCCCGCCTCGACACGGTGCGCGCCCTTGCCGACGCCGGGTTCCCGGTCACGGTGTTCCTCATGCCGATCATGCCGCACCTCACCGACTCCCTCGCCGCGATCGACGACGCCCTGCGCCGCATCAAGGCCGCCGGAGCGCGGAGCGTGATCTACGGAGCCCTGCACCTGCGTCCGGGCGTCAAGCCGTGGTTCTTCCAGTGGCTCGGCGAGAACCGTCCCGACCTCGTGTCGTCGTACCGGGGGCTCTATCCCGGAGCGTCCGTCGAGGCGCCGAAGCCGTATCGGCAGTGGCTCGCCAAGCGCGCTCGTCCCCTCATCCGGATGCACGGACTCGACGGCCGGCACGAAGACGACTATCCGCGGCGCGGGTTCCGCCCGGGCCAAGGCCACGTGCAGACGGAGACCCCGGCGGCCGGGCCGGTGATGTTCACCCCGAGCGGCCGCGCTGCCGCGTCCCCTCCTCCCCAGCCGATGCTGTTCTGAGTCGGTCACGGAAGGGGTGCTGCGCCACGTAGGCTCGAGGATCATGGCGATCGGTTCGACAGTCCACACGTTCGAGATGCAGCTGGCCGACACCGATCGCGGGGTCTACGAGGACGTCTCGCTCCGCGTCGCCCGGCATCCCTCCGAGACCGACGCGTACATGCTCACCCGGGTGCTCGCGTATGGACTCGAGTTCGCGGAGGGCATCGCGTTCGGCGGCAGCGTCTCCGACACGGACGAGCCCGCCGTGCTCGTGCGCGACCTCACGGGGCGGGTCACCGTCTGGATCGAGGTGGGCGCTCCCGATGCCGCACGGCTGCATCATGCCACCCGCCTCGCGGACCGGACGGTGGTCTACACGCACCGCGATCCCGCCAAGGTCATGGCGCCGTGGGCCGACAAGCGCATCCACCGGGCCGAGGACATCCGGGTCTACAGCTTCGATCCCGGCTTCGTCGACACCGCCACGCCCCACCTCGCCCGCCGCAACACCCTGACCCTCACGGTCACCGAGGGCGTCCTCTACCTCGACCTCAACGGTACGTCCCTGATGACGTCCCTCCACGAGCACACCCTCCCCTGACCCGGCCGGTGCGGAGTGCGAAAAGGCCCCGGAGACCGAAGTCTCCGGGGCCTTTCTGATCCCGAACGGGTCAGGAGGTGAGCTCGGCGGCGGACGGCACGCGCCCGGCGATCTCCTCGATCACGTCGTCGTCCAGGCGGGCCTGCTCGAACGGGGCCTCGATCTCGGCGCGACCGAGCAGCTCGGTCATCCGGCGCTGGCGCTGCCGAGTGATGAGCGTGACGACCCGGCCCGAGCGCCCCGCGCGACCCGTGCGACCGGAGCGGTGCAGGTACGTCTTGTACTCGTCCGGCGCGTCGGCCTGGACCACGAGGTCGATGTCGTCGACGTGGATGCCGCGCGCGGCGACGTCGGTGGCCACGAGGACGTTCACCCGACCCGAGGTCA
Organism: Microbacterium sp. NPDC078814; assembly: GCF_040702645.1. Classification (NCBI taxonomy): domain Bacteria; kingdom Bacillati; phylum Actinomycetota; class Actinomycetes; order Micrococcales; family Microbacteriaceae; genus Microbacterium; species Microbacterium sp. NPDC078814. Next base: position 167,661 of record NZ_JBFBLT010000006.1, read on the forward strand.
GCTTCTCCAGGTTGCGCGTGCGCTTGGCCTGGTTGAGATCGCCGTGCAGCGAGACGGCCGGGATTCCCGCGTCGTCGAACTGGTCAGCCAGCATCTCGGCGTAGGCGCGCGTGCGGGCGAAGACCAGCGTCTTGCCCTCGCGGTCGACGAGCGACGTGAGGATGTCCGCCTTGTCGCGGTGCTCGATGACGAGCACCCGGTGCTCGATGGTGCTGGAGCCCTGGTCTTCGCCCGCGACCTCGAACACGGCGGGGTCGACGAGGAACTCGTCCACCAGCGCCGCGACCTCGCGGTCGAGCGTCGCGGAGAACAGGAGCTTCTGGCTGCCCTCGGCCGTGCGGCGGAGGATGCGCTGCACGGGCTCGACGAATCCGAGCTCGCACATGTGGTCGGCCTCGTCGAGCACCGCGATCCGGCAGTCGGACAGGTCGAGCTTGCCCTGGTTCATCAGGTCCTCGATACGGCCGGGGGTGCCGATGACGATGTCGACGCCCTTCTTCAGCGCGCCCACCTGGCGGCCCTGCGGCACGCCGCCGTAGATCTGCGTCGTGAAGAGGCCGACGCTGCGGGCGATCGGCTGGATGGTCCGGTCGATCTGCAGCGCGAGCTCGCGCGTCGGGGCGAGGATGATCGCGCGCGGCGCCCGTCCGAACTCACGACGCTTGCCCGCCTGCGACTGCAGCACCCGCTCGACGAGCGGTGCCCCGAAGGCGATGGTCTTGCCGGAGCCCGTGCGTCCGCGGGCGAGCACGTCGCGCCCCTCGAGGACGGCGGGAATGCTCGCCGCCTGGATCGGGAACGGCGTCGCGGCGCCCATGTTGTTCAGGGTCTCGGTGATGTTGGAGCCTAGGCCGAGGTCGGCGAACGTGACGCCCTCGACCTCGACGGCCTGCACGGCCTGTGCCTCGAGGCGCTCGTGGACGACGTCGTCGGCCTGCTCGAACGCCGCCTTCGGCTTCGCGTTCCAGTCGCTCCGGGTCGGACGCTCGTCGCGACGAGGGCGCTCGTCCCGACGCGGCCGCTCGGTGCGGTAGGCCCCTCCGGTCGACGGCCGCTCGCGCCCGCCCTCGAAGGAGCGCTGCGTGCGGTCGCGGTCGAACGCGCGGCGCGCACGGGCGGCGTCGTACGAACGCTCGGTCCCCTGGTCGCCACCGCGGGTGCGATCGCCGCCGCGGTCGTCCCGCCGCGGACGGTCGTCGCGGTTGAAGCGCGGACGCTCGTTCCGGCGGTCGTCGAAGCGCGGGCGTCCGCCGTCGCGGTGGTCGCCGTCGCGGAACCCCTGTCGCTGCGAGCCGCCGCGGTCGTCGCGCCGCGGACGGTCGTCGAACCGTCCAGCGCCGGACCGGTCGTTGTACCGCGGACGCTCGGCGCGGTCGTCGAACCGGCCGCCACCGGCGCGGTCGTCGCGGCGGTGCGGGGCCTCGCGACGCCCGGACTCCGCACGGTTGCGGATGCTGCGAGCCTCGTCGCGACCGGCGCGCTCCTGGGAGCTCCAGCGGCGCTTCGGAGCACCGGACTCGGCCTCCTCCGGGCGGTAGCCGCGGTGCCCGGGGCTGCGGCTCCCGGGGCGACGGTCGTACCCGCCGGTCGCGCGACCCTCGCGGTCGTCGCGTGCGGGACGCTCGTCGCGAGCCGTGTCCCGACCGCCGGCCGGACGGTGGCGGTCGTGGAACGAGGTCTTCTTGGCGCCGTAGCGCGGCTCGAAGTTCGCGGCGGCGCGACCGCCGCGGGGCTTCTTGTTCTTGGGCATTCGGGTGTCCTTCTTGCGTTCTCGCACGAGAACAGCGCTGCGCGCACGCGCGAGCACTCCGATCCAGCGGAGTCCGGACGATCTGCGGCCGGGGCCATTCCTGTGATGGTTGATTCGCGTCGATCGACGCGCACCATCGGCCCCTGGACTCACACTTCACACACTGAAAAACGTCCGCGCCCTGCGCGGGTGTCCGAAGCCGACCGTCTCAGTCTACCCGGCATCCCTGGGAGACCCCCGCACTCCGGCGGCCTGCGGCACTACGATGTCGAGGTGAACTCCGTCTCTCCCACCGGCACCCAGGTCCATCTCCGTCTCGGCGACGTGACCGCGCAGATCGCCCAGGTCGGCGCCTCTCTCCGTGCCCTCCGGATCGGCGAGGTCGATCTCATCTCCCCGTATCCGCTCGACATCCCGACGCCGTCGTGCTCGGGCGTCGTGCTGACCCCCTGGCCCAACCGGGTGCGCGACGGCCGCTGGGACGACGAGGGCACCGTGCGCCAGCTCGCGATCACCGAGCCGAAGACGGACAACGCCAGTCACGGCCTGCTGCGCTTCACGGCGTACGCCATCGAGCAGACGGAGGGCGCCGCGACGCTGCGGGCGACCGTCTTCCCGCAGACCGGCTACCCGTACCTGATCGAGACGTCCGTCGCGTATGTCCTCACCGCGGACGGCATCGAGGTCACGCACACGCTCACCAACTGGTCCGACTCCCCCGCGCCCGTCGCGGTCGGCACACACCCGTTCCCCACGATCGGCGATGTCGACCCGCACGACCTCGTCCTCCGGGTGCCCGCCCGCACCGCCTTCGAGACGGATGACCGCATGCTCCCGATCGGCACCCGTCCCGCCGATCCCGAGCTGCGCGAGGGCATCCGCGTCGGCGACGTCTCGCTCGACACCGGGTTCACCGACCTCGACCGCGACCCGGACGGCCGGGTGCGGCACACCCTCACCGCCCCCGACGGCCGGACCGTCACGCTCTGGCAGGGCGAGGGCTTCGACTTCGTGCAGGTGTACACGGCCACGAACTATCCCGGTACGCCGCTCGCCGTCGCGATCGAGCCGATGACCGCCCCGGCTGATGCCCTCAACAGCGGCCGCGGCCTGAGACGCCTGGCCCCGGGCGAGACCTGGACCGTGGAGTGGGGCCTCTCCTTCGCCTGACCGCGGTCCACCGCTCCGGAGAACACACGCGGAAGGGCCCCGATCCTCGTCTCCTCGACGGGACCGGGGCCCTTTCTCCGCGTTGCGGACGCGCGACTACTCGCCGTGGTTCTCGCGCAGCTCGCGCCGGCTGACCGGCGTGCCGTCCGTGTGCACGGGGACCGGGGCGCCATCGTCGTGCGGCTCGCCCTTCCGCGCGCGACGGCGCTCCCGCGCCCCCTCGACGAGGTTGTACAGGGTCGGCAGCACGATGAGCGTCAGCACGGTCGAGGAGACGAGCCCGCCGATCACCACGATCGCCAGCGGCTGCGAGATGAAGCCGCCGTGCCCGGTGATCCCGAGCGCCATCGGGGTGAGGGCGAGGATGGTGGCGAGCGCGGTCATGAGGATCGGGCGCAGACGCTTCTCCCCTCCCGCCATCACCGCCTCCGCGGTCGACAGTCCCTTCTCCCGGTACTGGTTCACGAGGTCGACGAGCACGATCGCGTTCGTCACCACGATGCCGATGAGCATCAGCACGCCGATCAGCGAGGCCACGCCGAGCGGTACGCCCGTGATGATCTGCAGCAGGATGGCGCCGGTCGCCGCGAACGGCACCGAGATCAGCAGCAGCAGCGGCTGACGCAGCGACTTGAACGTCGCCACCATCACCACGTACACGATGAGGATCGCGGCGAGCATCGCCAGGCCGAGCTGCGCGAACGAGTCGGCCTGCTGCGAGGCGACGCCGCCGACCTCGGCCGAGGCGCCGTCCGGCAGGTCCGCGGCGGCGAGCGCCTCGGTGACCGACTGGGTGGCGACCGCGAGGTTGTCCGATGCGGGCGGCACGGTGACGGTCGCGGTGCGCCGTCCCTGCTCGGTGGTGATCGAGGTCGGACCGTTGCGCTGCTCCACGGTCGCGATGTCCTCCAGCGGCACGATGCCCGCCGCGGTGGGGATCGCGAGCTGCTGGAGGGCGTCGACGGTCGTCGGCGGCTCCGGGTTGACGAGGTACACGGTCAGCGCGGTGTCGTCGATCTCGACCGAGCCGATCTGCTGGGGACGCATCGTGTTCGACACGATCGATCCGACGGCGACCTCGGACAGTCCGACCTGGGCGGCGGCCTCGCGATCCACGACCACGGCGATGTACGGCAGCGCCTCGGCGAGGTTGTCGGTCACCTGCCCGATGCCCTCGCGGCCGTCGAGCTCGTCCACCACGGCGAAGGTGGCGGTGGCGAGGTCGTCGCCGCTCGCGGCCGACACGGTGATCTCGATGTCGCTGGAGCCGAAGCCGGCGGATGCCGCGACGGCGACCTCGCCGACCTCGTCGCCGAGGCCGTCGATCGCGTCCTGCACCTCGGCGCGCAGCTTCTCCTGGTCGGCGTCGCCGTCGGTGAGCACGGAGTACGTGATGCCCGCACCGCCGGAGAACGCGTCGCGCAGCGCGGAACCGCTCGACCCGATGGAGGCCTGCACGTGCTCGATGCCGTCGATGTCGAGGAGGGCCTCCTCGACGGGGACGGCGGCGTCGGACTTCGCCTGCAGGCTCGCGGTCGGCCCGAGGTCCTGCGTCACGGTCATGGTGTTCTGACCGGAGTCGCTGAGGAAGTTCACCTTCATCAGCGGGGCGGCGGCGAGGGTCCCGGCGAGGACCACCACCGCGAGCGCGACCGTGATGCCCGAGTGCTTCAGCGTCCAGCCGAGGATGGGCCGGTAGCCGCGCTGCAGCCGCGTCGGCGGGGCGGCCGGGTCCTCCGGGTCGATCGCGTTCCCCTGGTCGTCGAGGAGCGGCTTGCCGGGCTTGAGGAACCAGTACGCGAGCACCGGGACGATCGTCAGAGCCACGAAGAGCGACGCGACCATGGCGATCGTGACGGTCATCGCGAACGGACGGAACAGCTCGCCCACCATGTCGCCCACGAACACGATCGGCAGGAACACCGCCACCGTCGTGATGGTCGAGGCGGTGATGGCGGCGGCGACCTCGCGCACGGCGAGACGGATCGCATCGCCCTTGTCCGCGTCGCCCACGTAGTGGCGCTTGATGTTCTCGATCACCACGATGGAGTCGTCGACCACGCGGCCGATCGCGATCGTGAGCGCCCCGAGGGTCAGCACGTTGAGGGAGTAGCCGAACGCCTGCAGCCCGATGAAGGTGATGAGGACCGAGGTCGGGATCGAGATCGCGGTGACCAGGGTCGAGCGCACCGACATCAGGAACACGAGGATCACGAGCACGGCCATCACGAGACCGAGCAGACCCTCCGTGGCGAGGGTGTCGATGGACTGCACGATGAACGGCGCCTGGTCGAACACGACCGTGAACTCCGCGTCCGGAAGCGCCTCCCCGATCTCGTCGAGGGCCGCGATGACCCCCTGCGACACCTCGACCGTGTTGGCGGCGGGGAGCTTCGTGATGGAGATCGACAGGGCGTCCTCGCCGTCGACGCGGGAGATCGAGGTCACCGGGTCGGACACCTGCTCCACCGTCGCGACGTCGCCGATGGTGACCGCGGTGCCGACGAGCGGCAGGGCGGCGATCTCGTCGACCGAGGTGATCTTCGCTCCGGTCTGCACCGTGAGGGTCTCGTCATCCTCGGTGATCTCGCCGCCGGGGAACAGGGTGCCGTTCTGCTGGAGTGCCGTGCTGATCGCCTCGCTGCTCTGTCCGGCGGCGGCGAGCTTCGCGAGGTCGGGGGTGATGGTGATGCGCTGTCCGACGCCGCCGACGATCTCGGCCGCGTTCACCCCGTCGACGTCCTCGAGGTCGGGGATCGCGACGCTCTCGAGCTGCGCCTGGGCGTTGTCCGCGTCGTCGAAGCCGGTGACCGCCACCTGGATCACCGGGAAGTCGTCGATCGAGACCGAGAGCACCTGCGGCGTGACGTCCTCCGGCAGCTGCGAGGAGATGCGGTTGATCGCCTGCTGGATCTTCTGCTCCGCGGTCGCGAGGTTCGTGCCGTACGAGAACATCGCCTGCACGATGGACGCATTGGTCGTGCTCGTCGCGGTGGTCGACTCCAGGTCGGGAACCCCCTGGATGGCCGACTCGATCGGCGTCGAGACGTCGTTCTCGACCACCTCGGGCGAGGCGCCGGGGTACGTGGTCATGACCACGAGTGCCGGCAGCTCGAGCGACGGGATGAGCTCCTGCTTGAGGTTGGTCAGCGCGAGCCCGCCGAACACCGCGGCGACGATCGTCACGAGCGCGATGAGGGCGCGGTTCTTCAGGCTGAGGATGGCGAGTTTCGACAAGGCGTGGTCCTCGGTGTCAGGGGGTGGCGGTCGCTGCGGATGGGAGGGAGAGAGGTTCTCCGAGGATCCGCGCCAGTGCGGATTCGAGGAAGGACTGTTCGAGATCGACGTCGCGGATCTGCGTGCTCCACATGACGCCGTCGATGAAGATCATCGCCGCTCGGGCCCGGTCGGCGCCATAGGTCGGCTCCAGGAGGTCGACGAGGCGGTCGGACAGGTGGCGCGCGAGCTCGCGCAGACGCGGATCGTGGACGGCCGCCGTGACCACCGCTCGATCCGCCTGCACGGCGTGTCCGTCGTGGATGCTGTCGTGGACGAGCGCGGCGATGACGTCGGCCCCGGCTCCGCGGTCGGCGAGGGTCTGCCGCACCCCGTCGAGCCGGCATTCGATCTCGTCCGCGAGGGCACGGACGGCGGCGCTGCGCAGGTCGTCGAGGGTGTCGAAGTACTGGGTGGTCGCCCCGAGCGGCACTCCGGCGCGGGCGGCGACCATGCGGTGCGTGATGGCGTCGGCCCCGACCTCGATGATGAGCTCGGCGGCAGCCGTGACGATCTCCCGACGGCGCGCTTCGGGATCACGCCGCCGACGCGCGCTCTCCGCCATCGCTCACCCCCTGGACACCCGTACATGTACGTTTGTACATTCGCTCCGGTGTGAACTCCCTGAGAGCCCCGCCCCTCTCCCCCTCCCCCCTCGCTGCGGGATCAGAAACGTGCCTGGGAGACGCGGTTCGGGTGCCCTATTGCACTCCCCTGCCGGTGGGTCAGGCGGCGGAGGAGGAGGGGGTGGAGGAGGGGGTCTGGCCGCGCTCGAAGTAGGCGACGAGCTCGGGGTCGAGCGGAGGGACGGAGATCGCGGAGCCGTCGCCCCGGAGGGACGCGGTCGCGAGGATCCCGGCGGCCACGGCCTCCCGCGCCGCGACGGGAGAGGTCGCCGTGAGACCACCGTGCCGCACGAACCGGAGGAACTCGGCCACGAGCAGCGCGTCGGCACCGTCGTGTCCGGCGTCGGGCACCTCGGGCACGATGAACACCTCGTCCGCGTCGGCCGCCCCGGCATGCCGACGGTTCCACAGCCTCACCTCGCTGCCGGCCACGTCGCCGAAGTTCTCGATGCGCCCCTCGGTGCCGATCACGGTGTAGTTCCGCCAGTAGTCCGGGGTGAAGTGGCACTGCTGGTAGGACGCGAAGATCCCGCCCTCCAGCCTCAGGTTCACCATCGAGATGTCCTCGACGTCGACGACGGGGTGGAGTCCCGTGAGCGCGGTCGGCGGCCAGTTGTCCATGCTGAACCAGTCGGGCATCCGCTCCCCCGCGCGGTCCCGCCGGTCGGTGATGTCGCCGTAGACGCTCAGGCCGCCCATCGCCGCCACCTGCTCGGTGTACGCGCCGGCCAGCCAGTGGATGATGTCGAGGTCGTGCGCCCCCTTCTGCAGGAGGAGTCCGGTGGTGCGGCTCCGGTCGGCGTGCCAGTCCTTGAAGTAGAAGTCGCCGCCGTGCCCCACGAAGTGCCGCACCCACACGGCCTTCACCTGCCCGATGCGCCCGTCCTGGATGAGCCCGCGCATGAGGGTGATCACGGGCATGTGCCGCATGTTGTGGCCGATGTAGAGCCGGGTGCCGGTGCGTCGCGCGGTCTCCAGCATGCGGTCGGCGTCGGCGAGATCGATCGCGAGGGGCTTCTCGCAGAAGACGGGCACCCCGGCCTCCAGCGCCCGGATGGTCAGGGCGGCGTGCGTGTCGTCCGGGGTCAGCACCATGACGGCGTCGACGCCGGATGCGAGCAGCTCGTCGAGGGAGTCGGTGATGAGCGCGTCGGGGACGAGCGCCCTGGCGTCCTCGCGGGCGCGGGGGGCGAGGTCGCAGACGGCGGTGATGCGGGAGCCGTGCCCCGGCCGGTGCACCTCCTCCTGGAGGGTGGAGCGCGCGCCGAAGCCGATGATGCCGATGTGGAGGTCCAACAGAAGTCCTTCGTGACAGAGGGGGAGAAAAGGGGGCGGCTCAGCGGCCGCGGGTTGCCGGGGCGTCGAGGTCGGTCGAGCCGCCGGGGACGAGGGCCCAGGGGAACTCGTGCAGCGCCCCGGGCGAGGGCTCGCCCTCGAGCGCCTTCTCGACGATGATCCGCGCCTGACGCTCGTAGAAGTCCGTGGGGCCGACGGTGGTGAGGGTGGGCGCGATGAGCCGTGCGTCCGGCGTGTTCCCGACACCGATCACCGCGACGTCGTGCGGCACGCGGAGCCCGAGCATGTGCGCGGCGTTGATCGCGGCGATCGCGGCGAAGTCGGTCGTCGCGTACACGGCGTCCGGGCGGTTCTCCTGCGACAGCAGCTCGATCGCGGCGGTGAAGGCGCTGGCCTGGGTCTCCGCGTAGGTCACGGTCCACGCCGGATCCGGGGAGATGCCGGCCGCCGCGAGCTTCTCGACGTACGGCGTGTAGCGCGTGACCTGGGTTCCCGCGAGGCGGACGGCACCCTCCGCGGCGATGCAGCCGATGGCCGTGTGCCGCTCCAGCAGGTGATCCATCGCGAGTTCGCACCCCGGGATCGCGTCCGAGCGGATGACGTCGAAGCCGTCCGGCTCCAGATGCTCCGAGAACACCACGAGCCGCTGGCCGCGCTTGACGAGGTCGCCCAGCCGTCGGGCGTCCTCCTCGTCCAGGCCGACGCCGTCGAGATACGCCACGTCGCTCTCGACACGGTCGAGGGCCGCGTGCCAGTCGCCGTCGGCGAGGATCAGCGTCGTCAGCCCGTGCCGGTTCGCCTCGGCGTTCACGGCGTCGGCCACCGCCAGCGACCACGGATCGCTCAGCATGTGCAGGGAGAGCTGCACCATGCCGCTGCGACCCGTGCGGATCGCCCTCGCCGCCGTGTTCGGCCGGTAGTTGAGCTCGTCCGCCGCCGCGAGCACCCGCGCCGCGGTGGCCTCGGCCACGCCCGCCCCGCTGGCCCCTGCTCGCCCGGAGAACACGTACGAGACGGTCGCGGTCGACACTCCGGCACGTTCGGCCACCATCCGCAGGGTCGGGCGGCGGCTCGGGGCGTGCTCACGCTGTGCCATGTCTCAGCCCTTCGTCCCGCTGAACGCGATGCCCTGGATGAACTGCCGCTGCAGGATCATGAACGTCACCAGCATGGGCAAGGTCGCCAGCAGGGCACCCGCCATGAGCACCGGGTAATCGGTGCCGTGGATGCCGACGAGCTGCGAGAGTCCGACCGACAGCGGCATCTTCGCCGGATCGGTCGTCACGATCAGCGGCCACAGCAGATCGTTCCAGGACCACAGCACGGTGAACACCACAAGTGCGATGATTCCAGGCTTCGCGAGCGGAACCATGATCCGCCAGAAGGTCTGCCACGGATTCGCCCCGTCGATGCGCGCCGCCTCCTCCAGCTCGGCCGGCATCGAGAGGAAGAACTGCCGCATCAGGAAGGTTCCGAAGGCGCTGAAGATGCCGGGCACGATGAGCGCCTGCAGCGTGTTCAGCCAGCCGAGCGCCTGGATGATCTCGTACTGCGGCAGCAGGTAGAGCTGCGAAGGCACCATGAGCACCGAGAGGAACACGACGAACAGGGCGTTCCGGCCGGGGAAGGCGATGCGCGCGAACGCGTAGCCCGCCATGGTGCACAGGGCGACCTGTCCGACCGTGCGGCCGACCGTGAGGAGCACCGAGTTCAGGAACATCTGCCCGAACGGCATCGAGTCGAAGACCTCGGCGAAGTTGGTGAACACCCACTCGCGCGGGAGGAACGACGGCGGCACCTGCACCGAGTCGGACAGCGTCTTGAACGAGGTCAGCAGCTGCCAGACGAACGGGAACACCATGAGCGCGGCGCCGACGATGAGCACGACGTGGACGATCCACAGCCCGCGGTTCCGTGGGGTGCCCGCCCTCCGCGATCGTGCGGGGGCAGCACCGACGACCGCGCGGGTGTCGAGGGAGACATCACTCATAGTGCACCCACTTCTTCTGCAGCCGGAACTGCACGATCGTCAGCACGAGGATGATCAGCAGCAGGAGGAAGGCGACGGCGGCGGCGTAGCCGCGGTCGTTGTCGAGGAAGCCCGCCTCGTAGAACAGGTAGACGACGGTGCGGGTGTTCGGCATCGCGGGGTTGCTGCGGCCGAGCATCATGTAGATGAGATCGAACACCTGCAGCGCCCCGATCACGCTGATGACGCTGACGAAGAAGATCGAGGGCGACAGCAGCGGGATCGTGATCGAGAAGAACTTGCGTACGGGGCCCGCCCCGTCGAGGTCGGCCGCCTCCATGATCGTGTCGGGGATGCCCTGGAGCCCGGCGAGGAAGATGACGATGTTGGTCCCGAGGCCCGCCCAGATGCCGACGACGGCGATCGCGACCAGCGCGGTGTTCGGATCGGTCAGCCAGCTCCGCCCCTCGATGCCGACCGCGCCGAGGGCCGCGTTCAGCACGCCGTAGTCGCCGTTGTAGATCATGCGCCACACGAGCGCGATCGCCGCGGGCATGGTGACGACGGGGATGAAGTAGAGCGTGCGGTAGGCGCTGCGGCCCTTGAGGCCGGTGGTGTTCAGCAGCGCGGCGATCCCGACCGCGAGGGGGATGCCGATGAGCGCGATCACCGTGTAGACCGCGGTGTTGCGGAGGGCGCCGAGGAGCTCCGGATCCTGGAACAGCCGGACGTAGTTCTCGAACCCGATCCACTCCGCGCCGCCGAACGGCCCCGACTTCGTGAAGGAGATGATGAGCGTGCGCACGGTCGGCCACAGGTAGAACACGGCGAGGCCCAGGGCGGTGGGCCCGAGGAACACCAGAGCCCACCACGGCGAGGCACCGGGCGTGCGGCGCCGCCGGCGGACCCCGGAGGGCGGGGCCTCCGGGGTCCGTCCGGCGGCGGGGGCGACCGCGCGAGGCGCGAGGACGGTCATCCGGTCACTCCTGCTCGGCGTCCAGCGCGGTCTGCATCTGCGCGGCGAGATCCTGCAGTCCGTCCTTCGGGGAGACCGCTCCGGACCACACCTGGGACAGCACCTCGCTCTCGATGCTCGTCCACGCGGAGGTGTTCTTCGACACGGGGTACGGGACGGCCGTCTCCAGCGCGTCGATGTAGACCTGCAGGTCGTACTGCGGGAGGGCGTCGACCCAGGCCTGCTGCGTGCCGTTGTACGCGGGGATCACGGTGCCGGTCTCGGCCTGGATCTTCGCGGCCTGCTCGCCGCTCGCGAAGGCGGCGAAGTCCTTGGCCTCCTCCACGTGCGCGCTCTTGGCGTTCGCGACGTTCCCGACGCCGTGGATCACGCTCTGGTTGCCCTCCGGACCCGCCGGCAGCGGGGCCACGTCGACGCTGCCGCCGATGTCCGCATTGTCCGCGTAGGCGATGGCGGCCCAGGAGCCGTTCTGGAACATGGCGACCTTGCCGGACAGGAAGAAGTCCTCCGGGTTCGTGTCCGTCATCTGCTGCGCCGTGGGCGAGGAGCCGTCGGCGATGAGGTCGGTCCACAGCTCGATGCCCTCGAGAGCCTCGGGGGAGCCGTATCCGCTCTGGGTGCCGTCCGCGGAGATGACCTCGCCGCCGGCCTGCGCGATGGAGTTGTAGAAGTTCTCCTGGCCGTACTGGCTCGCGGCGACGCCGAACTGGCCCTTCGCCGGGTCGGTCAGCTTCGCGGCCGCGGAACGGAAGTCGTCCCAGGTCCAGCCCGCGCTCGGGTACTCCACCCCCGCGGCGTCGAACAGCGCCTTGTTGTACCAGAGCGCGACGGTGTCGAAGTCCTTGGGGGCGCCGTAGAGCGCGTCGTCGTAGGTGTAGAGGTCGACGAGCCCCTGGGGGTAGTCGGCCGCGTCCACGTCGTCGAGCGGGGCGAGCTGTCCGTTCGAGGCGTAGAGCTGGAAGTTCGGGCCGTTCATCCAGAACACGTCGGCGGCCGAGCCGCCCGTCACCGCGGTCTGGAGCTTGGTGAAGTACTCCTTGTACGGCGTGACCTGGATCTCGATCGTGACGTTCGGGTGCTCCTCGGTGTACGCGGCGGCGATGTCCTCCATCGCGGGCTTCTGGTTCTCGTCCCAGATCGCGTAGCTGAGGGTGATGTCGCCGCCCGAGGACTCCCCGGTCGCGGAGGAGGAGCAGGCGGAGAGCGCCAGGACGGCGGCCGCGGAGGCGGCGAGGGCGCCCAGGGCGCGGCGAGAGGTGCGGGGCATCGAGGTCTCCTTTGACGGGTGCACGAGAAGGCGGTGCGCGATGTTAACCGTTTAGCGTTAAACGATTAGCAGCGAGAGTAGCGCGCGCCGACGGCTCTTCGCAAGCGTCGGTTAGAGCGCAGCCCCCAGCGCGAGCCCCAGTCCCGCGGCGAGGAGACCGAGCACGAGCATGCCGACCGCGTCGAACACCGCGGCGCCGCGCTCGCCGTCCCGCCACAGTGCGACCACATCGAGCATCGCGGTGCTGAAGGTCGTATAGCCTCCGAGGAGGCCGGCGCCGAGCACGAACGCCGCGTCCGGCAGCGCCGTCGTCACGAGCCCCAGCGCGAACGAGCCGGTGAGGTTGACGACGAGGATCCCCCACGGGAACCGCCGGCCGGCGAGCCGCGCGACGCCGAGGTCGACGAGATACCGCAGGACGGCGCCGACGCCCCCGGCGAGCGCGGCCGCGAGGAACAGCAGTGGACTCACGACACCCCTCCCCGGCGCGGGCGCCCCAGCCGGAGCCCCACGGCCGCCGCGAGGAGACCGAGGACGAGACTGCCCACGGCATACGCGGCGGCGAGGAGCGGAGCCGACCCCCACAGGGCCAACGTCCCGGTCATGAGGGCGCTATAGGTCGTGAAGCCGCCGAGGACGCCGGTGCCGAGCAGCAGCCGCAGCTCCGCCGAGGCCGGGAGCCGCGCCGCCACGACCCCGATGAGCAGGGCGCCCAGCACGTTGGCCAGCAGCACCGCGAGGGGGAAGTCGCCGGGATCGTCCACGAGGAGTCCGAGGCCCAGACGCGCCGCCGTCCCGAGCGTGCCGCCGAGCGCGACGAGCAGGACACGACGGAGACTCACGCTCGCCACTGTAGTCGCCGCATGACAGCGCGACCGTCGGATGTCAAGGCGTTGGGGTGGGGGCGGGGACAGGCGTTGACTGTCGGCATGAAGCCCCTCTGGAAGGTCGACCAGGACGCACCCCACGGCACTCCCTTCGATCCCGGCGCGCAGCACGACGTGCTGATCGTGGGGGCGGGGCTCACCGGTCTCTCGACCGCGGTGCTCCTGACCCGCGCCGGACTCGACGTCGTGGTCGTCGACGCGGGGGACGTGGCGGAGCTGTCGACGGGCGGCAACACGGGCAAGCTCTCGCTCCTCCAGGGGCAGCAGCTCGCCACCATCCGCAGGCACCATCCGGCGGCCCTCGTCCAGGCGTACGTCGACGCCAACCGGGCCGGCATGGAGTGGCTCACCGGCTTCGCCGACAGCGCGGGCCTGAGCTACACCGAGCGGACCGACCACACCTACGCCCAGGGTCCGGACGGGCTCGAGGCGGTCCGAGCCCAGCACTCCGCCGCACGGGAGGCGGGGCTTCCGACCCGGCTGCTCACCGCGGGCGAGCTGTCGACGCCGTTCCCCGTCGCGGGCGCGGTCGCCCTCGATTCGCAGGTGACGATCGACCCGGTCGCCGTCGCCGACGCGCTCGCGAAGGAGTTCCTCGCGGGAGGCGGCACGCTGCACACCGGCGTCCGCGTGACCGGCGCCCACGCCCTGCCGGAGCCGCGGGTGGAGACGACGGCGGGCCCGATGTTCGCCGAGCACATCGTCCTCGCGACGGGGACCCCGATCCTCGACCGCGGCCTGTACTTCTCCAAGGTCGCCGGGATGCGGTCGTACTGCGTCTCGTTCCGGGTCTCCGGCGGGGTGCCGGAGGGCACGTTCATCTCCGCCGACGGCCCGACGCGGTCCATCCGGCCGGTGTCCGCCGCCGACGGCCCCGCCGACACCGCGCAGCTCGTCGTCGGCGGCAACGGGCATCCGGTCGGCCGCTCGGACGGCGAGACCGCGGCGATCGACGACCTCGTGGACTGGACCCGCCTGCACTTCCCGGATGCGGAGGAGACCCACCGCTGGTCCGCGCAGGACTACCAGTCGCACAACCTCATCCCGTTCGTCGGCGCCCTGCCGCGCGGCCTCGGGCGCATCCGCATCGCCACCGGGTACGCGAAATGGGGGCTGTCGAACGCGCCCGCTGCGGCCCTGCGTCTCACGGAGGAGATCATCGGGACGAAGCGCCGCGAGCGTCCGTCCTGGATGCTGCGCCTCGGCACCCGGCTCACCGTCCCCGCCGATCTCGCACGGGGGGCCGTCGAGGGTGCGAAGGTGGCCGCCGCGGCCACGAAGGGCTGGGTCGAGGCCGAGACCACGCCGGTCCCCGTGCCACAGCCCGCGGAGGGCGAGGGCGTCGTGGCGAACCGCGGTGGTCGCCCGGTCGCCATCTCCACGGTCGACGGCGTGACCAGGGCCGTCAGCGCCGTCTGCACGCACCTGGGCGGCGTCCTCGACTGGAACGACGCCGAGTGCACGTGGGACTGCCCGCTGCACGCGTCGCGGTTCGCCGCGGACGGCACGCGCATCGAGGGACCGGCGCTGAACGATCTCCCGGAGGTGCCGCGGACGGTCGGGGGCTCCTGACTCAGGTCCGCGGCGGCGGCGCGTCCCACCCCTGCTGCGGGGTGTCGCAGTCCTCGCGGAACACGTACTGCGACACGAGCTTGCGCTGGCTGCTGGACCAGTCGATCGCCGGGCGGCGCTGCTCGGGCGGCAGGTAGCCGAGCCGGTACACGGCCATGAGCTCGAGATCGTCGGGCACCCGCAGCAGCCGGACGATCTCGTCCCAGCGCCCCGGCACCTCCATCGGGAACGAGATGAACTGGATGCCCATGCCCAGCTCGACCGTGGTCAGCCAGACGTTCTCCATGGCCGCCCCCATGCTGAACACGGAGTAGAACGACGACAGCTGCCCGGGCCGGTACTCGCTCCGGTCGAGCATGACGCCCAGGAGCAGCGGCGATCCGGCGACGAGCTTGCGGTTCTCCGAGCCCAGCGTCTTCGGCACGCCGAACGTGTTCATGAGCGTCTGTCCGCGCTTCGTGAACACCTGGGATGTGAAGGGCCGAAGCGGCGCGGGGAGCTTGTCGAACAGCATGCCGCTGCGCTTCTCCTCCATCTCCTCCTGACTGAAGCGGAAGTACGGCTTGTACCGCTCGAAGAACGTCCCGTTCGACATGGCCTCCGTCATGCTCTCGCCGGAGATGCGCGCGATCTCGTCGATCGTGTCCCTGTTCTCGATCACGACGAAGCGCCAGGGCTGACTGTTGAGCTGGGAGGGCGCGCGCCCGGCCGCTTCCAGGAGGATGCGCTGGTGCTCCTCGGAGACCGGGTCGGGCAGGAACGCCCCGTTCGTGGTCTTGCGGCGGCGGATGGCGTCGAGCAGTTCCATGCGGTCACTTCCGGTCGGAGGGGAGGCGCGAGACCACGAGGCCCGCGAGGACGAAGGGGGCCGCCGTGAGGGCGACGAGCGGGTGCCGCCGGGTGTGCGTCCCGGCGTAGGGGATCGCGGCCAGGGGGACGGCGGCGGGGAGGAGAGCGAGGGCGGCGCGACGGGTGCGCGGCGTGTGGGTGGCGAGACCCGCGACGACGGCGAGTCCGGCCGTCGCGCAGGTCAGGATGTAGAGGGCGTGGTGCACCCAGCGGAAGCGGCGCGTGTCGATGAGCCGCGCCGCCACCGCGAGCCCGAGGGCGCAGTTCGCCGCGTAAGCCGTCGCCGCCGCCGCGAAGGCTCCGGACGCGGGGCGGTCGTCGCGCCCCCGCTTCCGTCGCCCCGTCATGGCACGACCCTACGCCCTCCCCTCCCCCCCCGATCCACCCCCTTGCGTGCGAGCCACCCCCTTGAGTACGACCGCAGCGGGGTGGGTCGCACGCAAGGGGGCCGCTCGACGGATCAGAGGGAGGCTTCCGCGTAGATGCGGAGCGCGTCGCGGACGAACTCCGCGCCCTGCGTCCCACCCGCGGACGTCGCGTAGTTCGCGCCGAAGCGCGGATCTGCGACGTACATCTCGCCGAGACCGATGACGTAGGCCTTGGCATCCGCGTCCGGTCCCTGCCGGAGCGCGGCGGCGGGAGTGCCCGGGATGCCCGTGAGCCAGGCCACGTGACGGCGCGCGAGCTCCTGCGCCTCGGCGGACGCGGGATCGATACCGCTCTCCGCCGCGGCGATCCAGTCGCGTCCGAGGTCGGACACGCGCTGCTGCCACTCGGCACGCTCGGCGTCGCTCATCCCGCGCCACCAGCGGTCGCTGTCGGCGTAGGCCTTCTTCCCCCAGCGGCCCTCGACCTCCTGCTTGTACTGCGTGTGGTCGAAGCCGTCGAACATGTTCTCTGCCATGAGGTTCTCACCTCCTCTCAATGCCGTGATGGTGGATTCGACCGACGCGATCTGCCGCGCCAGCCTGGTCTGCTCCTCGCGCAGCAGCGCGAGGTGTGTCTCGAGCGCCGACGCCTCCGCCGCCGAGCCCCCGCCCTGGGTCCCTGAGCCCCCGCCCTGGGTCCCTGAGCCTGTCGAAGGGCCCAGCACCTCCGCGATCTGCGGCAGTCCGAGCCCGAGCTCCCGCAGCAGGAGGATCCGCTGCAGCCGCACGAGCGCCGCCGCGTCGTAGTGCCGGTACCCGTTGGCCGCGATGCGCGACGGAGGCAGCAACCCGATGTCGTCGTAATGCCGCAGCGTGCGGCTCGTCGTCCCCGCCAGTCGTGCGATCTCCTGGATCGACCAGTCCTTCTCGCTCATCCCGCCCACCCTTCCGTGTCGTTCCCCTCCACCGTAGAAGTTGCCGTTACGTCAAGGTCAACCCCGTTCGAATCGCTTGATTGGCTCGATTTCCGGCCGATATGGGACCAATCAGGCGATTCGAAGGAAAGGGGGGTGACGGGATCGAGATATATCGTGTTATCGTGACGGCAACACGATATATCGTGAATCCCTCGACACAGGAGAAGCAGACATGACCGAGAAGTGGCTCATCGCCCCCGGCGAGGAACGCGTCATCGACATCGCCTCCGCGACCCGGCTCAAGGTGGGCCTCGTCGGCGGACAGGTCGACGTCATCGCCCACGACGAACCCGGCATCCGGATCGAGGTGCACGGCGTCACCACCAAGGACCTCCGGATCGAGTCCCGCGACGGCGAGGTCGAGATCGACCACCCGCAGCTCGGCTGGGACAACTTCCTCGAGGTGTTCCGGAACTTCGGCTCCGCCGGTCCGCGCGCCGAGGTGAGCGTGGCCGTCCCGCGCAGCATCGCCCTGACCCTCGGCGTCGTGAGCGCCGGCGCCCTCGTGTCGGGCATCCGCAACGACACCCGTCTCAACACCGTGTCCGGCGACATCATCGTCGACACTCTCATCGGCGACCTCAGCGTGAACTCGGTCTCCGGTGACGTGCAGATCCGCAACCTCACCGGCTCGCTCAGCGCCAACAGCGTCTCCGGCGACGTGGCCGTCACGGGCGCCATCCGCAAGGCCACGGTCGACATCGTCTCCGGCGCGACACTGGTGGACGCGGCGGGCGACGTCAACACGATCACCGTGAACTCGGTCTCCGGCGGCACCACGGTGCGGCTCGACGAGTCCCTCGCGGCGAACTACGTCATCCGCTCGCTCAGCGGCCGCCTGCTCATCGACGGCGTCGAGCGCAGCTCGTCCGGACCGAGCACCTACAACGGCACCACCGGGGAGCTCGCGGGACGCTTCGTCGACCTCCGCGCCAACTCCGTCTCCGGAGGGGTGACGGTCCTCCGCCGCGCTCCGCAGACCATCGAGAACGACCCGGAGTGGGAAGCATGAGCCCCGCGGTCTTCTCCCACGGCGACCTGCGCCTGTACCTGCTGTCGCTGCTCGCGGAGTCCCCGCAGCACGGCTACGGCATCATCCAGTCCCTCACGGACCGGACGGGCGGCACGTACACGCCGAGCGCCGGCACCATCTACCCGCGCCTGGCGAAGCTCGAGGAGGAGGGGTTGGTCACCAAGACCGTCGACGGACGCACGACGATCTACGCGATCACCGAGGCCGGACGCGCCGAGCTGGCCTCGCGCCAGAGCGACCTCGCCGACATCGAGGCGGGCATCACCGACACCGTCCGCCTCATCGCGAACGAGGTGCGCCAGAGCGTGCAGGAGGCGATGAAGAGTCTTCGCGCCGACCTGGCGACGGCCACCAAGGACGACCGGGCGGCGGCGAAGAACAGGCCGCGCACCGCGGGCGACGATGCACGGCTGACCAGCCGCGAGGAGCTGCACCGCGCGGACGCCGTCGTGAACGCCTTCCGCGCCCGCATCCGTACCGACCTGCGCACCCATGTCGCCAAGGGCGGCGTCCTCCCGTCGTCGGTGGTCACCGACCTCGAGAACGCGCTGGATCAGGCCGCCCGCAGCGTGACGGTGGCGCTGAGTCAGCCGGACTCCTGAGCCCCTGGCATGACCGCACGAGGCCCCGTCGACATCCGTCGGCGGGGCCTCGTCGTGTGCGGATCACTCCGGCCAGATCTCCTTCTGCTCGTCCGGCACGGACTCCCCCAGGGGGACGACGAGCACGGAGCGGTGCTGGCGATGGGCGAGGCGCGCGGCGACCGAGCCGGTGAAGAACTCCCGGATGGACTCACCGATACCGCGCTTGCGGGTACCGACGACGATGAGCTGCGCGTCGAGCTTGTTCGCGAGCTGCTTGATGGCCAGCGCCGGGTCGCCGACGAGCTGCCGAGCGGTCCAGGTGACTCCCTTGCCGTCGAGCATCGTGGCCGCAGCCGCCTCGACGGCCTCGAACTCGGCAGCCCCCGCGTCGAAGTTGATGTCGATGGGAGCGGAGTGCACGTAGCCGTCCGGATCCTCGTAGGTGACGAAGCGCGTGATGTCGACGTGGGCCACCACGAGCGGGGCGTTCAGCAGCCGGGCGAAGCGGACGGCCTCATCGAGAACGTGCGGGTCCTGGTCGAGCTGCATCCCGACGATCACGGCCTTCTGCAGAGCGGCGTTCTGCGTGGCCTCATCGGACGGAGTGGAGGTGCTGTCGGTCATGGAGATCGCTCCCTTCGCCGGCCTGGCCGCGGCCAGGGTCTGTTCCCCGCGTGCTATCCTGAATGCTACTCTTACCGGCCTCGAGCCGGTGTCGTGAATGACTCGGGCGCCTGTCTGCCCGCAGCTTAACTCGTGAGGGGGTCTCAGGCATGGGCCGTGGCCGTCAGAAGGCGAAGCACACAAAGATCGCCCGCGAACTCAAGGCGTACAGTCCGTCGGTGAACTACTCGGCGCTGGAGCGCGAGCTCGCGCACTCGAGCGACTCCGACGAAGACGCCTACGTCGACAAGTGGGCCGACGAGTACGCAGACGAAGACGAAGACGAACTAGAGAAGGCGTAGCCCCTCGGTTCGAAACACCCGCACGGCTCGTGCGGGTGTTTCGTCGTACCCGGGCGGCGATCCCCTCAGCGGGAGGGCCGCCGTGTCCGGCCGCGCGCGACCGCGTCCCGACATCCGCCGATCTATGTCAGCGCTCCCTCTGGGGCATTCAAACTCGTCCCCGTCCCGCGATTCCGCGTCTTGTGAGCGCAAACATTTTCTGATTTGATGTGCATGTGATCGACGGCGCACCCTCGCCGCGTCCCCGCTTCGGGCGATCCGCAGGAACATGACCTCAAAGAGGAGAACAGCATGGCACCCACCTCACGCACCCCCCGCGTCGCCGCGGTCGTCGCCCTCGGCGCGGTGTCGGCGTTCGGACTCGCGGCCTGCGCGCCGGCCGCATCCGGGGGCGGCGACGCCGGCGGTGAGCCCGTCACCATCGAGTACATGCACCGCCTCCCGGACGGCGAGGGCATGACCACGGTCGCGGAGATCGTCGACCGCTGGAACGAGGAGCACCCCGACATCCAGGTCACGGCCACGAAGTTCGACGGCAAGGCCAGCGACATGATCCTCAAGCTCGAGACCGACATCAAGGCCGGGAACGGCCCGTGCCTCGCGCAGACCGGATACTCCGAGGTGCCGCAGCTCTATGTGAAGGGTCTGCTGGAGGACGTCGCCGCGGAGGCCGAGAAGTACGAGGACCACTACTCGGCCGGCGCGTTCAGCGGCATGCGGGTCGGCGACGCCATCGTCGGCCTCCCGCAGGACACCGGGCCCCTCGTCTACTTCTACAACACCGCGGAGTTCGAGGCGCTCGGCCTCGACGCCCCGGCCACACTCGACGACCTGACCGCCGCCTCCGCCACGGCCGCCGCCGCCGGCAAGTTCGTCACCGCCTTCACTCCGGACGAGGCGCAGAACTGGCTCTCCGGACAGGCCGCGGCCGCCGGCGACACCTGGTTCTCCACCGAGGGCGAGGAGTGGAAGGTGGACGCCGAGGGCCCCGGTTCCGAGCGCGTCGCCGCCTTCTGGCAGGGCCTGCTCGACGGCAAGCAGACGCTCGCGACCGAGCGCTGGGGCGAGGGCTTCACGGCGGCGCTGAACGACGGCAGCCTCATCGGCCACGTCGGCGCGGCCTGGGAGGCCGGCTTCCTCCTCGACTCGCTGGACGGCACCCCGGCCGAGGGGCAGTGGCGCGTCGCCCAGCTCCCGGACTTCGGCGCCGGGGCGATGAGCGGCCCCGACGGCGGCTCCGGCGTCTCGGTCATGAAGGGCTGCGAGAACCCCGAGGCCGCCATGGAGTTCAACGACTGGTTCAACACGCAGGTCGACGACCTCGCGTCGCAGGGTCTCGTCGTCGCCGCGAAGGGTGAGGTGGAGACCCCGGAGAAGATGTTGCGGCAGTTCGGGGGCCAGGATGTGCTCGCCGAGCTCGGCACCGCCACCGAGAACCTCAACCCCGACTTCCCCTACGCCCCCGGCTTCTCGACCCTGGCGAACATGAACGAGACGGCCGCCGCGGCCGCCGCCGGCACGGCCTCGGTCGCCGACATCTTCACCACGGCGCAGGACACGGCCGTCGCGTCGCTCAAGGACCTCGGCCTCCCGGTCGCGGAATGACCGGACCGGACGGCATCATCGGATGAACGACGGCGGAGTGCACGGGCGATCGTGTACTCCGCCGTCGTCGTGAGAGCGAGAGGCACATCATGGCCACAGTGACCGAGACGAGGGCAGCGGCGCCGCTCCCTCCCGCGCGCCGCCCCGTCGCCCCGTCGACGAGGCGATCGCGGATCCGACGGGAGGGTCTGACCGGGTGGCTGTTCATGGCGCCGTTCGCGCTGCTGTTCGCCGTCGTCTTCCTCATCCCGATCATCGTGTCGGTCCGGTCGTCGTTCTTCGCGCAGGTACCCGCCGGCGGCGGCCTGTACGGTGGCGGCGAGCTCGTCGACACGTTCGTCGGCCTCGACAACTTCGCGGCCGCGGCGACCGACGGCGCGTTCTGGGCCGGCATGGGACGGGTCGTGCTCTACGCGGCGTTCCAGATCCCGGTGATGATCATCGCGGCCCTCGCCCTGGCGCTGCTGCTGGACTCGTTCATCGTGCGCCGCCCCGCCCTGTTCCGCCTCGCCTTCTTCCTCCCCTACGCGGTCCCCGGCATCGTCGCGGCGATGATGTGGCTCTACCTCTACACGCCCGAGGTGTCGCCCTTCTTGCCCTATCTGCCCGAGGGGACCGATCTCATGTCGCCGCAGACGATCCTCTTCTCGATGGCGAACATGACGACGTGGACGTACACGGGCTACAACATGCTCATCTTCCTGAGCGCCCTGCAGGCCATCCCCCGCGACCTCTACGAGGCCGCCCGCCTGGACGGTGCGACCGGATTCCAGATCGCGACCCGCATCAAGGTGCCGCTCGTGCGCGGTGCCGCCCTGCTGGCCGTGCTGCTGTCGATCATCGGCACGATCCAGCTGTTCAACGAGCCGGTCATCCTGGAAGCCGCGAACTCCTGGATGGGCAAGGACTTCACGCCGATGATGCTCACCTACAACACGATGATGGGCGAGCTGTCGCCGTCGGGCAGCGGTCCGGCGTCGGCGTACTCGCTGCTCATGGCCGGCATCGCGGGTGTGCTCGCGATCGTGTACGCACTGCTCCAGCGGCGGAAGGGCGACGCATGACCACCACACGACTCGTCACCGTGGCTCCGCCGACGAAGCGGCGCTCCCGGAAGCCGCAGGCGGCGGACGCCCCTCCCCCGTCGATCGCCCCCGGCCCCGCCGCGCGCACGTTCGGCCTCATCGCCCTCGTCGTCGCCACGCTGTACTTCCTCGTGCCGGTGTTCTGGCTCGTGGTCGCCTCGACGAAGAACAACACCGACCTCACGTCGACGTTCGGCTTCTGGTTCGCCGAGCCGAACCTCGCCGCCAACTACGACAGCCTCATGGGCTGGACGCAGGGGCTGTTCTGGCGCTGGGTCGGCAACTCCCTGTTCTACTCGCTCAGCGCCGGGGTCATCGGCACGCTGTTCGCCGTGATGGCCGGCTATGCGATCGCCAAGTTCGCCTTCCCGGGGAAGAAGCTCGCGGTCGGCATCATCATGGCGGGGCTCCTGCTGCCCGTCGCCCTGCTCACGGTGCCGCTGTACATCGAGTTCCAGGCGCTCGGCCTCACGAACACGGTGTGGGCGATCATCATCCCTTCGGCGGTCTCGCCGTTCGGCGTCTTCCTCGGCATGGTCTACGCACAGTCGTCGGTGCCGACGGAGCTGCTGGAAGCCGCCCGCATCGACGGCGCCGGTGAGGGCCGGATCTTCTTCACCATCGTGCTGCGGCTGCTCGGCCCCGCGATGGTGACGATCTTCCTGTTCATCTTCGTGGCCACGTGGAACAACTTCCTCCTCCCGCTCATGATGATCTCCAGCCCCGACCTCAAGCCGGTCACCCTCGGCCTCTACGGCATGATGAGCTACTTCTCCCCCGACAAGGGCGCCGTCATGCTCGGGGCGCTGCTCGGCGTGATCCCCCTCATCGCGCTGTTCTTCACGCTGCAGAAGTACTGGCGCTCGGGTCTCGCCGCCGGCGCCGTCAAGGGCTAGGCACCTCGACCGCGCACAGACCGGAGGCCGCCCGCGCGAGCCTCCGGTCGTGCGTAAGGAGCGGGCAGTCGAACACCGCGGCGAGCGCGACGTACGCGGCGTCGTAGGCGGTGAGGTTCGCCCGCAGCGCGAGGATCCGCGGCACCAGCGGGAGCGTCGGATGCAGGTCGACCGGGAGGCGGGCGAGGTCGCCGGCCGCGGATTCGAGCGCCGCGGCGTCAAGGACACCGCCGCGTTCGAGCCCCCGCAGAGCGCTGGCCACCTCCACCGGCAACAGCTCCGGGGCAAGCAGAAACTCGTCCTCCAGCCGCGACCCCAGGACACCGGTCGACGTTCCGGTGCAGACCAGGTCGACGACGATCGAGGCGTCGACGACGATCACCGCCCGGCGCGCCCCTCGTGCACGGCGGCGACGATGCTCTCCGGGGTGAGCGCGGTCATCTCCGGCTGCCGCGCTCGTCGGCTCAGGAACTCCGAAAGCGTCGGGCGCGAGGCGAGGCGAGTGAGCTCCGTCGACAGATACTGCTGAAGCGACTGTCCTCGCTCGCGCGCGCGTGCGGCGAGCACGGAATGCACGCCCGGATCGAGGTCGCGGATGAGGACGTTCGGCATGCTTACAGTATGCATGTACGGCTCCTTTCGTGACTACCCCTCGAGTATCGGGGACCGAAGGCACGCTCTCCGGCCCCGGAACCGCGACCCGTGGAGAACCGGCAAACTCCCCGCCGCGCGCAGGAGAGGCCCGGGGCGAACCCCGGGCCTCTCCTGTGCAGAGGGACTCAGCCGCGTCGCCGCCGCCAGAGCCCCGCGCCGAGGGCGCTCAGCGCGAGAGCCCCGACAGCCACCGCCAGCCAGGTCATCCCCTCGGCGCCGGTCGTGGCCAGCGCCCCGCCCGCGGCGGTCGCGGCCGCGGTGACCGTGAGATCCGCACGAGCGAGCTCGGCGCCCTCGGTGTCCGTCGCGACGAGCGCGTGGGCACCCGCGGGCGTGGCCGCCGGGATGAGGACGGTCGCGACCGCGCCGCCGTCGGCGGCGATCGTCACCTCGCCCACGCGGACCGGCTCCGAGTGGAGCCAGAGCTGCACGACCGCCTCGGGGTCGAAGCCGCGGAGCTGCACGCGGAGGGAGTCTCCTGCCGCCGCGGTGCCGACCGACGGGGTGAGGACGGCTTCCTTCGCCGGCTTCGCCTTCTTGACCTTGAGGTCCGCACCGGCCACCTCCGCGCCGGAGGCGTCCTTGACGAGGAAGCGGTGCTTCCCGACCGTCGCATCCGCGGGGATGAGCACGCGGGTGGTCAGCGCGCCGCGCGCATCGACCGTCGCGTCCCCGAGCCGCACGCCGTCCAGCCAGAACGAGACGGCGGCGCCGGGCGCGAAGCCCGAGAGCACGGCCTCGACCGTCTCCCCTGCCCGCACGGAATCCGCGCCGAGCGCGAGCACCGGATCGGTCTCCGGGGCGCACGCCCCGAGGTCGTCCCCTGGTCGCTTCTCCGGGGCGTGCCCCGCCTGCGCGGACGTGGTGCCGTACACCGCCATCTCCGCCACGGCCGCGAACGGCGTGCCCGAGATCGACGAGGTCGCCGTCACCCGCACGTATCGCGCCGTCGTCGCGGCGAAGTCGACGTCCTGCCACTCCGCGACGTTCGTCCACTCGCCCGCCGCCACGTCGGTGAAGGACTGTCCGTCGGTGGAGACCGCGACCTGGAAGCCCTTGATGGGGCCGTTCTGGTTCGCGCCGCGCCGCAGGTAGGAGACGCCGTCGACCGTCTCCGCGGAACCGAGGTCGAACGTGAGCACGTGCGGATACCCGGGGGCGTCGCTGCTCCAGCGGCTGTGCCAGAACGTCCCGGCGTTGCCGTCGAGCATGTTCGCCGCTGTGCCGTCCTCACCCGCGGTCTCCTCGGAGCTCGCGGTCGCCGTGATCTGCGCGTTCGGGATGCGGGCGCGGGAGGCCACAGCCGCCTCCTGCGCGGTCTGCACGGTCCGCACGTCGCAGTCGACGAGGTAGGTGGCCGCGATGCCGATGCTGACGGCGGAACCCGCGGCCGACGCCGGTGCCGTCAGCAGCCAGTCCGTCGTCACGCTTTCGCCGGGGGCGACCTTCGTGAACAGGTTCGACGACCCGTCTGCGACCTCGACGGTGTAGCCCTCCGGGAGGTCGAGCTGCACGCCGACGTTCTCCGCCAGGATGTCCTCGCTGTTGGTGAAGGTCGTGGTGAACGGCGTCTGCGCCCCGGGGCTCAGGGTCACGGCCTCGCCGGAGACGGTGGCGCACGGCGTGCCACCCTCCGTCGGACCGAGGTCGGTGACCGTGAAGTCGTCGAGGACGAAGTCGACGTCCGGGCCGCCGACCCGCTCCAGACCGACCCACGTGTAGTCGCCGCACCCCACGATCACGTCCTCCTGGAACGCGGTGGTCTCCAGGGCCTGCACGACGGGGGTGCGACGCAGGGTCGTCGAGGAGATCTCCCCGTCGAGCACGGCGTCGGTGCCGGTCAGCCAGCGGTAGGCCCCGCTCGCGCCGGCCTGGTAGTCGAACCCGATGCGGTAGGTGTGCCCGGCCTGCAGCGGCACCAGCGTGGGGTCGGTCCGGTAGACGACGCCGGAGTTCTCGGAGTGGGACATCAGCGAGTGCTCACCGGTGAGGGTGGTGTCCACCGCCAGCCCCGCGAGGGCTCCGCTGTCGAACGGCTTGGCCGTGTTGCGCCAGTCGCTCGTCGTGTACGGGTCGTGCCGGCGCGAGATGCTCGTGCGGGGGTCGTCGATGCCGTTGGCGTCGCCCTTCACGAACGGGCCCCACCCGGGCTGGTTGCCCTCGAAGTCGTTCGAGTACACCGTGCCGGCCGCGGCCGGGGCCGTCGTGTCCGCCATCACCCTGGCGTTGTCGATGCGCACCGCCGCGTCGCCGGCGACCGCCGAGACCGAGACGGTCACCTCGCCGGAGGCCGGCGCCAGGAACGACACCGATCCGCGCTGGTAGTACTGTCCGGCCTTCGAGTCGGCGCGCATGTAGTTGTACGTCGGGGACAGGTTCCAGGTGCGGTTCACGACGCCGCCCCCGGTGTCGACCGCGACGCTCACGTCGCGCGTGGCCGTCGGATCGATCTGCACCTGCGCGGAGAACGCGTAGCGCTTCCCGGGGGTGAGGCCGGTGACGGTCTGCGAGATCGCGGAGGCGGATGAGCCGAACACCGCGATGTTGTCGCCCCGGGAGGCGTTCTTCGCCGCGCCGAGATCCGTGCGCTCGATGGTCACGTCACCCCGGGGGTTCCAGCCGTCGAGCGCGCCCGAGTTGAACCCGGGGTCGGTCAGGCCCGCGTCGCGGTACTCGATCGCCGCCCGCTGCGCTCCGTCCTGAGGCACGACGACGTAGGCCGTCCCCTTCTCACCGGACAGCGTCAGCTTGCCGTCGACCGCGGTGACGGTGCGCACCTTCTCGCGGCCCTGGTCGCCGAGCGCGAACACGTCGAAGGTCGTGATCCCGCGGAAGGCGTCCGTGAGACCGAAGGTCTTCTCGCCGCCGGAGGCCGTGAAGAAGTACATCTTGTCCGCGTCGACGGGCGAGCCCGACTCGGCGCTCGACGGCAGCGACTGCCACGGCAGCAGGTAGGAGTCGCCCCGCAGGACGGTCGCGCCGTCCATCGTGACGACCCGCGTGCCGCCGTCGATCCGGGCCGCCACGTCGTCGGTGAAGGTCGCCTCGACCCCCGCCTCGTACGTCTGCAGGTCGAAGTGCTGCAGGAACTTCGTCGGCAGGCTCTGCGACCAGATGTTGCCGATGAAGCCGTCCCAGTTGCGGTTGCCCACCCAGCCCTCGGCGTCGACGAGACGCTGCTGGCCGAGCAGGACGTCGTCGTTCCAGACGTCCGCCTGCGCGTTCTGGATGAACCGCACCATGGTGGAGTTGATGCCCTTGTTGTCCTTGCCGCCATAGGCGAGGTCGTTCGGCCAGTGCGACCAGACCGTGCTGTCGACGAACTTGTCGCCCCACTCGGTCGCGACCTCGAGGCCCATGGCGTTCAGCTCGTCCGCGAGCTCCTCGGCCACCCAGCCGTTGGAGTAGTACACGTCGATGTAGACGCCGCTGAGCCCCGGCACCTCGTCCCGCAGCTGCTGGAAGCGGTCGAGCACGCGTCCGGTGCCGAGGTCGGTCTGCTGGTTGATGTAGTACGACTGGTCCAGCCAGTTCCAGCCGGGCTTGTACGGCGGGGTGCCGTCGAGGATCGCCGCATCGAACGCGTCCGCCTGCGGGTAGATCTCCGTGGCGTTGACGTGCACGCTCATGTCGGCGTTGAGCTTCGCCCCCTCGTCGACGAGGCGGTTGAGGTCGGCGAGGCCGCCCGCACGCTCGTTGTAGTTCCCGCCGTAGTCGGTGTTCGCGGAGTCGTGTCCCTCGCTGCCGAAGCCCTTGTTGAGCACCCACTGGCCGAGGCCGTCGGTCTGGTTCGCGATGCGCTTGGTGTTGTCGAGCACGAGGTCGAAGTAGTTCGTGGCGCTCGAGGCGAAGTTGAACGGGATGCGGCTGACCACGCGGTCGGCTACCCGGTCGGCACCGAGGCGCGGGGCGTCGACCTCGCGGTAGCGGATCGCGGCGTCCTGCCAGTCCACGGTCTCGTCGCCGTTGCGGTCGGCGGTGAGGAGCACCGTGACCTTCGGAAGGGCGTAGGTCGTCACCCGGCTGTCGACGGCGGAGGTCGGATGGATGAGCCAGGTGTTCGAGCCGATCTCCGCGGTCCGGCCGTCGGCCGCAGTCACCCGCGTCGTGAGCCGGGTGTTCCACGAGGCGGTGCCGCCGGAGGCCTGCGTCGTCGCGTTCGTGATCACGCTGCCGGCGAGGGTCCCGTCGCCGAGGAATGCGAAGGCCGCGCCCTTCGTCCCGGTGGCCGTCGCCGCTCCCACCGCGATGTGCTCATCGGCGTTCGTGGTGCTGTTCGGGCTGATCACGGTGCGATCGAGGACGGCGCCGTCCGCGGCCGTCGCGGAGAGGAACGCGTTGTCGGGGAGCGCCAGGGTGTTCACCGCGGCGGAGCCGTCCACCCCGGTCACGGTGAACTCGACCGTACCGTTCGCCGCGACGCGGATGCTGCTGCGCACCGTGACGTCGATGCCGGTCAGGGTCGATACGTAGTCGACGCCGCTCGCCGTCGCCGTGGAGGTGGTGGTCGACGCATAGGCGGTGCCGTTGACCGCCCAGGTGCGCGGGGAGCTCTTCTGCCCGCCGAGGCGGTCATCGCCCACGCGGTAGCCGAGGATCTGCGGGAACGCGGAGGAGACGGTGGCGGTGGTGCCGCCCGCAGCGATCTCGACGGTGTCCCCGGTCTCCGGCTGCTCCGGCGTCTCCGGCTCTGTGACGATCGGCGGGAGCTCCTCGTCGGAGAGCACCTGGATCTCACCGGCGCCGCCGCCCGTGGTGCCCTGCGCGTCGAGGACGAGCAGCGCGACGTATCGGCCGTCCTTCGCGGTCTCCAGCGTGATGCGCTGCTTCTCGTCATTCGCGGTGGGCGCGTGCAGCGTCGCGGCCGCGGCGGCGGCGCCCCATCCCCCATCGGCCGGCGAGGTGCGCGCGGCGTCGGCGTCATCCGTGACGTACACCTCGACGGTCTTCGCCGCGACGCTCTGCCCGCGCTTGACCGAGTAGTCCAGCCCCTTCACCGAGAGGGACCGCTGCAGGTCGAGGGCGATCCAGTGCGGGAAAGGCGCGTTGGACGAGTACCGCGACGTCCACTGCGTCGCATAGTCGCCGTCGAAGGCGCCGAGAGCCGTGCCGTCGAGCGAGGGCGGCGCCGGATACGGATCCGATTCGCTGGACACCGCGTGCAACCGGTACTCCGTCTGCGGGACGGGGAGGAGATCGGCGGCCTGTGCAGCGGTCGCGGGGAGGAGCGCTCCGCCGAGCGCGAGAGCCGTCGCCAGCAGGGAGCTGATGGCGACGGCGGTGCGCGGCGGTCGGGAAGGTGTCGACACGTCTTGCCTCTCGAACGGTGCGACGGCCGGAGGAAAGGACGCCCCGATGCGCCGCAGGTGGATCATCGATCGGAACCGATGTTTGCGCTATCACCGTAGAGCGAGGGTGTGGCTTAAGACAAGAGTTGAACGCGAAGTATGCGCAAACATTGGCCGAAGGTCATCACCCGCGGCCCGTGTGCGGCTCAGGAGCCGATGAACTCCTCGGTCTCCCCGAAGGACGGCGCCTCCCGGATCTCCACCGTCGCCCCGAGGCCGTCGGTGTCGAGCACCACGATCTCGTTGCGCCCGGCACGCCACAGCGGCGCGGGGGCGTAGAGCGTCTCCTGCGGACCCACGCTCCAGTAACGTCCGAGCAGGAATCCGTTCAGCCACACCATGCCCTTGCCGCCGCCGGGGAAGGCGAGCCACGCGTCCAGCGGTTCAGCGATATCGAACCCGGCGACGGCGAGGCCGTCCTTTCCGCCCGACCCGGCGGCGTCCGCCGCCGGTGCCGTCTGCGGCAGGAGGCGATGCGTCCAGCCGTTCACAAGGCGGCGGCCGATCATCACACCGCGCATGATGCCCTTGCCCTCGCCGGTATACGGCCCGTAGTTGATGCGTCCGAGGCTCTCGACGACGAGCGTCAGCCGACCGGAGCCGCCGTCCACGGGGAGAGCGAGAGACGTCTCGCCGTCCCGCTCGAGCACACCGAGGCGACGGTCGTCGAGGAAGACGACCGCGCGATCGTGCAGGCCATCGATGGTCAGTGTCGCCTCGTCGGGGAACGACACGTCGGCCTCGTAGGCGACAAGGCCGTCCTCCGCCCCGAGCTGCTCGAAGGTGAGTGGACGGGGCGAGAGCGCGCCCGCCGCAGGGGTCGCCCGGACCACGTCGAGCAGACCCGCCCGCGGGTCCAGGGGCGCGGACGCCGCGGACTGCCGCCGCGGCTGGTC
Organism: Microbacterium sp. NPDC078814; assembly: GCF_040702645.1. Taxonomy (NCBI): domain Bacteria; kingdom Bacillati; phylum Actinomycetota; class Actinomycetes; order Micrococcales; family Microbacteriaceae; genus Microbacterium; species Microbacterium sp. NPDC078814. The sequence continues at coordinate 197,710 of NZ_JBFBLT010000006.1, forward strand.
GGGGACCGGCGGCAGCTCGTCCGCGTGGAAGGGGGCGAAGAGCGCGCGAAGCGCATGGAACTTCTTCCCGAGGGTGCCGTCCTCGCCGATCGGGGCGTCGGAGTCGTAGCTGGTCACCGTGGGCTGCAGCACGAGGTCGTGGTTCGCGCCGTTCCACAGGCCGAAGTTGGTGCCCCCGTGCGCCATGTAGAGGCTGACCGAACCGCCCTCGTCGAGGAGCTCGCGGATCGTCCCGCCCATGCTGTCCGCCGACCGCACATGGTGCCGCTCGCCCCAGTGGTCGAACCAGCCGCCCCAGAGCTCGCTGCACATGAGCGCCTCCCCGTGCCGACGCAGGGAGGCCGCCACCGGCACCCCGGTGCCGAAAGTGAACGTCGTCATCGCGCCCGGCACGCTCCCGTGCGCGATCATGTCCGGAGTGATCCCGTCGGCCGTCGTCAGCATCTCCACCATGCCCCGTCGCCGGAGCCCGTCACGCAGGTGGGCGAGGTAGGCGGCGTCGCTGCCGAACGATCCGTACTCGTTCTCGATCTGGATCGCCACGATCGGCCCGCCGTACGCGGCCTGCAGGGGCGCGAGCCGCGGAAGCAGCGCGTCGTACCAGGCATCGACGGCGGCGAGGAACGCGGGATCGCTCGTCCGCAGCGCCGCGACCCGCCCGGTGAGCCAGAAGGGGAGACCGCCGTTGGACCACTCCGCGCAGATATAGGGGCTCGGCCGGAGGAACACGTCGAGGCCGACCTCGCCGGCCAGCCGCACGAAGCGCTCGACGTCCTGCCAGCCGTCGAAGCGGATGTCCCCTTCGACCCGTTCGTGGAAGTTCCAGGCGACATAGGTGTCGACCGTGTTCGCGCCCATCGCGGCGAGCCGGCGCAGGCGGTCCTCCCACTGGTCCGGGTGCACGCGGAAATAGTGGATCGAGCCCGACAGGATGCGGTGCGGCGCACCGTCGCGGAGGATCTCCCCGTCGCGCCAGGACAGGGCGGGGGCGCCGGGGGCGGCGGCGTCTGTCGGCGCGGCGACGGCGGTGGAGAAGCCGTCGGAAGCCGCGGCGAGAAGGTCGGACATTGCACTCCCAGCTGAATTGTTTGCGTTCACATTATCGCATCGCCGATGTCCGCGCTCCCTGGTTTTCCGCCGATGGATCGCTACCATTGGGGCATGTCCCCTCGCCGTCCGAAAGACGACCGCGCCCCCAGCCAGGTCGACGTCGCCCGCCTCGCCGGCGTCTCCACCCAGACCGTCTCGCGCGTGATGTCCGGACAGGACAACGTCCGCCCGGAGACCGCACGACGGGTTCTCGCCGCGGTCGAGGAGCTCGGCTACCGGGTGCACGCCGCCGCCGCGTCGCTCGCCTCGGGCCGCACCCGTGTGCTCGGCGTGATCGTGGTCTCGACCGATCGCTACTCCTCCGCCGCGCTCGGCGTCGGCATCCAGCAGGCCGCGGCGGCGAACGGCTACACCGTGACCACGGCGGCGGTGGCCGACCACGCCTCGGACGACGCGTTCCTCGAGGCCTTCGATCGCCTGGAGCGGCAGGGCGCGGAGGGCATCATCCTCGGTGTTCCGATCGCCCTGGACACGCCGGCGATGCGGGCGCGTACCGAACGGACGCCCGCCACCCGGAGTGAGCGCACCTCCCTCGAGGAGGACGCCCCGCTCGCGGTCGACCAGCGCGCGATCGCCCGCCTCGCCGTGGAGCATCTCCTCGACCTCGGCCACGAGACCGTGTGGCATGTCTCCGGCGACGACTACTGGACGGAGACGCAGCAGCGCAGCGAGGCCTGGGAGCAGACGCTCCGCGAGCGCGGCATCGTCCCGCCGCCCGTGATCCCGGCGGACTGGACCCCGGAGTCCGGGTACCGGGCGGGCCGCACGATCGCCGCGATCCCCGAGGCGACCGCGGTCTTCGTCAGCAGCGACGAGATGGCGTTCGGCCTCATCCGCGCCCTGCATGAGGCGGGGCGCAGCGTGCCGGAGGACATCTCCGTCGTGAGCGTCGACGACATCGCCCTCGCCGCCTACGCCTCCCCCGCCCTGACCACCGTCCGTCAGCCGTTCGAGGCCATGGGCCGCGCCGCCGCGCTGCGGCTCATCACCCAGATCGAGGGCCACGACCCGGTCGGCGAGATGCCCTCCACCGACCCGCAGCTCATCGTGCGCTCCTCGACCGCGCCGCCTCGCGTCACGCGCTGACGGCCATCGTCACCAGCGGCCGTGACGCCGCTCCCACTCGTCCTCGATCGTGCGGCGGCGACCGGCGATGATGCCCGCGGGCACCGAGACGACCAGCACCCCTGCCACCACGAGAAGCGGCACCTGCCACCCTCCGCTGGTGTCGTGGAGAAGGCCGACGAGGAGCGGGAACACCGCCGCGATCGCGTAGCCGATGCTCTGCACGAAGCCGCTGAGGGCGACCGCGCTCTCCGGCGTACGGGCCCGGATGCTCAGGAGCACGAGGCTCAGCGGGAACATGATCGCGGTGAGCCCGAAGATCGCCACCCACAGCGGCAGCGCGACGGTCGGGAAGAGCAGGAGACCGGCGAGCCCGACGAGACCGGCCACCACGGCCACGAAGAACAGCGGGCGGGTGGCCTGGAACCGCACGACGAGCACCGGCACGAGCATGGAGCAGGGCAGCCCGACGAGAGCGAACAGCGAGAGCAGGAAGCCGGCGGTCGCCGGGGTCACGCCACCGAGGTCGACGAGGATGGTGGGCAGCCAGGCGAAGGCGACGTAGGCCATGGTCGACGACGTGCCGAACACGAGCGCGAGCGCCCACGCCAACGGCAGCCGCCAGAGCCGGCCGAAGACGCGGGGGCTCGCCGACTGCGTCGTGATCGGCCCGGTCGAGGCGGCGACCGCGTCGCGCACATCGTCCACGCCGTCGGTGGGGTCGGGAACCAGGAGCTCCGTCGGCACCGCGCGGTCGTCGCCGCGGGAGCGCACCAGCAGCGTGACCCAGGGCACGAGCGCGAGGGCGGCCACCACGCCCCACATACCCAGCGAGATCCGCCACCCGAGCGAGTCGGCGACGGGGACGGCGACCAGCGGCGGGAGGAAGGTCGAGACCGCGAGCGTCGTGGAGTATGCGGTCATCATGACGCCGAGCCGGTCGGCGAAGTACTTCTTGACCAGCGGCGGCAGCAGGACGTTGCCCGACCCCACGCCGGCGAACACGACGGCGGTCGCCGCGAGCAGACTCCAGGAGTCGGGGGCGAGGCCGCGCAGCAGCATGCCCGCCGCCATCAGCACGATCGCCACGACCGCCATCCGCTCCAGCCCGAACCGGCGCTCGAACAGCGGGGTCAGCAGTCCGAACAGCGCGAAGCAGACGGGCGGAGCCGCGCCGATCAGCCCCACGATCACCGGGGCCACCGGGAAGTCCTCGGCGACGTGGTCGAGGACAGGAGAGAGCGAGGCGACGGCCGATCGCAGCGAGAACGCGACCAGCACGATCCCGATCAACGCGAGGGCGCGCCCCTGCCAGAGGGGTCGGCCCTGCGGCGAGCTCAGGGACCCGGACATCAAGAGGTCTGCGACCCCTCCACCCAGGCGAGGTACTCGTCGGTGACGGTGCCGGTGACGTAGCGGCCGTCGAAGCAGCTCATGTCGAGGTCTTCCAGTACGGAACCCTCGGTGATCGCGGCCTTCAGGTCGTCGACCTCCTGGTACACGAGGTGGTCGCAGCCCAGCTCCTCCGCGATCTCGGGGATCGTGCGGCCGTGGGCGATGAGCTCGTGCCGCGAGGGCATGTTGATGCCGTACACGTGCGGGTGCCGGACGGGCGGGGCGGCGGAGGCGAAGGTCACCGAGGCGGCTCCGGCATCCCGGGCCATCTGGATGATCTCCTTCGAGGTGGTGCCGCGCACGATGGAGTCGTCGATCAGCAGCACGTTCTTGCCCTGGAACTCCGTCGACATGGCGTTGAGCTTCTGACGGACGCTCTTCTTGCGCACCGCCTGCCCCGGCATGATGAAGGTGCGGCCGACGTAGCGGTTCTTGTAGAAGCCCTCGCGGTACTCGATGCCGAGCTTGCGGGCGACCTCCATGGCCGCGGGACGGGACGAGTCGGGGATCGGCATGACCACGTCGATCTTGTCCATCGGGACGTGCTTCGCGATCGTGTCGGCGAGCTTGTCGCCCATCCGCAGGCGGGACTCGTACACCGAGATGCCGTTCATGACGGAGTCCGGACGAGCGAGGTAGACGTACTCGAAGGCGCAGGGCGCGAGGTGCGTCTCGGTGGCGCACTGCTTCGTGAACAGCTCGCCCTCGTTCGTGATGAACACGGCCTCGCCGGGCTCGACCTCGCGCACGACCTCGTAGTCGCCGTTCTCCAGCACGAGGGACTCGCTCGCCACGACCCACTCGTCCTTGCCCTCAGCTCCGGGGACCGTGGACGGGCGGCGGCCCAGGATCAGCGGACGGATGCCGAACGGATCGCGGAAAGCGAGCAGGCCGTAGTTGGCGATGACGGCGATCACCGCGTACGCGCCCTCGATGCGGTCATGCGTACGGGCGACGGCCTCGAAGATCCGGTCCGGGTCGAGGTCGACCGTGGAGGTCGTGGCCTGCAGTTCACCGGCGAGCACGTTGAGCAGCAGCTCGGTGTCGCTGGACGAGTTCAGGTGCCGACGGTCGCGCTGCGCCATGTCGGCGGCGAGCTCGCGGGTGTTCGTGAGATTGCCGTTGTGGATGAGGATGATGCCGTAGGGCGCGTTCACGTAGAACGGCTGCATCTCCTCTTCACTGGACGCGGTGCCCTTGGTGGCGTAGCGGACGTGGCCGAGACCGACGTTGCCCAGCAGTCCGCGCATGTCGCGGGTGCGGAACGCCTCGCGCACCATCCCCTGGGCCTTGGCGTTGTGCATGACGCCGTTCGCCTCGGCGGTGGCGATACCCGTCGCGTCCTGCCCGCGATGCTGCAGCAGCAGGAGGGCGTCGTAGATGTCCTGATTGACCGGGGCAGAGCCCACCATTCCGACGATGCCGCACATGGGCTCTTACTTCGCTCCGTCCGCGTAGGCGCCGACGAGGCGCACTGCTCCACCATCGACGCCCTTGGCGCCCTGTTCGAATTCACCGGCCGGACGCGGGCCGAAGCCCACCGTGCCGACCTGCCAGGAGGGCATGCCCTCGGCGTTCAGCGCCGCGATCGCGGCGTCCGTCCTGTCCGCCGCCACCACGGCGAGGAATCCGACGCCGAGGTTCCAGGTACCCTCGGCGGATTCCAGCGTGGAACCGGCGATGTCGCTCAGCACGCGGAACACCGGGCTCGGCGACCAGGTGCTGCGGTCGACCTCGACCCAGCTTCCCTGGGGGAGCACGCGCGCGAGGTTCGCCGCGATGCCGCCGCCGGTGACGTGGCTCAGCGCGTGGACTCCGCCGGAGGCCTCGATCAGGCGCAGCAGCGGCAGCGTGTAGAGGCGCGTGGGCTCGAGCAGAGCCTCGCCCCAGGTCGACCCGAAGTCTGCGGAGTTGTCGCCGTAGGAGATCCCGGCTCGGGTGATGATGTGGCGCACGAGCGAGTAGCCGTTGGAGTGCAGGCCGCTGGAGGCGACCGCGATGACCGCATCGCCGTCCTGCACGCGCTCCGCGCCGAGGATGGCGTCGGCCTCGACCACGCCCGTCGCCGCGCCGGCGACGTCGTAGTCGCGCGGGCCGAGGAGACCGGGGTGCTCCGCCGTCTCGCCGCCGACGAGCGCGGTGCCCGTCGCGGCGCACGCCTCGGCGATGCCGCGCACGATGTCGGCGATCCGCTGGGGGACGACCTTGCCGCAGGCGATGTAGTCGGTCATGAACAGGGGCTTCGCGCCCACCACGACGATGTCGTCGACGACCATGCCGACCAGGTCCTGGCCGATCGTGTCGTGCTTGTCGATGGCCTGCGCGATGGCGACCTTGGTGCCGACGCCGTCGGTGCTGGTCGCGAGCAGCGGACGCCGGAAGTCGCGCAGGGCGCTGGCGTCGAACAGACCGGCGAAACCGCCGACACCGCCGAGCACCTCGGGGCCGTGCGTCGCGCGCACGGACGACTTCATCAGTTCGACGGCGAGGTCACCCGCCGCGGTGTCGACGCCGGCTTCGGAATAGGGGTTGGTGGGGGAGGCAGCCACTCGAACAGCCTACCGCCCGCGGGCGCCCCGTCGGCTCGCGGTCCGCTTCGAGCGCGGGGCGGATCGAGCGATATCGAAACGTCCTCATCTGTAGCGTAATCATCCGCGCATGTGAGAGTCTGTCGGCGAATCGGGCGGGCTCGACGACCGGGTGTCCCGGAAAGAACAGGAGAGGTGGACTGTGCGCATACAGAAGAAGAGAACGGAGCGACGACGCAGGCGAAGCCGGGGCGTGGCGAGCAGCGCCGTCGCCCTCCTGGCCCTGGTCGGACTCGCGGTGCCGCCGACGGCGCAGGCGGCGGAGCTGGATGCCATCACGGCGGTGACGGTGGTGGAACCGACAGGCGACATCCACCTGTACGACACCCTCCGACTCGAGGCCACCTGGGCCGTTCCGGACAGCGCGCAACCGGGGGACACCTTCTCGCTCGCCTTTCCCACGACGCCCCGCTTCGTCGGGGTGGCTGCGACGTTCCCCCTGCGGGACCCCGCCGGCGCGACCGTCGGCACCTGCACCGTCGCGGCGACCGCCATCGCCTGCACGCTGAGCGACTACGTCCTCACGCATGACAACGTCCACGGCACCCTGTTCTTCCAGATGAAGGCGGAGGAGACCACCGAGGAGGACACCGTGACGTTCACCACCGGGGACGGTGGTCCGATCACCGTGGAGATCCCCGGCGGCGGCGTGGGCCCCCAGCGCCCGGAGCCGGTGCCGACGGATGCGACCAAGTCGGGCGTGCAGACGACCGACGGGACGATCGAGTGGTACATCTGGATCCCCGGACGACTGCTCGGTGGAGAACGCCCGCCCCTCACGGACACCGCGACCCCGGGACTGAACCTGCTGCCCGACACCGTGGCGATCGGCTCGGTCGCGACCGACGCGTGGGCAGGCGGCCTGTTCGACCCGGCGGACTTCCACCCGCTCGCGGCCGGGTCGGACTTCGTCCTCACTCCGGGCACCGCGAGCTCGTCGTTCACCGTGGAGCTCACGGCGCCGGCGCAGGCAGACCGCCTGTATCGGCTGTCGTATCAGACCGAGCTGCCGGCGGATGCGCACAACGGCCAGGTGTTCGCGAACACCGTCTCCGGATCGAGCGTCACCACCACCACGGCGACCGTGACCGCGAGCGTGGCGGGCGGCGACGGCGAAGGGGACGGGCGCGGCGGGTTCTCGGTCGCGAAACGGATCGTCGGCGAGGGAGCATCCCTCGTCCCGACCGATGCGACGTTCGCCGTCGACTACTCCTACCCCAGCGCGGACGGTGCGGTGACCGGAACGCTCATGCTGCCCGCGGACGGCACCGCGCGCGACGTCGCGCAGATCCCGGTGGGCGCGGTCGTGACGCTGTCCGAGCACACCGCGGAGGCCGTGCCCGGTGTCGGGTGGGGAAGCCCGCAGTTCACCGGCGACGGGGTGACCGCGACCGACGGAGGCGCACAGCTCACGATCAGCGCGGATTCCGTCGTGACCGTCGAGCTGCGTAACCCGACCACGCTCTCCCCGCCGTCCCCGACCACGCCGCCGACCACGGTCGAGCCGCCCTCCCCCTCGGCTCCCGCGACGCCGCCCGCTCCCCCCTCCCGGGGCCTCGCGGCCACCGGCGGCGACGCCGGCGGCCTGATCGGACTCGCCGCCGGGGCGGTGCTGGCCCTCGCGGCGGGGGTCCTGCTCAGCCGGCGCGTCCGGACCCGCGCAGACTCCGCACCGGGACGCACCGGCATCGAGACCTGACCCGGCCCGCGGCACGCGAAGGGCCCGGTCCGACGGATCGGACCGGGCCCTTCCTGTGGCGGGTGCGCGGGGATCAGTTCCCGCCGGCGACGTTGTCGCGGGCGTCCTGCGCGCTGCTCTTGACCTCGTCGACCGCGTGGGTCGCGTCGTCACGGACGTGGGCGGCGGCACCGGCGGCCTCGTCCTTGACGGCGGCGAAGGCCTCCTGTGCCGGCTCCTTGAGATCCTGGCCGATGGTCTTGGCGACGTCGGTCGCCTCATCGACGAGAGGCTGGGCCTTCTCCTTGATGTCTTCGGCCAGTTCCTTCTCCTTCGAGGAGGCGGGGATGACGGCGGCCACGACGAGCCCCGCAGCGAAGGCCATGAGCCCCACCGCCAGCGGGTTGCCCTGCGCCTTGGCCACGGTGTGCCGTCCGGCGTCGGCGACCGAGGAGGAGGCATCCTCCAATCGGTCCCCGGCGTCGTCGGCGGCGCCCATGACACGGTCGACCGCCGAGCGCACGGCGCCCTTCATCTTCTGCGTCTGCCGGTGCACGACCTTCGAGGGGGTGACCTTGTCGGCGAGGGCATCGACATCCCTGCCGAACTCCGCTCGGGTCCGCTCGATGTCGGCGCGGATCGCGTCGGGTGAATCGCTCATTTGTTCTCCTCATTCCTCTTCACCGCATCAGGGATGCGCTTGAGGCTGTCCACGGTGCGCGGAGCCCCTTCGATGCTCTTCAACTGCTTGCGTCCCATCACGAACAGGACGAGGGCGATCACCGCCCAGATGACGGCGACGATCACGGCCGACCAGCCGAGGCCGGTGACATAGGCCCCGAGGGCCCACCAGAGGGCGACCGACAGGAAGAACACGGCCATGAGTGCGCCGTATCCCGCTCCGCCGAGCATCCCCGCCCCCCGGCCCGCGCGCGTGGCGGACTGCTTGAGCTCGGCCTTGGCGAGCTCCAGCTCCTGCCGCATGAGGGTCGACAGATCGGTGGTGACCTCGCTGAGCAGATCGCCGAGTGACGTGGTCTCGGCCTTCTGCTCCGAGGGCGTGGGGGTGGCGTCGGTCATGGTCGCCCCTCTTCGTCGGATCCGCGGGTGGCGGCGTCGGTGCGGTCGTAGAGCGGGGTGTCCCCGTCGTCGACCGTCTCGCCGCGCGGCGTGACGCCCCACGGGGCGGTGCCGGCGTCGATCCCGCTCATGCCGTCCGGCGCTCCGGGCACGGTGCCGTCGGTGGGCAGCGGCGGCTCACCGAGAGTGGTGTTCTCTGCGGTGCCCGCGCCTCCGACCACTCCCGCGGCGCCCGCGCTGCCGGGGACGGCGCCGGGCGTGGTCGCCGGGGCGACGACGGGACGCGGCGGGACCGCGGGTGCCGCCGCTCCCGCCACCGACGGGGAGCCGGAGCCCGATGCCGCGCCGGACGAGGCGGACTCCGCGGCGCCCTCGGAGAGCGCCCTGGTCAGCCGGCCGGCGACGAGACCGGCGAGTGCGGCCACCGCGATGAACGTGCCGGGCTTCGCCCGCGCGTAGGACTTCACCTCGGTGAGCAGCGACCCGGGGTCGCGGTCGCCGATCCAGCCCGCGATGCCCTGGATGCGCGTCGATGCCTGGCGCACGAGGTCGGCGGCGACACCGCCGTCGGAACGCTCCGCCATCGTGCCCAGCTCCCCGCCCACGGACCGGAGTCCGTCCGCGACGCGGCGCTGCTGCACCGCCGCCTGCTCCGACAGCTCCGTCTTGGTCTGGTGGTACAGGTCGCGCACCTGATCCTTGGCCTCGTGGGCGACCGCCCCCGCTTCGGCCTTTGCCGTCTCGACGACGTCCGCGGCCTGGCCCTTCGCCGTGTCGGCGACACCCGCGGCCTCATGCGCGGCGGTCCGGACGGCGCCCGGAGACTCGGTCGTACCGCTGCCCGCGGCACCTTCTGCATTGCTCTGCGACATCGTTCTTCCTCTCGACTCCCGCCGACGGCCGCCGACGTGTGAGCAGGTTTACCCCCGGGTGCGGCGATCACAGCGAGGGTTGACGCGGCTCGCAGTGGGCATTACCGTGCCGGGACTCCGCACGGCTGCCGCACCCGCCTACGATGGGGGCCATGGCCGACAAGCCGCAGTGGCTCATCCGCGAAGACGCGAGCGTCCCCGTGCTCGTCGCGCTCGCCCTGCGCCAGCTGCTGGGCATCAGGGCGCCCCTCGATCTGCCGTCCCTCCGCGACCTGTCCGTGCGCGCGCCCGATGCTCCGGACGCCTCCCCCGAGGTCGAGACGCAGTGGCAGGGCTACTGGGACATGACCGTGGAGCCGCGGGCCCACCACTCCGGCGTCCCGCTCGAGCTGATCGACGGTTTCGACACCCTGGTGGCCCTCCCGGCGACCGGCGCCGAAGCGCTCTCGACCGCGATCCGTCCGCATGCCGGCACTGCGCTCCGGTATGCCAACGCCGCGCACGACCGATACGTCGGGTCGATGAAGAGCCACACGGGCGGAGACGCCTATCGGGCGTACGCGAGCGCGATCGCGGAGTTCGAACGCGATATCGGACGCCGCGCGCACTCGTTCGAGCTGAACGTGCAGGTGCTGCCGCTGTCGCAGCGCGGGATCTGGTGGATCGGCGACCTCACGGTCGCGGTGACCGATGGGCTCCGCCGGGACGTCGTGGCGTTCGACTCCGCCATCCGTCCCGTGATCGCCGAGCTCGCCTAGGCGCGGTCGGTCGTCGTGTCGTCCTCGTCGATGACGGTCTCCCGGTCGACCCTCACGACGCGGTCATGGCGGCGGGCGATCCGCTCGAGAACGAGACCGGCGACGCCACCCAGCGCCAGCCCGATCGGCACGGTCCACAGCAGCAGGAAGCCGAAGACCTGACCAGGCGGGTAGACGACGTCGAGCGCCTGCGACTGCTCGAAGCTGCCGACCATCGTGAAGATGCCGGCGGCGATGATGCCCAGCACGACCCCGATGCCCATGAGCACGCCGTACCGCGGTACGCGGCGCACGGTCGCTTCGACGGTCTGGTGGGTGTCGTGGGAGGGCATGCCTCCATTGTCCCACCCTCTGCGGGCGTACGCAGCCGCACACGGAACCGCCCTCCCCGATCACCGGGGAGGGCGGTTCCGGTAGCCGCCGGACTCAGACCTCGGTCGTCGTCTCGGCCGGCTCCCCCCTCCGGGTGCGACGCACGATCAGCACGCCGCCCGTCGCGGCCAGCGCCACGACCACCAGACCGCCCACGATCCAGGGCCACACCGGAGCTTCCTCGGTGGCGACCGGCGCGCTGATCGCGGTCACCGCCGCGTCCGCCTCGGCCTCCGGCTCGGACTCCTCCTCGGCGGGAGTGCCGCAGGCGCCGTCGACCGGGATCACGGCGGAGACCGGGTCGAGCTCCTCGCCCGCCTCATACGTGCCGAACGCGGAGGCACCGGCCGCGGTCAGCGTCGTGGGAACCGCATCGAGGGTCAGCGCGCCGTCGACGACGGCGGCGTCCGCGAGGGCGAACTCGGCGAGACGCACGCCCTCTTGCGCCACCGCTTCTCCCGCCTGCGTGGTCCCGGTCACGTCGAACACGAGGTAGCCGGTGTCGCCCGTGAGCTCGACCCGCGCGTTCGCCAGCGTCGTGTTCAGCGCCCCATCGTGGCCCGTGAAGGTGATGCTGCCGCCGTAGGTGACCAGGCCCGAGCCCGCCGCGTCGTGCAGCGAACCGGTGCCGTTCGACCACACGAAGGCGGGGTACTCGTAGGCCACGTCGGTGAGCGTCCAGCCGCCCCGCGCGATGCCCTCGATGTACGTGCGGAACGACTCCTTGTAGCCCCAGTGCAGGGTCGCCCCCTCGACCGTGCACACGCCGATCTCCGTGGTCGCTCTGGCGAGCGTGAACGCGAGACCGCGATCGACCGAGCCCTGGAAGGTGAGCGTGTGCTCGCCGTCCGCGAGTGTGGCCGGGAGGGCACCCGACCACGTCGCGACGCCCGCCGCGTCGGCCGTCACCGTGCCGAGCAGCACCGGGGTCGAGTACACGACGACCTTGATGCCCTCCTCGTTCGCACGGAAGCCGGAGGCGGAGACCGTGGCCGTCTTCCCGGCGGCGAGCGCGGCGAGGTTCTCCTCGTCGACCTCGATGCCGGCCGCCGTCGGCGCGGTCGTCGGGAGCGTGGCCTTCGGGACGACCGCGGCCGCCGCGACCGTTCCCGTCGTACCCGACGGAGCGGCGGCGACGGAGCCGATCGTGAACGAGACGGGGTTGAGCGTGGTGCCGTACCCCGAGAGGACGCGGTCGCGTCCGGCATCCGTGAGGGCGGCGGGTGCCGCCGTGTAGGTGACGGCGCCACCGGCCGTCGTGCGGACGGCGCGGGAGAGGTCGAGGGTCGCGAACGGCACCTGCGCACCCCCGCTCGTCACGAACAGCGTGGCGGAGGACGCCGAGGTGATCCGGATCATCGGATCGGCGACCGTGACGTCGAGCACCCCGTGGTGGCCGGTGAAGCGCACGGCACCGCGGTAGACGACACTGCCGCGTCCGGAAGCCGCGTCGAAGTCGCCGCCCACGGTCTGCCCGAACTGGAACTGGCCGCCGGACCGGGTGGCGCCACCGGACACGGCGATCGCGCCCTGGGCGATCGGGCCGGTGATGTAGTTCGTGAACGAGGACGAGATGGCCCAGCGCAGCGACCCGCCGGGGACGGTCGCGGCCGGCTTCGTCGGCGTCACCGGGGGCTTCGGCGTGACCGGGGGCTTCGGCTCGGTCGGCTTCTCGCCGAGCAGTGCGCGCCACTGCGCGTCGGTGATCGTGACCGCTGCGCGCGCGTAGATGGTGTCGGCGGTCGGCATCGTGTGCTGCTGCCACACGATCGCCTCGTATGTCTTCGTCCGGTCGAGGTTCTTCGCCGCCGCGTTCAGGTCGACGGCGAAGACTCCGAAGCCGATGTTCCGGACGTACTGCATGGCGAGGAAGCCGCCGCCGGCGGTCACGTCGGACTCCGTCCCCGCCTCGATGAGCGCCACGTAGGCGCCGGTGACCGCGCCGAGGTCGGCGGCAGTGACCTTCACCGTGAGCCCGTCCGCGGCGGTGGCGCCGGTGACGGCGGTCGTGACCGACGGTCCGGAGGAGGGCAGCAAGGCGTTCCACTGCGCGTCGGTGACCGTGACGGTGGAGCGCGCGTAGATGGTGTCCGCGGTCGGCATCGTGTGCTGCTGCCACACGATCACCTCGTACGTCTTCGAGCGGTCCAGAGCACTCGCCGCCGCGGTCAGGTCGACGCTGAAGCCGCCGCCGGTGATGCCGCGCACGTACTGCATCGCGAGGAAGCCGCCTCCGGCGGTGACGTCGGCCTCCGTACCCTTCTCGATCAGCGCGGCGTAGGCACCGGTGACGGCACCGAGCTTCGTCGCCGCGGCCGTGACCGTGAGGCCGTCCTCGGCCGTCGCCGCGGTCACGGTGGTCGTCAGCCCCGAGGCGATGCGGTAGTCCAGAGCGACGCTGCGCTCCTGGTCGGCGTTGACGACACCGCCTGCCGGGTAGGTGTACACGCCGTAGGAGCCGGGCGTCGCCGGGGTGTCCTTGAGCGTGAGCGTGACCTGGAACGAGCCGTCGGGCGAGATGTCCACCCACTGTGCGCGGATCGCACCCTGGTACTGCGTCGGAACCTGGGTCAGCACTTCCTCGGCGAGCGCCCAGGCCTGAGCACCGACCGAACGCGCCGAGGACGGCGCCCCCTGCGAGGGCTGCCACGTCGCGGCGAAGTTGCCGAAGACCACATAGGCGCCCTGGGGCAGGTTCGACGGGATCGGGACGCCGCGTCCGCCGACGTTCGCGGTCGGGTCGTATCCGGTGCCCTTGACGACGATCTCGTCGCCGGCCTGGAGGCGAGCGCCCGCAGCGGGCGTCGTGCCGTCGGCGAGGAACACCTCGATGGCGGCTTCGGCGGGCGCCGGCTCGGTCTCGCCCGGGGCCGTCTCCCCGGGCTCGGTCTCCCCGGGCTCGGTCTCCCCGGGCTCGGTCTCGCCCGGGGCCGTCTCCCCGGGCTCGGTCTCCCCGGGCTCCGTCTCGCCGGGAGTCGTCTCTCCCGGCTCCGTCTCACCCGGCTCCGTCTCACCCGGCTCCGTCTCACCCGGCTCGACGGGCGTCGTTCCGAAGACCGTGTCCCACTGCGCAGCTGTCACCGTGACGTCGCCGCGGCCGTAGATCGTGGCGGCTGTCGGCGCGGTGTGCTGCTGCCAGACGAGCACCTCGTACGTCTTCGTCCGGTCCAGGGACGCCACGGGCGCCTGCAGCGTGAAGGACGCGGCCCCCTGCTGCACGCTCGGGAAGGGCAGCGCGAACGCGGCGTAGCCACCACCGGCGGAGATGCCGCTCTCGGTGCCCGACACGATCAGTGCGGCATAGACGCCCGTCACGTCGGGCAGCCCCTCGGCCCGCACCTGCACGGTGAGGCCGCTGGTGTCGGCGGACGACACCGCCGCGGTGACGGTCGCCGCAGCCGCGTGGGCCGGTGGGCTGACCATCGCCCCGGCGGCGACGAGGACGAAGGAGACGAGGGCGGCGAGCAGGACACGCAGGCGTGTGCTCGCTGAGGGCGTATGTGCTGTGGCGTTCACGGTTCTCCGCGGCGCGCCGGGCGCGATCGATCGCGCGCCCCTGCGGCGCCGCATGGCAGTCGGGCGAGGGTGGACTTTGGTTAGGCTTGGCTAAGCAAGCCGCCGATCCCGAGCGTAGAGGGGCGCCAGTGAGGGCGTCAAGTTTTAGGATAGCCTTGCCTAATGCGACGCGCTCCTGCCCTGCTTCTCGCCGCCGCGTTGGCCCTCGGACTGGCCGCGTGCGCCGGGTCGGACTCCGGCCCCGGGTCGGCGGCACCCCCTGTCGACGACGCCTGCCCGCAGGCCTCGACTCCTCTCGCCGATCTGGACCTGGTCGCCGACGTGCGCGCAGCGACGGGCCCCTCGACCGCGTGCCTCGCGAGTCACGCGGTCGCGCCTGTCGATGACGACACCGCCCCGGCGCTCCCGGTCACCGTGACCGACAGCGAAGGCCGCGAGGTCGAGATCACGGACGTCGATCGCATCCTCCCGATCGACATCTCCGGCACGATCGCCGCCACGGTGTTCGCGCTCGGGCTCGGCGATCAGGTCGTCGGACGCGACGCGTCCACGCAGTTCCCCGGCACCGAGGATCTCCCGGTCGTCACCAAGACCGGGCACACGCTCAACCCGGAGGCCATCCTCGAACTGGCCCCGACCGTCGTGCTCACCGACACCACGATCGGCCCGAAGGAGGTCCGCCAGCAGCTGCGGGATGCGGGCATCGCGGTCGTCGTCATCTCCAGCGACCGCCGGATCGACACCACCGACGCGCTCGTGACGGAGATCGCCACGGCCCTCGGCGTCCCGACGCGCGGCACGGCGCTCAGCGCCCGCCTCGACGCCGAGCTCGACGCCGCCATCGCGGAGATCGCCGACGTCACCCCGTCCGCCGCGGCGGACCGCGCACGCATGCTCTTCCTGTACGTACGCGGGAGCGCCAACGTGTACTACATCTTCGGCGAGGACTCCGGGGCGGACTCCCTCATCGATGCGGTCGGCGGTGTCGACGTCGCGGAGGAGATCGGCTGGGAGGGCATGAAGCCGATGACCGCGGAAGCACTCGTCGCCGCGCAGCCCGACGTGCTCGTGATGATGACGGACGGGTTGGAATCGGTGGGCGGCGTCGACGGGCTCATCGAACGCATCCCCGCCATCGCCGAGACCCCCGCAGGAGCACACCGGCGGGTGATCGACATGGCGGACGCCGAGATCCTCAGCTTCGGCCCCCGGTCGGCCGATGTGATCAGCGCCCTCGCGCGGGCCCTGTACGCGCCGGAACCCGCCTCGTGACCGGCGAGGTCGTCACCCCGACGCCGACCCGGCATCGGGGACTACGCTTCGCGACGGTCGTCATCGCCCTCGTCATCGGCCTTCTCGTCACGGGCGTCGCGTCGATCACGAGCGGGCAGTACGACCTGTCGCCGACCGCGCTCCTGGACGTCCTCCTGCGCGGCCTCGGCATCGACACCGCCGGGACTCCGGCCGCGGCGACCGACGACGGCGTGATCTACAACCTCCGCCTCCCCCGACTGGTCCTCGGCCTGCTCGTCGGCGCCGCGCTCGCGGTCTCCGGCGTGCTCATGCAGGCCATCTTCGGCAACCCTCTCGCGGACGCCGGCGTCGTCGGCGTCTCCTCCGGCGCGGCGCTCGGAGCGGCGGCCAGCATCACGTTCGGCCTGGCCACCTTCGGCATGTGGACCACGCCCGCCTTCGCCTTCCTCGGGGGTCTCGCGGCCGTCTTCTCCGTCTACCTCCTGAGCCGCTCCGGCGGTCGCACCGAAGTGGTCACGCTGCTGCTCACCGGCATCGCGATCAACGCCATCGCCGGCGCCGGCATGGCCTTCCTCACGTTCCTCGGTACGACCTCGACGCGCGAGCAGATCGTGTTCTGGCAGCTCGGCTCGCTGAACGGCGCCCTCTGGTCGAACATCCAGCTCGTCGCGCCGCTCGTTGCGATCGGGATCGTCGTCGCCCTGATCGTGGCGCCGGGTCTGGATCTCTTCGCCCTCGGCGAGCGCACCGCCCGGCACCTGGGCGTGCCGGTCGAGCTGCTGCGGATGGTCGTGATCGTCACGGTGGCACTGCTCGTCTGCGCCGCGGTCGCCTTCGCGGGGATCATCGGGTTCGCGGGCCTCGTCGTGCCCCACCTGATGCGCATGCTGATCGGCCCCGCACACCTCCCGCTCGTGATCGCATCCGCCCTCGGCGGCGCGCTCCTCATCGCGGCCGCCGACCTCGTGGCGCGCACGGCGGTGCCGCTCGCGGACCTCCCCATCGGCATGATCACGTCCCTCGTGGGCGGCCCGTTCTTCCTCTGGCTTCTCGTGCGGACGCGGCGGCGGTCGGGAGGATGGGCGTGAGCCCGCGCCTGCGGGGCCAGGGGCTCACGGTGCGGGTCGGGGAAGGACGCACCATCCTCGACGACGCGGCCATCTCCATCCACGCCGGCGAGGTGCACGCCCTCGTCGGGCCGAACGGCGCGGGCAAGTCCACCCTGTTCGGCGTGCTCGCGGGGGACGTCGCTCCGGAGTCCGGCACCGTCCTCCTCGACGGCCGTCCGGTCACGGGTGTCCGTCCTCGCGACCTCGCCCGGCAACGCGCCGTGCTGCTGCAGGAGAACGCCGTCACCTTCCCCTTCACGGTCGAGCAGGTCGTGCGGATGGGACGCACGCCGTGGGCGCGGAGCCCGGCCGCCGAGGAGGACGACAGCGCCGTGGCGGCGGCGATGGCGACGACCGAGGTCACGGCGTTGCGGGAGCGCTCCGTCCCCTCGCTCTCCGGGGGTGAGCGCGCGCGGGTGGCGCTGGCCCGCGTGCTCGCCCAGGACACCGGGATCCTGCTGCTCGACGAGCCGACGGCGGCCCTGGACCTGAAGCATCACGAAGACGTCATGCGGGTGATCCGCAGGCGGGCGAAGGCCGGGGTCGCGGTCGCGGTCGTGCTGCACGACCTCAAC
Organism: Microbacterium sp. NPDC078814; assembly: GCF_040702645.1. NCBI lineage: Bacteria > Bacillati > Actinomycetota > Actinomycetes > Micrococcales > Microbacteriaceae > Microbacterium > Microbacterium sp. NPDC078814. The sequence goes on from NZ_JBFBLT010000006.1 coordinate 215,082, forward strand.
GCCGCTCTCGCGCACGCCGACCGCGTCACTCTGCTCGCGGGCGGTCGGGTCTCCGCCACCGGCACGCCGGCCGAGGTCCTCACGGCCGCACGGATCGAGGAGGTCTACGGGCAGCCCGTCGATGTCTTCCCGCATCCGCACACCGGGGTGCCGCTCGTGGTGGCCCGGCGCTAGGGGCGCAGCGGGAGGACTCCGGTGAGATCCGCGCGCGTGCCCGAGGCGTGGATGCGTCCGGCCGTCGCGGCGTCCGCCCATGCCTCCGCGCCGGTGGCGACCGCGATCCAGGTGGCGGCGTCCATCTCCACCACGTTCGGCGGAGTCCCACGGGTATGCCGCGGCCCTTGGATCACCTGCACCGCTCCGAACGGCGGGACGCGCACCTCGACGCTGTTGCCCGGCGCCTTCTCGTCGAGCAGCTGCAGCAGGTAGCGCACCGCGGTGGCGAGCTCCGGCCGCGTCGGCTTCGTCCCCGCGGCCTCCGCGTCGCGCACGGCACCGAGCGCTGCGCGTCCGTCGACGATGTCGATCTTCCTGGCCATCCCCCCACCCTAGATCCGCCGCGGCGGCCCCGGTCATAAGCTCGATGGCATGAGCATGCATCCCCAGGGCGCCCGCGCCGAGCTGCTCGCCGCCGCGGCCGACCACTCCTGGAGCGTGCCGATCCCTCCGCTCGCGGATCCGGGCCGCGCCCACGACGCCTCGGTGCTCATCCTCTTCGGCGTCCTCGACCGCATCCCCGCACCGACTGTCGATGCGGCCGTCGCGCGCGACCTCGACGTCCTGCTGCAGCGTCGCGCCCCGACCCTCTCCTCGCATCCGGGCCAGGTCTCCTTCCCCGGCGGGCGCGCCGAAGCGGCCGATGCCGACGCGGTCGCCACGGCGCTGCGCGAGGCCGAGGAGGAGACCGGCCTCGATCCCGCGGGAGTCGAGGTGCTCGCCACGCTCCCCGTGATCCCCCTCGCCGCGAGCAACCACCTCGTCACCCCGGTGCTCGCCTGGTGGCAGTCGCCGTCGCGCGTCGTCGCCGTCGACCACGCGGAGACCGTCGAGGTGTTCCGCGTCCCCGTCGCGCAGCTCCTCGACCCGGCGACCCGCTTCACCTCGACCCTGTCCCGTGCCGGGCGCACGTTCCGCGGGCCCGCGTTCGACGTCGACGGCACGATCGTGTGGGGCTTCACCGCCATGGTGCTCGACGCCCTGTTCGACGCCACCGGCTGGACCGTGCCCTGGGCCACGGCGGACGAGCGTCCCATCGAGCTCTGACCGGGACCCACCGAAACCTCGCGCACGCGCCTCGATAGGCTGGACGGGTGAAGATCCTCGTCCTCGGTTCCGGTGCCCGTGAGCACGCGATCATCCTGGCGCTGCGCGCCGAGTCCCCCGCGCACGAGATCCTCGTCGCCCCCGGCAACGCCGGCATCGCGCAGGACGCGACACCCGTCGCCCTCGACCCGCTCGACGGCGCCGCGGTCACGGCCTTCGCGAACGAGCACGCGGTCGACCTCGTCGTCATCGGCCCGGAGGCCCCTCTCGTGGCGGGCGTCGCGGACGAGCTCCGCGGCCGCGGCATCCCCGTCTTCGGGCCGGGCAAGGCCGCCGCGCAGCTCGAGGGCTCCAAGGCCTTCGCCAAGCGCGTCATGGACGCCGCCGGCGTGCCGACGGGCCGCGCGGTCCGCGCCGCCACGGTCGCGGAGGTCGAGGCCGCGTTCGACGACCTCGGCGCCCCCTACGTCGTCAAGGCCGATGGGCTCGCCGCGGGCAAGGGCGTCATCGTCACCTCCGACCGCGCCGAGGCCCTGGCCCACGCGGAGCAGTACCTCCCGGCCGGCCCCGTCCTCGTCGAGGAGTTCCTGTCCGGCCCCGAGGTCTCGCTGTTCTTCCTCAGCGACGGCGACACCGTGCGCGCGCTCAGCCCGGCACAGGACTTCAAGCGGGCCCTCGACGGCGACGCCGGCCCCAACACCGGCGGCATGGGGGCATACTCCCCGCTGCCCTGGCTCGCGGAGCAGTTCGGCAGCGAGCAGGCGTTCGTGGAAGAGGTCATCCGCGACGTCGCCCTCCCGGTCGTCCGGCAGCTCGACGCGGAGGGGACCCCGTTCATCGGCCTCCTCTACGCCGGGCTCATCCTCACCCCGCAGGGCGTGCGCGTGATCGAGTTCAACGCACGCTTCGGCGACCCGGAGACCCAGGTCGTGCTGCCGCGACTGGAGACCCCGCTGTCCCAGCTCCTCTTCGCCGCCGCCTCCGGCACGCTCGAGGACCAGCCGGAGCCCGTGTTCCGCGATGAGGTCGCGATCACCGTGGTCCTGGCGAGCGAGGGGTACCCGGAGGCGCCGCAGACGGGGCGCCCGATCGAGGGTCTGGACGAGGCCGCCGCCGTGGAGGGTGTCCGCCTGGTGCACGCCGCGACCGCGAGCCCCGACGCCCCGGGGGGTTCGCTCATCGCGACGGGTGGCCGTGTCCTGAACGTGGTCGCCGTGGCCCCGGACTTCCGCACCGCCCGCGACCGCGCCTACGACGCCCTCGGCCGCATCCGCCTCGAGGGGTCCCACCACCGCACCGACATCGCTGCCCGCGTCGCTGACTGACCGTCCCCGTTGAAGTAGCGCAAATGGCTGCATCCCGACCGGGAATGCAGCCATTTGAGCGACTCGAACGGGGTCAGAGGACCTTGGACAGGAAGTCCTGGAGGCGCTCGTTCTTGGGGGCGCCGAACAGGTCGGCGGGAGTCCCCTCCTCGACCACGACTCCGCCGTCCATGAAGACCGTGCGGTCGGACACCTCGCGCGCGAAGCCCATCTCGTGAGTCACGAGCACCATGGTCATGCCGCCCTCGGCGAGGTCGCGGATGACCTGCAGCACCTCGCCGACCATCTCCGGGTCGAGAGCGCTGGTGGCCTCGTCGAACAGCATGATCTCCGGGTCCATCGCGAGTGCACGGGCGATGGCCACGCGCTGCTTCTGACCGCCGGAGAGCGACGCGGGCTTCGCGTCCGCCTTCTCCGACAGGCCGACGCGCTCGAGCAGCGAGCGGGCGCGGTCGCGGGCCTCGACCTTCGTCATGCGGCCGAGCTCGACCGGGGCGAGCGTGATGTTCTCCAGCACGGTCATGTGCGGGAACAGGTTGAAGTGCTGGAACACCATGCCGATGCGCTGGCGCACCTCGTCCAGCTTCACGCTCTTGTCGGTGAGGTCGACCCCGTCGATGATCACGTGCCCCGACGTCGGCTCCTCGAGCTTGTTGAGGCAGCGCAGCAGCGTCGACTTGCCGGAGCCGGAGGGGCCGATCACGGCGATGACCTCACCGTCCTCGACCGTGAGGTCGATGCCCTTGAGCACTTCGTTGTCGCCGAACGACTTGTGCAGGTCCCTGACCTCGATCTTGCTCATGCGTTGGCCTTCCTCTCCAGGCGGTTCGCGAGCAGCGTCAGGAGCGTGATCACGACGAAGTAGATGATGGCGACGATCGTCAGCACCTGTGCCGAGAGATACGTCGAGGCGATGATCTGGCGCGAGACGAACGTCAGCTCGGCGAGACCGATGACGCTGATGAGCGAGGTGTCCTTCAGCGTGATGATGCCCTGGTTCACGAACGACGGGATCATGATCCGGAACGCCTGCGGCAGCACGACCTTGCGCATCGTCTTCCAGTGGCTGAGGCCGAGCGAGCGCGACGCCTCCGCCTGACCGGGGTCGACGGCCTGGATGCCGCCGCGGATGATCTCCGTCATGTACGCACCGGTGTTCAGCGACAGGGTGATCGCACCGGCCACGAACGGGTCGAACTTGAGGTCGGGGATCAGCTGCGGGATGGCGAAGAACACGAAGAACGCCTGGATCAGGATCGGGGTCCCGCGGAAGACGTAGACGTAGGCCGTCGCGATCCAGCGGAACGGCGCGAACTTCGACAGGCGTCCGAAGCCGAAGATGATCCCGAGGATGAACGCCGCGATCACCGCGACGATCGTGGCGAGGATGGTGAGCCACAGACCCTGCATGAGGGCCGGCCAGTACTTCACCGCGACCGAGATGATGTCGGTGGGCTGCGCCTCCTGCGCGTCGTCACCCGTCGCGAGGTAGGTGTCCACGATCTCGTCGTACTCGCCGGAGTCCTGCAGGTTGGCGAGGCCGGCGTTGAACATCTCCAGGAGCTCGGCGTTCTCGCCCTTGTTCACCGCGAAGCCGTACTCGCCGCCGAGCGCGGGCTCGCCGACGAGACGGAAGCCCGACCCCTGCTGGATGCCGTAGGCGAGCACGGGGAAGTCCTCGAAGTAGCCGACGGCCTGTCCGGCCTTCACCGCATCGACCATGTCGGTCGTGTCCTGGTAGGGCGTGATCCGGAAGCCGTACTCGTCGGCGTTCTCCTCGGCGAAGGTCTGCCCCTGGGTGCCGGTCTTCACCGCGACGGTCTTGCCGTCGAGGTCGTCGAGGGACTCGATGTCGCTGGACTCGAGCACCCCGAGCTGCACGCCGCTGGTGAAGTACGGGTCGCTGAAGTCGAAGGTCTGCTGTCGCTCCTCGGTGATCGACATCCCGGCCATGACGGCGTCGACCTGGTTCGACTGCAGCGCCTGCACCGCGGCGTCGAAGCCGAGCTGGCGGATCTCGACCTCGAAGCCCTGGTCCTCCGCGATCGCGCGCAGGAGGTCCATGTCGATGCCGACCAGGTCGCCGGACTCGTTCGTGAACTCGAACGGCGCGAAGGTCGTGTCGGTGCCGATGACGTAGGTCTCGCCGTCGTCGGCCGCGGTGGCGGGCGCGGCTCCGGCAAGCAGCGCCCCGGCGGCGACGAGTGTGGCGAGAGCGGTCGCGCCGGCGGTGCGGCCGAACCGCCGCAGACGGCTCGGCGGAGAGGATGGGTGGCGGCTCACGTCGAGTGCTCCTCGGGGTTCGGAAGGGCGACCCGGCGGCCGCCGACCATCCACCCTAACCCCGCTCCTCCCGCGCACCGGAATCTCGGCGCGACCCCGAACAGCGCCGGAACCCGCGTGGATACCGGCGTGTCGGGGTCATCGCGGTCACGCCGGAGGGGTCGCGGCGACGGCCTCGTCCTTCCGATCCTGCCCGCGGAGGAACAGCGAGGCGACCAGCGCGATGAGGATCACACCGGCGGGCAGCAGCAGCGTCTGGGACATGCCGGCCGCGAAGCCCTCGGCGACCTGCGGCGGCAGCGCGCCGCTCCCGGTGCCGGCCGGAGCGTCGGCCAGACCGGGGAGGTTCGCCTCCAGCCGCGACTGCATGAACGCGGCGATCGAGGCGGAGCCGATGACCGAGCCGATGGTGCGGGTGGTGTTGTAGATGCCCGCGCCGGCACCGGCCTGTCGCGGCGGCAGCTTGCGCGTGGCCGTGGTCGCCAGCGGCCCCCACATGCCCGCATTGCCGATGCCCATGAGCGCGGACGGCAGCAGGAACATCAGGATCGGGGTGTCCATCGTGGTCAGGGCCGAGTACCAGACCAGGGCGCCTGCGACGCAGAGCAGACCGGGGACGAGGATGATGCGCGGGTCGACGCGGTCCAGGATCTTGCCGGCGACCGGGGCGAGCACGCCCGACAGCACGGCCATCGGGATGAGCAGCATCGCGGCCTCGGTCGGGGTGAGGCCGCGCGCGGTCTGCAGGAAGAACATCATCGGCAGCGACATGCTCGTCACCGTGAAGCCGACCGCGGCGATCGCCACGTTCGCGCCGGAGAAGTTCCGGTCGCGGAAGAGGGCGAGGGGCACGAGGGGCTCGCTGCGGGTGCGCGCCTGCTGCACGATGAAGAGCGCGAGCACCACGACGCCGGCGATGATGAGGCCCCAGACCGAGATCGGCCCCACGATGGTCCCCCAGTCGTACTTCTCGCCCTCCTGCAGCCCGAAGACGATGAGGAACAGCGCGACGGCACTGAGCACGACGCCGACGAGGTCGAACCGGTGCGGGTGGGTCTTCAGCTTCGGCACGAGGATCCAGGCGAGCACGAAGGCGACGACGCCGACGGGGAGGTTGACGAAGAAGATCCACTCCCACCCGAAGCCGTCGACGAGCAGACCGCCCGCGAGGGGGCCGACGAGCGTGGCGACGCCGGCCGTGGCACCCCACAGGCCCATCGCCGCGCCGCGGCGGTTCGGCGGGAAGGTGCGGGTGATGACGGCCATGGTCTGCGGCGTCATGAACGCGGCGCCGAGCCCCTGCACCGCGCGGGCCGCGATCAGGCCCTCGAGCGTCGTCGACAGTCCGCACCAGAGCGAGGCGAGGGTGAAGACCGCGAGTCCGATGAGGTAGATGTTCTTCGGGCCGAAGCGGTCGCCGAGTCGTCCGGTGATGAGCAGCGGCACGGCGTAGGCGAGGAGGTAGGCGCTGGTGACCCACACGACGTTGTCGAGGTTGTTCGTGTCGGGGTCGAGCGCGGCCTTGATCGCCGGGTTCGCGACGGACACGATCGTGGTGTCGACGAGGATCATGAAGAACCCGATGACGAGCGCCCAGAGCGCCGGCCACGGACTCTTCGGCGCGTGACCGGCGGCGAAGGGCCCCGTCTCGGGCCCCGAGGTCGGGCGGGAATCGGTCATTGCTGTGCAGCCTTTCGCTGAGCACGGTAGCGGTCGGTGTCGTCGAAGGCGTCGGGGCCCCAGCGGAGCTCGTCGCCGTCGAGGCGGGTGAGGAGGGTGTCGAGCCAGCGGAGCTCGGCATCGAGCAGCGCCTCCTGCCGCTCGATCTCGACGAGGACCTGCGGCGGGACGCCCTTGGTGCGGGCGGCGGCGAGGCCGTCGTGGTGCAGCGCGTACGAGGCGACGAGGGCCTCCCGTCGCTCCTGCAGCAGCGCGACGGCGTCGTCGCGGTCGAGGTTGTGCGACTCGGCGAGCGCGACGCGGGCGTCGGTCTCGCGGTCGATGCGCGGGAGGGCACGACGCACCCACGCGACCACCGCCTCCCGGCCGGTGTCGGTGAGGGTATAGGTCGTCCGCTCCGGTCGGTTGCCCTCGCGGTCCGTGCCGACCTCGTCGAGCAGACCGGCCCGCTGGAGTCGGGCGACCGTGTGGTACAGCGTGCCGTTGGTGACGGTGATGAGCCGGTCGTCGTGACGCGCGCGGAGCAGGCGCACCATCTCGTACGGGTGCATGTCGCTCTCGCGGAGCAGCGCGAGCACCATCACCCCGAGCGGCGTGAGTCCCGCCACCACATCCCTGCTCTTCCCCACGCCTCTCCCCCCCGTCCCCTGCTCTGTCGCCCCGTCGTATAGTCCACATGGACTATACACCCGCCCCTCCTCCGTTGAGACCCCGGTTTTCCGGCGAGACCCCGGGGTTCCGACGCGCACACCCCGGGGTCTCGACGCGAACGCGGGGTCTCGGCGCGGAAGAACACGCATCACCGGGATAATGGGCGGGTGAGCACACCGTCCGCAGGAAACGCGCAGGCCATCCCCGGGTGGCGACACCTCTACTCCGGAAAGGTCCGCGACCTCTACGCCTCGGAGGACCCGGCCGACACCCGCATCCTCGTCGTCGCGTCCGACCGGGTGAGCGCCTTCGACGTCGTGCTCTCCCCTGGCATCACCGACAAGGGTGCCCTGCTGACGCGCCTCAGCCGCTGGTGGTTCGCCCAGCTCGACGTGCCGAACCACCTCACGGACGGCGACCTGCCGGAGGAGGTGGCCGATCGAGCCATGCTCGCCCAGTCGCTCGAGATGCTGCCGATCGAGTGCGTCGTGCGCGGGTACATCACCGGCTCCGGCTGGGCCGAGTACCAGGAGCACGGCACCGTGTGCGGCATCGCCCTGCCGGAAGGGCTGCAGAACGGCGACCGCCTGCCCGAGCCGCTGTTCACCCCGGCCTACAAGGCGCCGATGGGCGAACACGATGAGAACATCACGTTCGACCGCGTCGTCGAGCTCGTCGGGGCGGACCGGGCGGCCGAGCTCCGCGATGCCTCGCTCGCGATCTACCGTCGTGCCGCGGCCATCGCCGAGGAGAAGGGCCTCATCCTCGCCGACACGAAGTTCGAGTTCGGGACCGACGCCGACGGCACCCTCCGCCTCGCCGACGAGGTCCTCACGAGCGACTCCTCCCGGTACTGGGACGCCGAGGCTTGGCGCACGGGGTCGACCCCGGCGGAGCGGATGGCGAGCTTCGACAAGCAGATCGTGCGCGACTGGCTCGCGGCGAACTGGGACAAGCAGGGCGAGCCCCCCGTGCTGCCCGAGGAGGTCGTGGCCCGGACGGCCGCCCGCTACCGCGAGCTCATCGACCGCCTCGGCGCCTGACGCCGCGCTCCCCGCCGCCTCCGGGCGCACAGGGAAAACTCAGGAATCGGTAGTGTTGCTCCAGCACTCCGCCCCCGATCCCGAACCCTGAGGAGCCCACATGGCTTTGTGGAAGCTGCACGGAAACGGCCGCACCGTCGAGCCCGGCGCCGTCGTCACCCCCGAGGAACGTCTGTCCTGGCCCGCGACCATCGCCATCGGCGCGCAGCACGTCGTCGCCATGTTCGGCGCCACGTTCCTCGTGCCGACCCTCACCGGCTTCCCCGTGTCGACCACGCTGCTCTTCAGCGGCATCGGCACGCTGCTCTTCCTCCTCATCACGAAGAACCAGCTGCCGAGCTACCTCGGCTCCTCGTTCGCCTTCATCGCCCCCATCACCGCGGCCGTCGCGGCGGGCGGCACCGGCTCGGCCCTCGCGGGCGTGGTCGCGGTGGGCGTGCTCCTCGCGGTCGTCGGTCTCGTCGTGCAGTTCGTCGGCCTCCGCTGGGTCGATGCCCTGATGCCCCCGGTCGTCGCCGGCGCCATCGTCGCGCTCATCGGCTTCAACCTCGCCCCCACCGCCTGGAGCAATTTCGCGCTCGACCCCGTGACCGCCACGATCACCCTCGTCGCGATCATCCTCTTCGCGGTGCTCTTCCGGGGCTTCCTCGGCCGCATCTCGATCTTCCTCGGCGTCGCCGTCGGCTTCATCTGGGCCGCGTTCAACGGCTCGTTCGAGGTGCCCAACCCGCTCCGTGGCGACAAGACCCCGGCGGAGCTCATCGCGGACGCCCCCTGGATCGGCCTCCCGCACTTCCAGTTCCCGGACTTCGTCGGGCCGGGGACCTGGTCGACCATCGCGATGTTCCTGCCCGTCGTGCTCGTGCTCATCGCGGAGAACGTCGGTCACGTGCGCGGCGTCGCGACCATGACCGAAGACCCCGCGATCAACCGCCACACCGGTCGCGCCCTCATCGCCGACGGTGTCGCCACGACCATCGCCGGCGGCTTCGGCGGCTCGGGCACCACGACCTACGGCGAGAACATCGGCGTCATGGCCGCGACCCGCGTGTACTCCACCGCCGTGTACTGGGTGGCGGGTCTGTTCGCGATCCTCCTGGCGTTCTCGCCCAAGGTCGGCGAGGTGTTCAACTCGATCCCCGCGGGCGTGCTCGGCGGGGCGACGACGGCGCTCTACGGCCTCATCGGGATCATCGGCATCAAGATCTGGGTCGACAGCCGCGTCGACTTCTCTCGTCCGGTCAACCAGTACACCGCCGCGGTGTCCCTCGTGATCGGCATCGCCGGGTTCACGATGCAGCTCGGCGACTTCGCCTTCGGCGGGATCGTGCTGGGGACGGTCGCGGCGCTGCTGATTTACCACCTGGGCAACCTCATCGCCCGCGCGCGGAAGACGGGTGCCGACGACCCGAAGCCTCTCGAGCCCGTCGGCCCTCTCGGCGGCGACCCCGCGTAGGTCCCGCCCCGGCCCCTGAAGCGTGCGGGACGGCTTTCGCCCCTCCCGCACTCCGCGGAGGCCCGTTTTCGCACTCGCACCCGGTGCCGGAGGGGTGCGCGAGCCCGAGGCGTTCACGTCCCGGATGGAAAACGCCCCTTCCTCTCACGAGGAGGGGGCGTTTTCGCACTCGCTCGGCCTTGGTCGGCCGCGTCGCGTGCGGGATCGAAATGGGGCTTTCCGGGTCTCCGGAAGGTGCACTTTCGCACTCTCCGGACAGGAACATCCGGCCCGCGCGGTGCGCGCGGGTCCGGCCCCCACGGTGCGAGGTCGAAAGGCTCCTCCCCGGCGGGTGGGATGGGCGTAACCGCACTCGCACGCGAGGACCATCGCGGGCCAAAGGGGGCGGGATCAGAAACGGGCGTGCCCGGTACATCGGGGGAACGTCATCGCACTCGCACGCGGGAGACGTTTCCTAGTCAGAGGGGGCGGGATCAGAAACGGGCGTGCCCGGCGGGTGGGAGGGACTTAATCGCGCTCGCACACGGGAGACATTCCCGGGTCGGAGGGGGCGGGATCAGAAACGGGCGTTCCCCGCGGGCGGGAGGAACGTAATCGCACTCTCACGCGGGGGCGCTGCCGGGGTCAGAGCGTGCGGGATCGGAAAGGGGCGTCTGAGGGATGTGGGAGGGGCGTTTTTGCACTGCGCACGCGGAGGGGCGGGACGGGGAGGGGCCGGACGGGGCGGACGGGGCGGACGGGGCGGGCGGGACGGAATGGGGAGGGGGAGGGGACGGGTCAGGCGATCGTGGCGAGGAGGGCGTCGGCGGCGAGGGTCGCGCCGGTGTCGGCGCACGGGGTGAGGGTGCCGGCGCGGTGGGCGGTGACCGTGGTCTCCATCTTCATCGCGTCGAGCACGGCCACCGGGTCCCCCTCGGCCACCGTGGCCCCGTCATCGACGAGCCAGCGGACGAGCGTGCCCGGCGCGGGGGCCCGGAGCTCGGAGGGGTCCGCCGAGGGCACGGGGGCCGCGACCTCTCCCGGACGGCCGATGCCCGCCAGCAGCTCCGCGGGCAGACCGAGCATCACGCGGCGGCCGTCGATCTCCACCGGGAACCGCTGCAGCCCGGAGACCGGGGCGACCGCGGGGCGTGGCTGCGCCTCCAGTACCGGGAGCAGCACGGTCTCGATCCACTGGGTGTGCACGGCGAAGGTCGCGGTCGCGAACGCGGGGTCGTCGATGGCACGGAGGTCGAACGGGATCACGGTCGCCGGGCCCTCGACGGCGAGCTCCCGCAGCGCACGACGCGCACGGACGAGAGCCGCGTCCCGGGTGTCCGCGTGCACGATGAGCTTCGCGATCATCGAGTCGAACGCGGGCTGCACGGTGTCTCCGGCCTCGATGCCGCTGTCCCACCGCACGCCGGGTCCCCCGGGGATGCGCAGGCCGTCCACCCGTCCGGGGCTGGGCAGGAACCCGCGGCCGGGGTCTTCGGCGTTGATGCGGAACTCGAACGCATGCCCGGTCGGCGCCGGGGTCTCGGTGAAGGACGGCCCCTCGCCGAACGCGATGCGGAACTGCTCGCGGACGAGGTCGGTCCCGGTCACCTCCTCGGTCACGGGGTGCTCGACCTGCAGCCGGGTGTTCACCTCGAGGAACGAGATCGTGCCGTCCGCGGCGAGGAGGAACTCGACCGTGCCGGCGCCGCGGTACTGCACCTCGGCACAGATCGCCCGTGCCGCGTCGTGGAACGCCGTCCGCTGCGCCGCCGTGAGACCGGGCGCAGGAGCCTCCTCGATGAGCTTCTGGTTGCGGCGCTGCATCGAGCAGTCGCGGTCGCCCACGACGACCACGCCGCCGCGCCCGTCGCCGAGCACCTGCACCTCGATGTGCCGCGGACTCTCCAGGAAGCGCTCCACGAAGCACTCCCCGCGGCCGAACGCGGCGGTCGCCTCGCGGGTGGCCGCGTCGAACGCGTCGGCGACCTCCGACAGCTCGCGGACGACCTTGAGCCCTCGGCCTCCGCCGCCGAATGCGGCCTTGATCGCGATGGGCAGACCGTGCTCCTCGGCGAACGCCACCGCCTCCTGCGGCCCGGACAGCGGCTGATCCGTGCCCGCGGCGAGCGGGGCGCCGACGCGCTGCGCGATCCGGCGCGCGGTCATCTTGTCGCCGAGCGCGTCGATGCTCTCCGGCGAAGGCCCGATCCAGACGAGTCCGGCGTCTTCGACGGCCCGCGCGAAGGCGGCACTCTCGGACAGGAAGCCGTAGCCGGGGTGCACGGCGTCGGCGCCGCTGCGGCGAGCCGCGTCGATCAGCGCCTCGATGGACAGGTACGTCGTCGCCGCGGTGTCGCCGTCGAGGCCGATCGCCTCGTCCGCGAGCCGCACGTGCAGGGCATCCGCGTCCTGATCGGCGTAGACGGCGACCGACGTGTAGCCCGCCTCGGCGCACGCGCGGATCACGCGGACCGCGATCTCGCCGCGGTTGGCGATCAGCACAGAGGTCATGAGGTCTCCTTGACGGTGAAGCGCACCCGCACGCCCGGCGGGAGCTGAGCGGCGAGGTCGAGGCTGCAGTCGGTGAGGGCACCGATGATGGGATAGCCGCCCGTGAGCGGATGATCGGGGAGGAAGAGCACGGGCTGGCCGTTCGGCGGCACCTGGATGGCCCCGGTCACGGCGCCTTCGCTCGACAGCTCGCCGCCGACCGCGCGTTCCAGGGGCACGTCGCCGTGCAGGCGGATGCCCACGCGGTCGGAGCGCGGCGTGACCGTCCACTCCTGCCCGGTGAGCGCGTCGAGGCCGGCAGCGGTGAACCAGTCGTCGCGGGGCCCGAGCGTGATCTCCAGCGTGGCCAGCTCCCCGGCTGCGGGAAGGGCGCGCGGCACCGGATCCGGCTCCACGGCGGCCACAGCGGCAGCCCCGATCGGAAGGAGATCGCCGGCGGCCAACGGCGCGGGACCCAGCCCGGCGAGCGTGTCGGTCGCGCAGCTGTCGAGCGCCGCAGCCGGAGCGAAGCCGCCGCGGACGGCGATCACGGACCGGAGACCGCGCTCGGGATGGCCCAGCGTGAGCTCGTCGCCGTCGACGGTCGCGAACGGCACGCCGGGGAGGAGCGTGCGCTCGATGCCGTCGGCGTCGGTGAGCGTGAGCGAGCCCGTGGCTCCGGTGACGGCGGCCACACCTGCGCCGTGGAAGCGCAGCACGGCCCCACCGACGCTCTCCAGCACAGCCGCCGCCGGCGTGTTGCCCACGGCCCGGTTCGCCGCGTGCATCGCGACCCGATCGGCGACGCCGGAGGCCGAGACGCCCAGCGCCGCGAAACCGGGGCGTCCCGCGTCCTGCACGAGGAGCTGCAGCGACGGTCGCACGACCTCGACCGCCGGACCGTCCCCGCGACGGGCGACCCGCGTCGCGTCGGCCGATGCCGGCGACGCCGCGACCGACTCCCGCTCCGCACGCACGAAGCGCACGCGGCGGCCCGGCACGAGCAGAGCCGGCGGGTCGCGGTCGATGTCCCACATCTCCAGGGCGGTCCGGCCGATGAGCTGCCAGCCACCGGGGCTCTCCCGCGGATACACGCCGCTGAACGCCCCGGCGAGGGCGACGGAACCGGCGGGCACCCGGGTGCGGGGCGACGACCGCCGCGGCACGTCGAAGAGGGGGTCGCCGCTCACGGCATAGCCGAAGCCGGGAGCGAAGCCGGAGAAGGCCACGCGCCAGTCGGCGGCGAGGTGACGGGCCACCAGTTCCTCCGCCGAGACGTCGAGGAGCGCGGCCGCCTCGTCCAGATCCTCCCCGTCGTAGCGGACCGGGATGGTGACCTCGCCCGCGTCGGGCAGCGCCGCCGCGTCGACCTCGGTCGCGGCGAGCGCCTCGGCGAGCGCGGCGGCCGAGGTGCGGTGCGGGTCGAAGCGCACGAGCACGGTGCGGGCGCCGGGGATGCGCTCCCGAACGCCGGGCACGTCGCTCCATGCGAGGTTCAGCCGCATGGCCTGCTCGAGGTCGTCCGCCTCGACGAGCAGCGCGCTGTCGGAGGCCGTGAGGATGCGCATCAGACCCGGTACTCCGCATCCGGCACATCGGTGACGAACATGTAGCCCGGGGCGTGGGTGACGGCGAACGGCGGCTTCGACGCCATGATCGCCGCCTGCGGGGTCACGCCGCACGCCCAGAACACGGGGATCTCGCCGGGGCGGATCTCGGGGGCGTCGCCGAAGTCGGGCACCATCACGTCGACGATACCGAGCGATGCCGGGTCGCCGATGTGCACGGGCGCACCGTGCACGGCCGGGGTGCGCCCGGAGATCTGCACGGCATCGGCCACGCGGTCCGCGGGGATCGGACGCATGGAGACCACCATCTCGCCGCGCAGCCGTCCGGCCGGGGTGCAGTCCACCGCCGTGCGGTACATCGGCACGTTGCGTCCGAGCTCCTGATGACGGATCGGGATCCCGGCCTCGACGAGCCCCGTCTCGAACGTGAAGCTGCAGCCGATGAGGAAGGCGACGAGGTCGGGATGCTCGTCCCACGCCGCCATCGCGTCGGACACCTCCTCCACGAGCTCGCCGTCCCGCCAGATGCGGTACCGCCCGATGTCGGTCCGGATGTCGCTGCCCGGCGCGAGCCGCGACTCCACCGCCCCCTGCTCGATCACCTCGAGGACGGGGCAGGGCTTCGGGTTGCGCTGCGCGTAGAGCAGGGTCTCGAAGGCCCAGTCCGCGGGCACCGCGATGAGGTTCGCCTGGGTCAGCCCCGGGGCGACGCCGCTGGTCGGCGCGGAGTGGCCGGCGCGGTGCGCCGCACGGGCGGCCCGGGCGTCGGCGAGCTGGGCGGGAGTCGCGAGCACGGCCATGTCAGACTCCGGCGAACGGGGCGATCGTGATGCCCTCCGCCTGCAGCAGGCGCTTCGTCTCCGCCGCCATCGCGACCGAGCCCGGGCTGTCGCCGTGCACGCAGATCGACTGCGCGAACACGGCCACGTCGGTGCCGTCGATCGCCCGGATCACGCCGTCCGCGGCCAGGCGCACCATCCGCTCGGCCACCGCGGTGGGTTCGTGCAGCACGGCCCCCTCCTCGGTGCGGGAGACGAGCTGACCGTCCGGCTGGTAGGCGCGATCGGCGAAGGCCTCCGCGGCGACCGCGAGTCCTGCTCGTTCGGCGACGTCGAGCACGACGCCGCCGGCGAGGCCGAGCAGCACGAGCGAGGGGTCGATCGCCTTGATGGCCGCCACGACGTCCTTCGACTGCCGCTCGTCGCGGGCGATGGTGTTGTAGAGCGCCCCGTGCGGCTTGACGTAGGAGACCCGCCCGCCGACCGCCGCGGTGAGCCCGAGGAGCGCACCGAGCTGGTACTCCACGTGCGCCTGCAGCGTGGCCGAGTCGATGTCGACCTTCGTGCGCCCGAAGTTCTCGTAGTCGCGGTACCCGGGGTGGGCGCCGATCACGACGCCCCCGGCGACGGCCGCGGCCAGGGTCTCGCGGATCCCCTCCGGACTGCCCGCGTGGAACCCGCACGACACGTTCGCGCTCGTGACGATCTCGAGCATGCTCGCGTCGTCGCTGACGATCCGGTCGGGGACGTTCTCGCCGAGGTCCGAGTTCAGGTCGATGGTCGCCATGTCACGCTCCGATTCCGAGGAAGGCGAAGATGGGGCCGATCGAGACGGCGCCCATGTACCAGGTGAGCGCGGTCACGACGGTGCCCGCGATGAGCAGCCACATCGGGTACTTCCGGTCGCCGAGCAGGTCGCGGCGGAACCAGCCGATGTACATGAACACCGTCAGCCCGATGGGGAGGATCAGGCCGTTGAAGCCGCCGACGAAGACGAGGATCGCGGCCGGGGCCGTGCCGATCGCCAGGTAGACCGCCAGCGACACGACGATGAACGCGACGGTGGCGAGCTGCAGCGGCCAGCCCCCGCGGAGCTTGGCGGTGAAGGTCGAGAGGAAGGTCGCCGAGGTGTACGCGGCGCCGATGACCGAGCTGATCGCGGCGGCCCAGAAGATCGCGCCGAAGATCCGCAGACCGGCGTCGCCGAGCACCGCACCGAATGCCTGCCCTGCCGGGTTGGCGGCCTGCGAGGAGAGGTCGAGCGCCACGCCGGAGGCCACCACGCCGAGGATCGCGAGGAAGAGCACGTAGCGCATGATGCCGGTCACGAGGATGCCGTTGGCGGCGGCGCGCATGACGGGCTTCGCGTACTGCGGGCCCACGTGGCCGGAGTCGAGGTAGCGGTGAGCGCCGGAGTAGGTGATGTAGCCGCCGACCGTGCCGCCGACGATCGTCGTGATGGTGGCGAAGTTGAGCTGGTCGGGCACGAAGGTCTGGCGCAGGGCGTCGCCGATGGGCGGCTGGGCGATGAGGGCGACGACGAGGGTCATCACGATCATGCCGACGCCGAGGATGATGAGGACGACGTCCATCACCTTGCCGGCCTTCTTCACGAGGAAGATGATGATCGCGAGGGCCGCCGTGAGCGTGCCGCCGAGCTTCGGATCGATGCCGAGGAGGGCGTTCAGGCCCAGGCCGCCGCCGGCGATGTTGCCGATGTTGAACGCGAGCCCGCCGATGACGACGAGGACGGCGATGACGTGGCCGGAGAAGGGGATGGCGCTGTTGGCGAGCTCGCCGGCCCGCTTGCCGGACGAGGTGATCATGCGCCAGATGTTCAGCTGCACCGCGATGTCGACGAGGATCGACACGAGGATGGCGAACGCGAACGCGGCTCCCATCTGGGCGGTGAACGTCGCGGTCTGGGTGATGAAGCCCGGACCGATGGCGCTCGTGGCCATGAGGAAGATGGCGCCGATGACGGCACTGCGGCCGGCGCGCTTCTTCGCGTGGGCGGCGCGGGCTTCGTCCTCGGGGGTGAGGGCGGGGGCGGACTGCTCGGACATAGGGGGGTCCCATCGTCGTTGGTGGGTGTCGGGTGACCCCCAGTGTAGAACGGACAGAACCTGATTGTTCAACAATCATGTTTCCGTCGTGCTACAGCGCGATTGCTTTTCGGTAATGATCGGCGTGATGCCGCCCTACGATGAAGGCATGAACCAGCAGGGCCCGCTCGCCGACGTGCTCCGTCAGCGCATCATCGACGGCGACGTCGCCCCGGGCTCCCGGCTGTCGGAGTCGTCTCTGGCCGAGAGCTTCGACGTGTCGCGCAACACCCTGCGCGAGGCGTTCCGGGTGCTCGCGGAACAGGGGCTCGTCGCGCACATCCCGCACCGCGGCGTCTCGGTCGCCTCTCCCACGATCGCCGACGTCATCGACATCTACCGCGCCCGCCGCGTCATCGAGTGCACGGCTCTGCGGCAGTCCGAGCCCGAGCATCCCGCCGTCCAGCGCATGACCGACGCGGTCGCCGCGGCCGAGGCCGCCGTCGCCGGCGTCTCGGCCGACGACGCGTCCGCCTGGCGCGCGGTCGGCAGCGCGAACATGGCGTTCCACGTCGCGCTCGTCGATCTCGCCGACAGTCCGCGTCTCGCCCGCACCTACCGGAACGTCGCGGCGGAGCTGCGCCTCGCGTTCCTGAAGATCGACGACCCCCGCGCGCTGCACGAGCCGTTCGTCCGGAAGAACCGCGCCGTCCTCGACACGTTCCTGACCCGGGGCGCCGAGGCCGGGGCCGCCGAGTTGGAGCGGTACCTCGTGCAGTCGGAGCGGGTCGTGCTCGGCGCGTTCGCGCGGATGCACCTCGACTGATCCGGGTCCGCGGCTCAGGACGCGTCGGTCCGCAGCGCCGCCGTGGCCCGGGGTCGGGGTTCGCCCTGGGGCGAGGCCGGCAGCCCAGGCAGCGCGGCGGTCGGCTCGGGCAGACCGTACCGGCGGTGCAGCCAGCGCCGCGCGTCCTCGAGCGGATACGTGTCGCCGAAGACGCAGTACTTCACGAACACCCCCTCCAGGGTGCTGCGGAGCATGACCTCCTCCAGCGCCGGATCCTCGGCGCCTCGGGCACGGAACATCGCACGCACGGCATCCTCGGCAGCCGTCGCGCCGTCCGCGTATCGCTGCTCCGACTCCGCGAACAGCCGATGCGTCAGCGGCTGCTGCTGCATGGCGAGCACCGCACGCTGCAGGGGCATCGCGAAGGCCGTCGCGCCGATCGCCCCGTCGATGATCGCGGCGAGCATCTCGTCGGGCGTGCCCTCGACCTGCGCGAACCCCAGCACCGTCTCGAACCACCGGTCGATCACCGCGGCGACGAGCTGGTCCTTGCCGCCGAAGTGGTAGTTCACCAACCCCTGGGCGACGCCGGCGCGACGCGTGATCTCGGCGATGCCCGCCCCGGCGACGCCGCGTTCGCTGAAGACCTCGATCGCCGCCTGGAGGATGTTCTCGCGTGCGCGCTCCCGCGCCGCACGGTTCTGCGCATCCGATCGCGCCATGCGGTGTCCACCTCCCGGGTCGTCCGGCGGAATTCCCTCACGGGCCGTCTCGGGATAGATTAATCACTGAATGCTCGTTCAACCTATGGAGGGTGCGAGCACTCGCGGCGCGGGGGTTCGCCGCAGCGGGCCACGGACGCGTCTTCCGCCGATGGAGGGGGTGGCGGAGACGCGTCCGTGGTCATCCTCGACCTCCGGCCTACGACGAGGGACCGACGACCAGGCCCGGGCGTCGACCGCCGGTGCCGACGTCCGGCCGAGCCACGGCGGCACCTTCGACGGCGACGGATGCGGCCGATTCCTGACCTGAGTGCAGAAAGCGGGCGACGGGCCGTGTCGCGCCTTGACCCCGTCGAAATCGCGCGGTTAGCGTGAGCGGGCTTCGGCCCCTCGGTGGCAGCGATGCTCACCGTTCCGGCCGGAGTCCGCTCGCTCACCGGGCGCGCGGCACCGCTCAGATCGAAGAGGATCTTCCATGCGATTCACCAGAAAACTCGCGCTCGCCGCCACCGCGGCGGCCGCGCTCAGCCTCAGCGCGGTCATCCCCGCCACGGCCGCGTCCCCCGACGACTCCGCGCCCTCGTACCAGGAGTTCGCGGCGTCGACCTATCGGGACATCGACGGCGCCTACGTCGTCAACGGCGATGAGGTGATCTCGAACAAGAAGGAGCTGCGCGCGTTCTACGACCGGCTGATCGGCCCGGAGACCCGCACCGACGGCCTCATCGTCAACACGGTCAACAACATCGACGACAAGTGGTCCGCCTCCCAGGTCGCCAACCTCACCTACTGCGTGAGCACGAAGTTCGGCAGCCGTCACGCCGACGTCGTCCGGGCGATGGAGGGCGGCGCCGCACTCTGGGAGTCCGCGTCCTCGAAGATCGACTTCCGCTACGTGAGCAGCGCCGACGCCAACTGCACCACGCGGAACAACGCCGTCGTCTTCTCCGTCGAGCCGGTGGCCACGACGCAGTACATCGCCCGCGCCTTCTTCCCCAGCACGCCGGCCCGGCAGCAGAACGTCCTCATCGACGACTCGATCTGGAGCGCCGGAGCGTGGACCCCGACCAACGTGCTCGGCCATGAGCTCGGCCACGTCCTCGGCTTCCGCCACGAGCACACCCGCCCGGAGGCGGGCACCTGCTTCGAGGACAACAACTGGCGTCCGCTCACGCCGTACGACTCGTCGTCGATCATGCACTACCCGCAGTGCAACGGCAGCTCGGCCGATCTGTCGATGACCAGCGTCGACCGCAGCGGCGTCGTCTCGCTCTACGGGAACTGACGCCCTCGTCGGACCCGTTCCGGCACCACCGAGGCCCGGTCGTTCCGCGACCGGGCCTCACCCGTGTCCGCGGTCGGTGCGGCTCAGGCGGAGCCGCGGACGACGAGCTCGGTCGGCAGGATGGTCGTCCGAGGCGGATCCTCGCCGGCAAGCCGGGAGAGCAGCACCTGCGTCATCGCCTCGCCCTGGGCGTACATGGGCTGGCGCATGGTCGTCAGGGGCGGGTCGGTGCTGAGGGCCACCGAGGAGTCGTCGAAGCCGACGAGCGCGATGTCCTCCGGCACCCGCACCCCGGCGGCGCGGAGGGCCATGAGCGCCCCGCGGGCCATGAGGTCGCTGGCGACGAAGATCGCGTCCGGCCGCCCTTCCGCGAGCAGACGGCGGGCGGCATCGGCTCCGCTCGCCTCGCTGTAGTCGCCCTCCTCCTCCGCGAAGGGGGTCAGCCCCGCGGCGGCGAGCGCGGCGCGGAACCCCTGCACGCGGTCGGTCGACGACGGCATCGTGAGCGGACCGGAGATCGTGGCGATGCGGGTGCGTCCGATGTCGACGAGGCGCTGCGTGGCCGCCCGTGCCCCGGCGACGTTGTCGACGTCGACCACGTAGTCGCCTTCGGCCCGGCGCACCGGACGGCCGCCGTAGACGACGGGGACCGCGTCGGCGATCCGGTCGACGAACGCGTCACTCGTGTGGTGCGACACGATGAGCGCGCCGTCGACGCCGCCGTTGCGCACGAAGCTCGTCATCTTGTCGCCGGGGTCGTCGCTCGCGATCAGCAGGTTCAGGAGGTAGTCGGAGCTGCGGAGCGCGCCGGTGATGCCGGCCACGATCGCCGCGAAGAACGGGTCGCCGAAGAAGCGGGTCGTGTCCTCGGGGACGATGAGGGCGATCGCGTGCGTCTGCCGGGAGGCGAGCGAGCGCGCGGCACGGTTCGGAACGTAGTTGAGCTCGTCGATCGCGGCGCGCACGGCGGCGAGCGCTTCCGGGCTGACCGCGGTCGACCCGTTGACCACCCGCGACACGGTCGACCGGGACACGCCGGCGGCCGCTGCGACCTCCTCGATGGTCGCGCGGGGCGACATCATCGCTTGCTCTCTTCCATCGCCCCATTCTCATCCACCCGGAGCCAGGCCGTGAAAATCCTCGCTTCGAGTCGCCCGATTGGTCCCATTTCGGCCGCAGATGGGACCAATCGGGCGATTCGAACGGGTCAGAGGGACCGGGCGGCGATGATCCGGGCGTACTCGCGGCCGGAGTCCTTGACCGTCCGCTCCTGGGTGTCGTAGTCCACGCGGACGATCCCGAAGCGCTTGTCGTAGCCCCAGGCCCACTCGAAGTTGTCGAACAGGGACCAGTAGAAGTAGCCGCGGACGTCCACGCCGCTGTCCCTGGCGTCCAGCACGGCGTCGAGGTGCGCGCGCAGGAACGCGGTGCGGTCGGCGTCGGGCACCCGCGTCTCCCCGTCCTCCCCCACGACGGTGTCGTCGTAGGCCGCGCCGTTCTCCGTCACCGAGAGCACCACACCCGCGGGCTCGGCGTACTCGGTCCAGAGCCGCTGCAGGAGTCGCGTGAGTCCCTCCGGCTGGACCTCCCAGCCCTGGGCGGTCCGCGGCAGTCCGCGCTCGACCGCGTGGATGCTCTCGTGCGAGGGATACGGGCTCCGCGTCACGTGCGCCGTCTCCGGGCCGCTGGACACCGCCGCGTCGTCGGGCCCCGTGCCGGACACGAGGTCGCCGTGGTAGTAGTTCACACCCTGGGTGTCGATGCGCTGGGCGATCGTGTCGAGGTCGCCCTCGTGCACCGCCGCCTCGAACCGCGCCACGGCCTCGGGGTCCACCGCGCGGATGTCCTCCACGGTGTCGGCGGGGTAGGCACCGCGGTAGATGGGGTCGAGGAACCACCGGTTGAACTGGCCGTCCAGCCGCCGCGCCGCGTCGACATCCGCGGGGTTCTGCGGGTCGGCGGGGTCGGCCACCGTGTGGTTCAGCGTGATGCCGAGGTTGAGGGAGGCGTCGCGGCCGCGGAGCTCCCGCACCGTCGCACCGTGCGCGAGCAGCAGGTGGTGCGAGGCCAGCAGCCCCTCGGCGACGCTCGTGTGCCCTGGCGCGTGCTCGCCCCCGGTGTAGGAGAGGAAGGACGAGCACCACGGCTCGTTCAGGGTCGTCCACACGTTCACGCGGTCGCCGAGGGCGTCGTGCATGGTGCCCGCGTACTCCAGGAAGCGCTCGACGGAGTCGCGGTTCGTCCAGCCGCCGACCTCCTGCAGGGCCTGCGGCATGTCCCAGTGGTACAGCGTGAGCCAGGGCAGGATGTCGGCCGCGAGGAGCTCGTCGACGAGGCGGCTGTAGAAGTCGACCCCCGCCTGGTTGACCGCGCCGCCGTCGGGGCGCACGCGCGACCACGAGGTGGAGAAGCGGTACGTCTGGAGGCCGAGCTGCTTCATCAGCGCCACGTCCTGCGGATACCGGTGGTAGTGGTCGCACGCCACATCCCCGTCGTCGCCGCCGACCACGGCCCCCGGCACCCGGCAGAAGGCGTCCCAGATGGAGGCCGTCCGTCCGTCCTCGAAGGCGGCGCCCTCGATCTGGTAGGCCGCGGTCGCCGCGCCGAAGAGGAAGTCCGAGGGGAAGGCACGCGTCATAGGGGTCATCCTTTCACCGCGCCCGCCATGATGCCACTGACCAGCTGCCGCCCCGCGATCACGAAGAGCACGAGGAGCGGAAGGGTCGCGAGCACCGCGCCGGTGAGCACGATCGAGTAGTCGATGTAATAGCCGGACTGCAGCTGGCTGAGCGCCGTCTGCAGCGTCGGGTTCTGGGGGGAGAGCACGATCAGGGGCCAGAGGTAGTCGGTCCAGGCGGTCATGAACGTGAACAGTCCGAGGATCGCCATGGCCGGCCGCGCCGCGGGCACCCCGACGGTGAGGAAGGTGCGGAACTGGTTCGCGCCGTCGACCCTGGCGGCCTCGATGAGCTCGTCCGGGATCACGTCCACGAGGTACTGCCGCATGAAGAACACCCCGAACGCCGTGACGAGGGTCGGCACGATCACCGCACCGATCGTCCCCGTCCAGCCGAGTTCGCGCATCAGCATGAACAGCGGGATGATGCCGAGCTGCGTGGGGATGGCCATGGTCGCGATCACGAACACCATGAGGCCGTCCCGCCCGCGGAAGCGGAGCTTCGCGAACGCGTAGCCGGCGAGCGTCGAGAACGTGACGACGGAGATCGTGATGATCGTCGAGATGAGGAGCGAGTTGCCGAGGGCGAGCCAGAACGGGATCGCATCGAACACCTTCGCCGCGTTCGTGAGGAAGTTGCCGCCGGGGATGAGGGGCAGGGTCTCGCCGCGGGTCGCGTTCGTCCCGCTTGCGACGACGAACGACCACCACAGCGGGTAGGCGCCGCCGATGACGAAGGCCGCGAGGAGCCCGTAGGTGAGGAAGCCCGGGCGGCTGCCGAGGCCGGCGCTCCCGCTCGCGGTGCCGCGCCGGCGGCGGATGCGCTCCGGCACGCTGAGGGCCTGGGTGGCGGTCATCGCGCCTCCTCCTTCCCGGTCGGGCGGATGCGGCGTCGGGCCGCGCGGTTCTTCGGGGCGTCTCCGGTGGCGATGCGCCGGGAGATCAGGAAGTTGATGAGGCCGATCGCGACGATCAGCAGGAAGAGCAGGATCGCGACGGCCGAGGCCTCACCGAGGTTGCGGCGGAAGAACGCCAGCTCCCAGAGGAACAGCACGGTGGTCTGGAACTGCCGGTCGCTGCCGCCGATGCCGCCCGCGGTGGAGACGTCGAACAGCCGCGGTTCGGCGAAGATCTGCAGGCCGCCGATGGTCGCCGTGATGATGACGAAGATCAGCGTGGGACGGATGGTGGGGATCGTGATGGCGAAGAACCGCCGCACCGCCCCGGCACCGTCGAGTGCGGCCGATTCGTAGAGGTCGCGCGGCACGGCCTGCATCGCGGCGAGGAGGATGAGGGCGTTGTAGCCGGTCCAGCGGAAGTTCACCATGACGGCGATCGCGATGTGCGACAGGACCGTGTCGTGCTTCCACTGCTGATCGGCGATGCCGACGAGGTTGAGGAGATTGTTGGCCAGCCCGTCCGCCTCGTTGAAGATGCTGGAGAAGATGATCGCCACGGCGACCGGGGTGACCACGAACGGGATGAGGACGCTCATCCGCCAGAACGTCGGCGTCCGCAGTCCGCGGTCCAGCAGGTAGGCGATCACCAGAGCGACGGCGAGCTGCGGGATGGCGGAGAGCAGGAAGATGCTCAGCGTGTTCCGGATGGAGTTCCAGAACATGCCGTCGCCGAGGATCGCCGCGAAGTTGCCGAAGCCGACGAACGGTCCCTCGCCCTTCAGCAGGTCCCACTCGTGGACCGCGACCCACACCGTGTACAGCAGCGGGAAGAGGCCGATGAGCCCGAAGAGGAGGAAGAACGGGGAGATGTAGAAGTACGGCGAGGCGCGGTGGTCGAAACGGGAGACGCGGGTGCGCCAGGAGCGTCGCGGCGGCGCGTCGGTCGCTGCGGGGGCGGCGGCCTGCGGCTCCGCCGGCGGGGCGGTGAGGGTCATGGGCGTGTCCTTAGCCGGGCTTCGACAGGCTCAGCCACCCGGTCTTCTGGGTCGCTGAGCCTGTCGAAGCGAGATGATCAGCCGACGAGGTCGTTCAGGAGGCCGATCGCCTGGTCCCAGGCGCCCTGCGTGTCGGTCTCGCCGCGGTCGAGCGCGCTGAGCGCCGGGCCGAAGACGTTCTCCTGGATCACCGAGTCATCGGCGCCCTTGAACTGCGCGACGACGCCCTTGGCACGTTCGGCGAGGATGGCACCGGTCGGCGCGTCGTTGAAGAACTCGTTGGGCGTGGCCTCCTCGGCGAGGGACTCCTGCGCCTTGATGGTCGAGGGGAAGTTGCCCGCGGCGGCGGACTGCTTCACCTGCTGCTCGGGCTGCGTCAGCCAGTCGGCGAGCTCGGCCGCGGCCTCCTTGTGCTCCGACGACTCCGGGATCGAGAGGAACGCGCCGCCCCAGTTGGCCGCGCCGCCGGGGAACACATCGGCGAAGTCCCAGCCGGTCGACGCGTCGCCGCCGCCGGCCTCGACCTGTCCCTGCACGACGCCGAGCATCCAGCCCGGGCAGACGAAGGTGGCGAAGGTGCCGTCGACGAACGACTTGCCGCCGTTCCAGTCCCATGCGGTCTGTGCCGCGGACTGGCCGCCCTCGGTCGCGGCGCCGAGGAGCTCGAAGCGCTCCTGGAGCTCGTCGTTGCCCTCGACGTTGAGCTCGCCGTCGGCGGTGTAGTAGCCCTCGTCGAGCTGGTTCACCATGGCGTTCCAGACGAAGCCGGAGTGGTCGTACCAGGCCTTGCCGGTCTTGGCCGTGTAGTCGGCGCCGACCTGGAAGTAGTTCTCCCAGTCGCCGTTGAGCAGCTCGGCGACCGACTCGCGGTCGCTGGGCAGGCCGGCGGCCTCGAACGCGGCGCCGTTGTAGCAGATGCCGCTCGGGCCGATGTCTGTGCCGTAGCCGATGACGCGGCCCTCGGCGTCGGTCGCCTGGCCGTACTTCCAGTCGACCCAGTCGTCCTTGCGGTCCTCGATGCCGTAGTCGCGCAGGTCGACGAAGGTGTCCGAGACGTCCATGATGGCGCCGAGCCAGCCCTCCTCGATCGCGACGATGTCGCTGAGGCCGGAGCCGGCGGCGATCTTGGTGAAGGCGTCGGTACGGGCGTTGCCACCGGTGTCGATGTTGGTCGCCTCGATCGTCACGTTCGGGTGCGCCTTCTCGTACTCCTTGTAGAGGTCGTCGTAGCCGAAGGTGCCGAAGGTGGTGACGGTCAGTGTGACCTTCTCGTCGGCGCTGCCGCCGGTGTCGCCGTCGCCGCCGGTGCTGCCGGAGCAGCCGGCCAGGGCGAGAGCGGAGACGGATGCCGCGGCGGCTGTCGCCAGGATCCGGGTGCGGGCACGTGAGTTCACGGTTCACTCCTTTGTGGGTTCGTGCGGGTGGTGGTGCGTAGGGGCTCGTGGGAGCGCTCCCACAAGGTTGTCGTGAACTCTATGGGAGCGCTCCCATGATGTCAAGAGCGCCGTCTGCAGGCCCCTCCCGCGCAACCGGCGTACCCTTGTCCGGTGCCCGAAGCCACCCTCTCCCCTGCCCTCGCCCGCGCCGAATCCCTGATCCGCAGCATCCCGGACTACCCGGAGCCCGGCATCATCTTCCGCGACATCACGCCGCTCCTCGCCGACGCCGAGGCCCTCCGCGTGACGACCGAGGCGATCATCGAGCCCTTCGCGGGGCAGTTCGACGTGGTGGCCGGCATCGAGGCGCGGGGCTTCATCCTCGCCGGGGCCGCCGCCATCGCCGCGGGGGTCGGGCTGATCCCGATCCGCAAGGCCGGCAAGCTCCCCCGCCCCGCCGCCTCCGTCGACTACGCCCTCGAATACGGCACGGCGACCATCGAGATGCACGACGACCTCCCCGCCGGATCCCGCGTCCTCCTCATCGACGACGTGCTCGCCACCGGAGGGACGCTGGCCGCCGGCCGGCAGCTCGTGGAGCGTCTCGGCAGCCACGTCGCCGGCATCTCGGTGCTCTTCGAGATCGACGGCCTCGGCGGCCGCGACACGATCGGCGACCTCCACACCGTCTTCCACTCCTGACCCGAGACCCCGGGTTCCCGCCGACGCCCCGGCGTAGCGGCGCGCGCAGGACGGGGTCTGGGCGAGAGCCCGGGGTCTCAGCGGAGCATCGGCGAGCGGTAGACTGAACCCGCCCGTCCGCCCGCGACTCTTGGAGCCGTCATGCCCACCATCGTCGTCGACGTCATGCCCAAGCCCGAACTGCTCGACCCGCAGGGGAAGGCCGTCTCCGGCGCCTTCGCCCGCCTGGGCGTCGAGGGCTTCACCGACGTCCGCATCGGCAAGCGCTTCGAGCTCACCGTCGAGGGCGAGGTCACCGACGAGGTCCTCGCCGAGGCCCGCCGTATCGCCGACGAGGTGCTCTCGAACGCCGTGATCGAAGACGTCGTGGGCGTCGAGGTGGCGGAGTGACCGTCCGCATCGGCGTCGTCACCTTCCCCGGCTCGCTGGACGACGTCGACGCGCAGCGCGCCGTCCGCATCGCCGGAGCCGAGCCGGTCGCCCTGTGGCACGGCTCGCACGACCTCGAGGGCGTCGACGCCCTCGTCCTCCCCGGCGGGTTCAGCTACGGCGACTATCTCCGCGCCGGAGCCATCGCCGCCCTCTCGCCCATCATGAGCGAGGTCAAGGACGCCGCCGCGAAGGGCATGCCCGTCCTCGGCATCTGCAACGGCTTCCAGATGCTCGTCGAGGCGCACCTGCTGCCCGGCGGCCTGATCCGCAACAACCACCAGCACTTCGTGCGCCGCGACCAGAAGCTCACGGTCGAGAACGCCGACACCGCCTGGACCAACGCCTTCCGCACCGGCCAGGAGATCGTCATCCCGCTGAAGAACGCGGACGGCGGCTACATCGCCGACGAGCAGACGCTCGACCGCATCGAGGGCGAGGGTCTCGTGGCGTTCCGCTACGCCGGCGTGAACCCGAACGGCTCGCTGCGCGACATCGCGGGGCTGACGAACGAGGCCGGCAATGTCGTGGGCCTGATGCCGCACCCCGAGCACGCCACCGAGCCCGGTTTCGGTCCGGACACCGCTGTCGCGATGCGCAGCGGCGTGGACGGCCTCGACTTCTTCACGAGCGCGATCGCCGCCGTCGCCCGCGTCGCCGCCTGATACCTCCCTCGACCCACCCCTCTGCGCGCGTCCCACCCCGTTGCGGGCGCGCGGAAGGGGCCGGGTCGACCGCAGAAGGCCGGGTCGACAGGCGGGTCAGGGGAGGCGGAACGGGTTGTCGCCCACGGCCGCGAGCAGGTACCAGGCCGTCGTGCCGGTGTGCAGGCTCGCGTAGTAGAGGTCGCCGAAGCCGGAGTCGAGTCCGTCCGTCGAGGTCGCCACGATGCCCTTGCCGTCGCCGTTCGCCGCGTCGCGCTGCACCAGCCGGATGTCGGCCAGCAGCTCCTCCGCGCGATCCTGGTCGCCGGCGGCCCCCCGCTCCTGCAGCGCGAGCGCGAGGTGCCCGCTGCCCTCGAACCAGACCTTCGACACGTCCGCGTCGCTGATCGACGGGCCCCGGTACGGGCCGTCCTGGGCTACGAGGTGCGCGAGCGTCCAGTCGACGGCCGAGCCGTATCGGGCGTCCCCGGTGCCCAGCAGGCTCCACGTCTGGGCGTCGAGCGGGACGGGACGGGTGTTGACCGTGGTGCCGTCGAGCAGCGTCCCGGTGTCCACGTGCCCGTCGACGCTCTGCATCGCCGCGACGAATCCGGCCGCCACCGCCGCCCGCTCCGCCCACACCCCGTCGCCCGTGAGCTGGCCGAGCTGCGTGAAGAAGCCGGCGATGTCGCTGTTGTGCTCGGTGGACTTCCACTCCAGCGGCACCCCGGCATCGGTCTGCCCGCCGGTGTAGCCGTAGGGTGCCCGCGTCATGTCGGCGGTGTTGTCCTGGATCCACTCCGCGATGCGCACCGCGCCGTCGAGATACCGTGTCTCCCCGGTGGCATGGAAGAGGCGGGTGAGCGCCATGCCCACCCAGGCCTGGTTGCCGGTGAAGGTGCCGGGCCCGGTGATCTCCATCCGGCCCTGACGGATGCCGTGCGGCTCGTACGAGGTGCGGACGCGGCCGTCGCCGACGGGGTCGTTCTCCTGCACGAAGAGGAGGGTGTCGGCGACGGCTCGGGCGCGGCGCAGGTCGTCCGGCAGACCGCGGGCGGTGTAGGCGATCACGACGAGGGCGTCGTCGTACACGAAGGAGGGCGTGAAGTCCCACGACGGCGTGGTGAAGAACCCGCCCTCGTAGCTGCGGGGCAGGCAGCGGCCCTCGCCGTCGCAGAACTCGTCGACCCGCGCGTCGAGGAACTCGTACGCGAACGCGACCGAAGCCGCGGGGTCGTTCACCGGGTCCGCCGGGGGCTGCGCGCGGGCACCGAACGCGTCGGACACGGCGGGGGCGGCGCCGACGAGCACGGCACCGACGACGAGCGCGGCGACGACCGCCCAGGGCGCGGATCGGCGGGCGGAAGCGGACATCACGACCTCTCGACGGCAGGACCCCCGGGGGACATGCCGCGAGCGACAGGGGGGATGCTCGCAACCCTGTCATGACAGGAGGCACCGGGGGAAGTGTCTTTCGGCCACATGCGCGTGTACCAAAGCGACCGGATGCATGCAAGGCGTTTGCCGCGTCCGGGGCACGGCGCGCACGATGGTCCTCCCGTCCCCGACCTCCCGGAAAGGACACCCCATGTCCCGCGACCAGTACACCTTCACCAACCCGGTTGAGCTCTACGCCGGCATCCAGCCGCAGAAGCAGCACATGCGCGAGCCCGGTCTCGACGCCGACCTCACTCCGAAGGCCGACCTCGGCGAGGAGTCGTACCGCGGCACCGGACGGCTGACCGGGCGCAAGGCACTCATCACCGGCGGCGACTCGGGCATCGGCGCGGCCACCGCGATCGCGTTCGCCCGCGAGGGCGCCGACGTCGCGATCTCCTACCTCCCGGAAGAGGAGGAGGACGCGAGCCGCATCGCCGGCATCCTCCGCGAGGCGGGAGCCACCGTCGCCACGATCCCCGGCGACCTGCGCGACCCGGAGTACTGCCGCACCCTGGTGGCCGAGGCCGTCGCGGCGCTCGGCGGGCTCGACATCCTCGTCAACAACGGCGGCAAGCAGGTCTTCCAGGAGTCCCTCACCGATGTGACGGACGAGCAGTTCGACGACACGTTCAAGACCAATGTGTACGCGATGTTCTGGATCACGAAGGCCGCCCTCCCACACCTCCCCGCCGGCTCGACGATCATCAACACGACCTCTATCCAGGCCTACTCGCCGTCGGACATCCTCGTCGACTACGCCTCGACGAAGTCGACCATCAATGCGTTCACGAAGGGCCTCGCCCAGCAGCTCGCGCCGAAGGGCATCCGCGTGAACGCCGTGGCTCCGGGACCGATCTGGACCCCGCTGCAGCCGAGTGACGGGCAGCCGCAGGAGAAGATCGCGCAGTTCGGCCAGGACACTCCGCTCGGCCGGATGGGTCAGCCCGCCGAGCTCGCTCCCGCCTACGTCTTCCTCGCCTCCCCGGAGTCGAGCTACGTGCTCGGCGAGACCCTGAACGTCAACGGCGGCATGCCGACGCCCTGACCCTCATCCCCTCATCCCCCGTCGACCCACCCCCTTCCGTTCCTCCCGGCCCCTTCCGCCCGTTCGCAAGGGGGTGGGTCGGACGGAAAGGGGTGGGTCGGCGGATGGGGGGAGAGAGGCCTCCGAACCGTTTCGATACCTGTGGTGGCGGGACTGTAAGCGTTTGCAGTAGCCTGATCGCATGGCACAGCTCGAACAGATCGCAGCCCCCGGTTCCGAGTGGTGGCGCAGCGCCGTCATCTACCAGATCTACCCCCGCTCCTTCGCGGACGCGTCGGGCGACGGCATCGGCGACCTGCCGGGCATCACGAGCCGCCTCGACGCCCTGCAGGAGCTCGGCGTCGACGCGATCTGGCTCAGCCCTTTCATGACGAGCCCGCAGCGCGACGCCGGCTACGACGTGGCCGACTACCGCGACGTCGACCCATTGTTCGGCACGCTGGCCGACTTCGACGAGATGCTGGCATCCGCCCACGCCCGCGGCATCCGGGTGATCGTCGACCTCGTGCCCAACCACTCCTCCGACCAGCACCCCTGGTTCCAGGAGGCGCTCAAGGCGGCGCCGGGCAGCCCGGAGCGCGCGCGCTACATCTTCCGCGACGGCCGCGGCGAGAACGGCGAGCTGCCTCCGAACAACTGGGAGTCGGTGTTCGGCGGCGGCATGTGGCAGCGCGTGACGGAGGCCGACGGCACGCCCGGCCAGTGGTATCTGCACATCTTCGACGCGACGCAGCCGGACTTCGACTGGAACAACGAGGAGGTGCAGGAGGAGTTCCGCTCGATCCTGCGCTTCTGGCTCGACCGCGGCGTCGACGGCTTCCGTGTCGACGTGGCCCACGGCATGATCAAGACCGAGGGCCTGCCGGATTACACGCCGCCGACCGACGCCGACTCCATGGGCGGCGGCGAGTCGAACGTGCCGTACTGGGGCCAGGACGGCGTGCACGAGATCTACCGCGACTGGCACAAGGTGCTCGCCGAGTACGACGGCGACCGCGCCCTGTGCGGCGAGGCCTGGATGCCGACGCTGAAGGAGACCGCCCTCTGGGTGCGTCCGGACGAGATGCACCAGACCTTCAACTTCCCGTACCTGATGACGGCGTGGGACGCGAAGGCGCTCGGCGACGTGATCCGCGAGTCGCTGGACGCGTTCGGCGCGGTCGGCGCCCCGAGCACCTGGGTGCTGTCCAACCAC
Organism: Microbacterium sp. NPDC078814; assembly: GCF_040702645.1. Taxonomy (NCBI): domain Bacteria; kingdom Bacillati; phylum Actinomycetota; class Actinomycetes; order Micrococcales; family Microbacteriaceae; genus Microbacterium; species Microbacterium sp. NPDC078814. The sequence goes on from NZ_JBFBLT010000006.1 coordinate 245,840, forward strand.
GACGTCGTCCGGCACGCCACGCGCCTCGCCCTCACGATCGACAACCCGCAGGGCGAGGGCATCGGCCCGAACACCCCGGACAAGCCCGACACCGCCATCGGCCTCGCCCGCGCCCGCGCCGCCACCACGCTGATGCTCGCGCTGCCCGGCTCGGCCTACCTGTACCAGGGCGAGGAGCTCGGCCTGCCCGAGGCCATGGAGATCCCGGACGAGTACCGCCAGGATCCGACCTGGTTCCGCACGAACGGCGAGCGCTACGGCCGCGACGGCTGCCGCGTGCCGCTGCCGTGGGAGGCGGAGGCTCCCGCCTTCGGCTTCAACGACACCGGCCTCTCGTGGCTCCCGCAGCCCGCGGACTGGGCGGCCTACGCCCGGGACGTCGAGGAGGTCGACCCGGCGTCGACCCTCGCCCTGTACAAGCGCCTTCTCGCCGGCCGTCGCGAGTTCGGATTCGGCACCGGGTCACTGGTGTGGGAGGACGCCGGTCCCGATGCCGTCGCCTTCCGTCGCGGCGAGGTGCACGTGCTGGCGAACCTCGGCACGGCTCCGCTCGACCTCCCGGAGGGCGCGGTCGTCCTGCTCCGCAGCCAGCCGTTCGACGGCCCCGAGGTCCCCGTCGACACCGCCGTCTGGTACACCAAGGCCTGACACCCGCTGCGCCCGTGACGCGCTCCACCCGGGGCGTGTCACGGGCGTCTCCGATCCGAAGGACAGACGATGGCGAGCATCGACGAGGTCGCCCGGCTCGCCGGCGTCTCCACCGCGACGGTCTCCCGCGCGCTGAGCGGCCGCGGGCACGTGTCCGAGTCGGCGCGCGAGCGCGTGCAGGCGGCTGCCGCCTCCCTCGGGTACGTCGTGTCCTCCCGCGCCTCGAGCCTCGCGTCGGGGCGTACGCGCAACATCGGGGTCGTCGTGCCGTTCCTCGACCGCTGGTTCTTCAGCACCGTGCTGTCGGGGGTGTCCGCCGCGCTCATGCGCGCCGGCTACGACATCACGCTCTACAACATCACCGCCGACAAAGACGTGCGCCGGCACGTCTTCGACACGTTCCTGCGCCGCCAGCGCGTGGACGCCGTGATCGCCGTGTCCATCGAGCTGGACGACGACGAGACCCAGCAGCTCCTCGATCTCGGACTCCCCGTGATCGCGATCGGCGGCCCGAACCCGAAGCTCGACACCCTCACGGTCGACGACGTCGCCGTGGCCCAGCTCGCGACGGAGCACCTGCTCGGGCTCGGGCACACGGAGATCGCCCACATCGGCGCGAACCCCGAGTTCGACATCGACTTCCACATCCCCACGAACCGCCGTCTCGGCTTCGAGAGGGCGCTGGCGAGGGCCGGCGTCCCCCTGAACCCCGCGTACCTGGAGCCCGCCGACTTCACGGTCGAGGGCGGCTACCGCGCCGCGAAGCAGCTCCTCGGGCGCCCGGGGCCGCGCCCCACCGCGGTGTTCGCTGCCTCGGACGAGATGGCGATCGGGGCGCTCCTCGCCGCCCGCGACCTCGGCTTCGCGGTGCCGGGCGACCTGTCCATCGTGGGCATCGACGGCCATGAGCTCGGCGAGTTCTTCCGCCTCACCACGGTCGACCAGTTCCCGCTCGGCCAGGGCGAGCGGGCGGCCGACGCGGTCCTCGCGAAGCTCACCGACCCCGATGCCGTGCGGCCGCCCGCCGCCCTTCCGTACGAGCTCAACGTCCGCGGCACGACCGCCCGGCTCGTCTGAGCCGGGCGGCGTTCACAACTCAGGAGTACGGCGCGCGGAGACCGCGGTTCCGGCCCTGACGGGCGTAGGTGCGCCGGTTCTCCTGAGTTGTGAACGCGTCGAGCTCAGCACTCTGCGGTCGCGTCCTGCCAGGTCCGGTAACCGCCGTCGAGATTGCGCACCGCGCGCCCGTGCTGCCGCAGCAGCCGGGTGGCGATGTGACCCCGAAGGCCGACCTGGCAGTGCACCACCAGAGGCCCCTCCGGCAGCTCGTCGAGGCGGTCGCGCAGCTCGTCCAGCGGGATGTTCCTGGCGCCGGGGATGGCGCCGTTCGTATGCTCGGCCGCGGTACGGACGTCGATGAGGGTCGATCCCGCCCGCAGAGCGCCGTCGAGCTCGTGCCACTGGAGGGTCGGCGTGGTGCCGTTGCGGGTGTTCTCGGCCACGTAGCCCAGGATGTTCACGGCATCCTTCGCGGAGCCGAACTGCGGAGCATACGCGAGCTCCAGGTGCGCGAGACCGGAGGCGGTGACGCCCGCCTGCAGCGCCGTCGCGATGACGTCGATCCGCTTGTCCACGCCGTCACGGCCGACGATCTGCGCGCCGAGGATGCGGTCGGTGACAGGGTCGGCGAGGAGCTTCATCGACAGGGTCTCCGCGCCCGGGTAGTAGCCGGCGTGCGATCCGGGGTGCACGTGGACGGCGAAGAACGCGCGGCCCGCGGCACGGAGCTGCTTCTCGCTCCAGCCGGTCTTCGCGGCGGCGAGGCCGAACACCTGCACGATGCCGGTGCCGAGGGCGGGGCGCGCCGACTCCTCCCGACCCGCGATGACGTCGGCCACCATGCGGCCGTGGCGGTTGGCGAGACCGGCCATTGTCACCAGCGCCGCACCGCCGCCGATGAGGTCGGTCTTCTCGACGCCGTCGCCGACCGCGAAGACGTCCGGGGCACTGGTGCGGCACGCCTCGTCGACCGCGATGCCGCCGGTCTCGCCGAGACGGATCCCGGCGGCGCGGGCGAGTCCGACCTCGGGCACGACCCCGGAGGCATCGACGAGGAACTCCGCGGGGAGGGTGGCACCGTCGCTCAGGGTCACGGAATCCGCGGCCGTGGCCACGACCTCGACGCCGAGTCGCACGTCGACCCCGCGGCGCCGGACCTCGGCCGCGAGCGGGGAGGCCATCTCCGGATCCAGCGGGGCGAGCAGCTGGGCACCGCGTTGCACCAGGGTGACCGCGGCGCCCCGGGCGACGAGGTTCTCCACCGCTTCGAGCCCCGTGTATCCGCCGCCCACCACGACCACCGGCAGCCCGGGGCGGAGGGCTGCGTCGATCGCATCGGCATCGGCCACGGTCCGCAGGCTCCGCGCGGGGAGGGCTCCGGTCGGCTCGTCGCCGCGGGGCCGGGCACCGGTGGCGAGCACGAGGCGATCGTACGGGTGGGCGCTCCGACGGCCGCTGTCGAGATCGACGACCTCGACCCTCTTGCGCGCGGTGTCGATGCCGACGACGTCGTGACGGACGCGGACGTCGAGCCGGAAGCGGCGGTGCAGCGACTCCGGGGTCTGCAGGAGGAGGGCGTCGCGCTCCTCGATCACGCCGCCCACGTAGTAGGGCAGGCCGCAGTTGGCATACGAGACTTCGGGCCCGCGCTCGAAGACGACGATCTGCGCGGACTCCTCGAGCCGCCGGAGCCGGGTCGCCGCCGACATGCCGCCGGCGACGCCACCGACGATGACGACGCGGAGCGGCACGCTCATCGGCCGAACAGCCGGGACAGGAGACCGCCCTTGGCCTCGTCCTTCGGGTGGCCCGCGCACCAGTCCGACGCCGGCACGGTGCGGCGGACGGCGTCGACGTGCTGGCCGCACCCCGCCCAGGTGGTCTTCCCGCAGGTACGGCAACGGACTGCTCGACACATGTGTTCTCTCCTCACTCGATACCCCGGTGGGTATCCAGACACTATACCCCCGGGGGTATAGTGGAGCGCACAGCCGGCCTTCAGGGAGAGACCATGACCACCGTCGACACCGACACGCAGCGCAAGATCGCCAACCGCCTCAAGCGCGCCCAGGGACAGCTCGGCGCCGTGATCGCCGCGGTCGAGAGCGGCGGCGACTGCCGGGCCGTCGTCACGCAGCTGGCCGCCGTGACCTCCGCGTTGGACAAGGCCGGGTTCCAGATCATCGCCTCCGCCATGAAGACCTGCCTGGAGGACCCCGCGCAGGACGACGCCGTCCCCCTCCCCGACCTGGAGAAGCTCTTCCTCACCCTCGCCTGAACGCGACCCGGCCCCTTGCGGCCACCCCGGCCCGTTGCGGACGATCGCAACGGGCCGGGGCGCACGCAAGGGGCCGGGTCGGCGAAGGGGGATCAGGGGACGAGGAGACCCGTGGCCGCGGTGCGCGCCGTCTCGAAGCGGCGCTGCACGTCGGGCCAGTTCACGAGGTTCCAGAACGCCTTGACGTAGTCCGCCCGCACGTTGAGGTAGTCGAGGTAGTAGGCGTGCTCCCACACGTCGAGCTGCAGCAGCGGGATGACGCCGAGCGGCGCGTTGCCCTGCTGGTCGAAGAGCTGGAAGATCACCGGGCGAGCGCCCACCGAGTCCCAGGCGAGCACGGCCCAGCCGGACCCCTGCACGCCGAGGGCCGTCGCGGTGAAGTGCGCGCGGAAACCGTCGATCGAGCCGAACGAGTCCGCGAGGGCCGCCGAGAGCTCGCCCTCCGGAGCCCCGCCGCCCTCGGGCGAGAGGTTCTGCCAGAACACGGAGTGGTTGATGTGGCCGCCGAGGTTGAACGCGAGGTCCTTCTCGAGCTTGTTCACCGCTCCGAGGTCGCCGCTGTCGCGGGCCGCCGCGAGCTGCTCCAGCGCCGTGTTCGCGCCGGTCACGTAGGCCTGGTGGTGCTTGGAGTGGTGCAGCTCCATGATCTTGCCGGAGATGTGCGGCTCCAGCGCCGAGCAGTCGTAGGGCAGCTCGGGGAGCGTGTACGGAGTGGACATGGGGGTTCCTTTCGTGACGGGGTCAGAGGGCAGTGTCGTGGGACAGGGCGTGGAATCGGCGGTCGATGTAGACGAGCGGGCGGGCGGGACGGCCGGTGAGCACCTCGAGCACCTCGGCGATCACCACGGTCGACGAACCGACGGGCACGGTCTGGATCGCCCGGCAGCGCAGGGCGACACGGGCCTCCGCCAGGTGCGGCTCGCCGGTCGGCAGCGTCGTCCAGCCCTGCTCGGGCGTGAAGCGCTCGGAGCCGCTCACCGCGAAGCTCTGGGCGAGCGCGGAGTGCTCGTCGTCGATCAGGTGCACGACGAAGGTCTCGGCGCCGAGGATGGCCCCGGCGCTCCCGGTCGCCCTGGTCACCGAGAACACGATCGCCGCCGGGTCGACCGCGACCGACGACACGCTCGACGCCGTGAGGCCGACGGGGCCGTCCGGACCCTGCGCCGTGATGATGGCGACACCGGCGGGGTGGGTGCGGAACGCCGCCTTGAGCCCCTCCCCGACCGGCGTGGGCACCGGAGCGGCGGGGTGCGGGGTGGTGTGCGGGTCGGGGGTCATCGGGTGCTCTCCTCGAGAGGGATGGGGGTGGGGGTCGCGTGGGCGCGCATGGCCGCGCGGTCGACGAGCTTCGTGCGCTCCCGGCCGCGGACGGCTCCGGCGCGGCGCTCGGCCTCGTCGATGCGCAACCAACCCTCCCAGTCCACCACGTCGGGGAGGTCCAGGGGCGGGTCACGGTCGATGCGGGCGGACGGCGTCGCGGCGAGGTCCTCCACGAGATGCTGCACGGTCTGCGCGGCGTCGGACTTCGTGGAGCCGATGAGGCCGATCGGTCCGCGCTTGATCCAGCCGGTCGCGTAGAGGCCGGCGACGGGCGTGCCGTCGGCATCGAGCACCCGCCCCTCCGCGTTCGGAACGATGCCCCGTGCCGCGTCGAACGGCACACCGGGCACGGGCGAGGAGAGGTAGCCGATCGCCCGGTAGACGGCGCCGACCTCGTACCGGACGAGCTCGCCGGTGCCGACCATGCGGCCGAGCGGATCGGAGGCCGTGCGCTCGAACTCGATGCCCTCCACGCGGTCCGCGCCCAGGACGCGGACGGGTCGATGCCGGAAGTGCAGGTGGATGCGCCGGGAGGCCCCAGTGGACGGACGCTGCGCCCATTCCGTGAGGGTACGCACGATGATGCGGCGCTGCGAGAACTGCTCCAGCATGCGGGCGGCGTGGTCGTCGAGCGCGAGGTCGGCGGGATCGACGATCACCTCCACGTCGTGCTGCTCCCCGAGCTCGCGCAGCTCCAGGGCTGAGAAGCGCACATCGGCGGGGCCACGACGGGCGAAGAGGTGCACGTCGCGGACCCGGCTCGCGGCGAGCTCGTCGAGGATGTGGTCGGGGGTGTCGGTCGACTCCAGCGCCGCGGCGTGCTTTGCGAGGATGCGCGTGACGTCGAGGGCGACGTTGCCCGCCCCGAGCACGGCCACGGCCTCCGCCTCCAGGCCCCAGCCCCGCGCGACGTCGGGGTGCGCGTCGTACCAGGCCACGAAATCCGCGGCGCCGAACGATCCGGGAAGGTCGGCTCCCGGCACGTCGAACGCCACGTCACGGTCGGCTCCGGTCGCGATGACGACGCCGTCGTACGCCCGGCGGAGCTCGTCGACCGTCACATCGACGCCCACCTCGACGTTGCCGAGCAGCCGGATGCCGGGCTGGAGGAGCACGTCGTGCAGCGCATCGATGATCTTGCGGATGCGCGGATGGTCGGGGGCGACGCCATAGCGGACGAGGCCGTACGGAGCGGGGAGCTTCTCGTACAGGTCGATGGCCGCCTCCGGCACCTGCGCCCGGAGGAGGTCGGCGGCGTAGATGCCCGCGGGTCCCGCGCCGACGATGGCGATGCGCGGCGTCACTCGTGCACCTCCTGCGGCGGGAGCGCGGCGATGAGCGGGTGGTCGTGCCGGATGAGTCCGGTGCGGGCGGCGCCGCCGGGCGAGCCGATCTCGTCGAAGAACTCGACGTTGGCCTTGTAGTAGTCCTGCCACTCGTCGGGCAGGTCGTCCTCGTAGTAGATCGCCTCGACCGGGCACACCGGCTCGCACGCTCCGCAGTCCACGCACTCGTCGGGGTGGATGTAGAGCGACCGCTCCCCCTCATAGATGCAGTCGACCGGGCATTCGTCGATGCACGCCTTGTCCTTGAGGTCGACGCACGGCAGTGCGATCACATACGTCATCGCGACTTCTTCTCTGTCCCACTCACGCCCTCCACCGTAAAACCTCAAGCGCACTTGAGGTCAAATCGAGGCCGTGGAATCAGGACGGGGAGATCTCGAAGGGGGCGGGGAGGAGGTGCTCCTCGCGGGAGCTGGGGCCGACGAGGAGCGTGAAGGCGCCGGCCTCCACGGTCCGGACGCCGGCGGCGGTCACGATCGTGCAGTCCGCGACGGGGACCTCGATCCGCACGCGCGCACTCTCCCCCGGCGCGAGGTCGACCTGCCGGAAGGCCTTGAGCTCGCGGTCGGTCCAGCTCACGCTCGTCACCTCGTCCCGCACGTACGCCTGCACGGTCTCGCGGACGGGCCGGTCCCCCGTGTTCGTCACGGTCACGTGCCCCACCACGGTGTCGCCGAGGCGCAGCCCCGTCTGCTCCAGCTCCAGCTCCGCGTACGCCACGGTCGTGTACGACCGGCCCTCGCCGAAGGCCCACGCGGGCGCCTGGGTCAGGTCGGCGTAGCGGTCGCCGTGCTGACCACGGATCTGGTTGTAGTAGGTCGGCTGCTGCCCGACGTGCCGCGCGAACGAGATGGGCAGCCGCCCCGAGGGTTCCACGGCACCCGTGACGATGTCGGCGAGCGCCCATCCGCCCTGCATACCCGGATTCGCGGCCCAGACCACCGCCGCCGCCCGCTGCACCGACGGCGGGAGCACGAGCGGCTTGGACGCGAGGAGCACCACGACGACGGGCTTCCCGGTGTCGATGAGCGCGTCGAGCAGCGCATTCTGGCCGCCGATGAGCTCCAGCGTGGCCGTGGACCGCCCCTCGCCCACGAGCTCGATGCGATCGCCGACCACCGCGACCACGACGTCGGCGGCCTCGGCAGCGGCCACCGCCTCCGCGATGAGCGCAGGATCCGGCGGGCACGGCTGCACCACGGGAGGACGCGGCTGGTTGTCCGGGAAGTGCGTGCCGCGGGGGTCGTCGGCGAGCGTGAGGATGTCGGCGCCGCGTGCATGCGTGACCGTCCACGCGTCCACCGCACGGAGGCCGTCGAGCACGGTCGTGATCATCTCGCGGGGCTGTCCGTCGAGCCAGCCCGCCTGACCCGAGCCGCCGGCCCAGTCGCCGAGCTGCGTCTGCGCGTCGTCCGCGAGCGGCCCGGTCACCGCCACCCGCAGCGGCGCCGCGGCATCCAGCGGCAGCACGCCGTCGTTCTCCAGGAGCACGAGCGAACGGCGCGCGATCTCGAGGTTGAGCTCCGCGTGCGCGGCGCTGCCGACCACGGCGGACACGTCGTCGCGGGGCAGCCGGGGGTCCTCGAAGAGCCCGAGTTCGAACTTCAGCGTGAGGATGCGGGAGACCGCGTCGTCGAAGGCGTCCTCCGGCAGCAGCCCCCGGGCGACCGCGTCCAGCGCCCCCTCGAAGAACCCGGGCGTGGTCATCACCATGTCGTTCCCGGCGCGCACCGCGGCGGCCGCGGCATGGGTGAGGTCGGGCTGCACCCGCTGCTCCCACACCATCCGGCCCACGTTGTCCCAGTCCGTGATGAGGGTGCCGGTGTAACCCCACTCGCCGCGGAGCACGTCGCTGAGCAGCCACTCGTTCAGCGTGATCGGCACCCCGTCGGTCGTCTGGTACCCGAGCATGAACGTCCGGCAGCCCTCGCGGGCGACCCGCTCGAAGGGCGGCAGGAACCAGGAGCGCAGCTTGCGTGGGGAGATGTCCGCCTCGCTGGCGTCGCGTCCGCCCTGCGTCTCGGAGTAGCCGGCGAAGTGCTTGGCCGTCGCGAGGATGGCCGTGGGGTCGTCGAGCCCGTCACCCTGATAGCCGCGCACCATGGCCGAAGCGAGCTCCCCGATGAGGAACGGGTCCTCCCCGAACGTCTCCCCCACCCGCCCCCAGCGCAGGTCGCGGGCGATGCACAGCACCGGCGAGAACGTCCAGTGGATGCCGGTCACGGCGACCTCCTCTGCCGTCGCCCGCGCCACGCGCTCGACGAGTGCCGGATCCCAGGAGGCTGCCATGCCGAGCTGCGTGGGGTAGATCGTCCCTCCTGGCCAGAACGAGTGGCCGTGGATGCAGTCCTCGCCCACGAGCAGCGGGATGCCGAGCCGTGTCTGCGCGACCAGGGCGGCAGCCCGCCGCAGACGCTCGTCCGAGGCGTGCAGGATCGATCCCGCGTGCCGCCGGAGCACGTGGTCGTCGATGTCGTCGCGGGCGTCGAGCTGGAGCATCTGCCCGACCTTCTCCTCCACCGTCATCCGGCTGAGGAGGTCGGCCACGCGTTCGGGGATCGAGAGGGCGGGGTCCTGATACGGGAGTTGCGTGGTCAGAGTCTGAGAGGTCATCACTTCGTGTTCTGGTTCGTGTGCGGTGTCGCGGTGTTCGAGGAGTCGGTGGCGCCGGAAGCGCCCGGCGAGGTCGCCGACGATACGGGATCGGGGCTCTTCTCCGGCAGGGGCACGCGGCGGACGGCCGTGACGGCGTCGTTCACATTCAGCCCCTTCTTCTTCATCGCCCTGGCCCGCTCACCGGCCGACCGCAGTCGCGGGTTGACGTACTCGTCGATGCCGAAGTTGATGAGCGAGAGCGCGACGCCGATGATCGCGATGCAGAGCCCTGCCGGCACGTACCACCACCACAGCCGCGGGAACGCACCGTTCTGCTGCGCCCAGAACAGGATCGTCCCCCAGTTGAGGTTGCTCACCGGGATCACGCCGATGAAGGCCAGGGTCGTGAGGCCGAGGATGGCCGCGGTCACGGTGCCGACGAAGCTCGAGGCGATGAGCGCCATGAGGTTCGGGAGCATCTCGACCGTGATGATGCGGCGCAGCGGCTCGCCGTTCGCGCGGGCGGCCTGGATGAAGTCGCGGTTGCGCAGCGACATGGTCTGCGCGCGCAGCACCCGGGCGCCCCACGCCCACCCGGTGATCCCGAGCACCGCGGCGATCACGATCAGCGGTGGGTTCTCGAACTGCGAGGCGATGATGATGATCAGCGGGATGCCGGGGATCACCAGGAACACGTTGGTCAGCGCCGACAGCGACTCGCTCTTCCAGCCGCGCACGTAGCCGGCGATCACACCGATCGTGATCGCGATGATCGTGGCGATGAACGCCGCGAGGAAGCCGACGACGATCACCCCGCGGGTGCCGTAGATGATCTGGCTCAGCACGTCTTCGCCCATGTGCGTCGTGCCCAGCCAGTGCTCCCAGGAGGGTGGCTGCCGGAGCGCCGTGCGGTCCTTCTGGGTCGGTCCGTACGGGGCGATCCACGGGGCGAAGATCGCGATGAGCACGAACGCCCCGAGGATGAGGAGGCCGGCGATCGACTTGGAGTTGCGGAACATCGCGAACGCCTGCGCGAGCTGCGACCAGAAGGTCTTGCGGGGCGGCGTCCCGGTCGGCGGGGTGCGCAACGTGGCGGTCTCGGGCATGCCGGAGACGACGGCCGATCCGTCCGGCGCTGTGTTCGCTGCGGTGGTGGGGACGGTCATGTCAGGACTCCATCTGGCGCGTGCGCGGGTCGAGGTAGGCGTAGACGACATCGGCGAGGATGTTGGCCACGAGCACCGACAGCGTGATCACGAGGAACACGCCCTGCATGAGGGCGAAGTCCTTGGCGTTGGTCGCGTCGAGCAGCAGCTTGCCGACACCCGGATAGCTGAACACCATCTCCATCACGATCGTGCCGCCGACGATGAAGCCGATCGACAGCGCGAAGCTCTGGATCTGCGGCAGCACCGCGTTGCGGGCGGCGTAGCCCCAGAGCACGCGCTTGTTGGGCATTCCCTTCGCCTGCGCGACCGTGATGTAGTCGTCGTCGAGCACCGTCAGCATCATGTTGCGCATGCCGAGCACCCACCCGCCGAGCGAGGCGACCACGATGGTCAGAGCCGGGAGCGTGCCGTGCATGATCACCTGGCCGATGAAGTCGAGGCTCCATTCCGGCGACTGCCCCTTGTCGTAGGCGTGCGATGAGGGGAACCACTTCAGGGTCGAGGAGAAGATCGCGATCGCGATGAGTCCCAGCCAGAAGTACGGGATCGTGTTGAAGAACGTCGTCACCGGGATGATCGCGTCGAGCTTGCTGCCGCGCTTCCACCCGACGACGGCTCCGAGCAGCGTGCCGATCGCGAACGAGATGATGGTCGCGATGCCGACCAGTCCGAGCGTCCAGGGCAGGGCGGCGGCGAGCACCTCGGCGACCGGCCGCAGACCGTGCAGGGTCGAGATGCCGAGGTCGCCGCGCAGCAGCATCCCCCAGTACTCGAGGTACTGCTGCCAGATGGACTTGTCGGTGTCGATGCCGAGGAGCACGCGCAGAGCCTCTGCCGCCTCGGGGCTCACGGTGCGGTTGCGCGCGAGGTACGAGCTGACCGCGTCGCCCTTCATGAGGCGGGGCAGGAAGAAGTTGATCGTGATCGCCGCCCACAGCGTGAACAGGTAGAACGCCGCGCGACCGGCGAAGAAGCGCCACGGCACCGGCCGCCTGGTGCGCTCTGCCCTGGTCGCCGTGGTGCCGACCTCCAGGGCATCGCGGGCGATGAGGTCGTTGTCGTCGAGCTGGGGGAGAGCGGAGCTCACAGCGCGCCTCCGTTCGATGCCGCCGCGACGAAGTGCTTCTCCGGATCAGGAGAGGCCGCGCGCAGCTCGCGGGTGTACGGATCCTGCGGGTTGAGGATCACATCGTCGGCGGTGCCGTACTCGACCACGCGCCCCTGGTTGAGGACCATGATCTCGTCGCTGAAGTGCCGGGCGGTGGCCAGGTCGTGCGTGATGTAGAGCACACCGAGTCCCTCCTCGCGCTGCAGGTCGGCGAGCAGGTTCAGCACGCCGAGCCGGATGGAGACGTCGAGCATCGACACCGGCTCGTCGGCGACGAGGAGCGAGGGACGCGAGGCCAGGGCGCGCGCGATGGCCACGCGCTGCCGCTGACCGCCCGACAGCTCGTGGGGGCGGCGGTCGATCACCGCGTCCGCATCGAGGCGCACCCGGTCGAGGAGCCGACGCACCTCGTTCTCGGTGTCCTTCTTCGGCACCACATCGTCGAGGCGGATGGGCCGCTCCAGGTGGTAGCGGATGGAGTGGTACGGGTTGAGCGAGGCGAACGGGTCCTGGAACACCATCCGCAGCTGCTGGCGATACCTTCGCAGGCCCTTGCCGCGGCGCGGGATCGGCGTGCCGTCGAGCAGCACCTCGCCGCTGGTCGGGGTCTCGAGCTGGGTGAGGATCTTCGCGATCGTGGACTTGCCGCTGCCGGACTGGCCGACCAGGCCGATCGTCTGGCCCGACGTCAGGGTGAAGCTCACGTCGTCGAGGGCTTTGATCTGCCCTGCGCCTCGGACGTTGTACGCCTTCGTGACATGGCGGAACTCGAGGGTGGTCATCGCACCAGCACCCCTCTCTCCCCGGTGAGCCGGGGGAACGACGACAGCAGCGTCTTCGTGTACTCGTGCTCCGGCTGCGTCCAGATGCGCTCCGCCGTGTCGAGCTCGATGATCTCTCCTTCGCGCATGATCGCGATCCGGTCGCTGATCTCCAGCAGGAGCGGCAGGTCGTGGGTGATGAAGATCACCGAGAAGCCGAACTCGTGCCGCAGCTGGGAGATCTGCTTGAGGATCTCCCGCTGCACCAGCACGTCGAGCGCGGTCGTCGGCTCGTCCATCACCATCAGCTGCGGACGCAGCGCCAGGGCCATGGCGATCATGACGCGCTGGCGCATGCCGCCCGAGAGCTCGTGCGGGAAGGAGCGCACGCGCTGGCGGCCGACCTTGACGATCTCGAGCAGTTCCTCGGCCTCGGCACGCCGCTGCCTGCGGTTCATGTCGGGGCGGTGGATCTCGAACACGTCCTCCAGCTGGGAGCCGATCGTGGCCACGGGGTTGAGGGCGTTCATCGCGCCCTGGAACACCATCGACACCTTGTCCCAGCGGAACCGCTGCATCGCGTCGACGTCGAGGGCGTTGATGTCGATGTCGGTGCCGGTCGCGTCGTGGAAGGTCACGCTGCCGCCGGTGATGACGGCCGGAGCGCGCAGCAGGCGCTGCACCCCGTAGGCGAGCGTGGTCTTGCCGCATCCGCTCTCCCCGGCGAGGCCCAGGATCTCGCCGCGCTGCAGTTCGAGGGTCACGTTCTTCACCGCCTCGACGGGGGGATCGACGTCGTACACGACGGAGAAGTCGCGCACGGTGAGCAGGGGATCTGGCATGGGGGTGTCCTTCGTGGGGGGCGGGCCCTTCGACAGGCTCAGGGACCCAGTTGGGTGGCTGAGCCTGTCGAAGCCCACCGTGGGTGGCTGAGCCTGTCGAAGTCCTACTCGGCGGGCTTCAGCTTCGTGAGGATCTGCACGATGTTCGGCTGCGTCGGGTCGGCGGACGCGTACGTGTCGGTCTCCGAGGGCCAGCCGACGTAGTTGCGCGTGTTGAACTCGCCCAGAAGCGGGTGGGCGCCCAGCGGGATGGCCGGCACCTGCTCCGAGAAGATCGTCTGCAGCGTGTCGATCGCGGTGGTGCGCTCCTCGTCGGATGAGGCGTTGGCGTAGGTGTTCAGTGCGGCGGTCGCCTCCGGGTCGTCGAAGCGGCCGAAGTTGAAGCCGGCCTTGCCCTCGGGCGAGATCCAGCGCGGGTCCATGGTCGAGGTGTACAGGCCGTACGCCGTGCCGCTGTCCTCCAGCCAGTGGATGATCGCGGAGAACGTGCCGTTGTCGCGGGGGTCGGCCCAGCCGCCCCAGTCGGGCATGTCGATCTTGACCTCAGCGCCGATGCTGTCCTTCACGTCCTCGGCGATGAGCTCCTGCGCCGTGTTCCAGTCGCTCCAGCCGGAGGGGACGGAGAGCGTGAACGAGACGGGCGTGCCGTCCGGGTCGATCAGGGCGTCGTCCTTCCACGTGTACCCGGCGGTCTCCAGCAGGTCACGCGCCTTCTCGGCGTCGACCTTGTAGTCGACGCCCTGGAACTCGGGCTGGATCTCGTCTTCGAGGATCGACGACAGGCCCGTGACCGACCAGACGGCCTCGCTGGCGCCCTCGCGCGCGATGTCGACGTAGGCGTCGCGGTCGATCACCCAGGCGAGCGCCTGACGGAAGGCGGGGTCGTCGAACGGCTTCTGCTGCAGGTTCATGAACAGCGTGGCCGAGCCGGTGGTCGGGGAGGCGAGGAACTTGTTGTGCTCGGGGTCGGCCGAGAGGAACTGCTCCTCGATCTGCGGGATGAACGCCTGCGCCCAGTCGGCGTCGCCGTTCGCGAGGGCCGTGGTGAGGGCGGTGTTGTCGCCGTACGAGACGTAGTGCAGCTCGGGCACGGCGAGGTCGCCGCCCCAGTAGTCGTCGCGCGCGTCGAGCGTGACCGACTCGGTCGACCAGTTCGCCATCGCGTAGGGGCCGGTGCCGACGAGGTCGTCACCCGTGACGGGGTCGGTGGCCGGGTCTTCGAACTTCTCCCAGATGTGCTTGGGGACGATGGGCACGTGCAGCACGCGGGCCTGGTTGACGTACTTGGAGTCGCCGAAGCTCAGCACGACCGTGTCGCCGTCGACCTCGGCGCCCTCGAACTTGAGGCCGGCCGTGTCGAGGGCGGGGATCGAGGCGGTCTCGAAGGAGAAGACGATGTCCTCGGCCGTGAACGGCTCGCCGTCGCTCCAGGTGACGTCCGCGCGCGGGACGACCGTGAGCTGCGTGTAGTCGTCGTTCCACTCGAGGCTCTCGGCGAGCCACGGCGTGACACCGCGGTCGCCGGTCTGGTTCACCAGCGCGAGGGTCTCGAACACGACCTTGGCATAGCCGTACTTCGACGCGGCGGAGTCGCCGACGAACGGGTTGTTCGACTCGGTGGTGATCGCACCGTCGGGCTTCGCGATGGTGAGGGAGGCGGAGCCGGCGTCATCGCCGGAACCACCGCCCGCCGAGCATCCGGCGAGCGCCGAGACGCCCAGGACGGCGACCGCGCTGGCGGCGATCAGGGTTTTCGTGAGCTTCATTGCTTCTCCTTGGGCACGGGTCCTTGTGCGGCGTGGCGGCCGACGGATCGCCTCCGACCGCTGCTTTTGCTTACTGTCGAGAAAGTAAGCTGTGGAGAGGTTACCGAGGAGTAAGTTGGTTGGCAAGCAGAGCGGGACGAGGGGAGGTGGGTTCATGACGGACGACGTGCACGCTGTCCGGGTGCGCCCGGCCACGCGGGAGAAGCGCGAGCAGATCCTCAAGGCGGCCGTGGAGATCTTCGGCAACAAGGGCTCCACGAACGGCACGCTCGCCGACGTCGCCGAGCAGGTCGGCATCACGCATGCCGGCGTGCTGCACCACTTCGGCTCGAAGCAGAAGCTCCTCCTCGAGGTGCTCGCCTACCGCGACCAGGCCGACGTGGCCGACCTCGCCGAGAAGCACATCCCCGACGGACCGGAGCTGTTCCTCCACCTCGTCCGCACGGCGTTCGCCAACGAGAAGCGGCCGGGCATCGTGCAGGCCTACACGGTCCTGTCCTCCGAGTCGGTGACCGACGACCACCCCGGTCGCGAGTACTTCGAGGAGCGCTACACGACCCTGCGCCGAGAGGTGACGGCGGCGTTCGGCGAGCTCTGCGCCCAGGAAGGCGTGACCGAGCCCGCGACCGTCGCCGCCGCCTCGGCCGCCATCCTCGCCGTGATGGACGGCCTGCAGCTCCAGTGGCTCCTGCACCCCGAGGTGATCGGACTCGGGGAGACGAGCGAGTTCGCGATCCAGGCGATCGTGAACGCCGTGCTGCGTCCCGGACCCGAACTGCCGACCTACGTGCACTGACCCTGCCGAGACCCCGCGTTCCCGTCGAGACCCCGCGCTCCCGGCGCGGCGAAGCCGGGGTCTCGGCGGAACGCCGGGGTCTCGGCGCGCACCCGGCTAGGCTCTGGCCATGACGATCGACCTCGAAGCGCTCTACATCGACCTGCATCAGCACCCCGAGCTCTCGTTCCAGGAGACGCGCACCGCCGGCATCGCCGCCCAGCACCTGCGCGACCTGGGCCTCGAGGTCGAAGAAGGCGTCGGGGTGACCGGCGTGGTCGGGGTTCTTCGCAACGGCGAGGGTCCGGTGGTGTGGGTGCGCGCCGACATGGACGCGCTGCCGGTCGAGGAGCAGACGGGGCTGGCGTACGCGAGCACCGCGAAGGGCGTCGACCCGGCCGGCACCACCGTGCCGGTGATGCACGCGTGCGGCCACGACATGCACGTCACCGCGATGATCGGCGCCGTCGAGAAGCTCGTGGCCACGCGCGCGGAGTGGTCGGGCACCCTCGTCGTGCTCATCCAGCCCGCCGAGGAGTACGGCGCCGGCGCCAGGGCGATGCTCGACGACGGCCTGCTCGACCGCTACCCGAAGCCCGACGTGGTGCTCGGTCAGCACGTCACCCCGCTGCCCGCCGGAATCATCGGCGTGCGCAGCGGCACCCAGATGGCCGCGTCGGACGGTCTCACCGTCACCCTGCACGGCCGCGGCGGCCACGGCTCCCGCCCGCACGCCACGATCGATCCGGTCGTGATGGCGGCCGCGACCGTGATGCGCCTGCAGACGATCGCCTCGCGCGAGATCGACCCGCAGGGCGTGGCCGTGGTGACGGTCGGCTCGATCCACGCCGGACTCAAGAACAACATCATCCCGGCCGAGGCGAAGCTCGAGCTCAGCCTCCGCTACCCGAACGAGGGCGTGCGGGAGAAGGTGCTGGCCAGTGTCGAGCGGATCGTGCGCGCCGAGGCGATGGCCTCCGGCGCGGAGCGCGAACCCGAGATCCACACGCAGCACACCCTGCCCGCCACGATCAACGACGAGGAGGCGACGGCGCGGGTCTCGGCGGCGCTGCGTCGGGCGCTCGGGGAGTCGGCCGTCGTCGACCCCGGCATGTTCACCGGCAGCGAGGACGTCTCCTGGTTCGCCCGCGACGCCGAGGTGCCGCTCGTGTTCTGGTTCTGGGGCGGCGTCGACCCCGCCCGGTTCGCCGAGGCCGTCGCCGCGGGCACCGTGGAGAAGGACATCCCCACGAACCACTCGCCGTTCTTCGCGCCGGAGATCCATCCGACGATCGAGGTCGGGGTCACGGCGATGTCCGCCGCCGCCCGCGAGTTCCTCGCCTGACGCGGGTCGGGCTGCTCAGACCTCGACGATCCCCGGCGCGGGCGGAGGGGGCGGCGCGAGCTGCCGCTGCGGCACGCCATGGGCCTCGCGGTGCAGCCGCTCCATGCGGGTGTCGAGTTCGGCGGCGGCGTCGGCGGCGTCGCTGAGACTGTCGACGAGGTGCGCGGGCACCTGGTTGGAGAACTTGTAGTAGATCTTGTGCTCCAGGCTCGCCCAGAAGTCCATCGCGATGGTGCGGAACTGCACCTCGACCGGCACGGACAGCGCGCCCGTCGAGAGGAAGACGGGGACCTCGATGATGGCGTGCAGGCTCTTGTACCCGTTCGGCTTCGGGTTCGCGATGTAGTCCTTCACCGTGCGGACGGTCACGTCGTCCTGCGCGGTCAGCAGATCGAACAGCCGGTAGACGTCCGCGACGAAGCTGCACGTCACCCGCACTCCGGCGATGTCGGTGATCTCGGCACGGATGCGGTCGAAGTCGGGGTCGTCGATGCCCTTCCTGGCGATCTTCTCGACGATGCTGTCCGGCGACTTCAGCCGGCTCTTCACGTGCTCGATGGGGTTGTACGCGTGATCGTGGGTGAACTCGTCGCGGAGGATCGAGATCTTCGTCTCCACCTCGCGCATCCCGAACTCGTACTCGCGGAGGAAGCGCTGCAGCTGGTCGCGGAGCTCCTTCGCCTCGGAGATCAGGTGCTCGTCGACGGGGATCACGCTCATGAGGACGACGTTATCGATCCGTGATCGGAAACCCCTGTGGATTCGAGAGCGCGACGCGGGCGTCCTCGAGGTGCTGGCCGGAGAGCAGACCGGGGAGGCCGCGCCCCTGACGGGTGGTGAACAGCAGCACGACCGCGACGAGGATCAGCACCGAGGAGAGCGCGTCGAACACCCCGCCGAGCATCCCGAGAGCCGTGAGTCCGCCGATGCCGCCCGCCCAGCGCAGCATCCGGGCGAGCGCGGCCGGCAGGGGCGACCCGGTGTAGCGCAGCTGCACGGCGAGGTCTCCCACCGAGCGGCCGGTGACGAGGATGACCACGAGCCACAGCGCACAGGCGACCGCCGTGCTCACCGTGCCGGCGAGGGTGCCGTCGAGAACGGCCTGACGGTCCTGCACGACGTACTCGAGCCAAAGCTGCACCGCGACGCCCCCGGCGAGCACGACGAACCCGTTCGCGAGTCCGTCGCACAGCATCGCCAGCGCGCGGCGACCCCGGGTGACCGGGCGCGGCTCGTCGGCATCCGCCCGCGCCTGCAGGCCGCGCAGCGACCGGGGCACCACGAGAGCGAGCACCGAGCCGAGCACGGCTCCGGTCGTGTTCGTCATCAGGTCGCCGACGTCGAAGAAGCGGTAGGCGCACGGGTACAGACCCCAGACGCCGGTGAGCTGCGTGGTCTCCACGAGCAGCGAGAGCCCGAAGCCGGCGAGGAGCGCGGTCGGGAGGCCGCGGCCGCCCAGCACGCGGAGGAACGCCCCGAGCGGGACGAACAGCAGCACGTTGAACACGAGCTGGAGCAGGGCGGGCTGGCGCAGCGGGTTGCCCGGCGCCGCGAACGCCTTCTGCACGTCGCGCACGACGGACATCGGGTCGGTGATCGCCCCCACGCAGCGGATGGCGTCCGGATCGGGCAGCGGCAGCAGCGTGTACGTCCAGATGGCCCAGAAGTAGACGAGCGCCGCGAGCCAGAGCAGCGTGCGGCCGAGCGAGAGGCGTCCGCGGCGGCGGTAGCTGATCGCGACGAAGGGCACGAAGAGGACGACGCCCGCGGCCAGGCCGATCGCCACGGCGATGACCCCCAGAACGACCTGATCCCCCACTGACGCAAGGATACCGGCAGGCCGTGAGGATTCCGTGAGGGAGCGCCACCGGGCCGTAGGGATTCCGTGAGGATCGCGTGAGGGCGTCCCCGGTCGGCGTAGTGTCGCCGGACGTGTCAGAACAAACGAGGCCGACCCCGGACGCGCCGCCGCGCGCCAAGCGCATCTTGCTCGGCGACCCGCTGACGAGCGCCCAGGTCGACGAGCAGCTCCTCCCCAAGCGCATGGCGCTGCCGATCTTCGCCTCGGACGCGCTGAGCTCGGTGGCCTACGCCCCGCAGGAGCTCGTGATGATCCTGCTCATCGGCGGCCTCACGTTCCTGTCGTTCACCCCGCTCGTCGCCGCGGCCGTCGTCGTGCTGCTGCTCGTGGTGGTGCTCAGCTACCGGCAGCTCATCAAGGCGTACCCCTCCGGCGGCGGCGACTACGAGGTCGCGTCGAAGAACCTCGGCGAGATCCCCGGGGTGATCGTGGCCGCGGCCCTCCTCGTCGACTACGTGCTCACGGTGGCCGTGTCGGTCGCGTCCGGGGTGGACAACATCATCTCGGCGGTGCCGGCGCTCGACCCGCTCCGCGTGGAGCTCGCGGTCGGCTTCGTCGTGCTCATCATCATCGTGAACCTCCGCGGGGTGCGGGAGGCGTCGCTGGTGTTCGCGATCCCCACGTACGTGTTCATCGGCTCGGTCGGCATCATGATCGTCACCGGGCTCGTCCGGACGGCACTCGGCGACGCCCCGATCGCGTCCAGCGCGGAGTTCGCCGTGCAGGCCGAGAGCCTCAGCCAGGCGGCCGTGCTGCTGCTCATCCTCCGGGCGTTCTCCAGCGGCTGCTCCGCGCTGACCGGGGTCGAGGCCGTGTCGAACGGCGTCCCCGCGTTCCGGGCCCCGAAGGTGCGCAACGCCCAGTCGACCCTCGTGCTCATGGGGACCATCGCGATCTGCCTGTTCTCCGGACTCACCGCCCTCGCCCTCATCGCCGGCGTGCACTACGCCGAGAACCCCTGCGACCTCATCGGGTTCGACTGCACGACCCCGCAGCCGAGCCTCATGGCGCAGATCGCCGCGGCGACGTTCGGCGGCGGCAGCATCCCGTTCTTCATCGTGCAGGCGGCCACGGCCTGCGTGCTGCTCCTCGCGGCGAACACCGCCTTCAACGGCTTCCCCCTGCTCGGCGCCGTGCTCGCCCGCGACGGCTACGCCCCGAAGTCGCTGAACACCCGCGGCGACCGGCTCGTGTTCTCCAACGGCATGATCCTCCTCGGGATCGCCGCGATCGCCGTGCTCGTGGTGTTCCAGGCCCGGTTGACGACGCTGATCCAGCTCTACATCATCGGCGTCTTCGTCTCGTTCTCCCTGGGCCAGATCGGCATGGTGCGGCACTGGCGACGGCTGCTCCGGGCACCCGTCCCGCCGAACGGAGACGGCGCCGCAGACCGGCGTTCCGCACGCGTGGGGCTGCTCATCAACTCCGCCGGGGCGACGCTCACGGTGCTCGTGCTGGTCATCGTGACGATCACGAAGTTCACGCACGGCGCCTACCTCGTGTTCTTCGCCATCCCGGTGCTCGCGTTCCTCATGATCGGCGTCAAGCGGTATTACCGGGACGTCGAGCACGAGATCGCCATCGACGACACCACCCGCTTCGGCGCCTCCGGCGACGTCGCGATCGTCCTCGTGAACCATCTGCAGAAGCCGGTGATGAAGGCCATCGACTACGCGATCGCCGCCAAGCACGACAAGACCCTCGCCGTGCACGTGGCCGTGTCGCAGGACGACGCCGCGCGCCTGCAGCAGGAGTGGACCGACCACCTCGTGCCGGTGCCGCTCGTGATCGTCGAGTCGCCGTACCGCTCGTTCGCCCAGCCCGTGACACAGTTCATCCGGCAGTACCGCGAGAAGCACGGCTCCTCCGTCGTCACGGTCTACCTGCCGCAGTACATCGTGGGGCACTGGTGGGAGAACTTCCTGCACAACCGGCGCGCCCGCCGCCTCGCGAACCAGCTCATGCTCGTGCACGGGGTGTCGATCACCCTGGTGCCGTGGCTGCTCGATTCGTCCGAGCTCATCTACGGCCGGCGCTCGCGTCCGCTGCCCGGTCAGGAGCGGGCGGGGCGGCCGGTCGTGGTGTCGGGGCGCCGGGCGCACCGCCCCGCCGGGCCGCCGTCCGAGTCCTGACGGCGGCGGTCAGGAGCCGGCGAGGACCGCGCCGAGGATCGTCGCGGCCTCGGGGAAGCGGGACGGGTCGGCGCTCGCGTAGTTGAGCCGGACGTAGGAACCGGACGGCTCTGCGGGGAACCACTCGCTCCCTGGCGCGATGACGAGGCCGCGGGCCGCGCACTCCCGGACGACGGCTGCGGCGTCGGTGCCGTCGGGCAGCCGCAGCCAAAGGTTCAGCCCGCCGACCGGCACGGCCTCGACCAGCGCGGTCGGCGCCTGGGCGGCCAGGCACGACAGCAGGAGGTCGCGCCGCGAGCGCAGCTGCTCCCGGAAGCCGCGGAGGTGTGTGTGCCAGGCGGGCTGCGTCACCACGTCGAGAGCGGCGGCCTGCAGGAGGCCGCTGACGTACATCGACTCCGCCGCACGATCGGCGAGGATGCGATCCCTGGCGGGACCGCGCGCGATCACCGCCGCCACCCGCAGGGACGGCGACACGCTCTTCGTCAGCGAGCGCAGGTACACCACATGGCCGTCGTGGTCGGAGGCGGCCACGGGGCGCGGGTCGGCGTCGATGCCGAGGTCGTGCGCCCAGTCGTCCTCGATGAGGAAGGCGCCGTGGCGACGGACCGCGTCGAGCACGGCCTCCCCCGTCGCCGCCGGCCACTGCGCGCCGGTGGGGTTCGCGAACGTGGGCTGCGCGTAGAACGCCCGGGCTCCGGTCTCGGCGAGCGCCCTGTCGACGGCGTCCGGATCCGGACCCTGCGGCCCGGAGGGGACGGGAACGAGCACGACCCCCGCCTGCTCCGCCGCGAGCAGGGCGCCCCAGTAGGTCGGCGACTCGATGAGCAGCGGCCGGCCGACGCCGACGACCGCCCGGAAGATCGAGCTCAGTCCGCTCTGGCTCCCGGAGATGACGACGGCGTCGCGGGCGGTCGGAACCGTGATCCCCGCCGGGGCCGCCGCGGCCAGCTCCGCCGCGAACCACTCCTGCAGCCCGGGCTCGCCGGCCGCGGGCGAGCGGGTGAGGGCGGACGCGGTCCGGGAGGCGCGAACGAGGGCCTGGCGCACGAGCCGCTCGGGGAGGAGATCCGGAGCCGGATACCCGGAGTGCAGCCCGATCGCGTCCGGCGAGGTCGGGCGCTGCGCCGAGGAGAGGCCGTCCAGGCGTACGGCGGCTGCCCCCAGCGCTCCGGACTGCCAGCCGTAGTCCGCCGGCAGGACCGTGCGCGCGGCGCGGACGAACGTGCCGACGCCGGGTCGCGCGTCCACGAGCCCGAGGCGGACGAGCTGCTGCACAGCCTTCTGCACGGTCACGGGGCTCGCGGCGTACTCCGCCGTCAGCGCGCGGTTGGAGGGGAGGCGGGCGCCGGGAGCGGCGGTGGCGATCCACGCCCGCAGGCCGGCCACGATCCGCGCGGTGCTATCCTGACTCATGAAAGAACACAGTAGCGTTATCCGTCCGAACGGAACACTGCTATCCCGCACCGCCGGTCCCGGTTGGGGGCTGCTGGGCGTCGTCGCCTTCTCGTTCACACTCCCGTTCACGCGGATCGCGCTCGGCGGCGGATTCTCGCCGCTGTTCATCGGCTCCGCCCGCGCGGTCGTCGCCGCCGTGCTCGCCGCGGTCGTCCTCCTCACCACCCGTCAGCAGCCGCCGAGCCCGATCCAGTGGGCCCGCCTGGCGGTCGTCGCGCTCGGTGTGGTCGCCGGCTTCCCGCTGCTGACCTCGTTCGCCATGACCACGACACCGGCGAGCCACGGCGCGGTCGTGATCGGCCTCCTCCCCGCCGCGACCGCCGTGGCCGTCGTGATCCGCACCCGCGAGCGCCCGTCCGCCTCGTTCTGGGTGTTCGCGCTTCTCGGGTCCGCGGCGGCCCTCGTCTTCGCGACGGTGCAGAACGGCACGCCCGGCGCCCTCCGCCCCGCCGACCTCCAGCTGTTCGGCGCCGTGATCGCGGCGGCGGTCGGCTACGCGGAGGGCGGCCTGCTCGCGCGCGAGCTCGGCGCCTGGCAGACGATCTCCTGGGCCCTGGTGCTCGCAGCTCCCGTCATGCTCGCGGTGGCCGTGGCCGCCGGGGTCGCCGCCCCGCCCGTCGCCAGCCCGACCGCGTGGCTCGCGTTCGCCTACCTGGCCGCGGTCAGCATGTTCCTCGGATTCTTCGCCTGGTACCGCGGCCTCGCCATCGGCCCGATGGCGCAGGTGAGTCAGATCCAGCTCGTCCAGCCCGTCATGGGCATCACCTGGGCCGCCTTCCTCTTCCATGAGGACGTCGGTGGGGCCACGGTGCTCGGCGGGCTCGCCGTCGTCGTGTGCGCCGGACTCGCCGTCCGCACCCGCAGCTCTTCTCCCACCCCCACCCCCACCCGACAGGAGGCGCCATGCGTCACACCCCCCGCTACCTCATGACCGACCCCGACGAGGTCAAGCGCCTCATCCGCGCCCACCCGTGGGCGACGTTCGTCTCGCCGACCTCCGCCGGACTCGTCGCCTCGCACTACCCGGTGCTGCTCGAGGAGGACGAGGACGACATCGTGCTCGTGAGCCACTTCGGGCGTCCGGACGACGAGTTGCACGAGCTCGGTCGCCACGAGATCCTGGTGATCATCCAGGGGCCGCACGACTACGTGTCCTCGAGCCTCTACGCACCCGGGGACCTCGTGCCGACCTGGAACCATGTCACCGCGCACCTGTCCGGCACCCCGGAGATCCTCACCGCGGAGGAGAACTACGCCATGCTCACGCGGCTCACCGACCACTTCGAGGGTGGGCAGCCGCACGGGCGGAGCCTCGCGGAGGACGAGCCCGGCACCCGACGAGCCGCGAAGGGCACGGTGGGCCTGCGGCTCCGGGTCACCCGGTTCGATGCGCGTGCCAAGCTCAGCCAGAACAAGGCCCCCGAGGTGCGGGAGCGCATCGCCGCCCGGTTCGACGCGGTCCACCCCGCGCTGGCCGCCGAGATGCGTCGCGTCTGACCCCCGTTCGAATCGCGCACTGTGCTCCATCTCGGCCGGATGTGCAGCAAAGCGAGCGATTCGAAACGGGGTCAGAGGACGAGGGTGGCGAGGGCGACGGTGGGCACCGCGGCGACGGCCCCCCAGAGCGCGAAGCGGCCCCAGCGGATCTCGACGCCGAGCGCCGTCACGCGATGGTGCCAGAGGAGCGTCGCCAGCGAGGCCCACGGCGTGACGAGCGGACCGAGGTTCACGCCGATCAGCAGGGCGATCAGGGCGACCGGGTCCCCTGCCGCGGGTTCGAGCACGAGGTAGGCCGGGAGGTTGTTGATCGCGTTCGCGCTCACGGCCCCGAGCGCCGCGAGCCGGAACAGGTCGCCGAGAGAGTCGCCGTTCGCGGTCGGTGACGTCAGGAAGTCGAGCAGCCCCTGCGCGTGCGCGGTCTCGACCAGGACGAACAACGACGCGGCGAGCGCGAGCGCCTGCCACGGGACGAGCGACAGTCGCAGAGCGTGGCGGCGGCGGACGGCGAACAGCGCGACCAACGCGAGAGCCGCGACCGTGGCGGGGATCCACACGTCGGGGGTGAGCGCGAGCAGCGGCATCAGCACGACGAGGATGCCGGTGGCGCTCCAGAACAGCGTCGGATCGGCGGGTCGACGGGCCTCGGGCGTCTCGTACGTGCCGAAGACCGTGCGCCTATGCAGGATCGTGAGGATCGCGACCGGCACCAGGATCCCCACGAGCGTGGGTGCCCAGCTCAGCGCGATGAACGCCCCGGGGCCTTCCCCCATCGCGGGCGCGGCGAGCAGGTTGGTGAGGTTCGAGACCGGCAGGGCGAGGGACGCGGTGTTGGCGAGCCAGACGGTGGCCAGGGCGAACGGCAGCGGGGAGACGCCGATGCTCTGCGCCAGCACGACGACCACCGGGGTGACGATCACGGCGGTCGTGTCGAGCGAGAGGAACACGGTGCTCACCACGGCGAGCACGACCACCAGCGCCCACAGCACGACCACGCGGCCACGCCCCCACCGCGCGAGGCGCTGCGAGACGACGTCGAACACCGCCGCGTCGCGGGCGAGCTCGGCGACGATCGTGATCGCGACGACGAACCCCAGCACGGGCGCGATCCGCTCCCCGAGCGCACCGGCGTCCGTGGGCGGAAGGAACCCGGCGAGCACGCACACGAGCGCGACAATCACGAGCCCGGCGACGATCCCCGTCCCGACGCCGATCCGCATCCTTCTGATTCCCACCTCGTGAGCATAGGGCCGGCGCCCCCTTTTCGAATCGCGCACCTGGCTGCATCCGCCGCGGGTTGGGGACCAGGTGCGCGATTCGAAGGCCGTCCGTGAGCAACCCGCATGCATCCGGGGAACGGGGCGTAGGGGAAACGTGAGGATCGACGGATGCGGCGGGGCGGCGCAGTTGGATCGAGGACGTGCTCGACATCATCTACCTCGCGCTGACCCTGGCGCTGTTCGCCCTCGTGTCCCTCATCGCCAAGGCGGTGGACCGCGCATGATCGTCTTCGAGATCCTCGCCGCGGTCCTCGCCGTCGCCGCGGTCGCCTACCTGGTTGTGGCGCTCGTCGCCCCGGAGCGCTTCTGATGGACGCGACGGTCCTGTACGGCGTCCTCCAGATCACGGCCGTCGCGGTCGTGCTCGTGCTCCTCTACCGCCCCCTCGGCGACTACATCGCGCACGTCTACACCTCCGGACGCGACCTGCGCATCGAGCGCGGGCTCTACCGGGTGATCGGCGTCGACCCCCGCTCCGAGCAGACCTGGCGCGCCTACGCCCGCAGCGTCCTGCTCTTCTCCCTCGTCGGACTCCTGCTCGTCTACGGGCTGCAGCGGCTCCAGGCCTTCCTCCCCGCGTCGCTCGGCCTGCCCGCCGTGCCGGAGGGACTCGCGTTCAACACCGCCGCGTCCTTCGTCGCGAACACCAACTGGCAGTCGTACTCGCCCGAGCAGACCCTGGGCTACACGGTGCAGCTCGCGGGCCTCACGGTGCAGAACTTCGTCTCCGCCGCCGTCGGCCTCACCATCGCCATCGCCCTGATCCGCGGTCTCGCGCGCCGTGGCTCCGCGACGATCGGCAACTTCTGGGTCGACCTCACCCGCGGTCTGGGGCGGCTGCTGCTCCCGCTCGCCCTGATCGGCGCGGTGGCCCTGCTCGCGGGCGGCGTGATCCAGAACGTGAACGGCTTCACCGACGTCGCCACGGTCTCCGGCGGCACGCAGACGATCCCCGGCGGTCCGGTCGCGTCGCAGGAGGCCATCAAGCTGCTCGGCACCAACGGCGGCGGCTTCTTCAACGCCAACTCCGCCCACCCCTTCGAGAACCCGACCGGGTGGACCAACCTCCTCGAGGTGCTGCTGATCCTCGTGATCCCGTTCGCGCTCCCCCGCACGTTCGGCCGACTGGTCGGCGACCACCGGCAGGGGTACGCGATCGTCGCGGTCATGGGCACCCTGTTCCTCGCCTCGCTCGCCGCACTCTCGGCCCTGGAGCTGGCGGGACGCGGGGCCGCGCCCGAACTCGCCGGGGCCGCGATGGAGGGCAAGGAGCAGCGCTTCGGCATCCTCGACTCGACCCTCTTCGGCAGCGCGAGCACCCTCACCTCGACCGGGGCCGTGAACTCGATGCACGACTCGTACACCGCGCTCGGCGGCATGATGCCGCTGCTGAACATGATGCTCGGCGAGGTCGCCCCGGGCGGCGTCGGCTCCGGTCTGTACGGGATGCTCGTGCTGGCGATCGTCGCGGTCTTCGTCGGCGGGCTGCTCGTCGGCCGCACCCCGGAGTGGCTCGGGAAGCGCATCGGCCCGCGGGAGATGACCCTCGCGAGCCTCTACATCCTCGTGGTCCCCGTGCTCGTCCTCGGCGGCACGGCCCTGAGCTTCGCGATCCCCGGCATCCGCGAGGACGTGGAGTCCACGAGCATCCTCAACCCCGGTGTGCACGGCATGAGCGAGGTGCTCTACGCGTTCACCTCCGCCGCGAACAACAACGGCTCCGCGTTCGCCGGCCTCACCGCGAACACCCCGTGGTTCAACACCGCCCTGGGCGTCGCGATGCTGCTCGGGCGCTTCCTCCCGATCGTGCTCGTGCTGGCCCTCGCGGGATCGTTCGCCGCCCAGGAGTGCGTGCCGGCCACGACCGGCACGCTCCCCACCCACCGGCCGCAGTTCGTCGGCCTGCTCCTCACCGTGACCGTCGTCGTGACGGCCCTCACCTACTTCCCCGTGCTCGCACTGGGACCGCTCGCCGAAGGACTCTGACCATGACCCTCCTCACCACCCCTCCCGAACAGCAGGACGCCCCCGCCGTCCCGGCCCGTCCTCCGCGTTCCTTCGGCGGCGCCCAGCTCGCTCAGGCGCTCCCCGGCGCGCTCCGGAAGCTCAACCCCGCGACGCTCGTGCGCAACCCCGTGATGCTCCTCGTGTGGGTCGGCGCCGCGTTCACGACCGTCCTCGCGATTGCGGAGCCCTTCCTCGGCGGACCCGCCTCCTCCGGCGGCACCCCCGTCCCGGCCGCGTTCACCTGGGGCATCGCGATCTGGCTCTGGCTGACCGTGCTCTTCGCGAACGTCGCGGAGTCGGTCGCCGAGGGGCGGGGCAAGGCCCAGGCCGCGAGCCTGCGGAACACCCGCACCCAGACGATGGCGCGGCGGGTGGTGGGCCCTTCGACAAGCTCAGGGACCCAGGGGGGCGCGGAGTGGGTCGCTGAGCTTGTCGAAGCGCCGACGGAGACGGTGTCGTCGGCGGAGCTGCAGCGCGACGACCTCGTGATCGTCTCCGCGGGCGAGCTGATCCCGGGCGACGGCGACATCGTCGCGGGCATCGCCACCGTGGACGAGTCGGCCATCACCGGCGAGAGCGCCCCCGTGGTCCGCGAGTCCGGCGGCGACCGCAGTGCCGTCACCGGCGGCACGCGGGTGCTGTCCGACCGGATCGTCGTCCGCATCACGTCGAAGCCCGGCGAGACGTTCGTCGACCGCATGATCGCCCTCGTCGAAGGGGCGAGCCGGCAGCGCACCCCGAACGAGATCGCCCTGAACATCCTCCTCGCGAGCCTGTCGATCGTGTTCGTCGTGGTGGTCCTCGCGCTGAACCCGATCGCGTCGTACGCGGCGTCGCCGGTGAGCATCCCGGTCCTCATCGCCCTGCTCGTCTGCCTCATCCCGACCACGATCGGCGCGCTCCTCTCCGCCATCGGGATCGCGGGCATGGACCGGCTCGTGCAGCGCAACGTGCTGGCGATGTCGGGGCGGGCGGTGGAGGCCGCGGGCGACGTCACCACGCTGCTCCTCGACAAGACCGGCACCATCACCCACGGCAACCGCCGCGCCCACGCCGTGCTGCCGCTCACCGGGGTGGACGCCGCGGAGCTGCTGCGCACCGCCGCCCTGTCCTCCCTCGCCGATCCGACGCCGGAGGGCGCGTCGATCGTCGAACTCGCCGCCGCCCGCGGGATCCGGGTCGAGGCCCCGGCGGACGCCGTCGTCGTCCCGTTCACGGCGCAGACGCGCATGAGCGGTCTCGACCTCGCCGACGGCACGCAGATCCGCAAGGGCGCCGCCTCGGCCGTGGCGGCCTGGCTGGGGCAGACCCCCGATGACGAGCTCACGACCCTCACCGACGACGTCGCCTCGGGTGGCGGCACGCCCCTCGTCGTCGCGGTGCAGGGCCCTTCGACAGGCTCAGGGACCCATCGGATCCTCGGGGTCGTGCACCTCAAGGACATCGTCAAGGACGGCCTCCGAGAGCGGTTCGACGAGCTGCGCAGCATGGGCATCCGCACGGTCATGATCACCGGAGACAACCCCCTCACCGCGAAGGCGATCGCGGCCGAGGCCGGCGTCGACGACTACCTCGCCGAGGCCACCCCGGAGGACAAGCTCGACCTCATCCGCCGCGAGCAGGAGGGCGGCCGCCTCGTCGCGATGACCGGGGACGGCACGAACGACGCCCCCGCACTCGCCCAGGCCGACGTCGGCGTCGCGATGAACACGGGCACCTCCGCGGCCAAGGAAGCGGGCAACATGGTCGACCTCGACTCCGACCCGACCAAGCTCATCGACATCGTCCGCATCGGGAAGCAGCTGCTCATCACCCGCGGCGCGCTGACGACGTTCTCGCTCGCGAACGACATCGCGAAGTACTTCGCCATCATCCCGGCGATGTTCATGGGCGTGTTCCCCGGACTCGCGGTGCTGAACATCATGCAGCTGCACTCGCCGGCCTCGGCGGTCACGAGCGCGATCATCTTCAACGCCATCGTGATCGTGTTCCTCATCCCGCTCGCGCTGCGCGGCGTGACCTACCGGCCGGCGAGCGCCTCGCAGATCCTGCAGCGGAACCTGCTGGTCTACGGCCTCGGCGGCGTCATCGCCCCATTCGTGGGCATCAAGCTCATCGACCTCCTCGTCAGCCTCCTCCCCGGCTTCTGACCGGGCTCGAAAGGAACGCCATGTCGTCCACCACCCGCACCACGGTGCGCACCGCCGGTGTCGCCGTCCGCGCGATGCTCGTCCTCACCCTCGTCCTCGGCGTCGGGTATACGCTGCTCGTCACCGGCATCGGCCAGCTCCTCCTCCCCGCGCAGGCGAACGGCTCGATGCTCCCCGGCGACCGGGGCAGCGCGCTCATCGGCCAGTCCTTCACGGATGCCGACGGCGAGGCCCTGCCCGAGTACTTCCAGTCCCGCCCCTCGGCGGCGGGCGACGGATACGACGGAGCAGCGTCGAGCGGCAGCAACCTCGGGCCGGAGAATCCCGACCTCGTCGCCGCCATCGCCGAACGGAAGGCCGAGATCGCCGCGAGGGAGGGGGTCGATCCGTCCGCGGTGCCCGCGGATGCCGTGACCGCGTCCGGCTCCGGTCTCGACCCGCACATCAGCGTCGCGTACGCCCTGCTGCAGGTGCCGCGGGTGGCGGCCGCCCGCGACCTGCCGGAGGACGAGGTCCGGGCGCTGGTGGAGTCTAGGATTCAAGGGCGGGACCTGGGGTTCCTCGGCGAGGAGCGCATCAACGCCGCGGAGCTGAATCTCGCACTCGACGACCGGGAGGGTGCATGAGCGCAGAGCGGCCGCCGCGCCCCGCGACGGACCGGAACCGCCGCGGACGACTGCGCGTCCTCCTCGGCGCCGCGCCGGGGGTCGGGAAGACCTTCGAGATGCTCGCCGAGGGCCGGAGGCTCCGCGACGAGGGCCGCGATGTGGTCATCGCGATCGTCGAGACCCATGGCCGTGCGGCCACGGCCGCCCTGACCTCCGGACTGCCCGAAGTGCCGCGCCGGGAAGACGCCCACCGCGGGGTCGTCCTCTCCGAGCTCGACCTCGACGCGGTGCTCGCCCTCGGCCCCGAGATCGCGCTCGTGGACGAGTTCGCGCACACGAACACCCCCGGCTCGCGCAACCCCAAGCGCTGGCAGGACGTCGAGGAGCTGCTGGACGCGGGGATCGACGTCGTCACCACCGTGAACGTGCAGCACATCGAGTCGCTGAACGCGGTCGTGGAGAAGATCACCGGCATCGCCCAGCGCGAGACCATCCCGGACGCGGTCGTCCGCGCCGCCGACGAGATCGAGGTCGTCGACTTGGCGCCGCAGACGCTCCGCGACCGCCTCGCCGCGGGCCTCGTCTACCCCGCGGAGCGCATCGATGCCGCGCTCTCGCACTACTTCCGCCTCGGCAACCTCACCGCCCTGCGGGAGCTCGCCCTGCTGTGGCTCGCCGACGAGGTCGACAGCGCGCTCCGCAGCTACCGCGCCGAACAGGGCATCGCCGGAGCGTGGCAGGCACGCGAACGCGTGGTCGTCGCCCTCACCGGCGGCCCGGAGGGCGAGACGCTGCTGCGCCGCGGGGCCCGCATCGCCGCCCGGTCCGCCGGCGGGGAGCTGCTCGCCGTGCACGTGACCGCCCAGGACGGGCTGCGCGACGAGACCCCCGGCGCCCTCGCCGCGCAGCGCTCCCTCGTCGAGTCGCTCGGCGGGACCTACCATCAGGTGGTCGGCGACGACATCCCCGCGACGCTCGTCGAGTTCGCCCAGGGCGCCGACGCGACGCAGCTCGTGATCGGGGTGAGCCGCCGCGGCCGCCTCGCCGCCGCGCTCACCGGACCGGGGATCGGCGCCGAGGTCATCCGCCGCTCGGGCGACATCGACGTGCACATCGTGACCCACGCCGCGGCGGGCAGCCGTCTCGCCCTCCCCCGCATCACCGGCGGCGCGCTCGGCTGGCGGCGTCAGGCGCTGGGCTTCGGCGTGGCCCTGGTGTTCGGTCCGCTGCTCTCCTGGCTGATGTTCACGGTCCGCAGCCCGGAGTCGATCACGGCCGAGGTGCTCGCCTACCAGCTGCTCGTCGTGGTCGTCGCCCTCATCGGCGGGATCCGCCCCGCCGTGTTCGCGGCCGTGCTCTCCGGCATCACCCTCGACTTCCTCTTCGTCGCCCCGCTGTTCACGATCACGATCGCGCACCCGCTGCACGTGCTCGCCCTCACCCTCTACGTCATCATCGCGATCCTCGTGAGCCTCATCGTCGACCAGGCCGCCCGCCGGGCCAGGACCGCGCAGCGGGCGACCGCCGAGGCGGAGCTCCTCGCGG
Organism: Microbacterium sp. NPDC078814; assembly: GCF_040702645.1. Lineage (NCBI taxonomy): Bacteria > Bacillati > Actinomycetota > Actinomycetes > Micrococcales > Microbacteriaceae > Microbacterium > Microbacterium sp. NPDC078814. The sequence continues at coordinate 277,390 of NZ_JBFBLT010000006.1, forward strand.
CCGTCGCCGGGAACGTGCTCCGCGGCGACAACGCCGTGCTCGCCCTCGTCAGCCGCACCCGGGAGGCGTTCGGTCTGAGCGGCGTGCGGCTGCTCACCCCGTCCGGAGAGGTGCTGGCGAGCGACGGCGAGCCCGTGCCGGACGGCCGCGCCACGACCATCCCGGTCGGGGTCGCGTCCGGTGGGGGCCCGCGCGCCGTGCTGGAGCTCAACGGCGAGCCGATCGCCGGTCCGGAGCGCCGCCTGCTCGACGCGATCGTCGCCCAGCTCGCCGCCGCCATCGAGCACACCGACCTGCGAGCCACGGCACGGGAGGCGGAGGCTCTCGCCGAGACCGATCAGGTGCGCAGCGCCCTCCTCTCCGCCGTCAGTCACGATCTGCGGCGGCCGCTCGCCTCGGCCGTCGCGGCGATCGGCGGCCTCCGCGGCGCGCACGGCCTGTCCGCCGAAGACCGCGCGGAGCTGCTGGAGACCGCGGACGAGAGTCTCGCGACCCTCTCCACCCTCGTCACCGACCTCCTCGACGTGAGCCGGGTGGAGGCGGGGGTGCTCGCGGTCTCGGCGCAGCGGATCGACGCAGCCGGCCCCGTGCTCGCCGCGGTGGACGAGCTCGGCCTCGGCCCCGCCGACGTCGAGCTCGCGCTCGATCCCGACCTCCCGCCGCTGCACGCCGACCCGGTGCTGCTCCAGCGCGTGCTCGTGAACGTGCTCGCCAACGCCCACCGGCACGCGCCGGCGGGCAGCCGTGTGCTCGTGTCGAGCAGCCGGCTGGGCGATCGGGCGGAGATCCGGATCGTCGACCGCGGCGAGGGGATCGCCCCCGAGCGGCGCGATGCGATCTTCCAGCCGTTCCAGCGCTTCGGCGACACCGACAACACGACCGGGCTGGGGCTCGGGCTCGCCCTCTCCCGCGGATTCACCGAGGGCATGGGCGGTAGCCTGACACCGGAGGACACCCCCGGGGGCGGACTCACCATGGTCATCTCCCTGCCGCTCGCCGCAGGGACCGCCGACACGGAGGGCACGGAGTGAAGCTCCTCATCGCCGACGACGACCCCCAAATGGTGCGGGCGCTGCGGATCACCCTCGCGGCCCACGGGTACGAGGTCGTCGTGGCCGCCGATGGCGCCGCCGCGATCGCCGCCGCGGCGCAGACTCACCCCGACCTCATCATGCTCGACCTCGGCATGCCCCGGCTCGACGGCATCGAGGTGATCCAGGCCCTCCGCGGCTGGACGAGCGTGCCCATCATCGTCGTGTCGGGGCGGACGGGCTCGGCCGACAAGGTCGAGGCGCTGGACGCGGGGGCGGACGACTTCGTCACGAAGCCCTTCCAGGTGGATGAACTGCTGGCCCGGCTCCGGGCGCTCTCCCGCCGCGCGGTCGCCGCGAACGGGGAGTCCGTGGTCGCGTTCGGGGATGTCGTCGTCGACCTCGCGACGAAGACCGTGACCCGCGCCGGCACCCGTGTGCACCTCACGCCGACCGAGTGGCGGATGCTCGAGCACCTCGCACGGCACCCGGGCGCGCTGGTGACCCGGCAGGACCTCCTCAAGGAGATCTGGGGCAGCGCGCAGGTGTCCGACTCCGGCTACCTCCGGCTGTACATGTCGCAGCTCCGCAAGAAGCTGGAGCAGGAGCCCTCGGCGCCCATCCACCTCCTCACCGAGTCGGGGATGGGCTACCGACTGGTGCTCTAGCGGCCGAGCGGCGCGCGGTCGTGCGTGCCGGCGCGGCGCCGCCGACGGAGGACGGCCACGACGCCGACGACGACGAGCAGGACGGCGACGATGATCGCGGTGACGGCGGTGGGCGTGCTCTCCGGCTCGCCCGTGAGACGCCCGATCGCGAGCCAGCTCAGCCCCCAGGCCGTCGCCAGCGCCGGGGCGAGGCGGCCGGTGAACCAGGCCGATGCGGCACCGATCACCAGCACGACGACGAGCACGGCGACGGCCCAGGCGTCGGGGGCATCCGCCCCGATCTCCGGGACGGTCTGCGTGAGCCAGGCGGCGGTGTTGGCGACCGTCGCGATCGTGACCCAGCCGAAGTGCAGGCCGTTCGCGCCGTCGGTGAGGAGGCGGTCGGCGAGGGAGCGGGCGGGGTACCGGCCGAGGAGCACGATGATGCGGGCGAGCGTCGCGAGCAGCAGCGCGATCACGAGCACGGTGAGCCACAGCGTCAGGTACCGCGCGGTCACCAGCCAGAGGCCGTTGAGGACCAGGGAGAGGGCGATCCAGCCGCCGACCGCCTGCTGACGCTCGTCCTGGCGTTGCGCGGGGAGGGCCTGCCACACGGTGTAGGCGAGGAGTCCGAGGTAGATGAGCGACCAGATCGAGAAGGCCGGTCCCGCGGGGGCGAGGTACGACCCCTGGGCCGAGAGCGCGCCGTTCTGCAGCTCGTCGACGGAGTCACCCCCGAACGCACCCGCGCCGATGGCCGCGGCGATCAGCATGAACACGGCGGCGGCGATCACGAGGCTCTGGCGGGCGATGCCCTTCGTCGAGGTCTCCATGCCCGCACCCTACGCGGGGCGGGAGCGGAAGGCAGTGGCCTTGACAGGGCCTCGCGGTTTCGCTAACCAAGTTAGCGAATGGGCATCAGGCCGGGGCGAGGGCGGCGTCGATCAGGACCTCGGCGGCGCGGCGTGCGTGCACGGCGGCCTCCGGGTCGGCGCCGATCGCCGCGGTGCTCTGCGCGCCCTCCGCGAGGAGCGAGAGCTGGGCGGCCAGACCCGCCGGGGCACCGGTGTCCGCGACGAGCTCCGCCATGTACTGCTGGAACGAGGCCTTGTGCGCGCGGACGATCGCGGCCACCTCGGGGCTCGTCCCCCCGAGCTCGCCGAACGCGTTGATGAAGGCGCAGCCCCGGAACCCGTCGCTGCAGAACCAGTCCTCCAGGTAGCCGTAGACCGCGAGGAGGCGGGCGCGCGGGTCGTCGCCGCTCTGCGCTACGGCCGCCGTGAGCCCCTGCTCCCACTCGGCGTGCTTCCGGGTGAGCACCGCGGCGACGATGTCGGTCTTCGCCGGGAACAGCGAGTACACGCGCCGCAGCGACACCCCGGCGGCAGCCCGCAGCTCGTCCATGCCGACCGCCGCGTAGCCCTTGCGGTAGTACAGCTCCTCCGCGGCGGAGAGGATGCGTTCGCGCGCCTCGTCTTCGGTCATGTCCAGAAGTCTACTTGACACGAGAACGAACGTTCTCTAGATTGATCACATCAGGCGAGAACGATCGTTCTCACCGACACCGAAAGGAACACATCATGGGTTACATCACCGTCGGCACCGAGAACACCACCCCGATCGAGCTCTACTACGAAGACCAGGGCAGCGGCCAGCCCGTCGTCCTGATCCACGGCTATCCGCTCAACGGCCACAGCTGGGAGCGCCAGACCCGCGAGCTCCTCGCCCAGGGGTACCGCGTCATCACCTACGACCGCCGCGGCTTCGGGCAGTCCTCCAAGGTCGGCTCCGGCTACGACTACGACACCTTCGCCGCCGACCTGAACACGGTGCTCGAGACCCTCGACCTCCGCGACGTCGTGCTCGTCGGGTTCTCGATGGGCACTGGCGAGCTCGCCCGCTACGTCGGCCGCTACGGTCACGAGCGCGTCGCGAAGCTCGCCTTCCTCGCGTCGCTCGAGCCCTTCCTCGTGCAGCGCGACGACAACCCGGAAGGCGTGCCGCAGGAGGTCTTCGACGGGATCGAGGCCGCCGCCAAGGGCGACCGCTACGCCTGGTTCACCCAGTTCTACACGGACTTCTACAACCTCGACGAGAACCTCGGCACGCGCATCAGCCAGCAGGTCGTCGACGCGAACTGGAACCTCTCCGTCACCAGCGCCCCGGTCGCCGCGTACGCCGTGGTCCCGACCTGGATCGAGGACTTCCGCGACGACGTGAAGGCCGTGGCCGCCGCCGGCAAGCCCACCCTCATCCTGCACGGCACGAAGGACAACATCCTGCCGATCGACGCGACCGCCCGCCGCTTCCGCCAGGCCGTCCCCGAGGCCGAGTACGTCGAGGTCGAGGGCGCCCCGCACGGCCTCCTCTGGACCCACGCCGACGAGGTCAACGCCGCGCTGACGCAGTTCCTGGCCCGGTAACCCCGTTCGAATCGCCCAAATGGCCCCATTTCCCCCGGGAATGGGGCCATTTGCGCGATTCGAAGCGGGTCAGCGGGAGCGCCAGAGCAGCCAGACGAAGTACGGGGCGCCGATCAGCGCGACCACGAGACCCGCCGGAAGCTGCGCGGGGGCGATCACCGTCCGGCCGATCGTGTCCGCGATGCCGACGAGCAGCCCGCCGAGGAGCACCGCCGTCGGGATCACCCGCGAGTGCCGTGCGCCCACCAGTGCCCGCGCGGCATGCGGCGCCACCAGCCCCACGAAGCCGATGACCCCGATCGCCGTCACGCTCAGCGCCGCCAGGACGGCCGCCACCAGCAGCAGCGTCAACCGGACCGGCTCCAGCCGGATGCCGACCAGTCGCGGCGTGTCCTCATCGAGCGACAGCACGTCGAGCTCCCGGCGACTCATCACCACGAACGGCACCGCGATCACGAGGACGATCGCCAGCGGGACGACCTGCTCCCACACACGCCCGTAGGTCGTGCCGGAGAGCCAGGTGTAGATCTTCGGGGTGTCCCACGGGTTCGACCGCAGCAGGAGGAAGGTCGTGAGGGAGACCGTGAAGTACGAGACCCCGATGCCGATCAGCAGGAACCGGTCCGCGTTCAGGCCTCCCCGCCACGACAGCAGGTAGACGAGGGCGAAGGCGAGCAGCGAGCCCGTGACGGCTCCCGCGATCATCCCGCCCGTCGACGACGTGATGCTCGTGATCACCAGCACCGCGCCGAGCCCGCCGCCGCCGGTGACGCCGAGGATGCCCGGGTCGGCGAGCGGGTTGCGGCTCACCCCCTGGATCACGGCGCCGGAGAGCGCGAGCGCGGCGCCGGCGACCACGGCGGCCACGATCCGCGGCGCCCTCTCGTCGAGGGCGAAGGCGATGGGAGCGGGAGCCTGCCCCTGCAGCCACAGCGCGATGTCGCCGGTGAGCAGCCAGGTGTGCCCGGCGAGCAGGCCGAGCAGCAGCACCCCGACCACGCCGAGGGCGACGAGGGCGAGGGTGATCCGGAAGCGCAGGCGGCTGCGGACGCCGAAGCGCACCCGCGGAGGCTCCCGCGTGGGTCCGGCGTCACGGAGCCGCCTGGCCATGAGCACGAGCACGATCGCACCGAGCAGCGTCGTCGCGACGCCGGTCGGGATGAGGATCGCGGCCTCCGCGCCGATGAGCGCACGCAGGAGGGAGTCGGACAGGATGACGACGAGGGCGCCGAGGAGCCCCGACGCGGGGATCAGCAGCACGTGGCGGTTCAGGCTCGGCACCACCCGCGTCAGCAGCCGCGCGAGCACCGGCGCACACAGCCCCACGAATCCCATCGGCCCGGCGAGCGTCACCGCGACCGCCGTGAGGGTGACCGCGAGGAGGATCCCGATGGTCCTCGTCGACCGGATCGGCACGCCGAGCGACGAGGCGGTGTCGTCCCCCAGGGTGAGGATGTCGAGGCGCCGCGCGAGCAGGAGCGCGAGCACCGTGACGACCACGACGACCGGCGCCGCCTGGAGGAACGCGGTGAGTCCGAGCTGCGACAGGCTCCCGCTCCCCCAGGCGAGCAGTCCCTTGGTCTCCTCGTCGAACAGGATGAGCAGCGTCGAGGTCGCGGCCTGGAAGGCGAGCGCCAGCGCGGTGCCGGCGAGGATGAGGCGGGTCGTGGACGACCCCGCCCCGCCGGCGAGCCCGAGCACGATGCCCGCGGCGACGATGCCGCCCGCGAACGCCACCGCCCCGGAGGCCCACACCGGCACGGCGATCCCGAATGCGGCGAGCGCCGTGACGGCGAGATAGGCCCCGGCGGTCACGCCCAGCGTGTCCGGCGACGCGAGGGCATTGCGGGCGAGGGACTGCAGCAGGATGCCGGCGACCCCGAGGGCCACGCCCACCGCGACACCGGCGGCGAGCCGCGGCACCCGCGAGCCCCAGAGGACGTCGGTGTCGGCGAACACCGCGCCGCTCGTGCCCTGGGTGAGGTGCCAGCAGGCGACCGCGACCAGCACGACGGCGAGAGCGACGAGCACACCGACGCCCGTCCACACCGCGGGCTTCCGACCCTCCTCCCCGACGGGGACGGCGGACGCCGGGGCGCCGGGCTCCGCGGTCGCCGTCGTGTCGTCGAGGCGGAGGGTCTCCGTCACTTCGAGAGCACCTCGAGGTAGCCGTCGATGATCTGCGCGGTCGAGCGCGGGCCGCCGAAGGTCCAGATGCCGGCCGGGAACGCGGTCAGGCGGTCCTCCGCCACCGCGGGGAGCGAGGTCCAGGCGGGGTTGTCCGCGAGGGCGTCGACGAAGCTCTCGGAGTCCGGGTCCGCGGTGCCGGTGTAGAACAGGTTCGCGTCGCCGACCGTCGTCATGCCCTCGACATCGGTCTGTCCGAGGCCGTACACGGGGTCGACCTCGCCGGTCCAAGCGTTCGTCAGCCCGAGCTCCTCGCCCACCTCGCCGACGAGCGAGCCCTGGCCGAACGGACGCAGCGCCACGTTGCCGCCGTCGACCCAGCCGTCGAAGAACACGAAGTCGGTCGTGGCGAGGTCGCGGTCGGCGAGCTCGGCCTTCGCGGTGTCGAGGTGCTCCTGGAACTCCTCGGTGACGACGTCGGCCCGCTCCTCGCGGCCGGTGACCTGCGCGATGAGGTCGAAGGTGTTCAGCATCTTGGCGATCGGGTCCTTCGCATCGGCGCCGATCGTCGCGAGCACGGGCACGTCGTAAGCCTCCAGCTGCGCGACGATGGGGTCGTCCGCGGCGTTGACCTCGACGATCACGAGGTCGGGATCGGTGCCGAACAGCGTCTCCAGATTCGGCTCCTGGCGGGTGCCCACGTCCACGACGCCCTCCGGCAGCTCCTCCGCGGTGACCCAGGTGCTGTACCCCTCGGCGTCGGCCACCGCGACCGGCGTCACGCACAGCGACAGCGCGTCCTCGATCTGCTGCCACTCGAGCACCGCGATGCGCTCGGCCGGCTTGTCGAGCTCGACCGTGCGGCCGAGATCGTCGGTGACGGAGACCGCCCCGGTCGAGGTGCTCGTGGTGTCGTCCGTGCAGCCCGCGCTCGTCGAGGTCGGGGCGTCGGACCCCTCGGCGGACGGCGTCTGCGTGGTGCCGCAGCCGGCGAGCGCGAGGGTGAGGGCGCCGCCGAGGGCGAGCACGGCGAGGGGGGTCTTCTTCATCGGTGGTTCCTTCAGGGTCGGGATCAGGAGGCGGAGGGGGCGCGGAGGCGACCGTGGTGGTGGCCGCGCGGACGCACCCGCACCAGGCCGGTCTCCTCGTCGAGGGCGGTGTCGATGCGCAGTCCGTACACGTGCGACAGGTTCTCGCCGGTGAGCACCTCGGCGGGAGCCCCCGCCGCGTGGACCCGGCCGCGGTGCATCAGCACGACGTCGTCGGCGACCGAGGCGGCGTGGTCGAGGTCGTGCAGCACGACGCCGAGCGCGGTGCCGTGGTCGTCGGCGAGCTCCCGCACCAGATCGAGGGTCTCCACCTGGTAGCGCAGGTCGAGGTGGTTGGTCGGCTCGTCGAGCAGCAGCACCCCGGTGTCCTGGGCGAGTGCGGTCGCCAGCCAGACGCGCTGCAGCTCGCCGCCGGAGAGCTGGTCGACCGGACGGGCGGCCATCGCGGACAGGCCGGTGAGGGCGAGGGCGCGCGCCACGGCGGCACGGTCGGCGTCGCTCACGCCGGAGAACCGCCCGCGGTGCGGATGGCGGCCGTAGGCGACCACGTCGGCGACCTCGATCCCGGACGGGTGCGGCCGGGACTGCGACAGCATCGCGACGGTCTTCGCGAACTCCTTGGCGGAGAGGGCGGCGGCCTCGCGCGACTCCGCGCCGCCGACGCGCACGGTCCCCGCCTCGATGCGGTGCAGCCGCGCGAGGGCGCGGAGGACGGTCGACTTGCCGCTGCCATTCGGTCCGATCAGTGCGGTCACCCGGCCCGGCGCGAGGCGCAGGGAGACGTCGTGCACGACCCGGGTGCGGCCGTAGCCGAGGACGAGGGACTCCCCCTCCAGGCTGTGGCGATCGATGGCGTCGGTCATCTCAGCCCCGCATCGCGACGCCGCGGCGCCAGTAGCCCATGAACGCGACCTGCGCGCGGTCGATCCCGAGATCCTTCACGAGGTGCCGACGCAGCGTCGTCACGACACCGCTCTCGCCCGCGATCCAGAAGTAGCGGCCGGCCGCGTCGTCGGGCGCGATCTCCTCCCCCAGGCTCGAGTACTCGGGGGTCTCCCAGAGCAGGTCCTCCCCCTCGATGTCGGTGACGCGGATCTCGTCGGCGGCGTCGTCGTCGCCCAGGTGCTCGAGCACCGCGGGGATGAGGCGCAGGCCGTGCGGCTCGCCGGCATCGCGCGGCAGCCAGTGCACGTCCACCCCGGCCGGCACGTCGATCGCGAGCACGTCGGCGGGCGACGGCACCTCGATGAACGCCGTGCCGCGGAGGTCGCGCGGGGCATCCTCCAGGATGCGGGCGATGGCGGGGGCCGCCGTCTCGTCCCCGACGAGGACCACCGAGGTCGCCGCCCCGGGAGCGTACTCCGCTCCGCCGTGCGCCACGACGCCCCGACGTGGGCCGACCAGCCACAGCTCCTGACCCACCGCGGCCGTGCTCGCCCACCGAGAGGCCGGACCCGTGAGCCCGGGCTCCAGGTGCAGCACGAAGTCGATGTCGACCTCGGTGCGGCCGTCGCCGTCGACCCGCAGCTCGCGCACGGAGTAGGTGCGCATCGAGCCGCGCTCCTCCTCCGGGACGGCCAGGTACGAACCCCACCAGTCGTGCGTCGACCGGTCGATCTCCGCGAGAACGCCGGACGCGGGCGGGAAGACGAGCTTGACCCGGCTGTCGTACACCTCCCCTGGCGTGCCCAGCTCGCTGAGCTCCTCGCCGCCGAGCGTCACCCGCACGAACGACGGGGAGACGCGGGAGACGGCGCGCACCTCGGCGCGGGTGAGGATGTAGGTCGGGCGCTCGGTCGTGGTGGATTCAGCGGACATGATGCCTTCCGATGGGGGTGACCATCGGCTTGCCGGAGACCGGGTCGATGGTGATCTGGTTGGGGAGGCCGAAGACCTCCTGCACGAGCTCGGCGGTGACGACGTCTTGCGGGGCGCCGATCGCGTGCACGCGGCCGTCCTTCATGGCGACCAGCTCGTCGGCGTAGCGCGCGGCGAGGTTGAGGTCGTGCAGCACCATGACGATCGTGGTGCCGCGGGCCACGCTGAGGTCGGTGAGCAGGTCGAGCACCTCGACCTGGTGGGCGACGTCGAGGAAGGTCGTCGGCTCGTCCAGCAGCAGGATGTCGGTCTCCTGCGCGAGGGCCATCGCGATCCAGACCCGCTGCCGCTGACCGCCGGAGAGCTCGTCCACGCTGCGGTCGGCGAGGTCGCTGATGCCGGTCGCGTCCAGGGCGTCGGCGACGACCTCGTAGTCGTGCGCACTCCACCGCGACAGGGCCCGCTGGTGGGGGTGACGCCCGCGACCGACGAGGTCGGCGACGGCGATGCCCTCGGGGGCCACGGGCGACTGGGGCAGGAGGCCAAGGATGCGCGCGACCTCCTTCGTGGGCCGGGCATGGATCGACTTCCCGTCGAGCACGACCTCTCCGTCCCCCGGGGACAGCAGCCGGGCGAGGGCACGCAGCAGCGTCGATTTGCCACAGCCGTTCGCGCCGACGATCGTGGTGATCTTCCCCGGCGCGATCTGCAGGTCGAGGCCCTCGACGACGGTGCGGTCGCCGTACGAGAGGGTGACCCCCTCGGCGGACAGGCGGTGGGCGGCGGTCACAGCGAGCCTCCGGTGCGGTTGGTGCGGATGAGCAGATAGATGAGGTACGGCGCGCCGACCACGCCGGTGACCACGCCGACCGGGTAGCGCGCGCCGAGCGCGAACTGGGCGATGAGGTCACCGCCGAGCACGAGCACCGCCCCGACGAGGCCGCTGGGCAGCAGCAGCGTGGCGCCGGGACCGGTGAGCCGCGCGGCGATGGGTCCGGCCATGAACGCGACGAACGCGATCGGCCCGGTGGCGGCGGTCGCGAAGGCGAGGAGGGCCACGGCGCCGAGGATGAAGACGAGGCGCGTGGCGGTGACCCGCACGCCGAGCCCCGCGGCGGAGTCGTCGCCGAGCTGGAGCGTGCCCAGCGCCCGCCCCTGCGAGAGCAGCAGCGGCACGAGGATCGCGGCGGCGATCGCCATCGGCAGCACCCGCTCCCAGGACGCGTTGTTGAGGCTGCCGGTGAGCCACTGCATCGCGGTCTGGATGTCCCAGTTCGCGGCCCGGGACAGCAGGTAGGAGATGACGCTCTGCAGCATCGCCGCGACGCCGATCCCGATGAGGATGAGGCGGGTGCCCGCGAAGCCGCCCTTGATGGCGAGGAGGTAGATCGCCAGCGCCGTCACGAGGGCGCCGACGAGCGCGAGGAGCGAGACGGCAGGGCCGTTGAGCGAGAGCACGACGATGCCGAACACCGCGGCGGCGCCGGCGCCGTTCGAGATGCCGATGATGTCCGGCGAGGCGAGCGGGTTGCGCAGCATGGTCTGGAAGGTGACGCCCGCCATGCCGAACGCGAGGCCCGTGAGGATCGCGAGGACGGCGCGCGGCAGGCGCAGGTCGCCGACGGTGAACGACGCACCGGGCACCGTCTCGCCGAGGATCACACGGATGACCTCGTCGAGCGGGTAGAACGTGTTGCCGACCATGAGCGCCACGACGAACAGCACGATCACGACGACCCCGAGGGCGAGCGTGACCACGGCATGACGGCGGTGGCGTGCCCGGCGGCCGGCGATGATGCGCGCGGTGCGGGCGGCGGCGGACTCGTCGCCGCGGACGAGGGTGTGCTCGGTCGTGCTCACAGCTCCCGCACCTTCTGTCGGCGGACGATCCAGATGAAGAACGGCGCCCCGATGATCGCGGTGATGATGCCGACCTGGATCTCCTCGGACGACGGCGAGATCACGCGGCCGACGATGTCGCTCGCGGTGAGCAGCGCGGCGCCGGCGAGGGCCGAGAAGGGCAGCAGCCAGCGGTGGTCGGTGCCCACGAGCATCCGGCACATGTGCGGGACGATGAGCCCGACGAACCCGATCGGCCCCGCGATGGCCGTCGCCGCGCCGGCGAGGATGACCGCGCCGAGGGCCGACAGCATCCGGGTGCGCAGCACGTGCTCGCCGAGGCCCTTGGCCATGTCGTCGCCGAGCGCGAGGGAGTTCATGCCCCGTGCGCACAGGAAGCAGATGAGGGCGCCGACCGCGAGGACGGGCGCGGTGATCGCGATCCGGGGCCACTCCGCCCCGCCGACGCCGCCGATCTGCCACGACTGGAACGTCTGCAGCAGGTCGACCCGCGGCAGCATGACCGCGCTGATGAGCGAGGCGAACGCGGCGGAGGTCGCCGCCCCCGCGAGGGCCAGCTTGAGCGGGGTGGCTCCGCCGCGACCGAGGGAGCCGACGGTGTACACGAAGACGGCGGCGGCCGCGGCGCCGACGATCGCGAAGGCCATCTGCCCGTAGGGGTTGCTGAGTCCGAAGAACGCGATGCCGAGGACGACCGCGAAGGAGGCGCCGTTCGAGACCCCCAGGATGCCGGGGTCGGCCACGGGGTTGCGCGTGACGGCCTGCATGGTCGCCCCGGCGAGGGCGAGGGCCGCCCCCACGAGGAGCGCGAGCACGGTGCGGGGGATGCGCTTGACGACCGCAGCCTGGGCGATCGTGTCGGTCTGGCCGGAGAGCGCCGCGAGGATGTCGTCGAGCGTGACCGCGCGCACCCCGAACGACACCGAGAGCACGACGAGCACGAGGATCACTCCGACCCCGGCGAGCAGCCAGAGGGTGCGCACCACCGTCGGACGCCGCAGGGTGGCGGCGTCCGACGCGAGGACGGGTGCTGAGATCACGACGACTCTCCGCTGGGGGGCGGACGCGGAGCTTACTTCGCGAGCGGCGCGGCGAGGATGGCCAGGTAGTCCTCGAGACCCCACGGGATCGACAGCGCCGACGGGTTCGCCGATGCGGCGATGGGCGTGGCGTCCGGGAGGATCGCGACGCGGCCCTCCGCGATGGCGGGGATCTTCGACAGCAGCGGGTCGGCCTGCAGCGTGGCCAGGGTGGAGTCGTCGCCGTAGGTCACCAGCACGTCCACGTCGTCGAACTTCTGCGCCTCCTCGGCGCTCACCTGCAGGTAGAACTGGTCGCTGTCCGCGTTCTCCTCGACGATCGCGGGGAGCGGCAGGCCGAGGTCGTGCAGGTACCCGGGGCGCGTGTCGGCCGCGGTGTAGTAGCCGATCTGGCTGAGGTCGCTCGGGTCGAAGTAGGCGAAGAGCACCTTCTTGCCCTCGAGTGCACTGTTGGCCGCGAGGGCGGCGTCGGCGTCGGCGTGCAGGTCCTCGATCAGGGCCTCGCCCTCGGCCTCGAGCCCCAGGGCCTTGGCGTTCATCTCGACCATGTCGTCGACGGAGGTGCCCCACGCGACGTCGGGGTAGGCGACGACCGGCGCGATCTTGGAAAGCGTGTCGTACTCCTCCTGCGTGAGGCCGGAATAGGCGGCGAGGATCACGTCGGGAGCGGTGTCGGCCACGGCCTCGTAGTCGATGCCGTCGGTCTCGTCGAAGAGCACCGGGGTCTCGCCGCCGAGCTCATCGAGCTTCTCCTCGACCCAGGGGAGGATGCCGTTGTCGTCGTCATCGCCCCAGGTGGCCTTGCTCATGCCGACCGGGACGATGCCGAGGGCCAGCGGCACCTCGTGGTTCGCCCACGCGATCGTCGCCACGCGCTCGGGCTTCTCGTCGATGGTCGTCTCGCCGTAGACGTGCTCGATGGTGACGGGGAACGCGTCGTCGGAGGCCGGGTTGCCCCCGGTGGTCGCGGTCGACTCCGGCGCGGAGGACGAGCAGGCGGACAGCGTCACGGCGAGCGCGGCGGCTGCGCCGAGGGCGAGGAGTCGAGAGGTGCGCACAGGCGTTCCCTTCGGGATGGGAGATGGGGTGTCGACGCGAGAGCGTCCGGCCTTTGGTAAGCCTCGCCTAATCTAACACGGAGGTTAGGGCGCCCTCACTCCCGTTTCGAATCGCTCACCTTGTCCCATCCGGCGCCCGGATGCCGCAAAGTGGGCGATTCGAAAGTGCCGGGGCAGCGAAAAGCCGGCCGGACCCGTACGGATCCGGCCGGCTTCAGGAAGTCAGCGCACGCTCAGAGAGCGCGGATGTTCGCCGCCTGCATGCCCTTGGGGCCACGCTCAGCGTCGAATTCGACCTTCTGGTTCTCGCGGAGCTCCTTGAAACCGGAGCCGGCGATAGCCGAGTAGTGGGCGAAGAGGTCTTCGGTGCCGTCATCGGGAGCGATGAAGCCGAAGCCCTTCTCTGCGTTGAACCATTTCACAGTGCCAGTGGCCATGTGTTTTCTACTTTCTGTTGACCGGCCGCTCACGCGGCCTGCATCATGCCGATGATCCGACATGCATGCTCGGTCACGCTACCACGGCGGACTGACGGGACTCCCCCTCTTCGGCCGTGCGATGGGCGAGCGCCGCCTCGGTGCGCGTGCTCACGCCGAGCTTCCGCAGCACCGCCGAGACGTGGACACTGACGGTCTTCACGCTGATGAACAGGCGCTCCCCGATCTGGCGGTTGCTCAGCCCCTCCGCGATGAGGGCGAGCACCTGCCGCTCCCTGGCCGTCAGCTGCTCCGCGTCGGCGGCCTCGCGGGGCCCGGTCGGACGCAGCCCTGCCGCCTCGCCGAACCCCGCCAGAGCCTTCTGCAGCGGCACGTGACCGAGCTCCTCCGCGGCGGTCGTCGCCGCGGCGAGCAGGGCTGCGGCCTCGGCGCGCTCTCCGTCGGCGACGTGCAGCCGGGCCCGCTCGAGCCGCAGCACCACACGGAAGGTGACCGGCACGTCGTCGCCGTCCGCGCACCGCAGCGCCTCGTCGACCGCGGCCGGACTCGGGTCGAGCAGGGCGTGCAGCACCGTCGACCACGCGTCGTCCTGCAGCTCCGGCGGCTGCGCCTCCCAGGCCGTCCGCACAGCCGCGACCGCCGCATCGACGTCGGCCCCGCCCGCACGCAGCGCCGTCACGAGGGCCCCCGCCTCCAGGAGCAGCCGCCGCTGATGCAGCAACGCCGGCCGGTCGTCCTCGAGCATCTCCCCGATCACGTCGAGCGCCCCGCGGAGGTCGCCCTGACTCTCGGCGACGGCGACCTGCATCGTGATCCGGTCGTACCAGATCTGCCGCTCCGAGACTCCGGTCTCCTCGAACGCCGGCAGCCACTCCTGCAGGGTCTCCGCAGCCTCCGCGGCCCGGCCCCGCCAGGCGAGCACCCGCACCCTGGTCATGCTCACGTACATCCGGAACACCCGCAGCGTGCCCTGCAGGAAGTCCCGGGCCAGCATGTCCTCGACCTGGTCGATCTCGCCGAGCTCGAGCAACGGCACGATCATGTTCTGCGCCATGATCGAACCCGAGGTGCGCTCGACACGGAGCTCACGAGCCCGGCGCAGACCCTCCTCGGCGACGGCGACGGCCTCCCGGTAGCGGCCCAGCAGCGTCAGCAGGTCGGAGTAGTTGACGCGGTAGCGCATCTCGGCCGTCGATCCGGCGGCGAGGTCGCGCGCGCGCTCGTACTCGCGCACACCCTCCGCGACCCGGCCGAGATGGGCCAGCGACCCGCCGCGGACGTTCGCGGCGATCGAGAGCTGATCCGTCGTGGATGCGCCCGCCGCGCGACGCTCGGCCTCGTCGGCGAGCCGGATCGCCTCCTCCCGATCGCCCGCGATCATGCGACGGCTCGCCAGCTGGTTCAGCAGCTCCGCGCGGAACGCCTCGTCGTCGACGCGCTCCGCGAGCGCGAGCGCCTCCTGGAGGAGCGGGATGGCCCCGAGGCGTCCGAGATTGACGAGATACAGCGCCTTGTTGCGGAGCAGGCGCGCGTGCAGCCGCGGGTCGACCGTCGCCGGGTCGACCTCGCTCAGCGCGACATTGGCGACCGCCAGCGCCCGCTCGCCGTCACCGGCGTTGCGGAGGACCGACCCGAGCACGTGGAGGAGGTCGAGACGTGCGAATCCCGTCGCCTGCTCCGCGTCCGGCACGAGTGGCCAGAGTTCGAGGACGAGCTCCCCGAACCGCGCCGCACTGGCGAAGGCGTACTGGGCCTTGGCCTGCCGCATGGCGTCGGCGGCGGACGCGATGGCGCGACGATCGTCCTGCGCGAGCTGCCAGTGGTGGGCCAGGGCCGCCGCGTCGCCGCCGCCGTCCTCGTCCAGCACCTCGGCGTAGGCGCGGTGCAGACGCGCGCGCTCTCCGGGCAGCAGATCGTCGTGCACGGCTTCGCGCAGCAGGGCGTGCCGGAACCGGTAGTCGTCTTCGCCGACGACGATGATGCCGCTGCGCACGGCCTCGCGGACGGCGTCGTCGACCCGATCCTCCGGAAGCTCGACGAGACGCAGCAGCAGCGGATCCGTGAGCGGCCGCTCGGCGCCGGACAGGACCTGCACCACGCGGCGCGCATCGTCTCCGAGGCGGTCGAACCGGGCGAGCAGGAGGTCGCGCAGGCTCTCCGGCAGGGGCCCCTGGGCGCACCCGGCGATCTCCTCCACGAAGAAGGGGACGCCCTCCGCCCTGACCTGCAGCCGCTCCAGCGCCGTCGCGGTCGGCGCGCGTCCCGTGATCTGCGCGACGAGCTCGCCGACGGCATGGTCGTCGAGACGCGGTACCGTCATCCGTTCGAGCAGTCGCGCCCGCGTGGCCTCGCCGATGAACCGGCTCACCGCGTCGCCTCGACGCACGTCGTCGGTGCGGCAGGTGATGAGCAGCAGCAGGCGGCCGCGGTCGAGCGTGCGCAGGAGGAAGGAGAGGATCGCGAGGGTCGAGTCGTCGGCCCAGTGCAGGTCTTCGACGACGATGACCTGCGGCGCCAGCTCCGTGGCGGCCTCGATGAGGGAGGCGATCGCGTCGCGCAGGCGTTCGGGACTGGTGCGGTCGCGGGCGGCGGGGGCGTCGACGAGCTCGGGCAGCAGCATGCCGAGCGCCTCGACGCCCACGCCGACCGCCTCACGCACGCGCTCGGCTCCCAGCCGCTCCACGAGCGAGCGGAGGATGCCCGCGAGGGGCCCGAACGGCGCACGCGAGGCGCCGAGGTCGAGGCACCAGCCGACGTGCACGTCTGCCGCGCTCGCGATCTCGGTGCCGAACTCCCGCACCAGCCGGGTCTTGCCGATCCCGGCCTCGCCCTCGACGAGCAGCGCGGCGGGCACGCCCTGGCGTACGCCGTCGAACAGGCGGCGCATCCCGGCGATCTCGGCGTCACGCCCGACCATCGCGGCGGAGGGGGCTGGGGCCATGGACCCATCGTGCCACTCCCCCCGGACATCCGGAGAGCCGGGGAACGACAGCACGACGCCGTCCGTCATCGGGCGACGATCGGATCGCACGCTCCCGCGTGGGACGCCCGCGGCACCGGCGTTCCCCGGCGTGCGAGGCGGCGCAGGAGCCGACGCAGCGGACCCGCCGGACGCGGCACGATCTGATCCGCGTGCTCCAGGAGCATCCGGCGCCGGGCGACCGCGCGTTCGATCTGCTCCTGCTCGAAGACGGTGACCTGATGGCTGAGATACGGGTGGTCGAACATGATGTCTCCTCGACGGTTCGGTGTATCCCTACACTCCGCTCTGAGGTGCCCCCTCCACATCGGACGGATGCCCTATCTTCCGCGCCCCCTCCGCCTCCCTTCCTTATGCTGACGCAGGCCCTCACGCCGCATCAGGCTCCTGGCGCGCGAACCCGCCTGAGCTCGCGCGACTGCCTGCCCTGCCAGAGCGAGGGCCGCGCGGACGGACGGGTCCCCTCCGGTACGAGGATCGCGAGCACCCGCACGAGCGTCGTCATCCACAGCAGCCCGAGCCCGACGACGACCGCCTCCACCGCGGTCACCGGGAAGAAGCCGAGCGGCCACCACAGCAGCACGGCCGCGACCACGAGCACCCCCACCGCGACGGAGGTCACCACGAGGGCCAGGGGTCGGCCGGGGACGGTCAGCGTCGTCGCGGCGGCAGCCCCGAGGAAGAGGAGCAGCGCCGCGACGGCAGCGATGTCGTGCGGAACGGGGGCCCGGTACAGCGGCAGGAGCCCGACGGCGGCGAGCGCGAGTCCGGCCGCGGCCCACAGCACGACCACGGTCGCGATCCGGGACAGCGCGTCGTCGCCGCGCAGCCGGTGCAGGTCGCGCCCGATGTACGCGCCGACGGTGGCGACCAGCAGCCCGGCCACGACCAGGGTGCCGTTGAACGCCCAGCCCACCCCGAGCTGCGAGAAGTTCTCCTCCCACCACCGCGGGTCGACGGCGGTCACCATCGCGAACAGCGTGCCGATCACGAGGAACCCGAACAGGAGTCCGGCGAGGTCGGCGGTCCGGAGACCGATCCCCGCACCGAACGCGAGTCGTCCGCCGACCGCCGCCGCGACCCCCGTGAGCAGCCCGCCGCCGATCGCTCCGAGCGCGAGACCCCGCAGGCCCGCCGCGAGCACCTCCGCGGTGAGCAGCACACCCATCGCCGTCACGGCCCCGAAAGCCACGGTGAGCGCGGCGGCGGAGAGCCGTGACACCGCCCGCTGCCAGCGCGGCATCCCCGCAGCCTCCCGCCGACGGTGCAGGAGCGTGCTGAGGACGAAGGCCAGAGCCGCGATGCCGCCGGCGACTCCCGCGGCGGGCACCGCGAGGCCTCCCTCACCGGTCAGCGGCCGCGGCGGACCGGCGAGGAGCAGGGCCCCGGCGAGGGCTCCCCCGACGAAGCAGACCACGGTCGCGAGTACGGCCCGCCCCTCGCCGCGCAGACGCTCCCTCGTGTCCATGCGCCCATGCAAGCACGCCCGTCCGACGTCCGCAGCCCCGCACGCGACGAGGCCCGGGGCCGCAGACAGCGGTCCCGGGCCTCGACGCGGAGGTGTCAGGCGTCCACGTCACCGCGCCAGGCGCCGGTCTCGACGCCACGGCCCTCGATGAACTCCTTGAAGTTCTTCAGATCCTTCTTCACCGCATGGGATCCCGCGCCGACCAGCGCACCGACCTTCTCCAGCAGCCCCTCCGGCGCCCAGTCGAGCTGGACGGTCACCCGCGTGGTGTTGTCGTCGAGCTTGTGGAACGTCACGACGCCCGCGTGCTCGGTCTCGCCGCCGACGCTGTTCCACGCGACGCGCTCATCCGGGTGCTGCTCGGTGATCTCGGCGTCGAACTCACGCTCCGCGCCCCCCACGTTCACCTTCCAGTGCGTGTGGGTCTCGTCGATCTGCGTGATGGAGACGACCTCGTCGAGGAACTTCGGGAAGCTCTCGAACTGCGTCCACTGGTTGTACGCCGTGCGGACGGGAACGTCGACGTCGATGGTCTCGATGATCTGCACCATGGGGATGCTCCTCACTTGTTCGTCGTTCGTGTGCCTCCATTCAGCCTGCTGGGCGCGAGAAGGGCGATGGGGTTGACATCGGCGCGACTACCGTGGAGGTCATGCGCATCCCCGCCGCGATCCGCGCCTCCCAGCGCTCCCCCCTGCTGCAGGTGGTGAAGTCGGCCGCGGCGACCATCGCCGCGTGGCTGATCGCGGGCTGGGTCTTCCCCGGGCAGCTGCCGGTGTTCGCCGCGATCGCCGCGCTCCTGGTCGTGCAGCCCAGCGTCAACCAGTCGCTGTCGAAGGCGCTCGAGCGCAGCATCGGCGTGATCGTCGGGGTCGTCATCGCGGTCGGGCTCGGCCTGCTCCTCGGCTCGCCGAGCTGGATCGTGCTGCTGGCGATCGTCGTCGCGATGCTCGTGGCGTGGATCTTCCGGGCGTCCCCCGGCACCGGCAACCAGGTCGCGATCTCGGCGATGCTCGTGCTGGCGCTGGGGTCGTCGAGTCCGGAGTACGCGGTCGCCCGGATCGTGGAGACCCTGATCGGGGTGGTGATCGGCATCGTCGTGAACGCGCTGATCGTGCCCCCGGTGCTCGTCGAGCCGGCGCGGCGGAACGTGGGGCTGCTCGGGCGGGAGCTCGCCGCGAGCTTCGACCGCCTGGCGGACGCCCTGCCCGCCCCGCAGACGCCGGCGCGGCTCCAGGAGCTCATGGTCGAGGTGCGGCTGCTGCGGCCCATGAAGGATGCCGCCGCCGCCGCGATCGCCGCCGGGGAGGAGTCGCTCACGCTGAACCCGCGGCGTTCGACCCATCGTGCCGACCTGCAGGAGCTGAAGGCGCTGCTCGACCGGCTCTCGCCCATCGTCACGCAGACCATCGGCATGACCCGCGCCTACTTCGACCACTACGACGACCGGCTCGGCGAGGAGCCCGCGGTGACCGCGATCGCCGAGCAGCTCCGCCGCGCCGGACACGACGTGCGCCTCGCCGTGCAGACCACGGCGCCCTCCGCGGAGCCCGAGCCGCTGACCTCCGCGATCCCCGCTCTGACGGCTCCGCTCGTGATCCGTCCGCCGTCCTCGCAGCACTGGATCCTCATCGGCTCCCTCATGGAAGACCTCCGTCGCATCCGCGGCGAACTCCTCGACGAGGACTGACCTCCCGTCGACCCACCCCCTTTCGCGCCTCCCGGCCCCCTAAGTGCGTCCGCAGGAGGCCGGGACGCACCGAAAGGGGTGGGTCGACGGGGGTTACCCTGGCGGGATGACAGTGGAGGAGGCGCTGGCGGAGCTCGCGGCGCTGGAAGACCCGAAGCAGCGCGCGGCGAACGAGAAGCGCGGCGACGACCACGGCATCAACCTGAGCCGGATGCGCGCCCTCGCGAAGCGCATCAAGACCGATCAGGCCCTCGCGCGGGAGCTCTGGGCGACGGGCGAGACGTCCGCCCGGCTGCTGGCCCTGCTCGTGTGCCGCCCGGCCGACTTCACCGCCGACGAGCTCGACGCGATGCTGCGTGAGACCCGTCCGCCCAAGGTCAACGACTGGTTCGTCAACTACGTCCTCAAGAAGTCGCCCCTCGCCGAGGAGCTGCGTCGGCGCTGGTTCGACGACGCCGATCCCACCGTCGCCGCCGCCGCGTGGTCGCTCACGACGGTCCGGGTGACGAAGGACCCCGGCGGCCTCGACCTGTCGCACCTCCTCGACCTCATCGAGCGCGACCTGCAGCAGGCCCCACCGCGCCTGCAGTGGGCGATGAACGAGACCCTCGCGAACATCGGCATCTTCCATCCGGACCTACGGGCACGGGCCATCGACATCGGCGAGCGGCTCCAGGTCCTGGCCGACTACCCCACGGCCCCGGGCTGCACCTCGCCGTTCGCACCCCTCTGGATCGGGGAGATCGTCCGCCGTCGCGAGGGCTGAGTACGCTGAGCGGATGAGCACCCACATCGCCGCGGAACCCGGTCAGATCGCCCCCATCGTGCTGTTCCCCGGCGACCCGCTGCGGGCGAGGTGGATCGCCGAGACCTTCCTCGACGACGCGGAGCTGTACTCCGAGACACGCGGGATGCTGGGCTTCACCGGCACCTGGGAGGGGCATCGGGTCTCCGTCCAGGGCTCGGGGATGGGGCAGCCGTCGATGGCGATCTACGCGACGGAGCTGTTCACCCAGTACGACGTGCAGACGATCGTCCGGGTGGGGTCGTGCGGCGCGCTGACCGAGAAGCTCGCGGTGCGCGACATCATCATCGCCAACGGCGCGAGCACCGACTCCGGGATCAACCGCGTGCGCTTCCACGGCCTCGACTACGCTCCCCTCGCCGACTTCGCCCTGCTGCGCGCCGCGGTGGAGGCGAGCGAGACGGAGCCCCTGTCGTCCACGGTGCACGTGGGGCCGCTGTTCTCGAGCGATCAGTTCTACAGCACGCGGCCGGAGCTCACCGCGCCCTTCGTGCAGCACGGCATCCTCGGCGTCGAGATGGAGGCCGCTGGCCTCTACACGCTCGCCGCGTTCCACGGACGCCGCGCGCTCGCGATCTGCACGGTCAGCGACCACATCGTCACCGGTGAGGAGACCACGGCCCAGGAGCGCGAGCAGACGTTCGGGGACATGGTGCGCATCGCCCTCCGCGCGGCGACCTCGGTCTGAGACTGGCCTCCTCGTCGAGTAACGTTATACACTTCACAGGTCGCGCGGCGCCGGGGACGACCGCACAGGGCGGTCGCTGCTGCGCGCGACGAAGACGACTGGGGAGAACCATGGCCACGCAAGATCAGCTCAACGCGCTGCTGGCGGACATCGAACGCGACATCAACGGATTCATCGGGGCGTCGATCGTCGACCTCGAATCGGGACTGCCGCTCGCCTCGAGCTCCGTCCGCCCGGACTTCGACCTCGAGGTCGCGAGCGCGTTCAACAGCGAGATCGTGAAGAACAAGAAGCGCACGATCGACGCCCTCGGCATCGATGGCGAGCTCGAGGACATGCTGCTGACGCTGAACACGCAGCTGCACCTGCTCAAGATGCTCGACGACGACCTGTTCATCTACCTGGCCGCCGATCGCCAGGCCACGAACCTCGCCCTGCTGCGCTCCTCGGTGAACCGCCGGGTCGCCGCCCTCGGCGCGTGATCCATGGGGCCGTGGGGAGCGGCCTCGGGAGAGGGCGACAGCGGAAGAGCGGTCCCGCGGAGCGGACGATGAGGCGCCCGCGTCGGCGACGGACCGACCTGCCTCAGCGGTACCGCGTGATCTTCGCCGGCCCGGTGGGCGCGGGCAAGACGACCGCGGTCCGCGCCCTGAGCGATGTCCCGCCGGTGGACACCGACGTGCCGATGTCGCTCGCGAGCGGCGACGGGAAGACGACGACGACCGTCGGCCTCGATTACGGGACCTGGCGGCCCACGCCCGAGGTCTCCATCGCGCTCGTCGGCATCCCGGGGCAAGAGCGCTTCGCGTCCGCCCGGCAGCGGGTCTCGATGCCGGGCACTCGGGTGCTGCTCTGGCTGCGCGCGGACCACGACACCCTCGCCGCCGACGCCGAGGAGTGGCTGGACGTGTTCTCCGGAGACGAGCATCGGATCGTGATCGCCGTCAGCCACGCGGCGGGGCACGCGATCGGCGACATCCGCGGCGATCTCGCCCCCGTGCTCGCGCGGCACGGCATCCCCGTCTCCCGCGTCCTCGCGGCCGACGCGCGCGACCGCGACAGCGTGATGCGCGTCGCCGGTGCCGCTCTCGATCTTCCGGAGGAGAAGCCATGACCGGACCCGCCGGGCGGCACGACGCCGCCACGACGCCCGATCCGTCCCGCATGCACCCCGACGTCGCCGGCAACTGGGCGCTGTGGTCGCGGATCGTCGGCCCGTCGGCCCAGACCCGTCTGCAGCAGTTGGAGGAGCGCTTCCCGGAGCTGACGACCGCGGTCCTCGGGACCGCGGACGGCCTCCACATCGCCTCGCTCGGCGTCGACCCCGACGGCGGCGAGCAGCTCGCGGCGATGAACGGCTCCCTGTTCGGGGTCGCGCGGGCCGAGGCCGAGATCATCGCGGGAGGAACGGAGCCGACGCTGTCGGCCATCGTGTCGCTGTCCATCGGCGAGAACCAGATGGCACTGCTGAGCTTCATCCTCGCGCCGTACGGCCAGCTCCTGCTCTCGGTGTCGGCCTCCTCGTCGCAGCTCGGCACCGTGATCGTGCACGCGCGTTCCACGGCGTACGAGCTGCTCACCGCGCTCGGGGTCACGGGATCGGCGACATGACGCAGATGGGATGATCGAAGCACCATGAATCCCACGCCGCGGCTCGAACCCTCTCTCGTTCCCGACGCGGCGGACCCCGATGCGGTCTACCTGACGTTCGTGGAGTGGGCGGAGTCGACCGGCATCCGCCTCTACCCCGCGCAGGACGAGGCGCTCATCGAAATCGTCTCCGGAGCGAACGTCATCCTGTCCACGCCGACGGGCACCGGGAAGTCGCTCGTCGCGGTCGGCGCCCACTTCGCGGCGATGGTCCGCGGGCACCGGAGCTACTACACCGCGCCGATCAAAGCCCTCGTGAGCGAGAAGTTCTTCGCGCTGGCGGAGGTGTTCGGCGCCGAGAACGTGGGGATGGTCACGGGAGACTCCGCCGTCAACGCGGACGCGCCGATCATCTGCTGCACCGCGGAGATCCTCGCGAACCTGGCCCTGCGCCAGGGCGACGCCGCCGATGTCAGCCTCGTCGTCATGGACGAGTTCCACTTCTACGGCGACCCCGACCGCGGGTGGGCCTGGCAGGTGCCGCTCCTCGAGCTCCCGCAGGCCCAGTTCGTGCTGATGTCGGCCACCCTCGGCGACGTCACCACCCTCGCCGCCGACCTGACCCGCCGCACCGGACGGGAGACCGCCTCGGTCACGGGGGTCGAGCGCCCGGTCCCCCTGCACTTCTTCTACGAGACGACGCCGATCCACGAGACCATCGACGACCTGCTCAACACCGGGCAGGCACCGATCTACATCGTGCACTTCTCACAGGCGGCGGCCATGGAGCGGGCGCAGGCCCTGTCGAGCACGAAGGTCGCCACGCGTGAGCAGCGCGACGAGATCGCCGCCCTCATCGGCGGCTTCCGCTTCACGACGGCGTTCGGCAAGACGCTCTCCCGCTTCCTCCGGGCCGGCATCGGCGTGCACCACGCGGGCATGCTGCCGAAGTACCGCCGACTCGTGGAGCAGCTCGCCCAGCGCGGTCTCCTCCGCGTCATCTGCGGCACCGACACGCTCGGCGTGGGCATCAACGTCCCTATCCGGACCGTGCTGCTCACCGCACTGACGAAGTTCGACGGCACGCGGATGCGGCAGCTCAACGCGCGGGAGTTCCATCAGATCGCGGGCCGGGCCGGACGCGCGGGCTACGACACCGCGGGCACCGTCGTCGCCCAGGCCCCGGAGCACGAGACCGAGAACCTCGCCGCGATCCGCAAGGCCGGCGACGACCCGAAGAAGAAGCGGAAGATCATCCGCAAGAAGGCCCCGGACGGCTTCGTGTCGTGGGGCGAGCCGTCGTTCCGGAAGCTCATCGACGCGACGCCGGAGACGCTGACCTCGCACATGCAGATCACCAGCGCGATGCTGCTCAACGTCATCGCCCGGGGCGGGGATGTGTTCGGGAACGTCCGCCGGCTCGTCTTCGACAACCACGAGCCGCGCACCCGGCAGCGCGCGCTCGCCCTCCGCGCCCTCGCGATCTTCCGCACGCTCCGGGAATCCGGCGTCGTGGAGACGTTCGACACGGGAGTGCCCGGAGCACCGAACGGCGTCCGGCTCACGGTCGACCTGCAGCCGAACTTCGCGCTCAACCAGCCGCTCTCGCCGTTCGCCCTCGCGGCGTTCGACCTGCTGGACCCTTCGACAGGCTCAGGGACCCAGGCGCGTTCGGGAGACCAGGCGGGCTCGGGGGACCAGGGGGTCGGGACGGGGTCGTACGCGCTCGACATGATCTCGATCGTCGAGGCGACGCTCGACGATCCGCGCGCCGTGCTCAGCCAGCAGGAGTTCCTCGCGCGGGGCGAGGCGGTCGCCGCGATGAAGCGCGAGGGCATCGAGTACGACGAGCGCATGGAGCTCCTCGAGGCGATCACCTACCCGAAGCCCCTGGAGGAGCTCCTCGACGCGGCCTTCGAGACCTTCAGCGCGGCGCAGCCGTGGATCCGGGACTTCGCGCTGCACCCGAAGTCCGTCGTCCGCGACATGTACGAGCGGGCCATGTCGTTCGGCGAGTACGTCGCGTTCTACAAGATCGCCCGCTCCGAGGGCGTCGTGCTGCGGTACCTGTCGGACGCGTATCGCGCCGCCTCCCAGACGATCCCCGAGGAGCGGAAGGACGAGGACCTCCACGACCTGATCGCCTGGCTCGGCGAGCTCGTGCGCCAGATCGACTCCAGCCTGCTCGACGAATGGAGCGAGCTGACCGCCGGGACCGCGGCCCGCAGCGAGACCGACGAGCCGATCGTCCCGCCCGCACCCAAGCGCCTCACGAGCAACACCCGCGCCTTCCGCACGCTCGTCCGCAACGAGCTCTTCCGGCGGGTGCAGCTCGCCGCCCGGGAGGACGTGGACGCCCTGGCCGAGCTCGACCCGACGTTCGGTGCCGCCGCCTGGTCCGACGCGCTGGACGCGTACTTCGCCGAGCACGACGACATCGGCACCGGACCGGACGCCCGGAGCTCCCGCATGCTGCTGCTCACCGAGGGTCCGACCGCGTGGACGGCGCGGCAGATCATCGACGACCCGGCCGGCGACCATGACTGGGGCATCAGCGCCACCGTCGATCTCGCCGCGTCGGACGAGGCCGGCGAGGCGGTCGTCACCGTGACGGCGGTCGACCGGCTGTGAGCGAGGCGGGCCCCGTCAGGCCTGCATGACGGCGAGCACGTTGCCCGCCGGGTCGCGGAACCACGCGATGTCGGGTCCCTGCCCGTTCCCCCTGACGATGCCGCGGGAGTCCGACGGGAACTCGTCGTCGCCGTAGATCTTGGTCTGCACCCCGCGCTCGTTGAGCTCCTCGACGGCGGCGTCGACGTCCGCCACTGGGAAGTTCAGGATCGTGAAGCTCGCCGGGGTGTGGTTCGGCTTCGCGTAGACGAGGACCGACCCGCCGCGAGGCAGACGCAGGTCGAGGAACCCCATCGCGTTGACCTCGACGTCGAGCCCGAGGGTCGTGCCGTAGAACTCTCTCGCCGCGTCGATGTCGTCGACGCTGAAACCGCTGAACGCGTTCTCCGCTGTGAAGGCTGCCATGTCCCCAGCATCCGCCTCCGCAGGCGCCCTGTCGACCCCCTCTCACACGGCCGCGCGCACGAGCCGGCCCACGAGGTCGACGTAGTCCACCCCAGCCGCCGCGAACATCCGCGGCACCTGGGAGGCGGCGGTCAGCCCCGGCATCGTGTTGACCTCGTTGAGCACCGGACCCTCGTCCGTGAGGAAGAAGTCCATGCGGGCGACCCCGTCGCACCCCAGGGCGTCGAACATCGCGATCGCGGCGCGTTTGAGCGCCGTCGTGGCGGCCGCATCGAGCTGCGCGGGAACCGTGAACCGGGCCGTGCCGTCATACTTCGTCGCGGTGTCGAAGAGCCCGGGCGCGTGGATCTCCAGGGGCGGGGCGGCCCACCGCACCCCGCCCTTCTCCCGCAGCACGGCGACGTCGATCTCCCGTGCATGCACGACCTCTTCGACCAGGATCCGCCGGTCGAAGCGCGCCGCCCCCCGCAGCGCGGTGAGCAGGTCGCCCTCCTCCGTCACCAGGCTCACGCCGTGGCTCGAGCCGGCCGTCACCGGCTTGACCACGACGGCGCCCTCGAACTCCACGTCGCCGATGTCCTCCGCGGCGACGAGCCGCCCCCGGGCGGTGCGCAGCCCGACAGCCTGGGCCACGAGCTTCGTGGCCCACTTGTCCATGCCGAGCGCGCCCGCTCCCAACGCGGAGCCGACCACGGGAACCCCGGCGAGCGCGCACAGCGCCGCGAGGGCGCCGTCCTCCCCGAGCGCACCGTGCACCGCGGGGAACACGACGTCGCTCGCCGCGAGCAGCGGCAGGGCCTGCTGCAACGACGACGCCGGACTCACGCCGGGCGGGATGCCGTCGGCCCGCCACACGCCGTCTCGATCGATCGTCACGGTCGTGACGGTGTGTCCCCCCAACCGCAGCGCCGCGGCGACCGCGGCCGCCGAGGCGAGCGACACCTCGTGCTCGGGATTCTGTCCCCCTCCGATGACCAGGACCCTCATCGTCATGCCACGCTCCTCTTCACCCGCGGGCCGATGCCCGTGACGATGGTGTGCGGGATGGTGTCCGCCCACCGCGCCCACTCCTGCACCGACGGCACCGCGCCGCCGTCCGGCCCGAACACCGTCGCGACCGCTCCTCGGGGGAACGCCCTCCCCCCGGTGTCGACGACGATCTGATCCATCGACACCCGGCCGACGATCGGGTGCCGTTCCCCTCCGATCTCCACCCCCGCGCCCGGCGCGATCTCCCGCGGGACCCCGTCGGCGTATCCGACGCCCACCACGCTCAGGTGCGTGGCCGCCGCCGTCGTGTGCGTCCCGCCATAGCCCACGACGGTGCCGGCCGGCACGGCGGCGCTGTGCACCACGGGTGCGGTGAGACGCGAGGCCCCGACCAGCGAGACCGTCTCGGACGGGTCGATCCCCACGAGGGCGGCCCCCACCCGCACCATGTCGAAGTGCGTCGCGGGATCGGTCAGGGCGCCCGAGGTCGCCGCGAGATGCGCGAGCAGGGGTCCGAAGCCGGCACGCAGGACCGCGTCCCTCCCCTGGCGCATCCGCAGCACCGCGGCCGCATTCGCCCGCGGGTCCGCGGCGTCGGCGCAGGGGAGGTGCCCCATGACCCCGACGACCTCGATCCGGCCGCGGGCCGCCCGCGCCGTGCGCAGCAGCGCATCCCAGTCCTCCAGGGGGCACCCTCCCCGCGCCATCCCGGTGTCGAGATGCAGATGCACACGCACCGGAGCGGCGGCATCGGCCGCGAGCTGACGCAGCTCCTCGACGGAGCCCACGGCCAGGTCGACCCCGGCGGCGGCCGCGCGCGGCGCGTCGATGCCCGCGGGGTGCAGCCAGGCGAGGATCGGCACGCGCAGTCCGGCCTCGCGCAGCGCGACCCCCTCGGCGACGTCGGTGACCCCGAGCCACTCGGCCCCCGCGGCCACGGCGGCGGTCGCCACGGCCACCATGCCATGACCGTACGCGTCGGCCTTGACCACGGCCATGACGGGTACCGCGGCGGCCTCCCGCACGCGGCGGAGGTTCTCGGTCACGGCGGCCGGAAGGGTGGATAGTGTCGGTGCGTGGAGGCGGGACAGGGTCATCCCCTCCGCGAGCAGGGCCGTCATCGCTGCATCCTCGGGTCTTCGGTGGGGTCGGCGTACTGGGCGGGACAGCCGTCATCGACGGCCTCCGGTCGCAGCTCGTAGTGCCAGGACTCGTTGCCGTAGGTCTGGCAGAGGCCGTACCGCCATCCGCGCTGCGTGAGCCAGTCGAGAGTGGGCAGGGGACCGAGGTCGACCGCGTCGCCGGAGACGTGCGCCGAGGTCTCCGCGGTCGCCACCCAGCGGCGCGCCTCCTCCTCCGAGCCGTAGTCGTCGATGGCGTCGCGGAGCAGCTGCTCCTGCAGGGCCGCCGAACGCCATCCGCTGTTCACGAGGAACGTCACCCCGTCGGCCTCCGCATCGGAGGCGGCGCGCTGGAGGGCGTCGAGCAGGGCGGGGTCGAGGTTGCCGACGGCGACCCTGTCGACATCGAACACCGTGGGCTGGTCGCCGTCGCGGATCACGCCATCGGCCTCGCTCGGGGCGAGCACCGATCCGGTCGGCGCGTGCGGCTCGGAATCGGAACCGGTGGTGGCGGGCGTGACGATCGGGGCGGTCTCGGCGAACGCGGCCGACAGCGACTGCTGCACGGCGACGGCGGCGACCACGGCGAGCGCCAGCACGGAGGCCGTGGTGGCAATCCGCCGACGGCGCCGGGCACGGACGGCTCGGGGGGTGCGGAGGTCGTTCATGCTTCCAGTGAAGAGAGCCCGCGGTTGCCACGGCGTATGGCCTTTTCCATACACCGGCGATATGCCGCACTGCGTAGGATCACTGCCATGCGTGTGCTGATCGTCGAGGACGAGCCCTACCTCGCCGAGGCGGTCCGCGACGGGCTGCGACTGGAGGCGATCGCGGCCGACATCGCCGGCGACGGCGACACCGCGCTCGAGCTCCTGAGCATCAACGCGTACGACATCGCGATCCTCGACCGCGACGTGCCGGGCCCGTCCGGAGACGACATCGCGCGGTGGATCGTCGCCTCGGGCAGCGGCATCCCCATCCTCATGCTCACGGCCGCCGACCGCCTCGACGACAAGGCCTCCGGGTTCGAGCTCGGCGCCGACGACTACCTCACCAAGCCGTTCGAGCTGCGGGAGCTGGTGCTGCGGCTGCGTGCCCTCGACCGCCGCCGACAGCGCGCGCGGCCACCGGTGCTGGAACTCGCCGGGCTGCGCCTGGACCCCTTCCGCCGCGAGGTCTACCGCGACGGCCGGTACGTCGCCCTCACCCGGAAGCAGTTCGCCGTACTGGAGGTGCTCGTCGATGCCGAGGGCGGCGTGGTCAGCGCCGAGGAGCTGCTGGAGCGGGCGTGGGACGAGAACGCCGACCCGTTCACGAACGCCGTCCGCATCACCGTGTCCTCGCTGCGCAAGCGCCTCGGCGAGCCGTGGCTGATCCTCACGGTGCCCGGCGTCGGCTACCGCATCGGGGCCGACGCGGATGCCTAGGCGGCGCGGCCTCAGCGTCCGCCTCAAGCTGACCCTGAGCTACGCGGGCATCGTCGTCGTCTCCGGGCTCCTGCTGCTCGGCGCCGTGGCGCTCTATCTCCTGCGCTACGTGCCGGATGTGCAGATCCCCGTCGTCGAGTTCTTCGTCCCCAACCGCTCGGATCTGATCCGGGCGTTCGTACCCGTCGCCGCGATGGTGATGGTCGCCCTGCTCGCGATCGGTCTCGGCGGCGGCTGGCTGCTCGCCGGACGGATGCTGGCGCCTCTCGACCGCATCGGCGACGCCGCACGGCTCGCGGCGCAGGGCTCCCTGTCGCACCGGATCCGCATGGAGGGCCCGAGCGACGAGTTCCGCGACCTCGCCGACGTCTTCGACACGATGCTGGAGCAGCTGGAGGCGCACGTCGCCGAGCAGCAGCGCTTCGCCGCGAACGCCTCGCACGAACTGCGCACGCCCTTGGCCATCTCGCAGACGCTCCTCGACGTGGCCCGCACCGATCCCGACCGCGACGTCGACGCCCTGATCGACCGGCTCCACGAGGTGAACACGCGCGCGATCGACCTCACCGAGGCGCTGCTGCTGCTGAGCAGAGCGGATCAGCGCACCTTCCCGCGGACGCTCGTCGATCTGTCGCTCCTGGCAGAGGAATCCGTCGAGGCCCTCCTGCCGCTCGCCGACCGCCGCGGGGTCGAGGTGGAGGTGTCCGGCGTGCCGGCGACCGTGCTCGGCTCCTCCGCCCTGCTGCCGCAGCTCGTCATGAACCTCGTCGCCAACGCGATCGTCCACAACCGCAGCGACGGCGGCGGTTCCGTGGCGGTGCGCACCCATTCCCTCCCGCACGCGGTGGCCCTCGTCGTGGAGAACACGGGTGCGGAGCTGCACGCCTCCCAGGTCGCGACGCTCGTCGAGCCCTTCCAGCGCGGCACCGAGCGCACGCGCGGGACGGAGCACGCCGGGGTGGGTCTCGGCCTCGCGATCGTGCAGCGCATCACGCAGACCCACGGCGGCACCCTCGTGCTGACGCCCCGCACCGGCGGAGGCCTCATCGTGACGGTCTGGTTCCCGCACCCCTACCCCGGCTGACGGTTTTCGAATCGCCCGTTTGGCCCTTTTCCGGCTCCGGATGGAACCATTCAGGCGATTCGAACGGGCGTCACCAGGGGCTGGGCTCGTAGTCCTTGAGGAAGACGCCGTGGATGTCCTCGCCGGCCTCGCCGCGCACGATGGGGTCGTACACCCGGGCGGCGCCGTCGACCAGGTCGAGCGGGGCGTGGAAGCCCTCCTCCGCGAGGCGCACCTTCGTGTAGTGCGGGCGCTCGTCGGTGATCCAGCCGGTGTCGACGGCGGTCATGAGGATGCCGTCCTTCTCCAACATCTCCCCCGCGCTCGTGCGGGTCAGCATGTTCAGCGCGGCCTTCGCCATGTTGGTGTGCGGGTGGCCCGGGCCCTTGTAACGGCGGGAGAACTGTCCCTCCATGGCGGAGACGTTCACGACGTACTTCCGGCGCGACGACGACGCGGCCATCGACGCCCGCAGCCGGCTGATGAGCAGGAACGGCGCGGTCGTGTTGGCGAGCTGCACCTCGAGCATCTCCAGCGGATCGACCTGATCCACGGACTGCACCCAGCTGTTGACGCGGTTCACGTCCGGCACGAGGCCGCCCGCATCGATCGCCGTGCCGTCCGCGTGCTTCTCGAGCGAGGAGGAGCCGGGGGCCATCGCGAGCCGCGCGAGGTCTTCGGCCGTGAGCGCCTGTCCCCCCTGCTCCGCGACCGTGCCGCCGAGCGCCGCGACCGACAGCAGCGGATGCGCGTCGACCGAGGCCTGCAGCGCCTGCGGGTGCGGGTCGACGGTGTGCCCGAATGTCTCCATCTCCGGCAGCGGACCGTCCGGCAGCGGCTGGAGCTCCGCGTCGGCGAGCAGCGAGTACGCCCCCGGCGAGCGGCGGACCGTCTGCGCGGCGTTGTTGATGAGGATGTCGAGCGGGCCCTGCGCGGCGACCGAGTCGGCGAGCCCGATCACCTGGGCGGGGTCGCGGAGGTCGATGCCGACCACGCGCAGCCGGTGCAGCCAGTCGCCCGCGTCCGGGAGGGCCGAGAACCGCCGCACGGCGTCACGCGGGAACCGGGTGGTGATCGTGGTGTGCGCACCGTCGCGGAGGAGGCGCAGCGCGATGTGCATGCCGATCTTCGCGCGGCCGCCGGTGAGCAGCGCGCGCTTTCCGGTGAGGTCGGTGCGGGCGGTGCGCTTGCCGTGGCTGAAGCGGGCGCAGTCCGGGCAGAGCTGGTGGTAGAACGCGTCGACGAGCGTGTACGGCTGCTTGCAGATGTAGCAGTTGCGCGGCTTGAGGAGCTCGCCGGCGATGGGGGCGTCGATCACACGGGACGCGAGGTCGTGCCCGCGCGTCTCGTCGTCGATGCGGTCGGGGGCGCCGGTGGCGGTGCGGGCGACGACGGCCTTGTCCGCCTCGGCGATCGCATCCCGGATCTCCTTGCGCCGCACGCGCTTGACGGCCTTGAACATGGCTGCCGTCGCGTGGCGCACGGCCACGAAGTCGGGGTGCTCGTTGTCGATGGTGTGCAGCTCGGCGAGGACGCGCAGCGTCGTGGCGAGGTCGTCGGGGTCGATGCCGGGGCCCAGGTCGGGGGTGGCGTCGGGCGCGTCGGTCATTAGGCCGATTTTACGCGACCGTCCTGGGGGTCTCCTGCTGTGTCCGCGCCCCGGCGTAGGGTCGACGCATGAGCAGCGCAGAATCCTTCCCGCATCCCGGCGTCGTCCCCTCCTACCTGCTCGCCCGGCTGGCGGAGTCGGGTCGGTTCCCGAAGGCCGCCGCCGCCGCCCGACAGACGCTCACCGCGGGGCGCCCGCCGTTCCGCGCGCGCATCGACCTCTCCATCGACGAGAACGGCGACCTCGTCGCGCAGCTCTCCGATGCGCCGAACCGCACGATCAGCGACGCCGGCAACACCCAGCAGCTCCCGGGGGCCGTGGTCCGCACGGAAGACGATGAGCCCGTCGCCGACACCGCCGTCAACGAGGCGTTCGACGGCCTGGGCGCGACATTCGAGATGCTGCTCTCCGCGTTCGGCCGCAACTCGCTCGACGACGCCGGCGCTCCTCTCGACGCGACCGTCCACTACGGCGTCGACTACGACAACGCGTTCTGGGACGGCGAGCGCATGGTGTTCGGCGACGGCGACGGCGAGGTGTTCCAGCACTTCACCGGCTCGCTCACCGTGATCGGGCATGAGCTCGCCCACGGTGTCGTGCAGCACACGGCGAACCTGGAGTATCAGGGCCAGCCGGGCGCACTGAACGAGTCCGTGGCCGACGTGTTCGGCGCCCTCACCGAGCAGTACGCCCTGGGGCAGTCCGCCGACCAGGCGAGCTGGCTCATCGGGGCGGAGATCTTCACGGATGCGGTGGAGGGCTCAGCCCTGCGCTCCATGATCGCGCCGGGCACGGCCTACGACGACGATGAACTCGGGAAAGACCCGCAGCCGGACCACATGAGCGGATTCGTGCGCACCACCGAGGACAACGGGGGCGTGCACATCAACTCCGGCATCCCGAACCGCGCCTTCGCCCTCTTCGCCCTCGACCTCGGGGGCAACGCCTGGGAGCGCGCCGGAACGGTCTGGTACCGGGCACTCACCGGCGGACTGTCGAGCACCGCGACCTTCACCGAGTTCGCCGATGCCACGGTCGCCGCCGCAGCCTCCGTCGATCAGGAGACGGTCGCCGCCGCTCGACGCGCGTGGACGACCGTGGGAGTCTATGAGGGTGACCGAGGACCCGACGCCGCCTGACGCCCCCGTCGTCATCGCCGTCGTGCGCTCGGGAGGTCTCGCCGGCATCCGTCGCCAGTGGCGTGTGGAGGCCGAGCCGCCGGACGCCGAGGAATGGATCGGCCTCATCGACAGCTGCCCCTGGGACGACGACGTCGACACGGAGTCCGGGGCCGACCGGTTCGTCTGGAGCATCCGCGCCCGCACCCCGTCCGAGCGCCGGGAGCGGGAGCTGCCCGACTCCGCCGTGGACGGCCCGTGGCGCACCCTCATCGATGCGGTGCGGGAGGCGGCGCGCTCGGAGTGAGCCGCGGTCGGAGATTCGCACTCCCGTCGCAGGATGCCGCCCGATCCCTGCGACCTCGGTGGGAAACCGCGACCCCGCGCCGCCCGGGGGCGACAATGGACACATGGGACTCTTCCAGCAGCGACCGGAGGAGGAAGAGAAGCAGTGGGGACTCCCCTCTGAACCTCTCGAGACTTCGGCCGCAGACACGCTCGACGCCGCGCCGACGGTCGACCCGCTGGCCCTCGGCCTCGACAACCCGTCCTCGGTGAGCTCCATCGTGTTCCCCGTCGCCCCACCCGCCCCCGAGGCCGCGAGCACCGAGAACGCCGACCCCGAGGACTGACGCCGCGCGGCGTCGCTGTTTCGCACTCCCGTCGCAGATTCCGGACCACTCCGTGCGACCGCGGCGCGAAAGTGCGTCCGCGGCCAGCGATACGGTGGACGGATGACCATCACCGCCGCCGCAGACGGCTCCGCCCTGGGCAACCCCGGCCCGAACGGCTGGGCCTGGTACATCGACGACGCGAACTGGGCGGCCGGCGGCTCCCCGCACGGCACGAACAACCAGGGCGAGCTCCGCGCCGTCCTCGAGCTGCTCCGGGCGACGGCCGGCACCGACGAGAAGCTCCTGATCGAGTGCGACAGCCGCTACGTGATCGACTCCGTGACGAAGTGGATGCCCGGCTGGAAGCGCCGCGGGTGGCGGAAGTCCGACGGCGGGCCCGTGCTGAACCGCGACCTCCTCGAGGGGATCGACGAAGCCATGCGCGGTCGGGACGTCGAGTTCTCCTGGGTCAAAGGCCACGCCGGACACCCGCTGAACGAAGCCGCCGACGAGCGCGCGAACGCCGCCGCCAAGGCCTATCAGCAGAAGCAGGAGCCGCGTCGAGGCCCCGGGTTCACCCGCGCGACCGATGCCGGAGCCGCCGTCGCCGCCTCCGCCCCGGTCGCCGCTGCCGCCGCCGAAGCCCCGGCATCCGCCTCGACGACAGCCTCCTCCCGCACCTCGACCCCCGCCGCGGAGGCGGAGTTCGCCGCGCCGCTGTGGGCCGAGACCTCCGACCTCCTCGACGGACTCGACCTCGCGCAGGACGACCCCATCGTGCTCCAGCTCCCGCTGTCCCCCGACGAGCACGCGCGCCTCCGGGACCGCGCCGAAGCGCAGGGCATCACCCTCGAAGAAGCACTTCGCCGCCTGATCTGACGGAGACCCCGAGGCGTACACTCGCACCATGTCGACTCCCCGCACCATCGGCCGGATCTTCCTCGGCGCCTCGCTCGTGTTCGCCGGCGTCTCCCACCTCACGTTCGCCCGCGAGGAATTCCAGGCTCAGGTGCCGGAATCGCTGCCGCTCGACCCCGACACCACGGTGCTCGCGTCCGGCGTCGCCGAGGTCGCGCTCGGCTCCGCTCTCCTCTTCGCCCGACGCCGCCGTCGCACGGTCGGCACCGTCGCCGCGCTCTTCTTCGCCGCGGTCTTCCCGGGCAACGTGGCGCAGTGGATGCATCATCGCGACGGCTTCGGCCTCGACACCGACATGAAGCGCTTCGTGCGTCTGTTCTTCCAGCCGGCGCTCATCGCGCTGGCCCTGTGGTCGACGCGCGCCCCGCGCCATTGATCCACCCCGCGAGAGCAGGCGTTCCCGCGAGAACAGGCCCCCACGCCCACCCGCGCCTGAACCCGCGCGACGGCCTGATGCGGCGTCATCCCGGCTCGGCTCCGTAGACTCGGCGGATGGCGGAAAGGACGAGGCGACGGTGAGCAGGCGCACCGTCTTCGGCCTGCTCCGGCTCACCGCCGCCGCCGTCTGCCTCATCGCGCTGATCCACCGCCTCGCGTGGGGACTCGCGTCGAACACCATCGCGAGCCAGAACTTCTTCGCGTACCTGACGAACCAGTCGAACATCGCCTTCGTCGTCCTCCTCACCATCGCCGGAGTCCTCGCGCTGCGGAGAGCCCGCGACCCGCGGTGGCTCACGGTGGCCCTCGCCCTCGTGCTCACCTGGACGATCACGGCGGGACTCGTGTTCGCGATCCTCGTCTGGCAGGCCGGAGTCCGGGGCATCCGCATCGACGTGCCGTGGTCGGATCAGGTGCTGCACTTCTGGCTGCCCGCGGTGACCGTCGCGGCCTGGGCCCTGGCCCCGGGGCATCGGGCGGTGCCGTGGCGCGTGATACCGGTGACCCTGGCCTACCCGGTGGTGTGGGGCGTCGCGACGCTCATCCGCGGACCGCTGATCGGCTGGTACCCGTACTACTTCCTCGACCCGCGGCAGGTGAGCGGTCCCGTCGAGTTCACCGTCTCCTGCGCGATCGCGCTGGCCGTCTTCGCCGCTGTGGCGACCGCGCTCGTGCTCATCAGCCGCCTGCCGGACCCGTGGGACCGCGCTCCTGCCGAGCCTCCTCCCGAGGACCGCGTTCCGGCCGAGGCCGCGCGCGAGCCGGTTCAGGCGTAGAGCGCCAGCGACGCGAGCGCCGCCTCGACGGCCTCCGCGTCCCCGAGCTCCGCGAAGTCCCGCGCCGCCGCACCGCCCACGATCCCGACGAGCACGTTCTCGCCGGTCGAGGGGCGGAGGTTGATCCACGTAGGGATCGCGATGTCGTCGCCGACCGCGTGCCAGATCGCCTCGTCACCGTCCCAGAACGGCTCGTCCCATCGCAGCCACACCGTCTCGATGGCGCCCATGCCGAGCGCGGAGACGGCGCCGCGGTTGTCGAACGGCAGCGGCGGATCGAACTCGATGGCCTGCTCCTGCAGCACCCCGAGCGGCACCGTCAGCAGCACCCGGTCGAAGGAGAGGGCCTCCCCGGTGCCGAGGCGCACACTCACCCCGGTGTCGTCCCACGCGAGGCGCGTGACCGGCGAGCTGAGCCCCACCTTCACCCCGTCCAGGGTGCTCTCGATGAACGGGGTCAGGTCGTCGCCGACCCCCTGCAGCGCCGCGTCCGGGAGTGGCGGGGCGAACCAGCTCGACAGGTCGACGGCGTCCGCGCCGGTCCGTGCGGCGAGGAGCGCGAGGAGCGCGGCGGTCGCGGGATCCTCCGGGTCGATGCCGGCTGCCACCAGGGCGTCCGCCACCGAGGAGTCCTGCGGGGCGGACTGCGCCGTGGTCACCGCGGCCTCCACCGGCTGCGGATCCACGGGGTCGACATCGCCCTCGGCCGAGCGCCACCGCGCCCCGTCGAGGTCGACGAGGTCCATGTCCCCCTCGTCGATCGTCTCGAGAAGCTCCGCGTCCGCCTCGCCGAACAGCCACGCGCCGAGCTGCACCGGAACCGGCCAGTCATCCTCCGCGCGGGAGAGGATCCGGCCGCCGACGCGGTCGCGCGCTTCGAACACCGTCACCTGCAGGCCGTCCTCCGCGAGTTGCGCAGCGGCTGTCGCTCCGGCGATCCCGGCGCCGATCACGGCCACCCGCTCGCCGTCCTCGGCGGCGACGGTGAGTTCCCGCGCGGCGCGGCGGCCCGACCGCAGGGCTCCCCGGACGGTACCCGGCGCCTCGTCGTCGGTCGCCTCGCCCGCGAAGAAGAGCCGGTCGTCGACGGGCTGCGCGAGCGCCGCACGGGTCGCGGCGAGCACCCCCACGGGAGTGAAGCTCGCGGCGCCCCGGGCGAAGGGGTCGGTGGTCCAGGTGCTGCGGACGCTCCCGCTCGGGGCGGGGACACCGGGCGGCGGCTCCGGTTCGCGCGTGCGGGTGGGGGTCGGCGTCGGTTCCGGCTCCGGGGTGCAGGAGGCGAGAAGCACCGAGACGGCACCGGCTCCGGCGCCGAGGAGCAGGGTACGGCGCGTGATCCTCATCGTGCCGCCACTTTATCCCGCTTTCGCACAGGCAGAAGCGCCGGAACAGGCGGCTCTCCACGAGAACCGCCTGTTCCGGCGCGAGTGCCTGGGCGTCAGACGGACAGCAGCTCCCGCTCCAGTCGCGCGAACGAGGCCTCCATGCCGTCGGCCATGCCGGTGGCGAGGATCATGTCCCGCGTCTCCTTGTCGGGGTACTCGATGAGCACCGTGACGAGGGTCGCGCCGTCCTCCTCGTAGAGGTTGAGGTCGTTGAGCGTCTCGGTCGGCATGCCCTGCATCCGCTCGGTGGTGACGGCGCGCTTCGGGGCGTCGATCAGCAGTGCCTCCCCCTCGAATCCGAACGGCTCACCCTCCGTGTCGCCCACGGGCGCCCAGGAGTTCCGGTACGACTGGCCGACCTCGGTCGCCGACACGCACTCGGTCATCTCCCACCCGTCCGGGCCGAGCATCCACTGCCGGATGAGGTCGGGCTCGAAGTGGGCGCGCCACACCAGCTCGCGCGGACCCTCGACGAGGCGGGTGATGCGCACGTGCGTGTCGTCGAGCAGCTCCACCCGGGTGCCCTTGCCCTGGGCGTAGTCGTGGAGGTCCTGCAACACGGCGTCGAGCTGGGCCATGGCCATCCGGGTGCCCTCCACGGCGCCCATCGCGACGACCTGCTCGAGCGCCTCGGCGGACGTGAAGTGGCTCGTGTTGACCATGCGCGTGCCCTCGGCCGTCGGCTCGAACGTGAAGGTCATGCGCATGGAGGGGAGGTTCGCATCCGGCGTGCCCTCCTCGTCGGCGAACGAGTCGAGCACCGTGAAGCTGCGCGGCGCGTCGATTTCCAGGAACTCCCACGTGCCGGAGGCCTTCTCCCCGCGGGGACCGTTCATCGTGTAGACGGCCCGCCCGCCGACGGTGTGGTCCCACCGGGTGAAGGTGGCCGGCCAGCCGGGAGGACCCCAGAACCGCTCGAGCTGCTGCGGGTCGGTGTAGGCGGCCCAGACGCGCTCGACGGGCGCGGCGAGGTCGGCGACGACGGTCATGGTGAGGTTCTCGGCATCCGTGATGATGTCCGTGACAGGCATGTCAGTCTCCTTGCGATTCGGTGCGTTGACTGCTGGTGGGGTCGGTGGAGGCCGGTCTCTTTCCCGCGGGCGGGGAGGGCTCGGCCAGGAGATCGTCGAGCCGGGCGATGCGCGACCGCCACAACTCTTCGTATCGGGCGAGGAGCGCCCTGGCGCGGGCGATCATCTCGGGGTTCGCGCGGACGAGCCGCTCGCGTCCCTCGGCGCGCTTGACGATGAGGTTCGCCGCCTCGAGCACGGCCACGTGCTTCTGGACCGCGGCGAACGACATCTCGTACTCGGAGGCGAGGGTCGAGACGGACTGCTCCCGCTCGATCGTCCGGCGCAGGATGTCCCGCCGGGTCGACGTCGCCAGTGCGTGGAACACACGGTCGACCTCCGCTTCGCTCAACTCCCTTTGTGCAACCATTTGGTTGTACGTTAGACCCGCGTCGCGAGCGTGTCAAGAACTTTTGTCGGAATCGTGCTGAATTTGCACAAGCCGTCTTTAGCTTGCATTGTCACGCTTGAATTGCACAAAGTGCACGGTAAAGCGGCGTGCCCACCCTCGGAACCGGCGGCAGATCGGCAGAGTGTTCCGTAGCACCCCGCGCTCGGCGAGGCGCTGACGAGGACGGGTATACAGCGCTTGAGACGGGCTACGTTCCAAACGATCAAACCTCGCCGCAGATCAAGGCGCACCGAGTTGCAGTGGGTCCCCCACGACGACGGCTTCGAGTTGCGGACTGCGATCAGCCGAGAAGAGTTCGCCGTCGCGGACGCCGAGCTTGGAGAGATGGACTGGGCATCCATCGACCCGCAACCAGTCAGGAAGTCAGGCGGAGTCCGTCATGGTTTCACGCCGGCGGCGTATTACTGGCAACGAAGTGGCGAGCACGTATGGTGCGAGTCTCAGCAGGAGCGATGGGAGCTTCTCTGGCTGGATTACAGCGCGCAGCTAGATCTTGTCTGGTCACAACCGATGATCATCAACTTCGGCTTCGACTCGAAGCTGGCAGGTGACTCGCACGTTCCCGATTTCTTCGCACTGACTACTGACGGCGACTACTCGTTGTGGGACGTGCGGCCCCTCGCACAGGTCACTGAGCACGCGAGGCTGCAGTTCGATGAGACCGCAAGAGTGTGCCGACGCATGGGATGGCACTACGAAGTGTTGTCCGGACACCATCCACGCGCGAGTAGGAATTTGAACTGCATCGCCGCGTCCCGCCATGACCGATGCAGGCCAACAACGGCCATCGAGCAGCTCCTCATCGAGGCGGCACGCCACGGGGAGACCCGCTCAGCACTCTGCGCAATCGCATCGCCTGACTACCCGCCCCTGGCCGCTGCATGGGTCGACAACCTCGCGTGGCGACGGCTGCTCACGGTAGACCTCACCTCCCCGGTGCGGAACGACACCATTTACACCTCGGTCATCGAACGGTGGACGCAAGATGCATAACGAGACGTCATTCGACGCGGGGAGTCTTTTCGAGATCGACGACGAACCGTGGGAACTGGTGAGTGTGCGCAACGGCCGAGACGCCAAACTTCGTCGCGCCGCCGCCGATGACGACTGG
Organism: Microbacterium sp. NPDC078814; assembly: GCF_040702645.1. NCBI lineage: Bacteria > Bacillati > Actinomycetota > Actinomycetes > Micrococcales > Microbacteriaceae > Microbacterium > Microbacterium sp. NPDC078814. Next base: position 317,189 of record NZ_JBFBLT010000006.1, read on the forward strand.
ATCGTCATGTCGATCGCCGAGCTCCATCGCCTTGCGACTCCACGCGTGTCTCTCTCTCGCTCTGCGGCACGGCCGGTCCAAGACGACTGGCCGACCGACGTCTTGGATATGGAACTACACCTGCTCGAGATCTTTCGCGGGCAGCCCATGAGCTCGACGGCTACAGCACCCCGACCTGCGTTCGACATCACTCGAACAACCCAAGAGCAGCGCCTCGCCGCGAAGACCGCAGAACTCGAAGGGACATCCCTCGCCCGGACACGCCGAACTCTGTTCAACTACTGGACGGTCTATCAGAGCGAGGGTGTGGCGGGTTTGAACGCCAGGATGCACCGAAAGGGCCAGCGGAAAGTGTCAAGGCGGGTGAGACAGATTCCGTCAGGCGGTCTGTATGAGGGCCTCCTGTGAGGGCTGGTTGATCCAGGCGGCCTCGGGCAGC
>NZ_JBFBLT010000007.1:0-155194 GCF_040702645.1 Microbacterium sp. NPDC078814
GGTCGACCGTCGGCGGATGCGGGTCGCCGTGGTGCGCGGCGATGTACGCATCGAGCTCGGGGCCGCTGGTCCAGGAGGTGATGAGCGCGTACCTTGACGGCCCCGGCCGTGAGGCCCTGGACGATCCAGCGGCTGGCGAGGGCGAACATCACCATCGTCGGGAGGATCGTCAGCACGGCCGCGGCGCTCATGGAGCCCCAGTCGATGTTGAACGTGGAGATGAAGCCGTTCAGCGCCGATGGGACTGTGCGGTTCGCATCGGTGTTCATCAGCACGACCGACAGGAACAGCTCGTTCCAGCAGTTCACGAAGTTGAAGATGAACGCCGCGATGATGCCGGGGGTCATCACCGGCACGAGCACCCGGAACAGCGCGCCCAGGCGGGAGCAGCCGTCGATCATCGCCGCCTCTTCGAGCGCATCGGGGACGTTCTCGAAGAAGCCCCGCAGCATGACCGTGGAGAACGGGATGCAGATCGCGATGTAGACGAGGATGAGGCCGGGCTTGGTGTCGACGAGTCCCAGGTCGGTCATCATCGAGTACAGCGGTCCGAGGGCGATGAACGCCGGGATCATCTGCGTCAGCAGGAACGCGATGAGCACCGTGCCTTTGCCGCGGAACTCGAACCGCGCCAGCACGTAGGCGCTGAGCAGGGCGATGAGCGTCGCCACCGCGCCGGCCGACACCGCCACGATGGCCGAGTTCGCCAGGAACGTCCCGAAGGAGCTCTTCTCGAACAGGCTCGTGAAGTTGTCCAGCGAGGGCTCGCTCGGCCAGTACTCGATCGGGAAGCGGTTGATGGTCCCCGGCGACTTGAACGCAGTGAGCGTGATCCAGTACAGCGGGAACAGCGTGATGAGCAGCCACAGGCCCAGGCCGACGAGACGCACCACGCCGCCCACCGTGACGCGGGGCTTGGGGCGCGGGGCGGCCTTCGGGTCGGGCACCGTGATGCGACGGGTCTCGGTGACCGAGGAGCCGGTCCGGACGGATGAGGTGATGGTCATCGCTGCACTCTCCGCATCGCCATCAGGTAGAACGCGCAGAACACCATGAGGAACGCCACGACGATGAGCCCGATGGCGCTCGCGATGCCGTAGTTGCCCTGCTGCGTGTAGTTGATCATCCACGTCGTGATGATGTGGGTCTGGTTGGCCGGGCCGCCGTTCGTCATCGCGTAGATGATGTCGGGGAAGTTGAAGATCCAGATCACGCGCAGCAGGATCGTGAGCAGCAGCGTCATCGAGATGTACGGGATGATGATCGAGAACAGCTGCCGCACCTTGCCGGCGCCGTCGAGGCTCGCCGCCTCCAGCATCTCGTCCGGCACCGACTGGAGAGCGGCGAGGATCATGATCGCGAAGAAGGTCACGCCGTACCAGATGTTCGCGACGATCACGGCGAACATCGCGAGCTTCGGGTCCGCCAGCCACGGCAGCGGGGCGTCGATCAGACCGGCCTTCATGAGCAGGTCGTTGACGACGCCGAACTCGGCGTTGAACATCCAGCGGAACAGCATGCCGATGAGGAAGCCGGACACCGCCCACGGGAAGAACACCAGCGCCTGGTAGAGGCCGCGGAAGCGGAACCGCTTGCGCAGGGCGAGCGCGATGAGGAACCCGATCACGAGCTGCGGCACGAGCGAGCCGACCACCCAGAGCACGGAGTTCCACGCCACGGTCGGGAACGCCGGGTCGCGGAAGACGGCGAGGAAGTTGTCGAAACCCACGAACGGCGTCGACGTCAGGTCCCACAGGTTCCAGTCGTGGAAGGCCATGCGGGCGCCCTGCAGCATCGGCCAGTAGGTGAACCAGCAGACGAAGACGATCGCGGGCGCGAGGAAGGCCAGCAGCGTGAGGGCGGTGCGGCCCCGGAAGGGGCGACGACGCGATGCCGGGGAGGCCCCGCCGGCGGTGCCGACGGAGCCCCCTTCACGGATGGTGCGGGCCACGGATCAACCCTTCTCCGCGGCGTACTTCTCGGTCCAGAACGCGTCCCACGAGGCGAGGAGGTCCTTGGTGGACATGTTGCCCAGCAGCACGCTCTGCACGTCCTGGTCGGACTTCTGGATCCACTCGGTCCACCAGCTCACGCCGCGCGGCTGCCGCACGTTGACGTAGGTCTCCGGGTCCTCGGTCATGGTGACGTAGCTGGTCCAGGGGCCGGTGGAGTAGAACTCGTCGTCCGCGGCGGCCGCGATGATCGGGACGAGGCTGTTCGCCTGCGCGAACTCGGTGGCGGGCTCGGCGGACGACAGGAACTCGACGAGCTTCACCGCCGCCTCCTTGTGCTCGCTGTTCTCCGCGACACCCCAGCCGGCGACGGCGAGGGGCTGTGCGGCCTTGCCGGACGGGCCGACGAGCAGCGGCGCGGTGTCCCACTGGTCCTCTGTCAGCGAGGAGTCCTGCACCGTCGCGATGACCTCCGGGTCCTGCAGGAGGAAGGCCGTGGTGCCGTTCGTGAATCCGGCGACCATCTCGGGGTAGCCCCACGAGACGGCCGAGGGCGGCGAGGCCTCCTTGAACAGATCGAAGTAGTCGTCGACCGCCTCCTGCGCCTCGGGGGCGGCGAAGATCGTCGAGCCGTCCTCCATGAGGAACGCGTCCTCCGTGTCGAGGCCATCGATCGTGTAGGCCTCGATCGCGGCGACGACGTTGCTGTTCGCGTTCTGACCGCCGCGGAACGCGTACCCGTAGATGTTGTTCGACGGGTCCTGGATCGCCGACGCCTGCTCCAGCAGATCCTTCCAGCTGTGCGGCGGGCCGTCGAAGCCGGCCTGCTCGACGAGGTCGGTGCGGTAGAACAGCGACAGGCCGTAGAAGCCGTAGGGGACGAAGTAGCTCTTGCCGTCCTCCGCGACCGAGGCCGACTGCGCGTTCTCGGTCAGGGCGTCCCAGCCGTCCCACTTCTTCAGATCGGGACCGAGGTCGTAGAGCCAGCCGTTGTTCGCGAACGGCCCGACGGTGATGTCGCGCACCTCGAGCACATCGACGCCCTTGCCGGACTGCAGCATCTGCTGGATCTTCTGGTCGGCCTGCTCGGTGGGCGGGGAGACCAGGGTGACGGTGATGTCGGGGTTGTCCTTCTCGAACTCGTCGAGCAGTCCGCGGAGCAGCTCGGTACGCGCCGGGTTCGTCAGGCTCTCGACCATCTGGAGGGTGACGCTGCCGTCGCCGCCGGATGAGCCGGAGCCTCCGGAGCAGCCGGTGAGTGCGAGGACGGCGACGGTGCCGACTCCGGCTGCGGTCGTCAAGATCTTGTTCTTCACGATGTGCCTCTCGGTGGGGGTGGGTGGTGTTCGGGTGGGTCGTGCGGGAGGTGGTGCGGGTCAGGGGAGGATGAGGGCGTCGGCGGGGCGGATGCCGGCGCGGCGCAGGATCGCGGGGACGCAGCGCTCGACGAACGCCTCGATGTCGGAGGCCTCCGTGTACAGGTGCGCGGACAGGCGGAAGTAGCCGACGCCCCGGAAGCTCGTGAACGCGGTCTCCACGCCGACCTCGTCGAGGAGGTCCATGCGCAGCGCGTCGGCCTCCTCGCGGGTGGCGCCGAGGCCGAGCGGCAGCCGGATGAGTCGCATGGACGGCACCGGGGAGGGGAGGGGGGTCAGCGGGTCCTCGTCGCTGAAGGGGCGCAGGGCCTCCGCGATGAGCTCGGCACCGGCGTCTGCCCGAGTGGCCATGGCGTCGCGGGCGGCCGCCCATCCGAACTCCGCCTCGATGAACTCGATCGCGGTGGGGGTGGCGAGGTAGGTCGTCGCGTCGATCGTGCCCTGCGTGTCGAAGCGCTCGGGATACGGCTCGCGCGCGGCCCAGGAGTCGATCAGCGGCCAGAGCTCGTCGCGGTCCGGGGCGGTGGTGACGAGGAGGGCGGAGCCGCGCGGGGCGCAGGGCCACTTGTGCAGATTCCCGAACCACCAGTCGCCGCCGGCGACGGCCGCCGCGTCCGGGATGAGGCCGGGGGCGTGGGCGCCGTCGACGAGGGTGCGCACGCCGCGCTCGGCCGCGAGGTCGGCGATGCGGCGGGTGGGCAGCAGGCGGGCCGTGGGCGAGGTGATCTGGTCCACCACGAGCAGCCGCGCGCGCGGGGTGAGGGCGTCGGCGAAGAGCTGCACGATCTCGTCGTCATCCGCGAGCAGGGGCAGGGCGACCGTGCGGACGGCGGCGCCGAACCGGCGGGCGAGACGCTCGGCGCCCATGGTGATGGCCCCGTAGCCCTGGTCGGTCACGAGGATCTCGTCGCCGCTGTCGAGCTGGAGGGCGTTGTAGACGACCGTGGCCGCGGCGGAGGCGTTGGGCACGAACACGCTGTCCTCCGCGCGGGCGCCGACGAACGGAGCCGTCCGCTGCCTCGCCTCCTGCACCCGCTCCGCGATCCGCGGGAACCACTCCACGGGGCTCAGATCGGCACGGCGGCGCAGGGCGTCCTGATGGGCGACCACGACCGACGGCACCGCCCCGAAGGATCCGTGGTTGAGGTGGATCACCGTCGGGTCGAGGGGCCAGGCATCGCGCGCTCGCAGGCCGGAGTTCAGCGTGAGCGAAGCGGGGAACTGCGGAGCGGGCATCGGACCTCATCGGTGAGTGGGGGCGAGTTGTTGCACAACTTTGCCACACGCCTTCGGTTTTGGCTACGAAACCGCGAAGATGAAACATAGTTGTCATACGAGTTTGCGACGCCCGGGGCGTCCGACAGACTTCACGAGGGGTGGGGGAGTGGCAGAGAGGATGACGATGAGCGCACTCGACACGGCGCTGCACGGCCTGCGGGCTCTCATCGCCGACGGCGCCCTGCGCCCCGGTGACCGGCTGCCGAGCGAGGGGGAGCTGTGCGAACGGCTCGGTGTCTCGCGCGGGTCGCTCCGCGAAGCCATCCGGACCCTCGCCGCACTGGGCGTGCTGGAGACGCGGCACGGTTCCGGCAGCTACGTCAGCGAGCTCCGCGCCGCCGACCTCATCGGCAGTCTCTCCCTCACGGTCGGACTGCTGCCGATGGCCGGGGTGCTGGAGCTGACGGAGCTCCGACGAGTGCTCGAGCCGCACGCGGCGGCGCTCGCCGCGGCCCGGATCGACGACGACACGGTGGCTGCGCTCGACGCGGTGCTCACGGAGATCGAGTCGACGACGGACTTCGAGGCGCAGTCCCGCCTCGACCACGAGTTCCACATGGCGATCTCGTCGGTCGCGGGCAACGAGGCCCTGACGAGCCTGATCGACGTGCTGCGCTCCCGCTCCCGTGCCTACCGGATCTCCGACCCGGAGGATGCCGCGGAGCTCAAGATCCACTCCGACGCCGGCCACCGCGCGATCCTGCGCGGCCTCGCCGCCGCGGATCCGGTGGCCGCCTCGGCCGCCGCGTCCGCCCACGTCGCCTACACCGAGTACTGGGTGCGGCGGTACTCCGGCCTCTGACTCCTGGTTTCCCGGCCGAGCCACCCTCTTTCGTGCGCCCCGGCCCTATTCGGACGTCCGGAAGGGGGTGGGCGGCACCGAAGGGGGTGGGTCGGCGAACGGGGTCAACCGAGCGTGATGTCGACCTGGATCTCGGACGCGAGGCGCTCGAGGTCGGCACGCAGGGCGTCGAGGTCGACCGTCGGCGGGACTTTCGCGATCACCGACGCCTCGAACAGCCTCCCGCCGGCCATCGCGGCCTCCCGGGTCTCGGTCGTGAGCTCCTCGATGCTCAGGGCATGCGCGTTCAGCACCGCCGACACCTCGCGCACGATGCCGGGGCGGTCGTTGCCGAGCACCTGCATCACGAGCAGCTGCTCCTCGTCCTCGGACGGCCCTGGCGTGCCGGTGAGCACCGAGAGCGTGAGCAGACCCTGGCCCTGGATCCCCCGGAGCGCGGTCTCGAGCTCCCCGGTGCGCTCCGTCGGCACGGACACCTCGATGACACCCGCGAACGTGCCGGCGAGCTCGGCGAGGGAGCTGTTCTCCCAGTTGCCGCCATGGGCATCGACGACATCGGCGACGGCGGCCACGAGGCCCGGACGATCGGCACCCGCGACAGTGAGGATGAGTGTGGTCATGGGGTCAGCGTAACCCGAGGATCAGTCCGCCCAGACCCCGGTCTCCAGGAACCGCTCCATCCGCGCACGGTGCGGGGCGAGGTCCCACCCCTGCCGCGCGACCCACTCGTCCGAGTAGTACGTGCCGGCGTACCGCACACCGCTGTCGCAGATCAGGGTCACGACGCTGCCGGTCTCGCCCGCGGCACGCATCCGGGCGATGAGCTGGAACGCGCCGTAGAGGTTCGTGCCGGTGGAGCCGCCCGCCCAGTGCAGGGTGCGCTCGCGGAGGAGCCGGATCGCGGCGATGGAGCCCGCGTCCGGCACCTGGATCATCTCGTCGATCACGGACGGCACGAAGGAGGCCTCCACCCGCGGCCGCCCGATGCCCTCGATGCGGCTCGGGTGTCCGGCCGGCGGGTCGACCGTGCCCGCCCAGCCGTCGTAGAAGGCCGAGCCCTCGGGATCGACGACGGCGATCCTGGTGTCATGGCGGCGGTACTTCACGTAGCGGCCGAAGGTGGCGCTGGTACCCCCGGTGCCGGCGCCCGTGACGATCCAGCGGGGGATCGGATGCCGCTCCTGGGCGAGCTGGCCGAACACGCTGTCGGCGATGTTGTTGTTGCCGCGCCAGTCGGTCGCACGCTCCGCGTAGGTGAACTGGTCGAGGTAGTGCCCGGTGCAGTCCGCCGCCAGGCGCTGCGCCTCGGGTGACATGTCCTCCGCGCGGTCGACGAAATGGCAGGTGCCGCCGTAGAACTCGATGAGGTCGATCTTCTCCTGCACCGTCGATCGGGGCACGACCGTGATGAACTTCAGCCCCAGCATCCGGGCGAAGTAGGCCTCCGACACCGCGGTCGACCCGCTCGACGACTCCACGAGGGTCGTGTCCTCGCGGATGCGCCCGTTGACGAGTCCGTACAGGAGGAGGGAGCGCGCGAGGCGGTGCTTGAGGGAGCCGGTCGGGTGCACCGACTCGTCCTTGAGGTAGAGGTCGATGCCCCACTCCGGCGGCAGCGGGAACAGGTGCAGGTGCGTGTCGGCGCTGCGGTTGGCATCGGCTTCCAGCAGGGCGATCGCGGTGCTGGTCCAGTCGCTCATGCCCTCGAGCGTACCGGGGCAGGCACCGTCATCCCGGTATGGGAGAACAGCCCCGCACGGGGTGAGACGGCTCAGCCCACCGTGCCCGCGGGGGAGGCACCGCCCGATCCGTCCACGTGCATCAGCGAGGCCTGGGACTGCTCCTGCTGGAGCTGGAACTCGAAGCGCGAGCGGTCGCCGCGGTGGTACGCGATGAAGTACTCGATCGGCAGGCCATCCTCACTGCGGCTGATGCTGCGCAGGCGGAGGAGGGCGGAGCCGGCGCTCACACCGAGATGCTGAGCCTGCTCGTGCGTGGCGACCGTCGCCTCCGCGGAGCGGACGCCGTGCGTGGCGATGATGCCGTGGTCGGCGAGCAGCCGGTACAGCGACGCCTCGGTGAGGTCGGCGCCGAGCGTCACCGCCCCCACCGCCTCCGGCATCCACGTGGTCGAGAGCGACCAGGGCTCGCCGTCGACGTGCCGCAGCCGCTCCAGCACGATCACCGGCGATCCGACCGGCACCTCGAGGGCCAGGGCGACCTCCTCGTCCGCGACGGTCTGCTCGTGCCGGAGGACGTCGCTGTGCACGTGGCCGCCGCGCCGCTCGACGTCGTCGTACAGACCGACCAGCGTGTGCACGAGACTCTCGCTCGTGCGCGGGCGGGAGACGAACGTGCCCTTGCCCTTCACGCGCTCGACGAGTCCCTCGTGCTCGAGCTGGGCGAGCGCCTGGCGCACGACCGTGCGGGAGATGCCGTAGCGCTCGCACAGCCGGTGCTCGCCGGGGAGAGGATCCCCCGGCTGCAGACCGTCGCGGGCGATGCCGTCGATGATGAGCTGCCGGAGCTGGTCGTACATCGGCGCCGCGCTGTGGCGGTCGATCGCATCCTCGATGAGGGACATCAGTACGCCACCCCCGCGTGCAGGATCACGTTCGCGTACGGGGTGAACTCCCCCGAGCGCACGAAGGCGCGGGCGGCGTGCGTGCGCTCCTTGAACTCGACGTGCGGGACGAGCTCGATCTCGAAGCCTGCGTCGGCGAAGCGCTCGCGCAGGGCGTCGAGCACCTCCGGGCTCTTCTCGGCGACCTCGGCCGACACCGTCGCCCCCTCGACCACGAGCTCCGCGAGCACCGTGTCGAGCACGTCGAGGAACGCGGGAGCGCCGGGACGGTAGGCGAGGTCGATGCGCTCGGAGCCCGGCGGGATCGGCAGCCCGGCGTCCGTCACGACGATCAGATCGGTGTGCCCGGTCTCGCTGATGACGCGGGAGAGCGCCGGGTTGATCGTGGTCGAGGTCTTGCGCATCGTGTGCTCCTGGTTCAGTTCGCGACGGGGGCCGCGGTGCGCGCGGCGAGGAAGGCCTCGACGTCGGCGCGGTGGGGGAGGCTCGGTGAGGCCCCCTGCTTCGTGACGGTGAGGGCGCCCGCGGCGGTCGCCAGCCGCACCGCATCGGTGAGGGCGGCTCCGCTCGCGAGCGCGGCACCGAGGTAGCCGGCGTAGGCGTCGCCCGCGGCGGTGGTGTCGACGGCCTCCACGGGGAACGGCGGGACGACGGTGGCGCCCTCGGCGGTGACGACGCACGACCCCTGCCCGGCCAGGGTGATGACCGCGGCGCCCACGCCCTGCTCCAGGAACCAGTGCCCGGCGCGTTCGGCGGAGACGGCGTCGGTCACCTCGATGCCGCTGATGAGCGACGCCTCGGTCTCGTTCGGGGTGACGATGTCGATGCTCCGCCAGATCTCCGGTGCCAGCTCCGCCGCCGGCGCCGGATCGAGGATCACGGTCATCCCGTGCTCGCGACCGCGCGCGGTGATGTGAGCGGTCAGGGCGGACGGGGTCTCGAGCTGGGTGAGCAGGACGGAGGTCGTCGGGGCGAGAGCCGCGAGGGCTTCGTCGATCTGCGCCGTGCTGAGGGCGGCGTTGGCGAGCGGCACCATGACGATGTCGTTCTGCGCGGAGGCGTCGACGCGGATGTGCGCGATGCCGGTCGGGCCCGGCACGGTGCGCAGGTGCGCGAGGTTGACGCCGGCCGCGGTGAGCCCGTCCACCACGAGGTCGTGGAACAGGTCGTCGCCGACGCACCCGACGAAGCTCGTGCGGGCTCCGGAGCGCCCGGCCGCGACGGCCTGGTTCGCGCCCTTGCCGCCGAGCATCAACGTGAACTCGTCGCCGAGGATGGTCTCGCCGCGGGCGGGGAGCCGCTGGGAGAAGGTCGTGACGTCGGCCGTCACGCTGCCGACGATGACGACGCCGGAGCGGTCGCCGGGGTGTGCGGGTGTCATCTCGCTCCTGATCCTCCTCGACAGCGCGGGGCTCCCGGTCTTTGACAAGGTTCGGGAGCTGTCATTACATTAGCCGAAGCCCCACCTGTAACGACAGGTTGCCCGCGAGGAGACCCCGATGACCGCGATCGCGCCCCGCCTGTACGTCGACAGCGCCGACACCGACCGCGTCTCGCGGCTGCTCTCCGCCGGGGTGGTGCAGGGCGTCACGACGAACCCCACGATCCTCGAACGCGGCGGGCGGACGGCCGCGGAGATCCCCGACCTCTATGCCCGCTGGGTGGACGAGGGTGCACGGGAGGTCTTCTTCCAGACGTGGGGCGGCGACACGGACTCCTTCCTCCGGAACGCGGAGGGCATCCGCGCGCTCGGCGACCGGGTGGCGGTCAAGGTGCCCGCGACCGCAGCGGGTTTCGCGGCGGCCTCGGCCCTCGTCCGTGACGGGGCCACGGTCCTCGTCACGGCGGTCTACTCCGTCGCGCAGGCGCTCGCGTGCGCCTCGATCGGCGCCCAGTACATCGCGCCCTACCTCGGACGCATGCGCGACGCGGGCATGGACGGCGACGCGCTCATCGCCCGGATGCAGGAGATGTGCGCGGGCAGCGGCTCCAACGTCCTCGCCGCCTCCCTGCGCTCCGCCGACGACATCACGGGGTTGCGCGCAGCCGGGGTGCCCTACTTCACCGCTGCGCCCGACGTGCTCGACCAGTTGCTGTTCCACGAGGTGAGCGACAGCTCGGCGGCGGAGTTCGACGCCGCGATGCAGCGCCTCGGGGCCTGACGGCTCAAGCCGACGCGGCCTGCCGCAGCCACCGCTCGACACCCGCGATGTGGGCCGTGGCGAGGGAGGTCGCCAGCGCCGAGTCGCGCTGGGCGATGGCATCGGCGATGGCGCGGTGCTCCGACAGGGTGCGCTCCACGGCGCCGCCCTCCGTGAGACCCCGCCACACGCGCGCCCGGACCGTCTGGCTGCTCAGGTGCTCGATGAGGCTCGCGAGGTAGGCGTTGCCCGCCATGCCCACGATCTCGCGGTGGAAGCGGATGTCGTGGTCGACGAGCTCCTCGATCCCGACGGACGCGTCGACGGCCTCCACCTCCTCCTGCAGGGCCGCGATCGCCTCGTCCGTGCCGAGGGTCGCCGCGAGACCGGTGGCCTGCGATTCGAGCATCCGGCGGACGGCGAACATCTCCAGCGTCGAGTCGTCGTCGTGCATGTCCACGACGAACGCGATCGCCTCCAGCAGCAGGTGCGGCTCCAGGCTCGTGACGTAGGTGCCGTCGCCGCGCCGCACGTCGAGCACGCGGATGACCTCCAGCGCCTTGACCGCCTCGCGCATGGAGTTGCGGGAGAGGCCGAGGCGCTCGGACAGCTCCTTCTCCGGGGGCAGGCGATCGCCGGGGGCCAGTTCGCCCGACACGATCATCGCCTTGATCTTCTCGATCGCCTCGTCCGTGACTGCCATGGCGCTCATCCTCGCACAACATCCGATGTCTGCGGCAGGATGGGGACATGCGCATCCTCGACTCGCACCTGCACCTGTGGGACCCGGAAGCCCTCGGGTACACGTGGCTCGAAGGGCCGCTCGCGGGGCGCTTCGGCGCCGACGAGCTCGAGCGTGCGCGGGTCGAGCGGGCGACGGACGAGCGGGCCGTGTTCGTGCAGGCCGAGACCACCGAGGACGACTTCCTCGCGGAGGTGCGGTGGGTGGCCGGGCAGGCGGAGCGCCTCGGGGTGGTCGGCATCGTCGCCGGCGCTCGGCTCGACCGCGGGACCGACACCACGGTGCACCTGGAGAGTCTCACCGCGGAGCCCCTGGTGGTCGGGGTGCGTCACCTCCTGCAGGGGGAGCCGGACGGTGTGATGCTCTCGTCGGCCTTCATCACCGGAGCCCGGGAGGTCGCGGCGCACGGGTGGACCTTCGACGCGTGCGTGCGTGCCGCGCAGCTCCCGGACCTCGCACGACTGTCGGGCGCGATCCCCGAGCTGCGGATCGTGCTCGACCACCTGGGCAAGCCGAAGGTCGGGACGGCTTCTGCTCCGCGCACGCCCTCGGTGGAGTGGGAGCGGGACCTCGCCGAGCTCGCGCGACACCCCGGGGTGTTCTGCAAGGTGTCCGGACTGCCTGCGGAGGCCGGAGGGGACTGGAGCCTCGCGCAGCTCGAACCCTTCCTCGACACCGCGGCCGACGTCTTCGGTCCCGAGCGCCTGATGTGGGGGAGTGACTGGCCCGTGTCGGCGGTCGGCCCCGTGGAGCATGACGGCACGCACGCTCCCGCCGACGGTGCGCCGGTGTATCAGCCATCCGCCCGCAGCCGCTGGGCCGACGCCGTGGCGACGTGGGCCTCCTCCCGCGGCATCGATCACGATGCCCTCTTCCACGCCACCGCCACCTCCGTCTACTCCCTCTAACCCCCCCCGCCCCCCTTACGCGGGGGAGTGCGATATGCCACCTCCGGAGCCGCGTCCGGGCCCGTTTCTGATCCCGGCCGGATGGGTGCCGTGCCGCTCACGGTCGTCCCTCCAGAGCGCCTCGGGGCGTGCGGGATGGGAAACGGCCCGCGGCAGCGGGACCGGGGAGCGATTCTGATCCCGCTGGCGCGGCGAGGCGGCGTGCGGGATGAGAAAGGGGCGTGCGGGGCGGGGGAGCGGAATTGATCCCGGCTGGGGGCGGAACGGCGGGACGGGACGGGGACGGCCCGGGGTCTCGCGGGGAGACACCGGGCCGTCGGGGAGATCGGGTCACTCGGGGCGGAGGCGGAGCTGCGCCATCCCCCCGTCGACCTCGATGAAGGTGCCCGTGGTGGAGCCCGCGGCGGGACTCACGAGGTAGGCCACCGCGGCGGCGACCTCGTCGGGGCTTACCAGGCGTCCGTGGGGCTGTCGTGCCTCCAACGCGGCCCGCTCGGCGGCGGGGTCGGCCGCGGAGTCGAGCAGTCGTCCGACCCAGGGCGTGTCCGCCGTGCCGGGGTTGACCGCATTGACGCGGATGCCCTCGCGCAGGTGGTCGGCGGCCATCGCGCGGGTCAGAGCCGACACGGCGCCCTTCGACGCGGAGTAAAGGGCCCGCTGCGGGAGCCCGGTGGTCGAGGCGATCGAGGCCGTGTTGCACACCGCGGCGGCCGGGGACTTCCGGAGCCACGGCAGTGCCGCCGACGTCACCCGTGCGATGCCGGTGACGTTGATGGAGAGGACGCGCGCCCACTCGTCGTCGTCGTTCGCGGCGATGTCGCCCTGTGCGCCGATGCCGGCGTTGTTGACGACGATGTCGATGCGGCCGAAGCGCTCGGCGACGGCGGCGACGGCGGCGTCCACGCTCGCGCGGTCGGAGACGTCGGCGGTGAACGCGGCGAAGCGCTCGTCGGCGTGGGTGGTGTCGCGGTCGAGGACCGCGACGGTGACGCCGTCCGCGTGCAGACGGTCGGCGATCGCCGCGCCGATGCCGGACGCGCCACCGGTGACGATGGCCACGAGTCCTACCGTGCCGCCGTCGGGTCCCTGAGCCTGTCGAAGGGTCACTTCTCTGCCTCCCATGCGATGAAGTCCTGGCGCTGGCGGCCGAGGCCGTCGATCTCGATCTCGACCACGTCGCCCGCGCTGAGGTAGGGGTATTTGCCGGACAGGGCCACGCCCTGCGGGGTGCCGGTGAGGATCAGGTCACCGGGCTCGAGCGTCACGTACTGCGACAGGTGGTGCACGATCTGCTCGACCGTGAAGATCATGTCGCTCGTGTTCGAGTCCTGTCGCGGCTCGCCGTTCACGAAGCTGCGGAGGCCGAGCGCCTGGTGGTCGACCTCGTCCGGCGTGACCAGCCACGGACCCGTGGGGTTGAAGCCGAAGGCGATCTTGCCCTTCGACCACTGCCCGCCGGAGACCGCCATCTGGAAGTCGCGCTCCGACACGTCGTTCGCGGCGACGAAGCCGGCGACGTGCGCCATCGACTCGTCCGGGGAGTCGAGGTACGCGGTGCGGGTGCCGATGACGATGCCGAGCTCGACCTCCCAGTCGGTCTTCTCGCTCCCCCGCGGGATCGTCACGGCGTCGTTCGGGCCGACCACCGTGTTGGGCGTCTTGAGGAAGATGATGGGGATGGTCGGCGGCTCCGACCCCGACTCCGCGGCGTGGGCGGCGTAGTTCATCCCGATGCAGATCACCGCGCTCGGGCGGGCGATCGGGGCGCCGATGCGCATCGTCGCGGCGTCCGGCAGCTCGGAGAGCTCCCCGGCGTCGCGGGCGGCGGCGACGCGGGCGACGAAGTCTCCCGCAAGGAAGTCGCCGTTGACATCGGATGTCACCGGGCGGAGGTCGAGGTAGCGGTCACCCTCCAGGAGGACGGGGATCTCCGCCCCCGGGGTGCCGAGCCGCGCGAACTTCATGATTCTCCTGATCGTTCGGGAGGCCGCTGCTCAGCGGCCGGTCTCGTTGACAGTATAGACATCGGATGTTTACACTCCAAGAGATCCGCGCGGAAGAACGACCCGCGCATGGAGAGGAACCCCGTGAGCCGTATCGTCGCCCTCGACACCACCGACATCCGCTTCCCCACGTCGCTGAGCCTGGACGGCTCCGACGCGATGAACCCGGACCCCGACTACTCCGCCGCGTACGTCATCGTCCGCACGGACGCCGGCGACGGCATCGAGGGGCACGCCTTCGTCTTCACGATCGGCCGCGGCAACGACGTGCAGGTCGCCGCCATCGACGCGCTCGCCGGGCACCTCGTCGGGCGTGAGATCGAGCCGCTGCTCGACGACATGGGCGGCACCTTCCGCGAGATCATCGGCGACTCGCAGCTCCGCTGGCTGGGCCCGGAGAAGGGCGTCATGCACATGGCCATCGGCGCGGTCGTCAACGCGCTGTGGGACATCAAGGCCAAGCGCGCGGGCCTGCCGCTCTGGCAGCTGCTCGCCCGGATGACCCCGGAGGAGCTCGTCGACCTCATCGACTTCCGCTACCTCACCAACGCCCTCACCCGCGAGGAGGCACTGGAGATCCTGCGCGCGGCGGAGCCCGGCCGGGCCGAGCGCGAGCAGCAGCTCCTCGCCACCGGCTACCCCGGATACACGACCAGCCCCGGCTGGCTCGGCTACTCCGACGAGAAGCTCGAGCGCCTCGCCCGCGAGGCCATGGCCGACGGCTTCACGCAGATCAAGCTCAAGGTGGGCGCGGACCTCGACGACGACATCCGCCGCTTCCGCAAGGCGCGGGAGGTGTGCGGCCCGGACTTCCCCATCGCGATCGACGCGAACCAGCGCTGGGAGGTGTCCGAGGCGATCGAATGGGTGAACGCGCTCGCCGAGTTCGACCCCGCCTGGATCGAGGAGCCCACGAGCCCCGACGACATCCTCGGCCACGCCGAGATCGCCCGCGGCGTCGCGCCCATCCGTGTCGCCACCGGTGAGCACGCGCAGAACCGGATGATCTTCAAGCAGCTCCTGCAGGCCGACGCGATCTCGGTCATGCAGATCGACGCCGTCCGCGTCGCGGGGGTCAACGAGAACATCGCCAACCTGCTGCTCGCGGCGAAGTTCGACGTGCCGGTGTGCCCGCACGCCGGAGGCGTGGGGCTGTGCGAGGCCGTGCAGCACCTGTCGATGTTCGATTTCGTCGCCGTCTCCGGCACCCGCGAGGGCCGCCTGATCGAGTTCGTCGACCACCTGCACGAGCACTTCGTCGTGCCGACCGACATCCAGGGCGGCTCCTACATGGCTCCCACCGCACCGGGCACGGGCATGGAGATGAAGGCCGACAGCATCGCGGAGTACACCTGGACGGGTGCGCATGTCCACGCCTGACCGCCTGACCGTCCCGACCCTCGGCTACGGTGCCGCGAACGTCGGCAACCTCTTCCGTGAGCTGTCCGACGACGACGCGTGGGCGGTGCTGGATGCGGCGTGGGAGAGCGGCATCCGCTTCTACGACACCGCTCCGCACTACGGCCTCGGGCTCTCCGAGCGTCGTCTGGGTGCCTTCCTGCAGACCAAGCCGCGGGACGAGTACGTGCTCTCGACCAAGGTCGGCCGGCTGCTGCGCCCGAACCCCGACCACGCCGGCGGCCTCGACACCGCGAACGACTTCCACGTGCCGGACGACCTCCAGCGCGTGTGGGATTTCTCGGCGGACGGCATCCGGACGAGCCTGGACGAGTCCCGCGAGCGGCTCGGCATCGAGCGCATCGACCTTCTCTATCTGCACGACCCGGAGCGGCACGACCTCGACCTCGCGCTCGCCGAGGCTCTTCCTGCCCTGGAGCAGCTGCGCGCGGACGGCGAGGTGACCGCGATCGGCATCGGGTCGATGGTGTCGGACGCCCTCGCGGCATCCGTGCGCTCCGCCGACCTCGACCTCGTGATGGTGGCCGGTCGGTACACGCTGCTGGAGCAGCCCGCCGCGGTCGACGTGCTGCCCGCGTGCCGCGAGACCGGGACGGGGATCGTCGCGGCGTCGGTGTTCAACTCCGGACTCCTCGCGGCGAACGAGCCGCGGAGGGACGGCCGGTACGAGTACGGACAGCTCCCCGACGAGCTGTGGGACCGCCTCGTGCGCATCGCTGCGGTATGCGCCGATCACGACGTGCCCCTGCCGGCCGCGGCGATCCGGTTCCCGCTCCAGTCCGACGTGGTGCGCTCCGTGGTGGTCGGCGGCAGTCGCCCGGCGCAGCTCCGGCAGAACGCGGAGTACGCTGCCCGGGAGATCCCGTCGGCCCTGTGGGAGAACCTCGCGGCCGAGGGCCTGATCCCCGCCTCCTGACCTCCATCCACCGAGAGGAGCCGCCGTGCTCGAAGGAATCCACCCGCTGCTGACCGGGGAGCTGCTGCTGCATCTCGACCGGATGGGGCACTCCGACGCCGTGGTCGTCGCCGACGCGCACTTCCCGGCCTGGGGTCTCGGGGCGCGCGTGGTCGATCTTCCCGGCACCACCACGCCCGAGGTCGTCGCGGCCATCCGCAGCGTGCTGCCGCTCGACGACGCGCCGGGCATCGATCTGATGACCTCTGCCGACGGCGAGGTGCTGGACGTGCAGCGCGAACTCATGGCCGCCGCCGGCACGGAACTCGACACCACGCGCTTCGTCGAGCGCTTCGCGTACTACGAGGTGGCGAAGGAGGCGTACCTCATGGTGCGCACGGGAGAGACGCGCAAGTACGGCAACGCACTCCTCCGGAAGGGTGTGGTCGGCCACCCCTCGGCCTGACCCGGGGGTTCAGCGCCCGACGGTCGACTCCCGCACGATGAGCTCGGCGGGGAACGGCGTGGGTGCCGGAGGCGCGGCGGTCGGATCGGCGAGGAGCTGCAGCAGCGCGGCCCCGGCGGCGCGACCGATCTCGTAGCCGGGCTGCCGGATGCTCGTCAGCGGCACCACGCCCTGGTGTGCGGCGGCCACGTCGTCGAACCCGACGAGGGCGATCTCCTCCGGCACCCGGATGCCGTGGCGGAGCAGCTGTGTCAGCACGCCGAGGGCCACCCCGTCGTTCGCGGCGAAGACCGCGTCGGGACGCTCTTCCGCCGGGAGATCCGTCAGGTGCGCCCCGGCCCGGAGGCCGTCTTCGGTCGTGAGATGCTCGACGTCGAGGACGGAGATACGGGCGTCGGTCCCCGCCACCGCGTCGCGCAGCCCGGCGAGACGATCGTTCGACTGGCTCACCGTCGGGGCTCCGAGGAACAGGATGCGGCGACGGCCGAGGGAGAGCAGGTGCTCCCCGGCCAGGCGTCCGCCGCCGCGGTCGTCGAAGGTGACCGCGGCGACGGAAGGCGAATCCCGGATGGGGCCGACGACCACCGAGCGGATCCCGCGGGTAGCGAGCTGTTCCAGCCGTGGCACGACATCGCCGCGCGGGTAGATCACGATGCCCTGCACCCGGTGGGCCTCGAACATGTCGATGTTCTGCTCTTCGCGAGCGGCATCGCGGGCGCTGTCGCTGAAGAAGAGCGACCAGCCGCCCTCACGGGCCACGTCGTCGACGCCGCGGGACAGGTCGTTGAAGTAGGGCAGCCAGGCGTCGAGGAGGATGAGGGCGAGGGCCTTGCTCGATCCTGCGCGGAGCTGGCGGGCCGACTCGTTCGGCACGAAGCCGAGCTCGGCGATCGCCGCCCGCACCCGCTCCCGGCTGGCGGCCCCGAGGACGTGCGGGTGGTTGAGGTAGTTCGACACGGTCGATGCCGACACCCCCGCGAGAGCCGCGACATCCTTCACGCTCGCGGACATGGGCCTCCTTCGGCGATGGACCGCAGGCGCGGCCGGATGAGGCCCAGGCTAGCGGACCAGTTGTAACGTGCCAAGAAAGTTCTTGACACCCTGGCGGATGGCGACGTAGCGTGACTCGCACACCGGGCTTGTAACGTGCCAAGTCCGCGCGGCGACGGTGCCGGACACCCGCCGGAGGAGCGCTCATGAACATCGGCTGCCACGGACTCGTCTGGACGGGGACCTTCGACGCGGACGGCATCCGGCTCGCGGTCGAGAAGACGAAGCAGGCGGGCTTCGACCTCATCGAGTTCCCCTTGATGGACCCGTTCTCGTTCGACGTCGCCGCCGCCCAGGCCGCCCTCGCGGAGCACGGACTCGCGGTCAGCGCCTCGCTCGGGCTCTCCGATGAGACCGACATCACGAGCGGTGACCCTGCCGTGGTCGCCGCGGGCGAGGCGCTCCTGCTCCGCGCGGTCGACGTGCTCGCCGACCTCGGCGGTGCGCACTTCTGCGGGGTGATCTACAGCGCCATGAAGAAGTACATGGATCCGGTCACGCCCGAGGGTCTCGCATCGAGCCGTCGCACGATCGCCCGGGTGGCCGACCACGCCGCCGAGCGGGGGGTCTCGGTCTCGCTCGAGGTCGTCAACCGCTACGAGACCAACGTGCTGAACACCGCTCGGCAGGCGCTGGCGTACCTCGGTGAGGTCGACCGCCCGAACCTCGGGATCCACCTGGACACGTACCACATGAACATCGAGGAGTCGGATATGTTCGCGCCGGTGCTCGATGCGGCTCCCGCCCTGCGGTACGTGCACATCGGCGAGAGCCACCGCGGCTATCTCGGCACCGGGACGGTCGACTTCGACACGTTCTTCAAGGCGCTCGGGCGCATCGGCTACGACGGCCCCATCGTGTTCGAGTCGTTCTCCTCGGCGGTGGTGGCGCCCGACCTCAGCCGCATGCTCGGCATCTGGCGCAACCTCTGGACCGACAACGACGAGCTGGGTGCGCACGCGAACGCCTACATCCGCGACAAGCTCGTCGCGGTGGACTCGATCCGCCTCCACTGACGCTCGGGCGGCGGTTCGAGACCAAGATGTTATTACAGGTCTTCCCTCGCCGCCGATCGTTAGATACATTTAGATACAACTTGCACTGACCCGGGTGCAGGTCGCAGAATTGATCCGATGTTTACGGCGGAACGGTCCGCCGCAATCGCGACAGAACCTTCAAGGAAGCAGGTGAGCGCATGAGTGGACCCATCCTGAGGGTCGAGGGGATCAGCAAGGGATTCCCCGGTGTCCAGGCGCTGAAGGACGTGCATCTCGAGGTGCGCGCCGGCGAGGTGCTCGTGCTCGTGGGTGAGAACGGTGCCGGCAAGTCCACCCTGATGAAGATCCTCTCCGGGATCTACACCAAGGACGAGGGCACGATCACGTTCGAGGGGCAGGAGGTCGAGCTCACCAGCCCGCTGCAGGCGCAGGAGCTGGGGATCACGATCATCCACCAGGAGCTCAACCTGATGCCCGACCTCACGGTCGCGCAGAACATCTACGTCGGCCGCGAGCCCACGACGGGTCCGTTCCTGTCGGAGCGGAAGCTCAACCGGCAGACGGCCGAGCTGCTGCAGCGCCTCGACATCCACCTCGACCCGCGCCAGCGCGTGGGCGAGCTGACGGTGGCCGAGCAGCAGATGGTCGAGATCGCCAAGGCGCTGTCCTTCAACGCCAAGGTCCTCATCATGGACGAGCCGACGTCGGCCCTCACCGACAGCGAGGTCGAGACCCTCTTCGTCCTCATCGAGCAGCTCAAGGCCCGTGGTACCGGCATCGTGTACATCTCGCACCGCATGGACGAGCTGCGCCGCCTGGCGGACCGGGTGACCGTGCTCCGCGACGGCACATACATCGGATCACTCGACAAGTCCGAGATCACGATTCCGACGATCATCGAGATGATGGTCGGCCGCGTGATCGACGAGGGCACCCGCCCGCAGGCGCGGGAGCACCTCAACGACCCGATCGTGCTCGACGTGCAGGGGCTCTCCACGCGGAAGCTCCTCAAGGACGTGTCGTTCCAGCTGCACAAGGGCGAGATCCTCGGATTCGCCGGCCTCATGGGCGCCGGCCGCACCGAGACCGCCCGTGCCGTCATCGGCGCGGACCACCGTGACGGCGGCACGATCACGATCGGTGGGCGCACCGTCCGCATCGCGCAGCCCGCCGACGCGGTCAAGCACGGCGTCGGCTACCTCTCCGAGGACCGCAAGCTGCTCGGCCTCATGCTCGAGCAGGACGTCACCTTCAACACCGTGCTCGCGTCGCTCGGCTCCTACGCCAACGGAATCGGGTGGATGGGCGACAGCAAGGCCAAGAACCGCACCAAGGAGTACGTGCAGCAGCTGCGGGTGAAGACCCCCTCGGTCAACCAGGTCGTCAAGCTCCTCTCCGGAGGGAACCAGCAGAAGGTCGTCATCGCCCGGTGGTTGATGCGCGACTGCGACATCCTCATCTTCGACGAGCCGACGCGAGGCATCGACGTCGGCGCGAAGGAGGAGATCTACCGCCTCATGCAGCAGCTCGCCGACGCGGGCAAGTCCATCATCGTCATCTCGTCGGAGCTCCCCGAGATCCTCCGGGTCGCGAACCGCATCGCCGTGTTCGCGAACGGTCGCATCACCGGGACGCTCCGCAACGAGGAAGCCAGCCAGGAGAAGATCATGCAACTCGCAGCCCACGGGGAGGAAGACTGATGAGCACCCCACAGCAGTCCGGATCGTCGACGACGACGATCATCCAGACGGCCGTCAACGAGGACACCGACAAGCGCGACGTCGCCGGGTTCCTCAAGCGGCAGTTCCAGCAGTCGCTCGCGTTCGGCACCCTGATCGTCCTGGTCATCTTCTTCTCGATCGCCAGCCCGAACTTCTTCACCTTCAGCAACATCGCCACGGTGCTGCTGTCGACCGCGGTCATCGGCATCCTCGCCCTCGGCACGACGTTCGTCATCATCACGGGCGGCATCGACCTGTCGATCGGCACCGGCATGGCGCTCTGCGCCGTGATGACCGGCGTCCTCATCACCAACCTCGGCCTGCCGGTGTGGGTGGGTGTGCTCGGCGGCATCGCGACCGGTGTGCTCATGGGGCTGGTGAACGGCGTCAACATCACGTTCCTGCGGTTGCCTCCGTTCATCGCGACGCTGGCCATGATGATGATCGCGGGCGGCCTCGCCCTCGTGATCTCGAACGTCGCGCCGATCTACTTCTCGACCTCGGCTCCCGACTTCAAGAAGATCGCGCTCGGCGTGCTCATCCCCGGCATCCCGAACGCGGTGCTCATCACCGCGGCCCTCGCGATCGTCGCCTGGCTCGTGCTGTCGAAGACGCTGCTCGGCCGGTACACGTTCGCGATCGGATCGAACGAGGAGGCCACGCGCCTCTCCGGCGTCAACACCCGCCGCTGGACGATCCTCATCTACATGTTCGCCGGCGCCTTCACCGGCATCGCGGGCATCGTGATCGCCGCCCGCCTCGACTCGGCCCAGCCGCAGATCGGCACCGGCTACGAGCTGCAGGCCATCGCGGCCGTGATCATCGGCGGCACCTCGCTGCTTGGCGGCCGCGGCTCGATCCTCGGCACCGTGATCGGTGCGCTCATCATGAGCGTCCTCGTCAACGGCCTCCGGATCATGTCGATCCAGCCCGAGTGGCAGAACATCGTCGTCGGCGTCGTCGTCCTGCTGGCCGTCTTCCTCGACTCGCTGCGCAACCGCCAGCGGACCTGAGACACGGCGGCGGCGAAACCCGTGCCCGCCGCCGTCCCCGGCTCCGGCCGGACCCCGCGGAACCCTCCGCACAGGCACCACGAATGTCCACCCGCCGGTCCTGGCCGGCACCCACACAGAACAACGGAGTTTCCATGAAATTCGGCAAGAAGACCGCATTCGCGGCACTCGTGGCCGCATCCGCGCTCGTGTTCGCCGGCTGTGCCGGCGGCGGCGACGTGATCGAAGAGGGCTCGGGCGGCGACACCGGCAGTGGCGACGGCGAGATGTACATCGCCATGGTCTCGAAGGGCTTCCAGCACCAGTTCTGGCAGGCCGTCAAGAAGGGCGCGGAGGAGAAGGCCCAGGAGCTGGGCGTCAAGATCACCTTCGAGGGCCCGGCCGCCGAGACCGAGATCGCGCAGCAGCTCGAGATGCTGACCGCCGCGATCGACAAGAACCCGGACGCCATCGCCTACGCCGCCCTCGACCCCGAGGCGTGCGTCGCCCCGCTCGAGCAGGCGAAGTCGAAGGACATCCCCGTCGTCTACTTCGACGCCCCGTGCAACGGCGACGTCGGACTCAGCCTCTCCGCGACGGACAGCAAGGTCGCCGGCGCGCTGGCGGCCGAGCACATGGCCGAGCTGATCGGCGGCGAGGGTGAGGTCGCCATCGTCGGCCACTCGCAGATTAACTCGACCGGTGTCGAGCGTCGCGACGGCTTCGTCGAGAAGATCGAGGCGGACTACCCCGACATCGAGATCGTCGACATCCAGTACGGTGACGGCGACCACCTGAAGTCGGCCGACATCGCCAAGACGCTCATCGCGGCCCACCCCGACCTCAAGGGCATCTACGGCACCAACGAGGGCTCGGCCATCGGCGTCGTGAACGCCGTGAACGAGCTCGGCCTCGAGAAGGGCAAGATCACCATCGTCGGCTTCGACTCCGGTGCGGCCCAGATCAACGCCATCAAGGACGGCACCATGGCCGGCGCCATCACGCAGGACCCGATCGGCATCGGCGCCCAGGTCGTGCAGGCGGCCTACGACGCGGCCAACGGCGACGACGTCGAGGAGTTCTACGACACCGGTTCCTACTGGTACGACAAGAACAACATCGAGGACGACAAGATCGCCGCGGTCCTCTACGAGTGACTCGCACGACGGAGCCCCTCGCCTTCGGGCGGGGGGCTTCGTCGTGTCCGGGGGAACTTCGGTCCCGGGACCGTGGGTCCGTGGTCCGGCTGCACGATCCCGGGGCGACTGCACGACCGGATCCCCGGTTTCCTCGTGCACCCGTATCGGGATCGTGCAGACGAACCGGGTCCGGAGTCGGGTGGGTCTGGGGTCCAGGTCCGGGGAGGGTCTGGGGCTGGGCCGTGGATGGGACGGATGCACGACGCGGGGACCGATGTGTGGCCGGATGGGCGGTTCGGTCGTGCAGTCGTGACGGGGGTGTGCAGGTGAAACCGGAGGGCCGAGCGGAGTCGTTCGGGCCGGGGACGGTCAGCCCGAGGGGACCGTCCCCGGGGGACGGGGCACGACGCGAGGGACGGATGCACGACGGGGGGACGAGGGCACGACGGGGAGGCCGGAACGGGCGTGCGGGCGTCGCGAGGTCGTGCAGGTGAAACGGGGAGACGGAGGGGAGGAGGGGGTCAGAGGGGGCGGAGGAACGTGAGGATCGAGGTGGGCTCGACGATGAGCTCCTGCAGGGCGGCGTTGAAGGGGACGCCGGCGGGTGCGTGCAGGTGGGCCTGGAAGGCGTCCTCGTCGCGGTAGACCTCGTAGACGAAGAAGCGGTCGGGGTCGTCGACGAGGCGGTGGGCGTCGAAGACGATGTTGCCCTCCTCGGCGCGGACGACCTCGGCGAAGTCCCGCAGCAGCGCGGCGACCCGGTCGGCGGCTCCGGGCTGCGCGGTGAAGACGGCGTGGAGGACGGTGGGTTCGGGCATGACGACTCCTCGGGTTCGGGTGGTCAGGAGTGGAGGGCCAGGAAGCGCGCGGGGGTCGTCACGAGCATCCGGTGCACGGCGTCGTCACCCACGGCCTCGCGGAGCCGGGGAAGGTAGCGGTCGCCGAGGTAGGCGAGACCGGGCATGCCGCCGTAGGCGATGTACCGGGTGCGCCGGGCGACGTCGCCTCCGAGCAGGATCCGGTCGCCGGCTCCCCGCTCCACCACGGCGACCGTGAGCGCCAGCAGCTCGGCGTCGGAGCGGGTGCGCGGGCGGGCGAAGCCGTCGTACCCGAGGTGGGCGCCGCGCTCGGCCAACGCGACGTGCAGACCGGGATCGGGGTCGCGGTCGGCGTGGGCCAGCACGACGCGATCCGCCGGCACCCCCTCGGCCGCCAGCAGGTCGAGGACCTCGTGGGCCGCGGTGCTGAACTCCAGATGCACCATGACGGGGGCTCCGGTCTCGCGGTGCGCCTGAGCCACGGCGACGAGGGTCGTGCGCTCGAACGGACTGAGGCGCCAGTAGTCGGCCCCGCCCTTGAGCATGCCGGCGCGGACGGGCTGCCCGTCGGGACCTGCGGCGGGGGGCACGTCGGGCGTCTCGAACACCGCGGTGTCGTCCGCCGGCATCCCCCGCGTGAGGTCGGACACGAACAGGGCGGCGAGGCGGTCCGCGCCCCACACCTGCATCGGGTGGTCGGGGCCGTAGTGGGCCTCGCGGTGCCGACCCGTCGTGGCGACCACGTGCAGTCCGGTCGCGGCGCTGATGCGGGCGACGGCGGCCGGGTCGCGACCGAGGCCGAACGGGGTGGCGTCGACCATGGCCTCGAAGCCGCTCGCCCGCAGCAGACCGGCCTCCTCGCCGGACGCGGCCTCGTCGTCGAGCTCGTCCCCGACCAGCAGCGGCGACACCTGGAAGAGGTGCTCGTGGTAGTCCACGCGCCCGAGCCGCGACGGGTCGAGGTCGCCGAGGACGGTCCGCACGGCGGGCATCAGCGCACCGACTCCGCGGCCTCCGCGAGGCGCTCGACGGTCTCCGGCGTGAGGTCGAGGTCGAACACGTCCGCCACGACCTGCGACCAGCCGTGGATGAAGTACCGCCAGCCGTCGACCACGTGCAGGTCGCGGTCGTCCTCCTGTGCCTCGGCCTGGTGCAGGAACTCCAGGGAGCCGCGGTAGTTGAACTCCCACACATACGCGCCCTCGGGGAACACGACGGCGTCGGTCAGCGGGGAGCCGGGGCGGTCCTTGCCGAGCCCGGTGGCGTTCGCGACGACCGATCCCGCGGGCGCGGCGGCGACCAGGGCGTCGGCCTCCTCCGGCGTCTCGGTGACGACGTAGCGGAGGAGTCCCTCGGGGGTGCCGTGCTGGCGGTGCACCTCGCGGAGGTGGTCGAGCTTGTCCTGCGTGCGCGCGGTGACGGTGATGAGGACCGGGGCATCCTCCCGCTCGGCGAGGGCCCAACTCAGCGCGGTGCCCGATCCGCCCGCACCCAGGATGACGACCTCGGCACCGGTGCGCGCGAAGTGGTCGGCGGGGAGGAAGTCGCGCAGCGCCAGGTCGACCGTGATCGGGTCCTTCGCGCGGCCGGACAGCGTGGACCCGCGCTTGGCGATGCTGGAGATCTCGGCGCAGGACACGGCGAACGGGTCGAGGTCGTCGAACAGGTCGGACGCCGCCGCGTACACGTTCATCTTGTGCGTGGTGACCAGCGCGCCGCGGTGGTGCGGGTCATCGCGGATCTGCTCGACCATGGCGCGGTACTGGGCGGGGTCGGCGTCCATCGGCAGGTCGTGGCCGACGAGGGTCCGGGTGGGGAGGCCGAGGATGTCGGCCCACAGCGGGAACACCTTCATGATCGACGACGAGGCGGTGGTGACGCCCACGAAGCCCATGTAGTCGGCGGTGGCGGACGGTGCGGCGGACGTCGCGGCGGTGGTCATCGGTTCTCCTCGGGAGCGGACGCGGGCAGGGGCACGGGGTGGGCGGGGTCGGCGCCGCGGAGGACGGCGAGCACATCCGCGAGCGACAGCTCTCCCATGTTGTCGACGGCCTGGGTGGTCTGGGCACCGAGGTGCGGGGTGACGATGACGCGGTCGGCGAGAGCCGGGTCGAGCAGGGGACTGTCGTGCGCGGCGGTGTCGCCGTCGAGAGTGTCGGCGGCGTACCCGGCGAGGGTGCCGTCACGCAGCGCGTCCGCCACGGCCTGCTCGTCCACGAGGTCGCCGCGGGCCGTGTTGACGAGTACGGTGCCGGGTCGCATCACGGCGAGGCGCTCGGCGTCGACGAGGCGCTGACCGCCGGGGGCGTGCAGGGTGATCACGTCGGCGGTGCGGAACAGTTTGTCGAGGCCGAGGGGGTCGGCGCCGTGGTCCCGCACGAGGTCGGCGGGGAGGAACGGGTCGGAGGCGAGCAGCCGCGGACCGAACCCGCTCAGTCGCCGCGCGACCCCCTGGCCGATCCGCCCGAAGCCGACGATGCCGACGGTCGCGGCGCCGAGCTCCCGTCCGCGGCGCACGCTCCAGTCGCCGGTCCGCACGCGGCGGTCGCCGTCCGGGATGGTGCGCAGGGCGGCGAGCATGAGGCCGACCGCGTGGTCGGCGACCGCATCCGCGTTCGCGCCGGGGGTGTTCGTGACCGGGATGCCGCGGTCGCGCGCCGCCGCGAGGTCCACCGCCTCCGTGCCGACCCCGTAGCGCGCCACGACCTTGAGCTTCGGGCCGGCAGCGAGGTGCGCGTCGGTGACCGGTCCGGTGCCGGCGATCCAGGCGTCGGCACCGTGCAGCAGCACGCGCAGCTCGTCGAGGTCGTGATGGGCGGGTCCGCGGAGGATACGGTGTCCGGCCTGCGCGGCGCGCCCGACCAAGTCGAGGTCGCCGTCCGAGAAGGAGCGGCTCGTGACGAGGATGACGCCCATCAGCGCGGCCTTCCCGCGAACCACGGTGCGAGGGCCGTGTACGCGTCGGTGAAGCGGGCGTGGCGCTCGGCGTAGACCGCATGCCGGGACGGGTCGGGCGTGAACTCGGCGGTGACCTCGCTGAGCGCCCGGGCGGCGGAGAAGTCGGTGAGGCCGAGGCCGACGGCTCCCGTGACCGCGGCACCGAGGCTGTTCGCCTCCTCCACGATCGTGCGGCGCCGCACCGGCACGCCCCACACGTCGGCGAGGACGGCGAGGTAGACGTCGCTCTGCGCCCCGCCGCCGACGGCGTCGATGCGGTCGATCGTCGCGCCGGCCTCGCGGAACGCCTGGATGCAGGTGAGGAGGTTGAACGCCGTCCCCTCGAGGACCGCGCGCACGAGGTGGGCGCGCCCGTGGTGGCGGGCGAGACCGACGAAGGCCCCGCGCGCATCCGGGTCCCACAGCGGGGAGCGCTCGCCGAGCAGGTACGGGAGGAAGTAGAGGTCGTCGGTGTCGATGTCGCTCGCGGCTTCGGCGACGAGGCGCCCCGTCTCGGGGTGTGCGGGGTCGACGGAGAGGGCTTCGGCGATCCACTGCACCGAGGCGCCGCCGGCCTGCATGGTCGCGGTCGGCACGAACGACGCGGGCACGACGTTGTCGAACGTGAAGGTGCGCATCGCGGGGTCGTGCAGCGGGGCGTCGGCCGCGAAGGAGATCCACGAGGAGGTGCCGAGGCACACGTAGGCGCCGTCCTCCGGGGCCACGACGCCGGAGCCGACCGCGGCGAGCGGTCCGTCGCCCCCGCCCATCACGACCTGGACGCCGATGTGCAGCCCGAGCGCCTCGGCCGCGGCGGGCGTGAGCGGGCCCGCGATCTGCGTCGACTCCAGGATCTCGGGGAACAGGGCGGGGTCGAGCCGCGCGGCGGCGAGGATCTCCGGCGACCACGTGCCCGCGACCTGGTCGTACGCATTGGTGCCCGAGGCGTCCGACCGGTCCGTGGCGAGCCGCCCGGTCAGCCGCAGCACGATGAAGTCCTTGGCGACGCACACCCGGCGCACGCGCTGCCACACCTCGGGTTCGTTGTCGCGCACCCACATGATCTTCTCGAGGGAGTAGGTGGGGTTCAGGCGGTGGCCGAGGATCCCGTAGGCGTGCTCGGCACCGACCGCCGCCTCGAGCTCGCGCTGCTGGGCGCCGGCGCGGGTGTCGGCCCAGATGATCGCGGGTCGTGCGGGCTCGCCGTCGGCGTCGAGCAGCACGGCGCCCATCATCTGTCCGCTGACCACGAGGCCCGCGACCTCGGCGGCGGCGGTGCCGGTGCGCGAGAGGAGGTCGCGGGTCGCCGTGACGACCGCGTGCCACCAGTCGGCCGGGTCCTGCTCAGCGACGCCGCCGGCCGCGAAGTGGGCCGGGTACGGCACGGTGACCGCGGCGATCAGACGACCGTCGTCGTGGTGCAGGGACGCCTTGTTCCCGGTGGTGCCGAGGTCGTGGGCGATGATCATGGCCGGAGCCTATTCCGCGTAGGGGCGCAGGTCGACGCCGGACTCCGCGCGGAACGCCCGCGAGCCCATGCCGTGCTCCAGCACCCAGCCGTAGTCGTGGCCGGCGCCTCCCGGGTACACGGCGAGGAAGGAGTACGGCTCGTCCCCGGTGTTCACGGAGCGGTGCGCCCAGCCCGGCGGGATGTAGCCGATGGTGCCGGGGAGCATGTCGAGCCACTCGGTGCGCTCGCCGTCGAACATGAGCAGTCCGCCGCGGCCGTGCAGCGCGAGGTAGATCTCGCCCTGGTGGTCGGGGTGCTGGTGGCCCTTCGTCATCCAGAGCTCGCCGCCCGTGTCGCCGGGCATGATCGTGGTGATCGACTGCGGCAGCTCCCGCTCGATCTCGGGGACCGGCGAGCTGACGACCGTGTAGACGATCGGGTCCTCGCCCGCGGCGGCGGCCGCCCAGGCGTCGTGGTCGCGGAACAGGCCCTCGAGGTCGGACATCCGCCGGGTCAGGGTGGGGCCTTCGGGGGAGAGGGTGAGCTTCTCGGCGTCGAAGGCGATCGCCATCGGGGAGATCGGCGGGGTCTGGTACTCGGGCATCCATGCTCCTCGAAACGGGTGCTGCGTCGTCGCGCAACCTGTAATGACAAGCTCACTGTACCTGTTATGACAGGTTGCGTCCAGTGCTCTCCTGCGCGGAGGAGGACGCGCGCCCGACGGCCGTCAGCCGGCGAGTACGCGCTCGAGGTGCTCGCGCCCGCCGCGGATGGCGGCCGCCGTCACCTCCGCCGACCCCGGGTACTCGGCGTGACCGGCGGGAAGGACGGCCAGGTCGAGGGCGCGGGCCCCGGCGGCGACCGCGAACTGCCCTTGCGGCGGCACGTACTGGTCCCACAGGGCCGCCTCGACCCGGACCGGCACCTCCGTGAACCCGATCGCGGTGGAGGAGTCGAACCAGCGCAGCACCTCGCGGGCCTCGGGGTGCCGCAGGACGTGCTGACGCACGGTCTCCCCGCTCCCCAGGCATGGCACCGCCAGCCGTTCGTCGTACTGGCCGAAGCTCGGCACGATGAGGGTGGCCCCCACGAACCGGTCGTCCCACGGCAGGGCGAGCGCGCCGATGCCGCCGCCGAAGCTCTCCCCGACGTAGTAGAGAGGAAGCGCGCCGACGACCGAGACGAGGACGTCGGCCGCCAGCCACAGGTCACGGGCGCAGAGGCCGAGCACGTAGCGCTCCGGATCGTCGATGCCCGCGAGCACGTGCTCGGGGGTCGGCTCGGGCGCTCCGATCCCCGCGTTCAGCACGCCGAGCCCGCGGGCCACGGGATAGATCGCCGCGACGTCGTCCGGCACCCGGGCGAGATCGGCCGCGTCGCGACCCCCGTAGCCGTGGCCGTGCACGACGCCCGCGCGGGGAGGGCCGTCGAGGGGTTCGACCACCCAGGCCCGCAGCCGCACACCGTCGACGCCGGCATGCTCGACGACGGACATCCGACGGCCGTGCTCCTCGGAGGTGGAGAGGACCACGGGGGCGGCGTCCACCGCGGCGGCCTCCCGCCGCCAGCGTCGCCAGCGGTCGGCGAACCCGTGCGGCGCGGGCACGGGGCGCACGGCACGGAGGTCGGCTTCGGTGCGGCCGTAGCTGCCGTCGAACGTGGCATCGGGGAACCAGGTGGCGTAGGGCTCGGGGAAGGTCATGCGGGCTGAGGGATCCTGTTCCGGGAGTGGGGCGGGCGGGGGTGCGTGGCAGACTGGAGGCTCCATCGGAAGGAGACCGCGTGCTGGTCACGGAACGACGCGAGCGCATCCTCGCCCTGACCCGCGATCGCGGTACCGCGTCCATCGGCGAGCTCGCGGCCACGCTGCAGGTCAGCGAGATGACCGTGCGGCGCGACATCGATCAGCTGGCCGAGGAGGGCGCGGTCGAGCGCATCCGTGGCGGCGTGCGGGCGCGGGGCCTCCAACGTCTGGTTCCGGCTCCGGCGGCCTCGGCCGAACGGCGCGCGATCGTCGCGGCGGCCGCGGATCTCGTGGAGCCCGGAATGGCGGTCGGCATCTCCGGCGGACCCACGGCCCTGGCGCTCGCGCGGGAGCTCGTGCGCGTCCCCGAGCTCACGATCGTCACGAACGCCCTGCCGGTCTCCGACCTGTTCTCGCCGCCGGATCGCGCCGACGCCCCGTACACGCAGACGGTCGTGCTCACCGGGGGCGTGCGCACGCCCTCGCAGGCCCTCGTCGGGCCGGTCGCGGTCCGCGCCCTGGAGCACCTGCACTGCGATCTCGTGTTCCTCGACGCCCACGGCCTCGACGAGCAGGCCGGCATCACGACCATGAACCTGCTGGAGGCCGAGACCAACCGGGCGCTCATGGCTGCGGGCCGGGAGGTCGTCGTCCTCGCCGAGCACACCCGCTGGGGTGTGGTCGGACTCACGACCGTCGCCGACCTCAGCGACATCGACCGCCTCGTCACCGACGACGGCCTCGACGACGGCGCCCGGGAGCTGCTCGCGGCCCACGTCGGCACCCTGCACGTCGCGCCGCGCGACGGCGGCGACGAGCGTGCGCTCGCGACGGCCCTCGCGGACTGAGTCCGCCGCCGTCATCGGGCCGTGCTCGCCCGCGGGATCAGCCGGGCGCCGACCGTCACGTGCCGCACCGGGAGATCGGCTCCCGGCGGCGCGGCGATCTGCCGTTCGAGCTCCGTGAACGCCGCGTCCACCAGGCGGGCGTGGTCGGGGGCGATGGTGCTGAGGGCGGGCACGGCGAAGCGTGCGGCTCGGATGTCGTCGATGCCGACGACGGCGACGTCTCCCGGCACGCTCCGCCCCTGGGCCTGGAGAGCGGCCAGTGCACCGAGGGCGACCGAGTCGTTCGAGCAGACGATGCCGTCGAGATCGGGGATCGCGGCGGCCATGGCGCCCGCCACGCGCTCGCCCTCCTCGGCCGTGAAGGCGTCGACCTGCGCGGTGAGGGCGGGGTCGGCGGGGATCCCGGCGGCCGCCAGGGCCTCCAGGTACCCGGCGTGCCGACGGTCGGCGGCGTCCGAGGGGCGGGCGTCGCGGCGTCCGACGAAGCCGATGCGGCGGCAGCCGACCGCGAGCAGGTGCTCGGTGGCGGT
The DNA here is from genome assembly GCF_040702645.1 of Microbacterium sp. NPDC078814. Lineage (NCBI taxonomy): Bacteria > Bacillati > Actinomycetota > Actinomycetes > Micrococcales > Microbacteriaceae > Microbacterium > Microbacterium sp. NPDC078814. The sequence goes on from NZ_JBFBLT010000007.1 coordinate 30,794, forward strand.
GTAGGCAGCGGCGCGGTTGTCGATCGTGACGTGCGTGAACGGGCTCACCTGAATGTGCTCGCCCAGCAGCACGAGCGGCCCGGGGGAGGTGCGGCGCGTGAGGTCGGCGACCGTGAGCGAGCGCGGGATGTGGATGAGCCCGTCGATGGGCGGCAGGCCGACGCCGTTGGCGACATCGATCTCGCGGCCGTGATCCCCCTCGGTCTGCACGATGAGCACCGCCAGCCCTCGGTCGTCGGCGCCGCGGACGATGCGCGAGCCGAGCTCCGCGAAGTACGGCTCCTCCAGATGCGGCACCGCGAGCGCGATGAGTCCCGTGCGGGTGGCCCGCGCGACGGGGAGCACGCGGCCGCCGGGCGAGGTGGTCACCTGCGGCCTCCTGGAGGGACGACGGTCTCCGCCGGGACGACGGATGCCCTTCACGTTAGCGCTCTCCGTCACGATTGCACTCGGAACGCGATCACGCGCGCCTCCGCGACGCCGTTCGTCCGCTCCACCACGAGGCGGGCGGCCGCGAGGGCGCCGAGGTCGTCCGGCAGGGGATGCACCCGCAGACGATGGCGGTTGTCGCGCTCCTCCGCCACGGTGCGCCACTCCTCGGAACCCGCCTGCTGCACCTCGACCCGGTAGTCGCGCACGAGCTGGGGCAGCACCTCGTCGGGGCTGCGGTGGTGGTGCAGGGTGTTGAGCTCGAGGTCCACGTCGTCGTCGAACACGAGGCGGATCTCGGAGGCCGTGACCGGCTGCTCCCAGTCCAGGCGCAGCCACTGCGGGCCTTCGGCCTCCGGGGCGGACGCCCACAGGTGCGGTCCGCCGAACGGGCGGTTGTACCCGGAGACGGCGCGCTGCGGCGCGGTGGCCTCGGAGTGTGGGCTCGTGCGGAACGCGGGCACCCGCCCGCGCAGCGGCTTGGTCGGCCACTGCACGAGGAGACCGTCGCGGTCGACCTGCACGTTCCGGTCGTCGTTGTCGACCCGGTGCACGAGGGTGAGCACCCCGGGCGGGAGCTCGTCGGCGAGCTGCACCTGCACCTGCGGGTTCGCGCGGAGCACGATGATCGCGTTCTGCGGGTCCTCCGGGGCGAAAGGCGTGTCCGCCCGCACCCAGGTCGGAACACCGGCGGGGACGTCGATCACGGTGCGGTGCTCGAGAACCGCGGGCACGATGTTCTGCGGGCGGCCCGTGGACCAGACCTCCACCGTGACCTGCGTGTCGGCCTCGGCGCCGAGCAGCAGCTCGGTCGTGTCGAGGCGCGGGTGCACGGGGACGACGATGCCGAGGTCGTCCGTCAGGGTGTGCGGGGCCGCCGCGGCCGCGGCGGTCTCCGGGGTGCCGATCGTGCGCAGGGTGCTGGACGCGGTGACGGCGGCGGTGCGGGCGAGGTCGGAGGGATCCTCGTTCGCGACTCCGATGAGGGAGGCGTCGGCGCGGAGCAGCGTCTGCCGGAGTTCCGCACGATGGTGCTCGTACAGCTCGCGGGGCGTGGCGTCGTGCGCGTAGCAGAGGGCGGCGGCGGTGCCCGCGGCCTCGCCCATCGCGGCGCACGTGGCCATCACTCTGGCGGCACCGAAGGCGATGTGCGTGGCCGAGATGTCGCGGCCCGCCATGAGCAGGTTGTCGACGTTGACGGAGTAGAGCGTGCGGAACGGGATCTCGAAGACGCCGTCCGAGAAGCGCTGCACCGCGCCCGCCCCCGTCGCGTACATCCCCTCGGCGGGATGGAGGTCGATGGACCAGCCACCGAACGCGACGCCGTCGTCAAACGACGTCTGCTCCAGGATGTCCTGCTGGCGCAGCGTGTAGTCGCCGATGAAGCGACGGTACTCACGCTTGCCGGGGATGTTGCCGATCCACTCCAGGGTCAGGTTGTCGGCGTCGAACTCGCCGGAGTTCTTGATGTGGTCCCAGATGCCGAGGATCACCGACCGCAGCTCGTCGCGGATCGCCTCGTTGTCGTCGACGATGTCGAGCGTGCCGCCCCACTCGATCCACCAGTAGTGCGCGCCGCTGTCGCCGCTGCGGATGATGCGCGACGAGGGGATCGGGGTGGTCGAGATGTCCTTCGCGCTCTCCGGCGCGACGTACTTCACCGGGTGCCCGAGATCCTTCGTATAGAAGAGGAGCGTCGAGCCGAGGAACTCGCGCACGGGCTGCTCGGGCGCCCAGTCCTCGCCGAACTCGCTGCGGCTCTCCTTGCCCAGTCGGTGGCGGGCGCCGACGAGCCGTCCGACCAGGCCGTCTCCGGTGCAGTCGAGGAAGAGCGGCCCGCGGAAGACGGTGCGGATCTCCGAGCCCATCGTCCAGCCGGTGACCGACCGGACCCGACGGGCGTCGTCGGGTCCGGTGGCCTCGGCCTCGAGCACCTCCGTGTTGAGGAACAGCGTGAGGTTGGGCTCGCGGCGCACGATGTCGAGCACCACGTCATCCCAGTACACGGGGTTGCCCTCGGGGTTGCGGAACTGGTTCTCCCGGTACATCTCGCCGATGATCCCGGTCTCCCGCGCCCACCGCTGGTTGCCGTGGGCGGTCGCTCCGCACACCCAGACCCTCACCTCCGAGGAGGAGTTGCCGCCGAGCACCGGCCGGTTGTTGATCAGCACGGTACGTCGGCCGAGGCGGGCGGCCGCGACGGCGGCGCTCACTCCGGCGAGGCCGCCGCCGACGACGATGATGTCGGCTTCGACGGTCTGGGTGCGCATGGGGATGGGTTCCTTTCGGGAGGGGGATGATGCCGCTCAGCGCGCGGCGATCGCTTCGATCTCGTAGACGCGGGCGACGTCGGTGGCGGAGTCGGACGGGTCGGTGATGACGAGGCGCACGGCATCGGCCGTCCGCCCCTGGGCGTCGACCACGACCGTCGTCTGGGTGTTGCCGGTGACGGTGCCGACCGTGACCCAGCCGCTCGCGGTGCGCAGCTCGACGGTGAAGTCGCGCAGCACGGAGGTCTGCGGCGGGCCGACCGTGTATCCGCTGCGGACCCGGACGACGTCGAGCGGCGCGGCCTCGTCCCACTCGACCGTGATGGTCGGCTGGGTGTCGGAGGCCGCCGAGATCCACCGGCTCGCATCCGTGCAGCCGCCGTCGATCGCCTTCTCCGGGCCGGTGTCGGCGCGGAGCTGGGACGAGGCGGTCGCAGTGCTGCCGAGCGCCAGGTTCTCGCCGCCGGCGTCGCCCCGGAGGGAGGCGACGATGGCGGGGAGGGTGGTCGCCCCCGGCTGCCCGTCGCGCGGGATCTCGGCGTGCCGCAGCGTGCCGCCGCTGGGAACGGCGGGGGCGCTGAGGTAGACGATGTCGGTGCCGTCCGTGCGGGTCGCCGCGCGGAGGCGCTGCTGGCCCACGACCGGATCGCCCACGGCGTCGGCGGTCCATCCGGAGGCCCCGGCGGTCAGCAGCACCGTCTGACTGCGGGTGATGCCGCAGTCCTGCACCGACACCACGGCGTAGACGCGGGTCTCGCCGCCGGCGGTGGTGGTGTCGAGCGCCGCGATGGTCTGCACGCCGCCACCGAGGGCGTCCGTGTCCACGAGGGTCTCGCTCGTCCAGGCGGAGCCGGTCCAGGTCGTCCACCGCACGTCGAAGGCGTTCTCGGTCTCGTCCGCGTACCGGTAGGTCACGCCCACGAGCTCACCGTCGGCGAGGGCCATCTTCGCGGTCTGCACCGCGGGCACGGCGTCGCCGATGGTCTCGCCGGGCTCGTAGCCGCGCCACACGACGGCGCCGGGGGTGTCCGGGCGGATCGGGGTCGGCAGCGCCTGCCCGGCGACGTCGCGGAAGCCGCCTGCGGCAGGGTCGTACACCGCGTAGGAGCCGAGGTGGCGATAGGGATCAGCGGGCCACGGGCCCCACTCCCACAGCACGTGCACCTTGCCGCTGGCATCGACCTCGAGGTCGTCCGGGTAGAAGGAGTGGTTCACGGCGGCGGCGATCGTCGTCTCGCGGCTCCACGTCCCGGCCACGGGGTCGTAGTGGTACAGCACCCCGTCGCGGCGAGCCTGCGGGTCGGCGCCGATGCGCACCATGAGCCAGATGTCGCCGTCGGCTCCCTGCGCCGTGACCGGGTAGGAGACCGCGGCCCCGGCGTCGGGCATCTCGGCGCTCACGTCGACGAGCGAGGTCGCGTCGTAGGGCGCGGTGGAGCGGAAGTACTTCCACGGCTCGTGATGCATCGAGACGAACGCGTGGATGTATCCGTCGCCGTCGATCGCGATCGACGGCTGGTTGTGGCCGTTGTCGTCGAGGTACTCCGCGCAGGCCCCGGTCGCCAGCCGCAGGCAGCCCGAGGTCCACGTGCCGTCGGCGGCGCGGACGGCGAGGTTCACCTGGTGCTTCGCGGCCACCGAGCCGGGCACGTTGTACGCGAAGTACGTCTCGTCGCCGTCGACGACGAGCGGGTTCCACCAGCCGGACTGGTTGGAGCTGTCGACCGTGACGGGCACGGTCTCGACGTCGGGGGTCGCGGCAGCGACCGGAGCGGGCACGGCGAGGACGAGTGCGGCGAGGGCGGCGGCAGCGGTGGCGCCGACCTTCGAGCGGAGGGTCATGGCGATGCTCCTCAGCCCAGCAGCTTCTGCGCCTGGTCGCCGGCCTGCGCCATCGCGTCCTTGGCGCTCTGCTGACCGACGAGGACGGCCTGCACGCGGTCGGCGATCACCGTCTCGATCTGGGCGTACTGCGGGTACTGCCAGAACGGGTTGGTGGTGGCGGTCGCCGTGATCTTCTCGGCGAAGCGCGAGCCGAACGCGTCGGACGCCACCTCCTTCGAGGCCTGGGCCTCCTCGGTCACGGGCGGCAGGCCGCGCAGTTCGTAGTCGCCGAGCACCGCCTTCAGGTCGCTCGTGGCCCACTGGCCGAAGTCGGCGGCCGTGCGGGTGCTGTCGCCGGAGCCGCCGCCGACGATGGCGATGGCGCCGCCCCAGACGAGAGCGCGCGGGGTGTCGCCCTTCTTCAGCACCGGCCGGGACTCGGGCACGAGCTTGGAGGCGAGGTCGGGATCCGGCGAGTCCTGCGTGACGGATGCGCGGCCGACGGGGGCGTCGTCGTAGATGGCGGCGCGGCCCTGGGAGAACAGGGAGCGGGCATCGAAGCGGTCGACGTCGGCAGCGATGAGCCCCTGGTCGTACAGCGACTTGTACCAGGTGACCGCCTCGATGCTGGCGTCGTCGCCGATCGTGACCTTCCCGTCCTTGACGAGGTCGCTGCCGAACGTCTGCATCCAGATGAGAACGTCCTTGAGCTGGGCGGCCTTGGTCGAGGCGGCGTAGGGGATGAGGCCGCCGCCGAGGGCCTTGAGCTTCTTCAGCGCCGCCTCGAAGTCGTCGACGGTCGTCGGGAACGCGGAGATCCCCGCCTTCGTCAGCAGCTCGGAGTTCGTGATGAGGCCGATCGCGCCGATGGTCCACGGGAAGGCGTACTGCTTCCCGTCGAGCTGCGTGGCCTCCAGGCTCGAGGCCGTGTAGCCGCGTCCCTTCGTGAGCGCCGAGACGTCCTCCAGCTTGCCGAGTGCGGCCAGCGAGGCGAGCCAGGCGACGTCGACGTGCGCGGCGCCGGTGAACTGCCCGCCGCGTACCTGCAGCATGAGCTGCTTGAAGTACTCGTTGTAGGGGAAGGAGACCTCGGTGATGCCGACGTCGTTGGTCTTCTTGTAGCCGTCGAGCAGCGCGCGGGTGGCCGGGGCGGCGGCCTCCTCGGTGAGCGACCAGCTGGAGAAGGAGAAGTCGGTGGCGGTGAAGTCGCCCGCGCCGAGCCCGGCGCCGGGGGAGGAGGACGGACTGCCGCTGCCGCCGCCGCTCGGCATGCAACCGGCGAGGAGGAGGCCGGCGGCGCCGAGCCCGGCGAACTGCAGCAGCTGGCGACGGGAGACGGTGGTGTTCTCGGACATGAGGGTGCTCTCTCTTCTTCGAGGGACTGCGGATGAGGGGGTGGTGCGGGTCAGCCCTTGACCGCGCCGGCGGTGAGTCCGCCGACGAGGAAGCGCTGCAGGGCGATGAACGCGATGGCCACGGGGAGCGAGACCACGAGCGAAGCCGCCATGAGCTCCGGCCAGGCGGTGGACGCCTCGCCGATGAACGTGTTGACGAGGCCGGGCGGCAGGGTCTGCTTGTCGGGACCGGCGAGGGTGAGGGCGAAGATGAAGTCGTTCCAGCCCCGGACGAACGCGAACAGTCCCGCGGCGATGAGGCCGGGAGCGGCCAGCGGCAGCACAATCGAGTGGATGATGCGGAGGCGGGAGGCACCGTCGACGCGGGCGGCCTCGATGAGCTCGTCCGGGATCGTGTCGAAGAAGCCCTTCAGCATCCACACGCACAGCGGCAGCGTGAACGTCGTGAACGACAGCACGAGCGCCGTGTAGGTGTTGAGCAGGCCGTAGGCCGAGAACACCGCGTAGAGGGTGATGAGCAGCAGCGCCTGCGGGAACATCTGCGACGCCAGCACGAAGTACATGAGGCTGCGGCGGCCGCGGTAGCGGAACTTCGAGAACGCGTAGCCCATGTACGCCGACACCAGCACCGAGAGGATCGCGGTGATGACGGAGACCACGATGCTGTTGCGGAGGTAGCCGAACAGGGCCGGGTTGTTCGCGAGCGCGGCATAGGCCTCGAACGTGATCTCGGTGGGGAACAGCTTCGGCGGGTAGCTGAACACCTCGGTGCGCGGGGTCAGCGACGTCGCGAGCAGCCAGTACACGGGCAACAGGGCGAACCCGCCGAAGACGACGACGGCGATCCAGGCGCTCACGGTGGAGGCGCGGCGGTCGGCGCGGTGGCGCCGACGGCGGGGCGCGGCGGGTGGGGCGGAGACGGCGGCCACCGTCTCTTCGGTCAGCACGGCGGTCATCGCTTCTCTCCCTTCTCGGACAGGCGGACGTAGACGACGACGAGCGCCATCAGCAGGATCATCCAGAGCAGGCCGAGCGCCCCGGCGTGGCCGAGGTCGAAGCCGTCGAACGCGGTCTCGTACACCGCGGTCGCGAACGTCTGGGTGGAGCCGGCGGGACCGCCGCCGGTGAGGACGTAGATGATGTCGAAGTGCTGGAAGTTCCAGATGAACTCCAGCAGGATCACGAGGCCGATGATGCCGCTCATCTGCGGGACCGTGATGGAGAAGAAGCGGCGGATGGTGCCGGCGCCGTCGATCTCGGCGGCCTCGTGCAGCTCGATCGGCACGGTCTGCAGGCCCGCGAGGAGCATGACCATCATCCAGGGGAACGACTGCCACGTCTTCGCGACGATCACGGCGATCATGGCGGTGGTGGGGTTCGCGAGCCACGCCTGCGGGGAGTCGATGAGGCCCACGGTCTCCAGGGCCGCGTTGAGCACGCCGTAGTTGGCGTTGAAGATCCACATCCAGAGGAACGACACGACCACGCCGGGGATCAGCCACGGGATGAGCATGAGGCCGCGGAGCACCTTGGCGCCGCGGATGCGCGTGTTCAGGGCGAGGGCGAGGCCGAAGCCGATCACGAACGGCGCGATGGTCGTGCCGAGGGTGAAGACGAGCGTCTGCGTGAGGAGCGGGAAGAACTCGCCCGTCAGCACGTCGACGATGTTCTGGAAGCCGACGAATTCGCGGCCGGGCTCGACGAGGCTCTGCTTGTAGAACGCGGTGATGAGGGCCGTGATCAGCGGGTACACGACGACGGCGGCGAGGAGCGCGAGGCCGGGAGCCGTGAGGAGGAGCGCGAACATCCCGTCCGAGAGGCGACGGGGCCGGCGACCTGTTCCTATCTGTGAGGAAATGGTCTGTTCTGTCATCTAGGTCATCCTTGGCCTGGGGTGATGTGTCCGCACTCTCGCGGTGCGGTCTCGGGCTTCCTCAGTATTTCCGGCAGATTACGGCGACGTCAACTGGAGAGCGCAATAGTCAGAAAGTGGTGGAAAATGGTTGTTTTGTTAACTGGTTTCTCGGATGCGAGCCTCGGTACGCGAGGGCCATCGGGATCGGGATGCCGAAGGCGGCGTCGACCAGCGCCGAGCCCGATCAGCCGCGACGCCCTGGCGCCTCGAAGAACCAAAACGATCAGTATCGATCCTTGCTAGTCGATTATCGATTGGCTACGGTCGGATCAGCCGCTCCCGCGGCGCCGCGCGCATCGGCCGTGCGGGAAGCGACAGTTCGGAGACGCGATGAAGCGTGTACTGGCAAGCCTGACCCTGGCGGCGGTGTTCGGATCCGCCCTCGCTGCGGCGGTCCCGTCGGCGGCTGCGGCCGCGGACGACGACGCCCTCTACCTCGCGCCGGGAGGTGACGACGCGGCAGCCGGCACGATCGACGACCCCCTCGCGACGCTGGAAGGCGCCCGCGACCGGATCCGCGCGCTGAAGGCGGATTCCGCGCTCCCGGACGACGGCCTCACGGTGTACCTCCGGGAGGGCACGTACCCCCGCTCGGCGTCGTTCGAGATCGGCGCGCAGGACTCGGGCACTGCCGACGCCCCCATCACCTACCGCTCGTACCCGGGGGAGACCGCCACCCTCACCGGCGGTCGCGAGCTGCCGCGCGACCAGTTCGCCGCGGTCGACGACGCGGCGGTGACCGACCGCATCATCGACCCAGCTGCCCGCGACCGTGTCGTCGGGATCGACCTCGCCGACCTCGGCATCACCGACTACGGCCAGCTCAGCCGCCACGGCTACTGGAAGGCCAACGACGTCAGCACCACCCCGCCCATGGAGCTGTTCATCGACGGCCAGGGCATGACCCTCGCGCGCTGGCCCAACGCCGACGCGGCCACCCCGACCGTGCAGATGGGTGACATCATCGACGCCGGGCCGGACCGCAACGACGCCGACCTGCAGGAGCGCGGCGGCACGTTCAGCTACGGCTACGACCGTCCGAAGCACTGGACCCAGGCCGAGGACGTGTGGCTGGACGGCATCTTCGGCTACAGCTGGGAGTGGTCGTACAACAAGATCGAGAGCATCGACACCGAGGCGAAGACCATCACCCTCCGCTACGGCGAGATGTCCGGGATCATGAAGAGCTGGTTCCCCGACTTCCACTTCGCGCAGAACCTGCTGGAGGAGCTCGACGCCCCCGGCGAGTACTACATCGACCGCGACGCCGGGACGCTGTACCTCATCCCGAACGCGGCCTTCACGTCCGGCCGCGGCGCCGTGACGGTCACGACGCTCGACGAGCCGATGCTGCGCGCCGACGGGGCCTCTTACGTGAACTTCGACGACCTCGTGATGGAGTACGGACGCGCGACGGCCGCGGTCATCCTCGGCGGCTCGCACGTGACGATCTCGCACAGCGACATCCGCAACTTCACCGACGGCGGCGTGCTCATCAACTCGCCAGGGCGCTACACGTACGACGGCATCCCGGTGAACCGCGGCGGCCGCGACCACGCCGTCACCGACAGCCGGCTCACGCACGTCGGCGGCGTCGGCGTGGTGCTCCAGGGCGGTGACAAGACGACGCTCGAGCCCGGCCGCAACCGGGTCGAGAACTCCGAGATCGCCGACTTCGCGTACTACCACAAGGCCTACAACCCCGGCGTGATGTTCGACGGCGTCGGCAACATCGCCAGGGACAACGAGATCCACGACGCCCCACATCCCGGGATCATCGTGCACGGCAACGACCACCTGTTCGAACGCAACGAGGTGTACGACGTCTGCAAGCAGTTCCACGACCTCGGTGCGATCTACATGAACTCCGGCAAGACCCCGCAGCAGCGCGGTCACGTGTTCCGGGAGAACTACTTCCACGACATCGGCGTCGGCATGGCGGGCGTCGAGGGCATCTACGCCGACAACTTCACGTGGGACCTCACGATCGAGAAGAACGTGTTCGTGAACATGGGCAACGGTGCGATCAAGAGCGGCTCGGCCGACTACATCGAGGCGCGCAACAACGTCTTCGTCGACGCCTACGCCCCGTACGACAACTATGAGCAGTGGATGGGCAACCAGGAGGGCAACGTTGTCGACCGCGACTACATGCCGGCCTGGGAGAAGGTGTTCGCCGACAACAACGACTTCGTCGGCACGCCGTATCTGACGAAGTACCCCGAGCTCGCGCACTTCTTCGAGGACGACCACTACTTCCCGAACCACAGCACGTTCGCGGAGAACGTCGTGTGGAACCCGAACCGGGCCCGGATGGCCGGCGTCAACGAGCACGGCGCGAAGGACGGGAAGAACCTCCTGAACTACGAGGACAACTGGGTGGCCGACGCCGACCCCGGCTTCGTGGACGCCGCGAACGGCGACTACACGCTGAAGGCGGACGCCGCGGTGTTCGACCAGATCCCGGGCTTCGAGGCCATCGCCTTCGGCGAGATCGGCGTCGACGGCGCGATCGGGCAGACGCAGCAGCCGCAGACCATCCCGCTCGAGGACATCGCGTTCGACAGCGACACGCTCACGATCGACGCGGGCGACGAGGTGCGCGTGCGCGCCGTGCCGCTGCCCTGGAACGCCGGCGACGCCGCGGTGACCTACGCCTCGGCCGACCCCGCCGTCGCCTCCGTCAACGACAAGGGCGTGGTGCTCGGCATGGGCCCCGGTACGACCACGGTGACGGCGACGGCGAAAGCCGATGCCAGCAAGACCGCGACCATCGAGGTGATCGTCGAGGAGGGCGACGGCGTGCTGCACTTCACCGACTTCGAGTCGGGGGCGAACGGCTGGCCGACCGACCCCAACCGCAGCATCCAGGTGGATGCGTCGGGCGACAAGGTGTACCGCATCCTCAAGGGCGCCAACAGCATCCTGCCGCGGGACTTCACGGAGTTCGTGCTCGACTTCGACGTCACGGCGCCGGCCACGACCCCCGCCAACGCGGGACTCATCGTCTACGACCGCAACGGCAAGGGCGGCGGCTACATCCGCTTCCGCCAGGCCGCGGCCGGGCCGACCTGGACGATCTTCGACGACGCCTGGAAGGTCGTCGCCGAGAAGGTCGTGCCGGCGGCACAGGGCCTGACCCCCGGCGAGACCTCGCACGTCCGTATCGCGGTGCAGGACGGGCAGATCCGGATCTCCGTCAACGGGGCGATCGCGCTGGAAGGCGCCGACCCCGGCCCCGGCAAGGCCGGTCGGGTCGGGTTCTACGTGGAGAACTACGCCTCGCTCGACTTCGACGACATCGGGTTCTCGCTCTCCGGCGTGCCGGTCACGGGCGTGAGCCTGGACGCCGACGCCGTGGGGCTGACCGTGGGGGAGCGGCGGTCCGTCGCGGCCACGGTCGCCCCGGAGGACGCCAGCGACGCCCGGGTCACCTGGACGACCGACGCTCCGGAGGTCGCCACGGTCTCCGGGGGACGGATCGCGGGAGTGACGGCGGGCACGGCGACGATCACCGCGACCTCGGTCGCCGATCCGAGCCTCAGCGACACGGTCACCGTGACCGTGGACGACGCCGAGTACCCGACCACCCGCCTGGACGGTCAGCTGAAGGACGGGGCGAACTGGAGTGAGTCCGACCTCATCGCGGTGGACGACACGGGTGTCGTGATCAGCGGTCAGGGCGTCCACGGCTACGAGGCCGAGCGCTTCGGCGACACCCTGCTGCAGTTCGAGGCGGAGTTCGGCGCCTTCGACGGAGGCTGGTATGGCTTCCAGGCGCGCTCCGACCAGACCGGCCTCCCGGCCTGGCAGAACTCCAACACCGGATACCTCGCGGTGATCAAGGAGGACGTGATCGAGTTCCAGAGCTGGACCCCGGGGCAGACCATGCTCGACAGCATCCCCAACACGGTCATCGAGCCCGGCTCCACACACCGCATCGAGTTCGGGGCCGTCGCCGAGGACGGCGGCACCCGCATCGTGCTCCGGGTCGACGACGTGACCGTGTGGAACATGGTCGACGCCAGGGAGAACCTCCGCATCGGTGCGGACGGCTTCTTCAACGTCTACCACTACGGCAAGACGAACACCCTGGCCGTGCGGCCGACACCCCCTCCCGCGACGGTGACCGGCATCTGCTGGGCGCCCGAAGCCGACCCGAAGACCCGCTACGTGCGCGGCGAGGAAATCGACGTGACCGGCATGCTGCTGGGCGTGGACTGGAGCGACGGATCCCGCACCACCCAGCAGGTGACGGCGGACATGGTCAGCGGCTTCGACAGCAGCAAGGTGCGCCCGCACCACACGCTCACCGTGACGTACGCTGGCGCGAGCGTCGAGCTCCCGATCTCGGTGCGACCGAAGCTCAAGAACGACGAACAGGACGTGCCACGATGCGGGTGACCTTCATCGGAGACTCGATCACCGACGCGGGGCGCGATCGCTCCGACCCGGAGTCCTTCGGGGACGGCTATGTGTCGCTCCTCGCCCCCGAGCTGCAGGCCGCGGGGGCCACGGTCCGCAACCTCGGGATCGCGGGGGACCGCGCCCGCGACCTGGCCGCGCGGTGGGACGCGGAGCTGCTGCCCACGGCGCCGGAGCTGCTGACCGTGTACGTCGGCGTGAACGACATGTGGCGACGGTTCGACAGCGACGACCCGACCTCGGCCGAGGACTTCGCCGCCACGCTCGGCGACCTCCTCGGCCGCGCGGTGGCCGCGCACGCCCCGCGGCTGATCCTCATGGAGCCGTACTTCCTCCCGGTGACGGAGGAGCAGCGCACGTGGCTCGACGACCTCGACGGGAAGCGGGCGGCGGTGCGGGCTCTCGCCGCGGAGCACGGGGCGGCGTTCGTGCCCCTGCACGAGGTGTTCACGGCGGCGGCGGAGCAGTATCCGGTCGTCGAGCTCGCGCCGGACGGGGTGCACCCGACACCCCGCGGATCCGCCCTCATCGCGGATGCCTGGCGCACGGCCGCGTCCATTAGCGATAGTCGATAATGGACGTAGACTGATGGTCATGACGGATGCTCTCGGCACGGCCGGACTGCAGCGCGGACTGCTGTCGGATCAGATCTACGCGCTCATCAAGGCGATGATCAAGGACTCGACGCTGGCTCCGGGCGAGCAGCTCGTGGAGTCGCAGCTCGCCCGGCAGATGCAGGTGAGCCAGGCGCCCGTGCGCGACGCCCTCAAGCGGCTCGCCCACGAGGGTCTCGTGTCGCATGTGCGGCATCAGGGCAACTTCGTCGCGAGCTACTCCGCGGAGGAGGCGGCGCAGGCCAAGGTCGCCCGCGTCGAGCTGGAGGGGCTCGCCGGTCGGCTGGCCTGCGGGGCGCTCGACCCTGCTCGCCGCGCCGAGCTCGTCGGCCTCATCGCGCAGATGCATGAGGCGGCTGAGGCGGAAGACCTCGCCCGGTTCCGCGAGCTCGACTTCACCTTCCACCGTGCGGTGATCGAGGCCAGCGGCAACGTGTACCTCCCCCGCATGTGGGACCTCCTGGAGCCTAGCCTGCGCGTCATGCACGTGCTCGGCGACCCCACCTTCACGGGGGACTGGCACGAGGTCGCGGACTGGCACAAGGGCCTGCTCGACACCCTGGACGCCGGCGACGAAGAGGCCGCGTCCGCCCTCTTCCGCGCCCACGCCGCCGGCACCCTCCTCGACTGACCCCCGCGCGAGGTCGGAGTTTCGCACCGAGGTCGCACGGCTGACCGGAGTCCCTGCGGCACGGTGAGGATCTGCGACGGGGGTGCGGAAGTGTCCCCGGGGTGGGAGTCCCTGCGCGAGGTCGGAGTTTCGCACCGAGGTCGCATCCATCACCGGAATCCCTGCGACCTCGGTGCGAAACTGCGACGGGGGTTACGCGGTGAAGGGGGAGAGGCGGTCGGCGGTGCCGGACCAGAATGCTCGAGCCTCGGCCGGGGAGAGGGGAGGGAGAGCCTGCCGGGTCGCGGCGAGCACCTCCGCGTAGGTCGTGGTCCGCGTGGACATCGGCCAGTCACTGCCGTACATCAGCCGTTCCGCGCCGAAGAGGGCGAACGCGGAGCGCAGCAGCTCTCGCGACTCCTCCGCCCCGCGCGCCGCGAGGTCGAGCCCGGAGACCTTCGCCGACACCCCCGGAGCCGACGCGGCCTCGGCGAGAGCGGAGAGCCATGCGCCATCGGCCGTCCTGGCGCCGAGGCCGAGGTGGCAGACGACGATCGCGGTGTCGGGGTGCCGTCGGGAGAGGGCGGCCGCGGCGGGCAGCTGGTCCGGACGGATGAGGAGTTCGAGGGTGCGGGCGGTCGCGCCCAGGTGGTCGGCGAGGGCGTCGAGGCCGTCCACATCGGACAGGTCAGTTGCGAACTGCGGCACCGCGGCGCGCACGCCGACCACGGCGGGAGAGAATGCGACCGCCGTGGCGCCGGCGGCTCGTCCCGGCGCGGGGGTGTACTGCAGCACCACGCGCCGCAGGAACGGGTCGCGGGCGGCGGTCGCGGTCAGCCACTCCGCCTCCGCCACCGAGTCCGCCGCCTGCACGGCGATGGCGGAGGAGACGCCGGCGTCGGTCAGCTCCCGTCCGAGCCGAGCGGCCGCGGCCTGCCGGGGGAGCCCGAGGTCGTCGCGGAACCACGGGATCGGCACGGCGTCCGCATCCCAGACGTGCACATGGGCGTCGACGATCCGCACGTCAGCTCCCGGGCCGCGCGGTCATGCAGCCTCCGCGTCGAGGGCGTCCCACAGCGCGGCGGGCAGCACGGCGTCGAGGCCGTCCACGAACGCGTCCACCTCGGCGGGGGTGCGCGCCCCGACGACCACCGCATCCGCACCCTGCCGCAGCGGGAACTGCACCGCGGCATCCGCGAGGCGCACGCCGTACGCGGCGCACACGGCCTGCAGGCGCTGTGCCCGCTCCCGGAGCTCCGGGGGTGCCGGCTTGTATTCGAAGAAGGGGGAGCCGACCGGGTCGACGAGGATGCCGGAGTTGAACACCGCGGCCGCGAGCACCCCGATGCCGCGGGCCGCCGCGGTCGGCAGCAACCGGTCCAGGGCGGTGCGGTCGAGCAGCGTGAGCCGACCGGCCTCCATCACCACGTCGAGCGGCGCCTCGGCGACGTAGCGCTCCAGAGGGTCGAGCCGTCCCAGGCCCACGCTGATCGCGCGCACGACCCCTTCGTCGCGCAGTTCGACGAGGGCCGGAAGCGCCGTCGCGAACGCCGCCTCCACGTCCAGGGGGTCGTGTAGGTGCAGCACGTCCACGCGATCGACACCCATCCGGGCGAGGCTGCCGTCGAGGCTCCTCCGCACGCCGTCCCTGCTGAGGTCGACGACGGAGTCGTGTCCGCTCGCGGCGCCCGCGACGGGGCGGCCGTCCGCATCGACCAGCACCCGGCCGACCTTCGTCGCGATCACGTAGTCGTCCCGCGGCACGCCGCGCAGGGCGAGGCCGAGCTTCCGCTCGCTCTCGCCCGAGCCGTACAGCGGTGCGGTGTCGAAGAAACGGACGTCGCGGGCGAGCGCCGCCTGCACCGTCGCCACCGCGTCGCCGTCGGGCACAGGGGCGAAGAGGTTGCCGATCGGCGCGCACCCGAGTCCGACGTCGTCGCGGGCGGCGACCTCGGGATTCAGCGGACGGAGCTCTGGACGGAACGCCATGCCTCGTACTCCTCGCGGCTGTCGGGGGTCAACGGGTAGTAGTCGCTCAGGCGCGCGCCCTCGTCGAGACGGCGGCGGCTGAACACCTCCCACTCCTCATGATCGCGCGCGTCGTCCACGACCCGCGGCGCCATGGCCTGCGGCACCACGACCGGGCCGTCGTCGTCTGCCACCACGAGGTCGCCGGGCATGCACAGCGCGCCGCCCACCGCGACCGGCACGTCGTAGGCCCACGGCACGAGCTCCGACTGCGAGGCGTAGTGCGGGGTCGTGCCCGTCGACCACACCGGGATCCCGAGCTCGCGGATGCGGCCGGCGTCGCGGATGCGGCCGTCCACGACGATCCCCGCGCCCCCCTTGCGTGCGAAGTAGCGCGCCAGGATGTCGCCGATGCACCCGGAGAACCGGCTGCCGTAGGCCTGGATCACCAGCACGTCGCCCGGCTGCACGGCTTCGAGCACGTGCCACAGGGCGGTGTGCCGCTCGGCGTACTCCTGGCCGTCGCCCGAGGCCATGTCCTCGCGCTGCGGCATGAACTGCAGGGTCAGCGCCGAACCGACGACGCGCTGGCCGAGGCTCAGCGGCTCCGGTCCGTCGATGTAGCTGCGGCGGATCCCGAGTCCGTGCAGCTTGGCGCACGCGGTGGCGGAGGAGATCGCGTCGAAGGACTCGACCACCTCGCGCGAGGGCCGCTGGTAGGCCCCACCCCGCACGGGCAGGGCGAAGTCGGGTCGGATCAGATCGGCGCTCATGCGTCTCCTTCAGGGAACAGGTGGCGCGGCGATCCGGTCGCACGCGCGATGGTCAGGTCGAGGTCGGCGGTGTGCGCCGGGGGCAGGGTCACCACGAGGTCGTCGTCCACGTCTAACGTCGTGGTGACGGTCGGGGCGTCCGGGGCCGTGTAGGTGCCCGAGGCGCCGGGCCAGAAGCCGGGCTCCTCGCCGGTCGCCGTGACCCGCACGATCCGGTCCAGGCCGAAGCGCCCCCCGCGCAGCCGCACGGTGCGGGTGTGCACGGCGGAGGTGTTCACGAGCTGCACGCCGATGCCGTCGTCGTCGAGACGGTGCACGAGCGCGGCGACGTCCTCCGGGAGTCCGGGCCGCGCGCGGTCGACGTCCTCGTAGCGGAGCGCCGTGAAACCGAGCCCGCCGTTGTAGAGCACCTGCGGCGCCCCGCCGACGAGCTGGGTCAGCACCTCCGTCACCACCGGGTTCACGCGCTGCCAGAAGTGCAGGTGCGCGGCGTCGGGGTCGCGGTCGTCGGCGAGCATCATCGCGGCACGACGTGCCACCTGGCCGAGCGCCATCTCCAGCGCCCGCACCGGATAATCGGGCAGGCCGCCCGAGAGATACGCGAACCAGCCGGCCTCGTGACCCGCCTCCTCCTTGTCGCGGAACGGCGCGACGAGGTCGGCGGAGGAGGGGAGGCCGGCGATCGCCGTCTCCAGCCGCTCCCGGTCGGACGGCCGCCGCGACCACCACCACAGCCACAGGGGGAGGTCGAGCTGCAGCGGACCGTAGTCGAACCAGCCGTCCGCGCCGTGGCGGTAGGGGACCAGCAGAGCGGGCTCGGTGGCGGCCGCTCCGAGCCGGGCCATCCACCCGCCGCGCAGGCTGTACGCGGACTCCGCGACGCTGCCCGTGCGCGCCTCGGCGAGCACGGTGTCGAGCATGGTGCGCACGAGGTCGAGGGCGCCGTCGTCGCCCGTGACGAGCGCGTGGTTCAGGGCACCGATCAGGGCGCTCATGCCGACGGAGTGCAGCCCGTGCGGCCAGGCCCAGCCGTAGTGCCCGCCCCACCAGCGGCCGTCGTGGAGGGAGCCGACGGTGCCGTCCGGGCCGACGTTGTCGGGGAGCAGCCCGCCGCCCGCGCGCGCACGCCAGCCGTCGACGTACCGGCGGATCCAGGCGGCCGCCTCCTCGTCGCCGTCGTAGAGCCAGCGGTTCGCGGCGAGGGAGGTCGCGGCGAGGTTCACGGCGATGTCGCCCGCCGCGCGGCGCTGCATCTCCTCCGCCATCCGCTGGGCGTGGGCGGGGTCGGCGAGGTCGTCCCAGGAGGCGATGCCGTCCAGGCCGTGCAGCGGCAGACCGTAAGGGCGCATCTCGTCCCGGTCGGCGGTGTACGGCACGATCTTCTCGTCGAGACCCTCGCGCGCACCCAGAGCGCCGTTGTGCGGCGAGCGGATCATGTTGCGCTCGGCGTCGTAGTTGCCCTGTGCGGGGTCGGTGAAGAGGGCCGCGAACCGGGCGGCGCGCGCGGCGAACGCGGGGTCGGCCGGGTCGGCGGCGCAGATGCCGGCGAGGAACAGCAGCGACTCGCCCTGATGGAACCAGTCGTAGCCGTTGTCGTACTCCTCGGTGAGCATGCCCGCCTCGGCGAGCTGCACGGTCACGCCCTCCCAGTGCCGCTTGGCGTCGGCGAGCACCTCGTCGGAGCCACCGAGCAGGTAGAACGCGGGCCAGTTGAAGAAGGGCTCGTACAGGTCGTCCACGCCGTCGCGGTCGATGAACTCCGCGACGCCGCGGAGGCGGCCGTCCGGCAGCGTGTAGCGGTCGCGGAAGAGGCGGCGGGCCTCCTCGACCTCGGCGAAGAGCCGGCGCTGCAGCACGGCCCAGGCCGGGATCACACGCAGCGGACGGGTGAGCGGGGTCTCCGGCACGGTCATCCCTTCGTCGCTCCGGCGACCAGGCCGCCGATGATGTGGCGCTGCATCACGATGAAGAACACCATCGCGGGCAGCACGGCCAGCAGGAGGGTCGGGAACACTTGCGTGTAGTCGGTCGAGAACTGTCCGACCGCCGCGTAGACACCGGTGGTGACCGTGTAGATCCCCGAGCTCGGCCCGAGGATGATCTGCGGACTCACGAAGTCGTTCCACACGCCGATCGAGTTGAGCACCACGACCGTCGCGACGACGGGCTTCATGATCGGGAAGATGCACGCCCAGAACGCGCGGATGGGCCCGGCGCCGTCCAGTGACGCCGCCTCGTCGATGTCACGCGGCACGCTGCGGAGGTAGGCCGTGAACAGGAAGATCGTCACCGGCAGGGTCGCCGCCGTCTCGAAGAGGATGAACCCGGGGATCGTGTTGATGAGTCCGAGCACCCGCAGCACGAAGACCACGGGGATCAGCGTCACCTGACCGGGGATGAAGAGCCCGGAGACGAAGAGGAGCAGCAGTCCCAGGTGCCACTTCGACCGCCCGCGGGCGATGACGTAGGCGACGGGCGCGGCGAGGGCGATGCAGCACAGGTTCACGAGCACGACGAACAGCAGTGTGATGCCGTACGCGGCGATCACGTTGAACTTGCTGCTCGTGATCGCGGCCCACAGGTAGTCGAACGTGAACATCTGCGGCGTGATCAGCAGCGGGTTCTCGATGATGTCGGCCTGCGGTTTGAACGCGTTGATCAGCATCGTGTACATCGGGATCAGCATCGTGATCGCGACGACGCCGAGGACGATCCACCGGATCGTGCTGACGGCGAGGGCCGGGCGGTTGCGGGTCTGCTTCATCAGTCGGTCGCCTTCTGCTCGGCGCGGCGTCGCACCAGCGTGACGGCGAGGCCGACGACCGCGGTGACGATGAGGAGGATCATGGACTGCGCGGCGCCGAAGCCGAGGGCCGAGTTCGCGAAGGAGTCCTTGAGGATCTGGTACACGATGGTCTGCGTCGAGCCGGCAGGTCCGCCGTCGGTGAGCGACAGCACCACGTCGTACGCCTTGAGGAGCCCGACGAGGGTGAGCACGAGGTTCACGGTGAAGACCGGCGCGATGAGAGGCAGCGTGATGGACCGGAACTGCTGCCACCGCGAGGCGCCGTCCACGGTCGCCGCCTCGTAGTACTCCGCGGGGACGGACTTGATGCCGGCGAGGAACAGGATCATGTTGAAGCCGAAGTGCGACCACACGATCGTGAAGATCACGCTCGCCTTGGCGAAGGTCGGGTCCGTGAGGAACGGCATCGCCGGGAGGCCGAGCGTGCTGAGCAGACCGTTGACGGCGCCGGTGGGGGAGAGCATCGCCGACCAGAGGAAGCCGATGATGAGGGCGCTGATCACGTACGGGTAGAAGAAGATCGTGCGCAGGATCGTGTTCGAGCGGCCGGGCCCGGAGATGAGGGCGGCGATCGCGAGGCCGATGGCGTTGCAGAGGATCGTGCCCACCACCGCGATGATGCCCGTGAAGATCGCGGCCTGCGTCGAGCGCGGGCTGCGGAACGCCTTGATGTAGTTGTCCCAGCCGATGAAGTTGAAGTTGAGGCTGTACCCGTTCCAGTCGGTGAAGCTGAGCACCGCCGCGAGGATCATCGGGATGACGAACATCGCGAGGAAGACCGCGACGGCCGGGCCGCCCATGAGGATGCCGGGGATCCGGTTCCGCCACTGCTGCAGCGCCGTGCGGCGGCGCGGGGCGGGGGGCGAGCTCATCGGCGTCGATGGTCCTGTCGGGGTGGCGGCGGCGGCCGGAGGCGGCGCGGTCGTGGTGGGCGGAGTCATGGCGGCACTCTCGTTCTCGGTGGCGCGTTCAGGGGGAGGCGCTGGGGCAGCGCCGGGACGGCGCCCGGGACGGTTGTCGCGTCCCGGGCGCCGCGAGGGTCAACCGGCGTTGGCGGCGAACCAGTCGTCCATGGCCTGCAGCACCTGGTCGGCGGGTGCGCCGCCGAGCAGGGCCTGGGTCTGGGTGTTGATCTCGCCGGAGTAGCCGTCCGGGAGCGTGCGCTCGCCGTAGCCGCCGCCGGTGGGCGTGTAGGCCTCGGCCGGGGTGTCGGCCACGATCTGCAGCAGCTCCTCGCCGAGCGGCGTCATGTCGTACTCGTAGCCGTCGCGGAAGTTGCCGTCGACCGCGAGCTGGTCGCTCACCGCGGTCTGGTCGGTGGTGAGGAACTCGATGAGCTTCGCCGCCGCGTCCTGGTTCTTGCTCGCCTTGAGGATCGAGTACGGGCTGGCGATGTTGGCGCCCATCGCGGGCTGCTCGTCGGCGCTCATGGCGGGGGCGCGGAAGACGCCGATGTCCGCGGAGTCCGCGGCCTTCGCCTGCGTGCCGGCGAACCAGCTGCCCATCGAGTACACCGCCGTCTTGCCCGAGAGGAAGGCCTGCTCGGCGTCCGGGTACTTGATGCCCAGGGCGTCGCCGGGGATGTAGCCCTCGGACACCCAGTCCGCGTAGGTCTCGACCGCATCGCCGTAGGTCTCGCTGAAGGTGACGTCGCCTGCCGAGATGTCCTGGAACCACTCCGGGTCCTCGGCGATGATGGTCGGCAGTCCGAGCGCCTGCAGGGTGTGGCTCGTCATCCAGTCGCCGCCGGTCTGGACCGGGGTCCACCCGGCGTCCTTGAGCTTGCCGAGGGCCTCGGTGAGCTCGTCGACCGTCGTCGGCACCTCCGTGATCCCGGCCTCCTCGAAGGCGGTCTTGTTGTAGAAGAAGAGGCTCTGCAGCTGCACGCCGATGCCGGCCATGTAGTTCTTGCCGTCGATCGAGTACTGGTCGGCGAGCGGACCGGACGACGCCCACTCGTACTGCGAGAGGTCGACGAGCTCGGGGGCGAGCTTGGTGGTGGGGGCGATGGACTGCACGACGTCGGGAGCGTCACCGGCGGCCAGCAGGCGCGGCACGGCGGCTTCGACGCCCTCCGCACCCGGGTTCTGGATGACGACGTCGATGTTCGGGTTGGCGTCCTCGAACGGCGCGACGAGGTCATTCCAGAACTCCTCGGTCAGGTTCGGGGTGACGTTCACGAGCATGCGCACGGTGACGTCGCCGCCGGCGTCACCGCCGTCGTCGCCGGCGGTGGTCGAGCAGCCGGCGATGGCGAGGGCGGACACCGCCGCGATGCCGGCGAGGGGGAGGACTCGGGCCTTGATCATCGTTGATCCTTTCCTGATGCATGAGGGAGGGCCGCTCGCGACATTACACTAATCGATAATCGTTTGTGAAGAGTGGGCAGCATCGAACCCGCTCGGACCGCATTCCGGTCTGCGGTCTCCGAGCGGGGCGCGCGGCGCGGTCAGCCGGCGGCGCGGCGGGCGCGGTACGCCGCCACGGCGTTGCGATTGGCGCAGCTCGTCGAGCAGTAGCGCTTGGAGCGGTTGCGGGAGAGGTCGAGGGCGATCGCCTGGCATGTCCCGTCTTCGCAGACGGTGAGGCGAGAGCCCTCGTCCGTGCGGATGACGTCGATCAGGGCCATCGCGGTCTCCACGAGCACCCGTTCGGCGAGCGGGCGTTCGTCGGCGAGCCCGTGCAGGTGCCAGTCCAGCTCGTCGTGGCGCACGAGCCGCGGGGTCAGGCGCACCTCGGCGAGAGCGGCGTTGACGTGTGCGGCCATCTCGTCGCGCGGAGCGAGCAGCATGGCGCGGAGGCGCGACCGCAGAGCGCGGAGGTCGTCGAGCTCCACCGTGTCCCCGTCGACCCGTCCCGTGTACGGGAACACCCGAAGGAAGGCCTTCTCGTCGTCGATGTCGACCAGGGTGTCCGGGTCCTCCGCCGAGTTCGCGAGCCAGACCGCCGCGCGCAGCGCATCCTCTGTGTCATCGGTGAAAACCATGTTGACAGCTTACTCCCGCCGGCGTAGCGTCATCCCTCATGAGCACGGTGGCTGATGACACTCCGCGCACCCGGACCGGGGTGCGCCTCGGCCTGCCGCTCGCTGTCGCCGCCGCCTTCGCGTTCGGCTCCTCCGGGGCGTGGGCGCGCGGACTCATCGATGCGGGGTGGACGCCGGGGGCCGCCGTCACGGTGCGGGTCTGGGTCGCGGCGCTCGTGCTGCTCGTCCCCACGGTCCTCGCGCTCCGTGGGCGGTGGCGTGCTCTCCGGCAGAACGCGGGGATGGTCGCCGCCTACGGCCTCCTCGCGGTCGCGGCCACCCAGCTCTGCTACTTCCAGGCCGTCGCGGTGATGGACGTCGGGATCGCGCTGCTCATCGAGTACACCGCCCCGGTCGCGGTGCTCCTCTGGCTGTGGATGCGCCGGGGTGAGCGTCCCACGCGGCGCAGCATCCTCGGTGCGGGCATCGCCTTCGTCGGGCTCGTCCTCATGCTCGACATCGTCACCGGGGCGCAGGTGGACGTGGTCGGTGTCCTCTGGGCGCTCGGGGCGATGGTGGGTGCCGCGAGCTACTTCGTGCTGTCCGCGCGGGCGGACACCGGGATCCCGCCGATCGCCCTCGCGGGCAGTGGGCTGCTGCTCGGTGCCGTGGGTCTGAGCCTCGCCGCGCTCATCGGCGTGCTGCCGTTCGCGTGGACGACGGCCGACGTCGAGTACCGGTTCGGCGCGGTGCCGTGGTTCGTGCCGGTCCTCGCGATCGGCGTGATCGCCACGGCCCTCGCGTACGTGCTCGGCATCGTCTCGACACGGATGCTCGGCTCCCGGTTGGCCTCGTTCGTCGCGCTCGCCGAGGTCGTGGCGGCCCTGCTCTTCGGCTGGCTCCTGCTCGGGCAGCTCCCCGGCCCGCTGCAGGCCCTCGGGGGCGTGCTCGTGCTCGCCGGCGTGGTCGTGGTCAAGCTCGGCGAGCCCCGCCCCGCCCCCTGAGCCCACTCGCGCGCACAATTTCGGAGATCGGAGCCGACACGCCGGCCTCCCGCCCCACGGTGCGGCGTGTCCCGGGCGAGCTCCGAAGCTGTGCCCGGATGAGGAAGGGGGCCGGGGGAGGCTATGTATACGAATGGACCGCTCGCGCCCGAGAAGTCGACCGAGTGGGGCTGTTTATGTATACACTGGCGGAATGGTCCTCCCTGTCGAGCGCACGTCCATGGGCGATCGCGCCTATGCGGCGCTCCTCGACGGCATCCAGTCCGGGGAGCTGCCGGCCGGGTACGTGCTCGGCGAGGTGGAGCAGGCCGAGCGCCTCGGTGTGAGCCGGACGCCGCTGCGGGAGGCTCTGCGTCGCCTGGCCGCCGACGGTCTGGTCGTGCAGCAGTCGCCTCGCGTCACCGTGGTCGCCGACCTCGACGCCGACGACATCCGGTCCCTGTTCGAGATCCGTCGCGCGCTGGAGGAGACCTCCGCCCGGCTGGCGGCCGTCCGGGGTGACGCCGACCGGTTCGCCGCGCTCGCCGCGGAGTTCGCGCACGTGGACCTCACCAGGGCGGAGGGCCGCGATGCCTACTACGCCCTGATCGCGCGATTCGATGCGGCCCTCGACGACGCCGTCGCCAACGACTACATCGCTGCGGCGCTGCGCACGGTCCGCACCCACCTCGTCCGCGTGCGGCGCATGGCGCGGGACAAGCCCGCCCGGCTCGCCGCCTCCGCCGCCGAGCACCGCACGATCGCCGAGGCGCTCGCCGCCCGCGACGGCGACCTCGCCGCCCATGCCACGCACGTGCACCTGCACAACGCGCTCACCGGCATCCTCGACTCCCTCCCCGACAGCGAAGGACACTCATGACCGTCACCCACCACGTCCGCGTGCACGCCAGCTCCGAGAATCTCGTCCGCGAGGATCAGCTCGCGTGGAAGATCGCCGAGGTCGCGGTCGACCAGGTCGAGGTCGAGCAGCCCGTCGTCGACATGATCATCAACCGCATCATCGACAACGCCGCCGTCGCCGCCGCCTCTCTCACCCGCGCGCCGATCGTCGCAGCCCGCGCGCAGGCGTTCAGCCACCCCGTCTCGACGGGCGGGGCCGGCGCCAACCTGTTCGGAACGCCGCTCGACCGCCGCACCAGCCCGGAGTGGGCGGCCTGGGCGAACGGCGTGGCCGTGCGCGAGCTCGACTACCACGACACGTTCCTCGCCGCCGAGTACTCGCACCCGGGCGACAACATCCCGCCGATCCTCGCGGTCGCGCAGCACACCGGCAAGGACGGGCGCGCGCTCGTGCGCGGCATCGCCACCGGCTACGAGATCCAGATGGACCTCGTGCGCGCGATCTGCCTGCACAAGCACAAGATCGATCACGTCGCGCACCTCGGCCCGTCCGCCGCCGCCGGTATCGGCACCCTCCTCGGCCTCGACGTCGAGACGATCTACCAGGCGGTCGGCCAGGCGCTGCACACCACGACCGCCACGCGTCAGAGCCGCAAGGGCGAGATCTCCACCTGGAAGGCGCACGCCCCGGCCTTCGCCGGGAAGATGGCCGTCGAGGCGGTCGACCGCGCGATGCGCGGACAGACGAGCCCGGCGCCGATCTACGAAGGCGAGGACGGCGTGATCGCCTGGATGCTCGACGGGAAGGACGCGGCCTACGAAGTGCCGCTGCCCGCCGCCGGCGAGGCCAAGCGCGCGATCCTCGACTCGTACACGAAGGAGCACTCCGCGGAGTACCAGGCGCAGGCGTGGATCGACCTCGCCCGCAAGCTCGGCACCGCGAACCCGGCCCTCCGCGACCCCGCGAACATCGCGTCGATCGTGCTGCACACCAGCCACCACACGCACTACGTGATCGGCTCGGGCGCGAACGACCCGCAGAAGTACGACCCGACGGCCTCCCGCGAGACGCTCGACCACTCCATCCCGTACATCTTCGCGGTGGCGCTGCAGGACGGCGGCTGGCACCACGTCGACTCCTACACGCCGGAGCGCGCAGGCCGCGCCGACACCGTCGCGCTGTGGCACAAGATCACCACGGCCGAGGACGCGGAGTGGACCCGCCGCTACCACTCGGGGGACCCGGACGAGAAGGCCTTCGGCGGTCGCGTCGAGATCCGCCTCACCGACGGCTCGACCGTGGTCGACGAGATCGCCGTCGCCGACGCCCACCCCCTCGGCGCGCGCCCGTTCGCGCGGGAGAACTACATCGCCAAGTTCCGCCTGCTCGCGGAGCCCGTGCTCGAGCCCGCCGAGATCGAGCGGTTCCTCGAGCTCGTGCAGCGCCTGCCCGAGCTCACGGCCGCCGAGGTCGCCGAGCTCTCGATCGTCGCGAAGCCGGGTCTGCTCGACGACGCCGACGCCCCGACGGGCCTGTTCTGATGCTGTACTCCACCACGACGCCCGCCGAGAAGCGGCGCCTGTTCCGGGAGCGGCTCGCCTCGGGGGAGCTGCTGCGGTTCCCCGGCGCGTTCAACCCGCTGAGCGCCCGACTGATCGAGCAGAAGGGGTTCGAGGGTGTCTACATCTCGGGCGCCGTGCTCTCCGCCGACCTCGGCCTGCCCGACATCGGCCTCACCACGCTCACCGAGGTCGCCGGGCGGGCGAAGCAGATCGCCCGCATGACCGACCTCCCCGCGATCGTCGACGCCGACACCGGCTTCGGTGAGCCGATGAACGTCGCCCGCACGATCCAGGAGCTCGAGGACGCCGGCCTCGCGGGAACGCACATCGAGGACCAGGTCAACCCCAAGCGCTGCGGCCACCTCGACGGCAAGGCCGTGGTGGACGAGGACACCGCGATCAAGCGGATCCGCGCGGCCGCCGACGCCCGCCGCGACGAGAACTTCCTGATCATGGCGCGTACCGACATCCGTGCGGTCGAGGGGCTGGACGCGGCGATCGACCGGGCCAAGGCGCTCGTCGACGCGGGGGCGGACGCGATCTTCCCCGAGGCGATGCGCACGATCGGCGAGTTCGAGGCCATGGCCGCGGCGCTGGACGTGCCGATCCTCGCGAACATGACCGAGTTCGGCAAGAGCGAGCTGTTCTCCGTCGACGCTCTCCGTGATGCGGGGGTGCGCATGGTCATCTGGCCGGTGTCGCTGCTGCGGATCGCGATGGGGGCGGCGGGCCGTGCGCTCGATACGCTGAACGACGAGGGGCACCTGACCTCGAAGCTCGGGGAGATGCAGCACCGCGCCGACCTCTACCAGCTGATCGACTACGAGTCGTACAACCGTTTCGACTCCGGCGTCTTCAACTTCACACTCGACAACACCGGTCGCTGAGCGCAGCGAAGCGGACACACGACGCGGTTGCTGAGCGAGGAGCGCAGCGACGAGTCGACGTACACGAAGGAGTGACCATGACCGAGCCGGACATCAAGAAGGGCCTCGCGGGGGTCGTCGTCGACACGACGGCGATCTCGAAGGTCAACCCCGAGACGAACAGCCTGCTCTACCGCGGCTATCCCGTGCAGGAGCTCGCGGACACGCAGTCCTTCGAGGCCGTGGCGTACCTGCTGTGGAACGGCGAGCTGCCGACGGGCGACGAGCTCGCCGCGTTCCGGCTGGAGGAGCGGAAGCACCGCGCCCTGGCCGACAACGTGAAGGCCGCCATCGACCTCGTGCCGCTCGAGGCGCACCCGATGGACGAGGTGCGCACCGCCGTGAGCCTGATCGGCGCATCCGACCCCGAGGCTGGCGGTTCCGTGCTCGACGCCGGTGGCAGCCCCGAGCAGAACCTGGCGCGCAGCATCCGCCTGTTCGCCGCGCTGCCGGCCATCGTCGCCTACGGCCAGCGTCGCCGTCGCGGCCAGGAGCTTATCGCTCCGCGCGACGACCTCGACTACTCGGCGAACTTCCTCTGGATGACCTTCGGGGAGGAGGCCGACGATGTCGTGGTCGACGCGTTCAACCGGTCGATGATCCTCTACGCCGAGCACTCCTTCAACGCCTCGACCTTCACCGCCCGGGTCATCACCTCGACCCTCAGCGACATCTACTCGGCGGTCGTCGGCGCCATCGGCGCGCTCAAGGGCCCGCTGCACGGCGGGGCGAACGAGGCGGTGCTGCACATCTTCAAGGAGATCGGCTCGGCGGACGCCGTCGAGGCCTGGCTCGACAAGGCCCTCGCGGAGAAGCGCAAGATCATGGGCTTCGGGCACCGCGTCTACAAGAACGGCGACTCCCGCGTGCCGACGATGAAGGCCGCGCTGGACACCCTGGTCGCGCACTACGGTCGGGAGGACGTCGCCGCGCTGTACGACGCGCTGGAGTCGCAGTTCGTCGAGCGCAAGGGGATCCACCCGAACCTCGACTACCCGTCCGGTCCCGCATACAGCCTCATCGGCTTCGACACGCTCACCTTCACGCCGCTGTTCGTCGCGGCGCGGGTGACGGGGTGGACGGCCCACGTCATCGAGCAGGCCGGCGCGAACGCCCTGATCCGCCCGCTGTCGCACTACGACGGCCCGGACGAGCGGCATGTCGCCCGCTGACCCCGTTCCGTTCGAATCGCCTGAATGGCTCCATTCTCGCCCGGGATGGAGCCATTCGCGCGATTCGAAGCGGTAGCGTGCCGACGGCCCCGGGTCAAGCGGATGCGGCGGATTTCCGGGAGGAGTAAGCCGGATCCGGGACGAAAGCGTGTCCCGCGAGAAGGAGGCCCCCATGTCCGCGTCCGACGTCACCGTCAAGGAGGTCCGGTCACTCGTCCCCGCGCGCATGGACCGGCTCCCCTGGTCGCGCTTCCACTGGATGATCGTCGTCGGACTCGGGTTCTCCTGGATCCTCGACGGCCTCGAGGTGCAGATCGTCGCGGCCAACGGGTACGCGCAGACGCTGGGGATGGGCCCGGCCGAGGTCGGCCTCGCCGGCACCTGCTACCTGCTGGGCCAGGTGTTCGGCGCCCTCGTGTTCGGCCGTCTCGCCGACCGCCTCGGCCGCAAGAACCTCTTCCTGCTCTCGCTCGGGGTGTACCTCGTCGGGTCGGCCGTCGCGGGCCTCGCGTTCGCCCCCTGGTTCTTCTACATCTGGCGCTTCGTCGCCGGGGCGGGCATCGGCGGCGAGTACGCGGCCATCAACTCGGCCATCGACGAGATCATCCCCGCGAAGTACCGCGGCCGGGTCGACATCGCCATCAACGGCACCTACTGGGGCGGTGCGGCCCTCGGCGCCATCGCCAACATGTTCTTCCTCAACACCGACATCCTGCCCGCCGACATCGGCTGGCGGCTGAGCTTCTTCGTCGGCCCGATCCTCGGCCTCCTCATCATCTGGCTGCGGCGGCACATCCCGGAGAGCCCGCGCTGGCAGATGACGCACGGCCGCGAGGAGGAGGCGGAACGCAACGTCGACGAGATCGAGGAGCGCATCCGCAAGGAGGGCAAGACGATCGAGCCCGTCGACGAGAGCAAGGCCATCACGGTCAAGGAATACGGCAGCGTCCCGTTCCTCGTGATCGCGAAGGTGCTGTTCAAGAAGTACCCCCGGCGCACGCTCGTCGGCATCACGATGATGGTCACGCAGTCCTTCCTCTACAACGCGATCTTCTTCACGTACGCGCTCGTGCTGGAGAACTTCTACGACACCCCGCCGGCATCCGCGTCGCAGTACTTCATCGTGTTCGCAGTGGGCAACCTCGCCGGCGCGCTCATCCTCGGCCACTTCTTCGACACGTGGGGTCGTCGGCGGATGCTGTTCGGCACCTACGTGCTCGCGGGACTGATCCTGCTCGTCAGCGCCTTCCTCTTCAACGCGGGCGTGCTGAACGCGGGCACGCACACGGCGTTCTGGTGTGCATCGTTCTTCTTCGCCTCGGCCGGGGCCTCCGCCGCGTATCTGACGGTGAGCGAGATCTTCCCGCTCGAACTGCGCAGCCAGGTGATCTCCTACGTCTTCTCGATCGGGCAGCTCGTCGGCGCCGTCGCCCCGGTGCTCTACGGCGCGCTGATCGGTGCGAGCGCGGAGTCCGGCGACCGCGGTCCGCTGTTCTGGGGCTACGTGCTCGGTGCGGCCATCATGATGTTCGGCGGTGTCGTGTGCGGCGTCTTCGGCGTCAGTGCCGCCGGGAAGTCGCTGGAGGACATCGCCGATCCGCTCTCGCTCGTGGAACCGGCGAAGAAGGGTGTCACCCCGGGCGCGGAGTCCGGCTCCTGAGGGGCGGCGCTAGCGGGCGAGCCAGTTCCGCAGGGAGCGCGTGACGAACGGCAGCACCCAGTACGTCATGATCGGCGTGAGCACGAGGGTGGTGATGAGCACGCGGAGCCACAGCGGCACGGCGTCCCATCCCGGTACCGGGCTCATGGCGTAGGTGAACGCGAGGTTCACGGGGAAGAAGCCGAGCCAGATCGAGACGGCCTGCTTCCACCGCGGCGGCGCGGGAGCGACGGTCACGGTGCTGGTCGTGCCGTCCGGATCGACGACGGGGATGGATCCCGTGGACGGCTCGTCGAACCAGCCCTCGATGCCGGAGCGGCGCTTGGACCGCTCGCTGCGGACGAAGCCCTGGCCCATCGACAGCCACCACGCGCGTTCGCCGGACTGCTCCCACGCGGTGAGCGCGTCCTCGCTCGCGAAGCGGTAGAGCATGTGCCAGACCTGGGAGTCCTCGCCGGCACGGACCCAGCCGGAGCCGAGGAATCCCGGGTACTTCGTCGCGAGGTTCACCCCGGTCTGCACCCACGCGGTGGCCTCGGCGATGCGCTCCGGGTCGACCTCGCGACGGATGGAGACGGTGACGGGTTCGGAGACGGGCGCGGATGCGGACATGGTGCGGTCCTCGGGGGTGAGCGGCGTCGGGGTGCGGACGCGGGGTGGCGGCGCCAGGGTCGCGGCGCCTGGTCGATTCTAGTTCCCGTTCGAGTCGCGCGATTGGCTGTAAATCCGGGCCGGATGCCGCCATTCGCGCGATTCGAACGCGGGGTCACCGCCCCAGCGCCGACGCCACACGGCGGATCAGTTCCTCCTGTCTGTGGAGGAGGGGTGCGGTGACCTCGATCACCGTCCACCCGGCAGCCCGCAGCGCCGCGACCCGCTCGATATCCCGTGCCCACTGCGCGCCGTGCACCATGCCGTGGTACTCCGCCGCGACGCGTTCGGCCTCCCAGACCATGTCGACGCAGGCCAGGAAGCGACCTCGGTCGTCGAACACGTCCACGTTGAGTTGAGGCTCCGGGATCCCGGCCGCGACCAGGAGGCACCGCAGCCGGCTCTCCCGCGGCGACCACGAGTCCTCCCGCACGAGCTCGACCGCCTCCCGCAACCGTGCCGCCCCGCGCCTCCGCCCTGCCGCCAGCATCTCCCGCAGTTCGTCGATTGTCGCCCACGGCTGCCTCCCGAGGTCCGGCCGCCCGACACCCGGTCTCCAGCGCCGGCAGAAGTAGTCGCCGAGGGCCACGAGGTCCACCAGCGGCAGCGTGCCGAGGGAGACCCAGGTCGCGGCGGGGGAGGTCACCCGGAGGCCGTCCCGATAGCGGATCGAGGTGAGGCTGGACAGCGTGCGGTGCCCGGTCACGCCGCGGGCGCGGGGGAACGGGATCCCGCCGGACGCGCTGACGTGGAGGGCGAGGTCGTCCGCCGTCGCGATGCCTCCGTGATCGTCGAAGGCGAGCGGCAGGGGGCCTCCCCAGATCGACACGGCGGTCTCGTGACTGAAGAAGTGTCCCGTGTGCAGGATCGGGGCGTAGGACTGTGCTCGTGCCACCCGCGCGTGCCGCTGCCGCTCGTACGGGTCTGCGATGTCGATCCCGGGAGCCGGGCGGGGGTGCACGCGGACCCCGTGGAACGGAGCCTCGAGGTCGGATCCGCGCAGCCGTCCGCGACTCACGCCGTGCAGTCGCGCCGTCCGGACCGCGAAGTCCGCCCCGAAGCGGGCCGGAAGCTGCTGTCGTCGTCCCATGCCCCCACGCTCCCACCCCCGCGGTCGGGGCGGGGTCGGTCTCCACAGCCCCGGTTCGAATCGCGCACTGTGCTCTATCCCCGGCCGAAATGGAGCAAAGCAAGCGATTCGAAGGAAGAGAAGACCCCCGCCGACCCGATTCGGCGGGGGTCTCGGGAGCGAGAGTGCTCACCGTGTGCACGGGAGACGCGACTACCCGATCCGGTCTGAGTCTGTGCCGTGCATCTGCAGTTGTAATCGGCCTGGATGTCCGGCGGGTGAACGGCCGGAGAACGGGCGACGGCGGCATCCGAACGCGGGGCGCCGCAAGATACAAGGACGTCCTCGTATTTTCACGGTCGTCGGAGTAAACTCGCCGATGTGCCAAAGAGGGCACGGAGGGATGTCGCACAATGACCCGTACTATCCCGCACTTCGTGGGCGGAACGCATGTCACCCCGGAAGACGGCCGCTTCGCCGACGTCTTCGACCCGAGCACCGGAGCCGTGCAGGCCCGGGTGCCGCTCGCGTCCGCGGAGGAGGTGCGCCGCGTCATCGGGAACGCGGAGCAGGCACAGGCCGCGTGGGCGGCGACCAACCCGCAGAAGCGCGCCCGCGTCCTCCTGCGGTTCCTCGACCTCGTGCAGCAGGAGATGACCTCCCTCGCCGAACTCCTCGCGAGCGAGCACGGCAAGACCGTCGACGACGCCAAGGGCGACATCCAGCGGGGTCTCGAGGTCATCGAGTTCTCCGCCGGAGCCCCGCATCTGCTCAAGGGCGAGTACTCCACCGGGGCCGGGGCCGGCATCGACGTGTACTCGATGCGGCAGCCGCTCGGGGTCGTCGCCGCTATCACGCCCTTCAACTTCCCCGCCATGATCCCGCTGTGGAAGGCCGGGCCCGCGCTCGCCGCCGGCAACGCCGTGGTGCTCAAGCCCAGCGAGCGCGACCCCTCGGTGCCGGTGCGCCTCGCCGAGCTCTTCCTCGAAGCGGGGTTGCCGGCCGGCGTCCTCAACGTGGTGCACGGCGACAAGGAGGCGGTGGACACGCTGCTCACCGACGACCGGATCCGCGCGGTCGGTTTCGTCGGCTCCACGCCCATCGCCGAGTACATCTACGCCACCGCGGCCGCCCACGGCAAGCGCGCGCAGTGCTTCGGCGGCGCGAAGAACCACATGATCGTGATGCCGGACGCCGACCTCGACCAGGCCGTCGACGCGCTCATCGGCGCCGGCTACGGCTCCGCAGGGGAGCGGTGCATGGCCATCTCCGTCGCCGTGCCGGTCGGCGAGGAGACCGCGGACGCGCTTGCCGCCAAGCTCACCGAACGCGTCGCTCAGCTGCGGGTCGGACCGTCCCTCGCGGCGGACGTCGACTACGGCCCCCTGGTCACCCGCGCAGCGGTCGAGCGGGTGGAGGGCTACATCCAGCAGGGGATCGACGAGGGCGCGACGCTGCTCGCCGACGGCCGCGGCTTCACGGTCGACGGGCACGAGGAGGGCTTCTACCTCGGACCGACCCTGTTCGATCACGTGACGACCGACATGGCGATCTACCGCGAGGAGATCTTCGGCCCGGTGCTCGTGATCGCCCGCGCCGCCGACTACGAGGAGGCGCTGCGCATGGCCTCCGAGCACGAGTACGGCAACGGCGTCGCCATCTTCACGCGCGACGGTGACGCCGCCCGCGACTTCGCCGCACGCGTGGAGGTCGGGATGGTGGGCGTGAACGTTCCCATCCCGGTGCCGATCGCCTACTACACGTTCGGCGGCTGGAAGCGCAGCGGTTTCGGCGACCTCAATCAGCACGGCGCCGACGCCTTCCGCTTCTACACGAAGACCAAGACCGTGACGAGCCGCTGGCCGTCGGGGATACGCGAGGGCGCCAGCTTCGTCATCCCCACGATGCACTAAGGACACGCGATGACCATGACCACCGTCACCACCACCGATGAAGAGCGCGAGGCGATCCTCGACGCCGTGCGAGAGTTCGCCGATGCGGAGCTCGCCCCGTTCGCCGCGGAACGCGACGAGAAGCACCTGTTCCCGCGGGAGTCGCTGCAGCGCGGCGGCGAGCTCGGCCTCGGCGGGATCTACGTGAGCGAGGAGTTCGGCGGCACGGGCCTCACCCGCGTCGACACCGTCGCCATCTTCGAGGAGCTCGCCAAGGCCGACCCCGCGGTGGCCGCCTACATCTCCATCCACAACATGGTGGTGTGGATGATCGACACCTACGGCGACGACGAGCAGCGGTCGCGCTGGCTGCCGTCGCTGACCGCCATGCAGGAGTTCGGCGGCTACTGCCTCACCGAGCCGGGGGCCGGATCCGACGCGGCGAACATCGCGACCAGTGCCGTCCGCGAGGGCGACGAGTACGTGCTGACCGGGGTGAAGCAGTTCATCTCCGGAGCCGGTGAGGCCGCGGTGTACGTCGTCATGGCGCGGACCGGCGAGCCGGGAGCCCGCGGGATCAGCGCCTTCCTGGTCCCCGGCGACGCGGAGAACCTGAGCTTCGGTGCTCCGGAGAAGAAGATGGGGTGGCACGCGCAGCCCACCCGGCCCGTGATCATGGACGGCGTGCGGGTGCCGGCGTCCGCGATGCTCGGCGACGAGGGACGCGGTTTCGCGATCGCGATGTCGGCGCTCAACGGTGGCCGCCTCAACATCGCGGCGTGCTCTCTCGGTGGCGCGCAGGCCGCGCTCGACAAGGCCGTGCAGTACGTGCACGAGCGCGTCGCGTTCGGGGAGCCGCTGGCGGAGAAGCAGTCGATCCTCTTCGCGATCGCCGACATGCGCACCGACCTGCAGGCCGCGCGGCTCATGGTGCGGGACGGCGCGCAGGCGGTGGACGAGAAGGCGCCGGACGCGACGATGCGCTGCGCGATGGCCAAGCGCTTTGCGACCGACGCCGGCTTCGAGGTGGCCAACCGCGCCCTCCAGCTGCACGGCGGCTACGGCTACCTGCAGGACTACGGCATCGAGAAGATCGTCCGCGACCTCCGCGTGCACCAGATCCTCGAGGGGACGAACGAGATCATGCGCCTGATCGTCGGCCGGGAGATGCTGCGACCCGCGGGGTCGACGTCGATGCGGAGCGCATCATGACCCGCGTCGCCTTCCTCGGGCTCGGGCACATGGGGCTGCCGATGGCGAAGAACCTCGTCGCCGCCGGACACGAGGTGCACGGGTTCGACCTCGTGCCCGCGGCCATCGAGGCGGCGCGAGCGGCCGGGATCCCCGTGGCGGCGAGCGGCGCGGAGGCGGTGGCGGACGCGGAGGTCGTGGTGACGATGTTCCCGGCGGGGAAGCACGTCATCGAGGCCTACCGCACGGAGCTGCTGGCGGCCGCGCGCCCCGGGACGCTGTTCATCGAGTCGTCGACCATCGCGGTGGACGAGGCGCGGGCCGCCCATGCACTTGCGCTCGCCGCGGGCCACCGGCACATCGATGCTCCGGTATCCGGAGGTGTGGTCGGGGCGGAGGCCGGGACCCTGGCGTTCATGGTCGGGGGTTCCGACGACGACTTCGCGGCGGCGCTGCCGCTGCTGGAGATCATGGGGAAGCGGATCGTGCACTGCGGCGGACCGGGACTCGGACAGGCGGCGAAGGTCTGCAACAACATGGTGCTCGCGGTGTCGCAGATCGCCGTCGCCGAGGCCTTCGTGCTGGGCGAGCGGTTGGGACTCGAGCATCAGGCCCTATTCGATGTGGTGTCCCAGGCGTCGGGGCAGTGCTGGGCGCTCACCACGAACTGCCCCGTGCCCGGTCCGGTGCCCACCAGCCCCGCGAACCGGGACTACCAGCCGGGGTTCGCTGGAGCCCTCATGGCGAAGGACCTCGGTCTCGCGCTGCAGGCCATCGAGCAGACCTCGACGGACGCGCGGATGGGTCGTCTGGCGCAGGAGCTGTACGCCGCCTACGCCGCCGGCGACGGCGCCGCCCGTGACTTCTCCGGCATCATCACGGAGATCCGCGGCTGACTCCCGCTTTCGAATCGCCTGAATGGTCGCAAATCCGGCCGAAATGCAGCAAATCGGGCGATTCGAAGGGGAGGGTGGATGACAACAGGAAGGCGGGAGCGATGACCGAGTACGAGACGATCCTGGTGGAGCAGCGCGGACGGGTGGGCTGGATCACCCTCCACCGACCGGAGGCGCTCAACGCGCTGAACAGCCGGCTCGCCGAGGAGGTCACCGCGGCCGCGCAGGCCTTCGATGCGGATGACGGCGTCGGGGCCATCGTCGTGACCGGCTCCGAGAAGGCCTTCGCGGCCGGCGCCGACATCAAGGAGATGGAGGGCATGTCCGCGGCGGAGATGCTCGAGACCGACCACTTCGGCGTCTGGCACGACTTCGCGGCCGTGCGCACCCCGGTCATCGCGGCGGTCTCCGGGTTCGCGCTCGGCGGCGGCTGCGAGTTGGCGATGATGTGCGACATCATCCTCGCCGCGGACACCGCGAAGTTCGGACAGCCCGAGATCAACCTCGGAGTGATCCCCGGCATGGGCGGCACCCAGCGGCTCATCCGCGCGGTGGGGTACTACAAGGCGGCGGAGCTCGTGCTGTCCGGCCGCTTCATGGGGGCAGAGGAGGCCGAGCGCTCCGGACTCGTGTCCCGTGTCGTCCCCGCGGCGGATCTCCTCACCGAGGCGACGACGCTGGCCGAGACGATCGCGTCGAAGTCGCTGCCGTCGGTCTACGCCGCCAAGGCCGCGCTCGATGCCGCCATGGAGACGACGCTGTCCGAGGGCCTCGCCCACGAGAAGCAGGCGTTCGCGGCGCTGTTCGACACGCACGACCAGAAGGAGGGGATGGCGGCCTTCCGCGAGAAGCGCACGCCGGACTTCCAGAACCGCTGACCGCGGGGCACGGGTCAGCCGCGCAGGGACTCCACGATCTTCGCGATCCGGCGCTCGCGCGTCGCCTCCTGCTTGGCCTCGGCGACCGCCCTGGCGTGCTCCTTGCGCGCCGACGGGGAGAGGGCGTCGAACGCCGCGCGCACGGCCGGATCGGCGTCGAGGGCGGCGGCCAGTGCTGGCGGCACCTCGACCACCCGCTCCGCGGTGTCGAGCCGGATGACGGCGTCGACCTCCTGATCGATCTCGACACCGAGGTCCGCGCGGGCGGCCTTGCTGAGCCCGATCATGTTCTCGCCGCCCATGCGGGCCAGGCGCAGGCGCGCGGTGCGCCCGCCGATCGTGACCGCGACCGGGAAGGCCTTGCCGGCGCCGAAGGACGCCACCTGCTCGTCGGTGAGGAGGATCGCCGCGGCGGGGCCGCGACCGGTGAGGACGGTGTGCACGCGCAGTTCGCTCATGCAGGAAGAGTACGCCCGCCATCCTCGATCGCGGCGACCAGAGCGGTGTTGCGTTCGGCGATCAGGCGCTCCATGTAGCGGCCGAGCACGAGGGCGTCGACGACGCGGCCGAGGGGCCCGAAGGGCGACCGGAACACGATCGTGTCGCGCATGAGGGTGCCGCGCGGATGCTCCTCGAACACGTGCTCGTGCCGGAGGTCGCGGAACGGTCCGGCGATCTGACGGTCGGTGAACCGATGCGGCGCGTCGATGTCGAACACCACGGAGCGCAGGCGGAACGGGATGCCGAAGTGCCGCGCGCGCCAGGTGACCGTGGACCCCTCGCTGAACGCGCCGCCTGCGGGCTCCTCGATCATCGTCTCGTCGTAGCGCGCCATCGACTGCAGATGCAGCTCCGGGTCCAGTGCTGCGGCGAACACGACAGGGCGCGGTGCCGCGATCACGGTCTCGAGCACGAACCGGGGCATCAGAGCGGTTCGGGGAGGGGGCGCGGGTCGATGAAGTCGCCGGCGTCGCGGCGCAGGCGGGCGACGATGGCGACGAGCTCGGCGGCGTCGGCCTCGCTCATCCCGGGGTCGGCGAAGACGTCGGCGTTGAGGGCGGTCGTGGCGCGCTCGACGAGATCGCGGCCGTCGTCGGTGAGGGCGAGCATCGCCGCGCGTCCGTCGTGCGGGTGCGGTTCGCGGACGACGAGGCCGTCGCGCATGAGCCGCTCGGCGGTGCTCGTGATGGTGGTGGCGTGGACCTGCAGGCGCGCGACGACACTCGACAACGGCAGGCGTCCGGCGCGGCTGAAGGCGAGCAGCCGCAGCACCTCGTAGCGGGCGAAGCTCAGCGCGAAGGGCTTGAGGGCCGCGTCGACGCGGGCCAGGAGGAGCTGCTGGGCGCGCATCACCGAGGTGACCACCGTCATGCCGTCCGCGGCCTCGGTCCAGCCGTGCGCGATCCACTGCCGCTTCGCCTCGGCGAGCGGGTCGACGGGAAGCGGGCGGGGTCGGACCACGTCTCTACGGTACCGGGGGAGTCCGCCCCCGGCTGTCAGCGGCGAGCCGCGGGGCCCGACTGTCGACTATGTATACATTGGCGGCCGAAATCGGGGGTACCACCTGCGGATCCCTCCGCCTTTGGCTACATAGAAGAGCGTGCGGATAGACTCAGCGTGTCGTGAGGAGCATTCGATGAAGATCTTCGTCCTGGTCAAAGAGGTACCGGACACCTATGGCGATCGCACGTTGAATCTCGAGACCGGACTCGCCGAACGCGGGGCCGGGGATGTGGTCCTCGACGAGATCACGGAGCGGGCCCTCGAGGTCGCCCTGGCCCACGCCGACAAGAACGAGGGCACCGAGGTCGTGGCCCTGACGATGGCGCCCGAGAGCGCGACGGCATCCGTGCGGCGGGCCCTCGCGATCGGCGCCGCCTCCGCGATCCACATCGTCGACGAACAGCTCGTCGGCGCCGACCTGGGCCTCACCGCCGAGGTGCTCGCCGCCGCGATCCGCCGCGGCGCCCCCGACCTCGTCATCACCGGCAACCTGTCCACCGACGGCGCCGGCGGGGTCCTCCCCGCGATGCTCGCCGAACACCTCGGCTGGGCGCAGGCCACCGCCCTCACCGCGGTCGAGATCACCGCCGAGGGCGTCTCCGGCACCCGCGGCGCCGACGCGGGCAACCAGCAGGTGACCGCGCCGCTGCCCGCCGTCATCTCCATCACCGAGGCGCTCCCGGACGCCCGGTTCCCCAACTTCAAGGGCATCATGGCGGCGAAGAAGAAGCCGCTGGAGGTGCTGTCCCTCGCCGACCTCGACGTGTCGGCCGACCCGGCGGCGGCGCCGCGCACCATCATGACCGCGGTCTCGGAGAAGCCCCCGCGGGCCGCCGGCGTCAAGATCACCGACGAGGGCGATGCCGCCGAGAAGCTCGTCGAGTTCCTCGTGCAGAACAGGCTGGTGTGACATGGCGTACCCCGAGAACCCGATCCTCGTGCTCCTCGACGTCGACCCGTCCGGTGCACTCACCAGCAGCACCGTCGGACTCCTCGGCGCGGCGGCAGGCATCGGCACACCGGTCGCGGTGATCGTCGGCGGTTCCGAGGCGGCGGTCGCCACGGCCGCGGAGGCCGGAGCCGCGGTCGTGCTCACGGCCGACGGCGACCCGTCCGCGCTGACGGTCCCGATCGTCGACGCGCTGCAGGCCGCCGCCGCGCAGGTGCATCCCGCGGCCGTCCTCATCTCGAACTCGATCTCCGGACGCGATGTCGCCGGCCGGTTCGCGGTGCGGACGAAGAGTGCGCTCGCCGTGGACGCGGTCGGGGTCTCGCGTGACGACGAGGGCATCGTCGCCCACCACTCGGTCTATGGCGGGGCGTATCTCGTCGACGCCGCCGCGACGTACGGCACGCTCGTCGTCACGCTGCGCCAGGGCGCTGTGGACGCCAGAGCCGAGGCGGTCGCCTCCCCGCAGGTCGAGCAGCTCGCGGTCACTCCGTCCGGAGCGGTCGCCGCGACGGCGGGCCCCGTCGAGACGGTCGAGGCCACCTCGTCCCGGCCCGAGCTGCGCGGAGCGACCCGCGTCGTGTCGGGCGGCCGGGGTCTCGCCTCGAAGGAGAAGTTCGTGCTCGTGGAGGAGCTCGCCGACGCCCTCGGGGCCGCGGTCGGCGCCTCGCGTGCCGCCGTCGATGCGGGCTACATCCCGCAGTCCCACCAGGTCGGGCAGACCGGGGTCTCGGTGTCGCCGCAGCTCTACGTCGCGCTCGGGATCTCCGGCGCGATCCAGCACCGCGCCGGCATGCAGACGTCGAAGAACATCGTGGCGATCAACAAGGACCCGGAGGCGCCGATCTTCGACGTCGCCGACTTCGGCATCGTCGGCGATGTGTTCACGATCGTGCCGCAGGTGATCGCTGCGCTCGAGGCGCGGAAGAAGTAGCCATGGCGAGGCGGGTGCTGCGCCGCGGGCTTCCGCGGGTGCCGGGCGGCGAGCCGTGGCCGCCCGCCGAGGTGACGGTCGAGACCGTCGATGCGGTCGAGGTGGCCGCCGCCGAGGCGACGGTGTCGGCGCCGGCGTCCGCGACGACGGAGCGCGTCGAGGGCACGGCCCCCGAGGTCGAGGCCGCTGTCGCGACCCCCTCTCTGCCGGCGGACGCCGCCCCGCGCCCGACTCTCCGTCGGGGCCTTCCGCGCGTCCCGGGCGGCGAGCCGTGGCCGCCGGCCGAGGCCGCGCCGGCGGTGTCGGCCGTCGCCGCGGTGCCTGCCGAGACGTCACGTGCCGCGGTCACGGCGCCCGACGCTCCCGCTGCCGAGCCGGCTGCCGCCGCGACGTCCGCTGCCGCGACGCCCGCTCCCGCGACGCCCGGCGCCGCGACGCCCGCCGGATCCTCCAGCGTTCGTCGTGGACTGCCCCGTGTCCCGGGCGGCGAGCCCTGGCCGCCTGCGGGGACCGTGCCTGCGCGGGCGACCGCCGACACCTCCTCGGCCGTAGCAGCGGACGCCCCCGCGATCGCGGAGACTCCGGCTCCGGCCGCGGCACCCGCGACGGCGGAACCCGCGGTCCCCGGCACCGCGCTCGCCCCGGCCGCCGACATCAGCACGCCGCTGCCCTGGACCCGCACGGTCTGGAACGGTCGTGCCCCCCGACACCTCCCGGCCGCCGCCTCGACCACCCCGACCGCTCGCCGCCGCCCGACCTGGACCCAGGCGATCGCGGCGCTGTTCGGCGCCGCCGCCCTCGGTGTGCTCGCGGCCGCGGCCGTGGCCCTCGTCCGCACGCTGCTGAGCCTCCCCTTCATGCAGGACTTCCTGGCCGCCTTCCCGGGCGAGTACGAGCCGCCGATCCCGGTCGAGCCCGGCTTCGCGCCGTGGGTCAACTGGGCGCACTTCTTCAACATGTTCCTGATCGTGCTGATCATCCGCTCGGGGCTGCAGGTGCGCACCGAGAAGCGTCCGAGCGTGTTCTGGACGCCGCGGAACAACCCGAAGGGCAAGATCAGCCTGAACCTCTGGTTCCATCAGGCGCTCGACATCCTGTGGCTGCTGAACGGCGTGATCTTCGTGGTGCTGCTGTTCGCCACGGGGCACTGGGTGCGGATCGTGCCGACGAGCTGGGAGGTCTTCCCGAACGCGCTGTCGGCGGCGCTGCAGTACATCTCGTTCGACTGGCCGCACGAGAACGGCTGGAACAACTACAACAGCCTGCAGCAGCTCGCCTACTTCGTCACCGTCTTCCTCGCGGCACCGCTCGCCGCCGTCACCGGGTTCCGCATGTCGGGGCTCTGGCCCAAGAAGGCGGAGCGCCTGTCGAAGGCGTACCCGGTGGAATGGGCGCGCGCCCTGCACTTCCCGGTGATGCTCTACTTCGTGGCGTTCATCATCGCGCACGTCGCGCTCGTGATGCTGACCGGCTTCCTGCGCAACCTCAATCACATGTTCGCCGCGCAGGATGCCGCGACGTGGACGGGGTTCTGGGTGTTCATCGCCTCGCTCGTCGTGATCGCGATCGCGTGGGTCGCGGCGCGGCCGCTCGTGCTCGCGCCGATCGCGAAGGTGTTCGGCAAGGTCTCGGGGCGCTGATCCATGACCGACCGCACTGCCATCGAGGAGTACTGGCGCGACGCCCGGATCGCGCTGCCGCACCTGCCCGAGGCGCTTCCCGAGGCGTGGGGTTTCGGCGCGACGCCGGAGCACGCCGACGAGCTCCTGGAGCTCGTGCTCCGCGGCATCAAGGTGGGCACCGCGTCCTCCGTCTGGGACTACGAGGAGACAGGGGATCCGCTGCCGACCGTCGGCGAGCTCAGCATCATCCTCGACGGAACCGGCGCCCCGCGCGCCGTGATCGAGACCACGGCGATCGACATCGTGCCGTTCGACGAGGTCGACGAGGCGCACGCGTTCGCCGAGGGGGAGGGGGATCGCACGCTCGCGCACTGGCGCGAGGTGCACGAGCGCTACTGGCGCACCCACTCCGAGAACCCGCGCGGCTATGAACCCGACATGCCGGTGCTGTGCGAACGCTTCCGGCTGCTCCTGCCGGCCGGCACGGAGGACTGAGAAGAGGGAGATCATGGCAGAGGCCTACATCGTCGACGCGGTCCGTTCGCCGGTCGGACGCCGTGGCGGCGCTCTCGCGGAGATCCACCCCGCCGACCTCGGCGCGCACAGTCTGCGGGCCCTCGTCGACCGGACCGGCATCGACCCCGGCGCCGTGGACGACGTGATCCTCGGAGCCATCGATGCGATCGGGGGGCAGGCCGGGAACGTCGCGCGCACCGCGCTGCTCGTCGCCGGCTTCCCGGAGCACGTGCCCGGCGTGACGATCGACCGCCAGTGCGGATCCAGTCAGCAGGCCGTGCACTTCGCCGCGCAGGCGGTGCTCAGCGGCACCAGTGACCTCGTGATCGCCGGCGGGCTGCAGAACATGTCGCGGATCCCGCTCACGGCCGCCGCGACCGTCGGCCGGGAGTACGGCTTCACGACGCCGTACGCCGAGTCGCCCGGATGGCAGGAGCGCTACGGCGACCAGGAGATCTCGCAGTTCCGGGGCGCGGAGCTCATCGCCGAGCGGTGGGACATCTCGCGGGAGGAGATGGAGCGGTACGCGCTGGAGAGTCACCGCCGGGCGGCCGTGGCCCAGGACGAGGGGCGGTTCGCGGCGGAGATCGCGCCGCTCGCCGGGCTCGACCACGACGAGGGCGTGCGCCGGGACACCACTCTGGAACGCATCGCCGGACTGCCGCCGCTCGCGCCCGGGGGACGGATCACCGCCGCGGTCGCGTCGCAGATCAGCGATGCATCGAGTGCCGTGCTCATCGCCAGTGCGCGGGCGGTGCAGGAGCACGGCCTCACCCCGCGGGCCCGCATCCACCACGTCTCCGTCCGCGGCGACGACCCCGTGCTCATGCTCACCGCGCCGATCCCGGCGACCCGGCACGCGCTGGAGCGCACCCGGCTCCGGATCGAGGACATCGACCTGTTCGAGGTCAACGAGGCGTTCGCCTCGGTCGTGCTCGCCTGGATGCGCGAGACCGGTGCGCCGCACGAGAAGGTCAACGTCAACGGCGGCGGCATCGCGCTGGGCCACCCGATCGGCGCGACCGGCACCCGCATCCTCGCGACCCTGCTCAACGAGCTGGAGCGCACCGGCGGCCGGTACGGCCTGCAGACGATGTGCGAGGGCGGCGGCGTCGCGAACGTCACGATCATCGAACGCCTCTGAGCGCAGACGAAAGGGCCGCCCCGCGGGGCGGCCCTTTCGGTGAAGACGAGGGTCAGGGGCGCACGAAGCGGACCTCGGTGAGCGTCTCGCCGAGGAACGGCTCGGTGTGCGCGGCGCCGTCGAGGTGGAATCCGTTGCGCGTGTAGAAGCGGTGCGCGCGGGGGTTGTCCTCGGCGACCCAGAGGTAGAGCGGCTCGTCCTTCTCGACGGCCGCATCGAACAGCTTCTGCCCGATGCCGGTCGAGTGGTACGCGTCGAGCAGGTAGATGAAGTACAGCTCGCGGAACGCCGGGGCGTCCTTGTCGCGGGCCGGACCCGAGCCGACGAAGCCGACGATCTCGCCGTCGACGAGCGCCGCGTTCATCTTGAAGTCGGGGCCCTGCGCCGCCCAGTGCGTCCAGAGCTCGGCCATCCGGCGGGGGGAGACCTTCTCCAGAGCCGCCTTGCTGATGAGGTGATCGTAGGTCTCGTGCCAGCACTGCGCATGCACGCGACCGAGGGCTTCCGCATCCACATCACGGACCGGACGGACGATGACTTCGGGCTGGGCTTCGGCGCTCATGCGGTGACTCTACGGCGGGTCCGTGGAAATCGGAAATCGGGACGACGGCCCCCGAGAGGCCCACCGGGGGCATGGAGGAATCGGACAACGAAGTTCGACCGTCGTGCGCGGATGGCTACGATCAGTCCTCGTGAACGTGATCTGGCGGACCCTCCTCGTGATCCTCGGTGCGCGTCGCCGCGTGCGGCAGGGGAAGACCCTCGACCCCACCGCCGTCGGCACCGTGACGGTGACCACCCTGCCGACCGACCTCGACATCCTCCGCCACATGAACAACGGCCGGTACCTGTCGCTGTTCGACCTCGGTCGCTGGGACCACCTCATCCGCACGGGGTTGTTCGACGTGATGAAGGAGCAGGGCTGGTACGCGGTCGTGTCGAGTGAGACGATCACCTTCCGCAAGTCGCTCCAGCTCTGGCAGCGGTTCGAGGTGCAGTCCCGGTTCATCGGGCACGACGAGAAGGCCCTGTTCCTGGAGCATCGTGCCGTGGTCGGCGGCGAGGTCTACGCCCGGGCCATCGTGCGGGCCCGCGTGCTGCGACGCTCCGGCGGCACGGTCAGCAACGAGGAGCTCTTCGCTGCGGTGGGCAAGCCCGACGGGGTGCCGGAGATCGACGCGTGGGTGCACGACTGGGCGGCCGCGTCCGCCCTGCCTCCCGTGCGCACCCCCGCCCCCAGCATCTGGAACTGACCCGACTCCGGCCCGCCCGGTCGGGCACCCCGGGATTCCGCGACCGGAGACCTAGGGTGGTCACATGGCAGAGTCGTCGTCATCCTCCGCGGAGGCGGGGGCATCCGCATCCCTCGCCGATCAGGCCGTCGAACTCGCGCGCCGCTGGGTGATCGAGGCGGCCGCGGCCGACGTCGACCCCGCAGCGGAACGCCTCGCCGGAGTCCTGCGCGACGCCAACGGTCTGCCGTTCACCCTCGGTTTCGTCGACGGCGTGATGCGGCCGGAGAGCCTGACCGCCGCGGCCGCCCAGCTGCGCCGGATCGCGCCGATCGTGCCGGAGTTCCTGCCGTGGTACCTGCGCTCCGCCGTGCGGCTCGGCGCCGGCGTCGCCCCGGTGCTGCCGACCCCGGTCGTCCCCCTCGCGCGGCGGGCGCTGCGCGAGATGGTGGGGCACCTCGTGGTGGACGCGCGGCCCGCGAAGCTCGGACCCGCGATCGAGAAGCTGCGGGAGTCGGGCTCGCGCCTGAACCTCAACCTCCTCGGGGAGGCGGTGCTGGGCGAGGCGGAGGCGCAGCGGCGGCTCGACGGCATCCATGAGCTCATCCGGCGTCCGGACGTCGACTACGTGTCGGTCAAGGTCTCCGCCATCGTCAGCCGCATCTCGATGTGGGGCTTCGACGAGGTCGTCGACCGGGTCGTGGAGCGGCTGCTCCCGCTGTACGTGACGGCGGCAGCGGACGGCACCTTCATCAACCTCGACATGGAGGAGTATCGCGACCTCGACCTCACGATCGCCGTCTTCACACGGATCCTGGAGGATCCGCGGCTCACCGGTCTCGAGGCCGGGATCGTGCTGCAGGCCTACCTCCCTGACGCGCTCCCGGCCCTCCAGGAGCTCACCGCCT
Source organism: Microbacterium sp. NPDC078814 (assembly GCF_040702645.1). Lineage (NCBI taxonomy): Bacteria > Bacillati > Actinomycetota > Actinomycetes > Micrococcales > Microbacteriaceae > Microbacterium > Microbacterium sp. NPDC078814. The sequence continues at coordinate 75,298 of NZ_JBFBLT010000007.1, forward strand.
GGGCGCAGGACCGCGTGATCCACGGGGGAGCCCGCATCAAGGTGCGCCTCGTGAAGGGCGCGAACCTCGCGATGGAGCACGTCGAGGCGACGCTGCACGGGTGGACGCCCGCGCCCTACGACACCAAGCTCGACACCGACGCCAACTACCTGCGCTGCCTCGACTGGGCGCTGCGGCCCGAGCACACGTCGGCCGTGCGGATCGGCGTGGCCGGCCACAACCTCTTCGGCATCGCCCACGCGTGGCTGCGGGCCGGGGAGCGGGGCGTCCGCGACGCGGTCGAGTTCGAGATGCTGCTCGGCATGGCTCAGGGGCAGGTGCAGGCGGTGTCCCGCGAAGTCGGTCCGGTGCTGCTGTACGTGCCGGTCGTGGCGCCCGCCGAGTTCGACGTGGCCATCAGCTACCTCGTGCGGCGGCTGGAGGAGAACGCGTCGTCCGAGAACTTCCTCTCCGCGGCGTTCCATCTGCACGACGACGAGACGCTCTTCGCCCGAGAGGCCGACCGCTTCCTCGACGCGCTCGACCGGGCGGCCGACCCCGCCCTCGCCCTCGGGCCGCGGCGCACGCAGGACCGCCTCGCGCCGGTGCACGAGTCCGTGCGGCCGGCGCCGGTCAGCCCGGTCGCGGAGGCCGATCTCACCAAGGCCGTGCTCGGCATCGTGCGCGGCTCGGACGACGCCGACACCGGCGCCTACCTCGAGACCGCCGTGTACGCGGCGCGCGAGCGTGGGGAGGACACCGGGGGCGCCCCGGGCTTCGCGAACACGGCCGATACGGATCTCGCGCTCCCCGCCAACCGCGAGTGGGCGGCGGGGATCCGCGCACGGCTCGCGGACTCGACGGTCGGGACGGAGGTCCTGGACGCGGCCCGCGTCGACGACGCCGACGACCTCGGCCGCATCGTGCGCGGTGTGCAGGGTGCGGCGGCGGCCTGGGGTGCGCGTCCTGCAGCCGAACGGGCCGAGGTGCTGCTGCGCGCAGCGGCGGCGCTCGAGTCCCGGCGTGCGGAGCTGATCGAGGTCGCGGCGGTGGAGACGGGCAAGGTCTTCGCCGAAGCCGATGTCGAGGTGAGCGAGGCCGTCGACTTCGCCCGGTACTACGCCGCCACGTGCCGCGAGCTCGACGCGATCTCCGGCGCCGTGTTCGTCCCCGCCCGCGTGACCGTCGTCGCGCCGCCGTGGAACTTCCCCCTCGCGATCCCCGCGGGTGGCGTGCTGGCGGCGCTCGCCGCGGGCTCCGGCGTGGTCCTGAAGCCCGCCCCGCAGGCGCGGCGGTGTGCGGCGGTGCTCGTGGAGGCGCTGTGGGACGGTGGCGTGCCCCGTGAGGCTCTCGCTCTCGTCGACATCGAGGAAGGCGACCTCGGCCGTGCCCTCATCACGGACGAGGCGGTGGATCGGGTGATCCTCACCGGGTCGTGGGAGACCGCGGCGCTGTTCCGCTCCTGGCGTCCCGACCTGCCCCTGCTCGCCGAGACCAGCGGCAAGAACGCCATGATCATCACGCCCTCGGCCGATCTCGACCTCGCCGTGGCCGACCTCGTGAAGAGCGCGTTCGGTCATGCGGGGCAGAAGTGCTCCGCGGCGTCCCTCGCGATCCTCGTCGGGCCGGTGGGGCGCTCGCAGCGTTTCGCCCGTCAGCTCGCCGACGCTGTCCGCTCGCTGCGTGTCGGGTGGCCCTCGGATCCGCTCGCCGAGGTGGGCCCGGTCATCGAGAAGCCCGAGGGGAAGCTCGCCTGGGCCCTCTCCGAGCTGGAGGGCGACGAGCGGTGGCTCATCGAACCCGCCCTCGACTCCGCCGACGACGGCAGCGGCCGGCTGTGGAGCCCGGGCGTGCGGGTCGGCGTGCAGTCCGGTTCCCGCTTCCACACCGAGGAGTTCTTCGGACCGGTCCTCGGGGTCATGCACGCGCCGACCCTCGCCAAGGCCATCGACCTGCAGAACGCCGTCGCCTACGGTCTCACCGCGGGGCTGCACACACAGGACCCGGACGACCTCTCCTTCTGGCTCGACCGTGTGCAGGCCGGGAACCTCTACGTCAACCGCGGCACCACCGGGGCGATCGTGCAGCGGCAGCCGTTCGGCGGGTGGAAGCGGTCCTCCGTCGGCGCCGGCGCCAAGCCGGGCGGGCCGAACCACCTCATCGGACTCGGGTCGTGGCGCGCCCAGCACGGGGCCCCGGCGTCGAGCACCCTCCATCTGCGGGGGCTCGACTCCCGGATCACGGGGCTCATCGAGGCCGCGCAGCCGTCCCTCCCGTTCGAGTCGTTCGAGTGGCTTCGGCGATCCGCCCTGTCGGACGCGTTGGCCTGGGACCGGGAGTTCGGCCGGGTGCGGGACGTCTCACGGCTGGAGATCGAGCGCAACCTCTTCCGGTATCGGCCCGTGCCCGTGGAGATCCGCGCCACCGAGGACGCCGCCCTGCACGACCTGCTGCGGGTCGTGATCGCGGGAGTGCGCGCGGGGGCGGGCTTCGTCGTGTCCACTCCGGTCGGGCTTCCGGCGGGCGTGCGGCATGCTCTGGGTGACCTCGACGCCGTGGTGTTCCTGGAGACGGAGGTCGAGTGGCTCCAGCGGATGCAGGTGGCCGAGGAGTCCGGGGCCTCGGGAGATGCGGGTGTTCCGGTGCTTCCGCGGCATGGGCGTGTGCGGCTCGTGGGCGGACGGGAGTCGGTGGCGGCGCTGCGCTCCGCGCTGGCGGTGGCCACCGGCGGTGACCCGGACCTCGCGGTGTACGACGCGGAGGTGACGGCGGCGGCCCGCATCGAGCTCCTCCCGTTCGTGCACGAGCAGTCCGTCTCGATCACCGCCCACCGTTACGGAAACCCCGACCCCTGGAGCGCCTCCGTCATCTGACCCCCGGCCGTTTCGGTGCGGGTGCAATAACGTGCCGCTCCGGTCCGTCAGGGGTCCGTTTCTGATCCCGGCCCGTCAGGGGTCCGTTTCTGATCCCGGCCCGCCGTGGTGCCGCGCCCATCTCGGGTGTGGGGGCGAAAAGGCGCCTCCCCGCGCCACCCGGCGTGCGTTTCTGATCCCACCCGACCGGGGGCCGCCGCGCCGGTTTCGGTGCGGGTGCGAAAGAGGGCCGCCTCGGTGCTGCTCGGGTGCAATTCTGATCCCACCTCCGGGGCGTACGTGTCTCCAAGCCGCGGGTGCAAAAATGCGCCGCTCCGGAGCGATGGGGGTGCGTTCTCGATCCCGCCTGCGGTGGGTGTGCGGGATCGGTGTGGGGTGCTGCGGGGAGGGGTGGGAGCTTCCGGGGACGCGGGATCGAAAAGGTGCCGTCGGGGGCCTGGGGAGGTGCGCTATTGATCCCGCGGCGCGGGGTGTGGGGGAGTGGGCGGCGTGCGGGATCGGAAACGGGCGGGAGAGGCGGTGCGGGGGTGCGATTGTGATCCCGGGAAAGACTGCGGAGAGGGGACAGGGGGGCGGGGACGGGGTGCAATGTAAAAGATTCTTGACATGGGGGACGGGCGGACGTAGTCTCGTGTCAAGAATTTTTGACACGAGGAGATTCGCATGGTCTATGAGGAGCGCAACGTCTGGGCCGGGCTCATCGTCAGCCCGATCGTCGCGGTCGTCTACGTCGTGCTGCTGCTACAGCAGGCCGGCGGCGGACCGCTCACCGCCACGGACTGGTTCCCGCTGATGCTGTGGACGATCGGCGGGGGCATCGTCGGGACGATCGTGCTCAGCGTCCTCTGGGGCATCGTCGCCGGGATGTCCGATCCGGACGGCGTCGGCCGCTCCGACATCCGCGACCGGGACATCGGCCGGATGGGAGCCCGCGTGGAGCAGGCCTTCGTCACCATCGCCGGCCTCGGGGTCATCGTCCTCTGCGGTCTTGGCGCCGACGTGTTCTGGATCGCGAACACCATGTTCGCCGGGTTCCTCGTGGCGGCCGTCGTCGGCGGTGTCGCCCGGGCCATCGCCTACCGCCGGGGGCTCCGCTGATGGTCAAGCCCACTCTCGTCTCCAACACCATCCGCGCCCATCGCGAGCGCGCCGGACTCACGCAGGCCGAGCTCGCCCGCACGATCGGGGTCACCAGGCAGACCCTCATCGCGATCGAACAGCAGAAGTACTCGCCGACACTCGAGCTCGCGTTCCAGATCGCCCGGGCGTTCGGGGTCGGGATCGACGACCTGTTCGCGTATCCGACCGACCCCGGAGGTGCCGCATGACCGAGACCATGCCCGCCTGGACCCGCGAGACGTACGGCCCGGCCGCCGGGACAACACGGACCCGGCAGCCCGTCCTCCAGCCGCATCGGGGCGAGGTCGTGCTGCGCGTGCAGGCCACCGCCCTCAACGCCGGCGACGTGCGGCTGCTCCTCGGCGACCCGCTGCTGGTCCGGCCGTTCTTCGGGCTCACCCGCCCCAAGAACCCGGTGCGCGGGCTCGACGTCGCCGGCACCGTCGTGGCGGTCGGCGCGGACGTGGTGAACGCCGAGCTCGGCGAACTCGTGGTCGGGGAGCTGCAGGGCGGCGGCGGCCTCGCCTCCCACGCCCGCATCGCGGCTGACCGCGTCGTGCCCGTCCCGCCCGACGTGACACCCGAGGCGGCTGCGTGCCTGCCGATCGCCGGAGGCACCGCGTGGCAGGCGCTCGACGCCGCCGGGGTGGGGCTGCGGCACCGCGCGCAGCGGGTCCTCGTGATCGGGGCGTCCGGCGGCGTGGGGACCTTCGCCGTGCAACTCGCGGCGCTCCGCGGGGCCGAGGTCTGGGCGACGTGCGGCGCGCGCAACGCCCTGCTGCTGGAACGCCTCGGAGCCGTGCGCACGCTCGACCACCGCACGTCTCCGCTCACGCATCTGCCCTCCTCCCGGTTCGACGCCGTCATCGACATCGCGGGAGGTGTGCCGATCCGCGAGCTGCAGCGCCTCGTCCGCCCGGGTGGCCGAGTGGTGCTCGTGACCGGCGACGGCGGACGCGTGTTCGGCCCGGTGCCGCGGATGATCCGCGCCGCCGTGCTCTCGCTCCGCGGACCCCGGGTGGTGTCGCTCACGGCGACCTCGCGCCCCGAGGTCCTCACGAAGCTGCTCGAGCTCGTGGAGGAGGGGCAGCTGGTCCCGGTGATCGAGCGCACGTACCCGTTCGACGAGGCGGTGTCCGCGCTCGCGCACGTCGAGGCCGGGCACACGGTCGGCAAGGTCGTGGTGTCGCAACGCGAGGGCTGAGGGCGACACGGGACGGATGCTGGTGGCGCCCAGGGTCCGGTGGCACAATGGTCACCGGCGTGCCCGAGTCGCATCTTCCCCTCCGCCTCGTCCGAGCAGGGGGTCGAAGGACCGCCGGGCCCCTGGACAGCGTCCGCCGCGCCCGTTCACACGAGGAGCATCCATGTCGACGCCGGAGACCGCCGTCACCACCGCCCCCACGCGCACCGCGCACCGCCGCCACTACCTGATGTGCCGTCCCGAGCACTTCACGGTGAACTACTCCATCAATCCGTGGATGGAGCCGTCGCGGCCGACCGACACCGCCAACGCGGTCGCCCAGTGGCAGAAGCTCTATGACCTGTACGTCGAGCTCGGCCACGAGGTCGAGCTCATCGATCCGCTCCCCGGCTACCCGGACATGGTCTACACCGCCAACGGCGGCTTCCTCATCGATGGCCGCGCCTATGTGCCGGAGTTCCGGTTCGTCGAGCGCCAGGGCGAGGCTCCGGCCTTCGCCGACTGGTTCCGCGCCGCGGGCTACGACACGGTGATGCCGAAGGAGGTCAACGAGGGCGAGGGCGACTTCCTGCTCGTCGGCGACGTGATCCTCGCCGGGACCGGCTTCCGCTCCACCGGTGACAGCCACCGCGAGGTCGGAGAGGTCTTCGGCCGCGAGGTCGTGTCGCTGAACCTCACCGACCCCCGCTTCTACCACCTCGACACCGCGATCGCGGTGCTCGACCCCGTGCAGGGCGTGGAGAACGGCGGCCCCGAGCGGGCGAACATCGCCTACCTCCCCGGGGCCTTCGACGACGCCAGCCGTGCCGAGCTGGAGAAGCGCTTCCCGGACGCGATCCTCGTGTCGGACGAAGACGGCGCGGTGTTCGGCCTGAACTCCTCGAGCGACGGCTACAACGTCATCATCTCGCCGCGGGCGAAGGGCTTCGAGCAGCAGCTCCGCGAGCGCGGCTACAACCCGATCACCGTCGACCTCTCCGAGCTCCTCCTCGGCGGCGGCGGCATCAAGTGCTGCACGCTCGAGCTGCGGGGTGCGAAGTGACGATGGAGCAGGCGGCGGACGCTTCGACCCTTCGACAGGCTCAGGGACCCAGCGCGGTCGCGGAGCCGCACGTCGCGCACAACTACCACCCGCTGCCCGTGATGATCGCGCGCGGCGAGGGGGCGTGGGTCACCGATGTCGAGGGCAAGCGGTACCTCGACCTGCTCGCGGCGTACTCCGCGGTCAACTTCGGGCACCGGCACCCCGCTCTCGTCGCGGCCCTGACCGAGCAGCTCGGTCGGGTCACGCTCGTCAGCCGGGCGTTCCAGAGCGACACCCTGGAGCCCTTCGCCGCGGCGCTCGCCGAGCTCTGCGGCAAGGAGCTCGTCCTCCCGATGAACACGGGCGCCGAGGCGGTCGAGACCGGCATCAAGGTCGCCCGGGCCTGGGGCTACCGCGTGAAGGGCATCCCCGAGGGGAAAGCGCGGATCGTCGTGGCGAAGGGCAACTTCCACGGCCGCACGACGACGATCGTGAGCTTCAGCGACGACGAGACCGCGCACGACGACTTCGGTCCCTACACGCCGGGCTTCGACCGTGTGCCGTTCGGCGACGCGGAGGCGATCGCCGCGGCCATCACGGAGGACACGGCGGGCGTGCTCGTGGAGCCGATCCAGGGCGAGGCCGGGGTCGTGATCCCGCCGGAGGGGTACCTCCGGCGCATCCGCGAGATCTGCGACGAGAAGAACGTGCTGTTCATCGCCGACGAGATCCAGGCCGGGCTCGGTCGGGTCGGCGAGACGTTCGCGTGCGACCGTGAAGGCGTCGTTCCGGACCTGTACCTGCTGGGCAAGGCGCTCGGCGGCGGCATCCTGCCGGTCTCGGCCGTGGTGGGGAACACGGATGTGCTGGGCGTGATCCGCCCCGGCGAGCACGGCTCCACGTTCGGCGGCAACCCGCTCGCGGCGGCCGTCGGTCTCCGCGTGGTGGAGATGCTGCAGACGGGCGAGTTCCAGGAGCGTGCGCGGGCGCTCGGCGCGCACCTCGAGCAGGCACTGCAGCCGCTGATCGGCCACGGTGTCACGGGTGTGCGCATCGCCGGGCTGTGGGCGGGCGTCGACATCGATCCCGCCATCGGCACTGGCCGCGAGATCGCGGAGAAGCTGCTCGACCGCGGTGTGCTCGTGAAGGATACGCACGGGCAGACCATCCGCATCGCCCCGCCGCTCGTCATCCGGGCCACCGAGCTCGACTGGGCCGTCGAGCAGCTCAAGGTGGTCCTCGACGCCTGACCGCGGCCGACCCACCCCCTTCTGCACGAGCCACCCCCTTGCGAACGTTCGCAAGGGGGTGGCTCGTCTCGAAAGGGGTGGGTCGACGGCTCAGGCCGGCGGGGAGTCCGGGTCGAGCGTGCGGAGGGTGTCCTCCTCGGCGGCGTTGTCGGCCGCGAGCTCGTCCTCGGTGTTCTCGTCGCCGCCCAGCGGAGCGTCGTGGCCCGGGCCGGAACTGCCCTGGATGGCGCCGCCGGTCGACTCGCCGCGAGAGCTGTCGCCCTGGATCGCGCCGCCGGTGCCGTCGCCCTGGCCGGAATTCTCGTCAGGGACGTCGACGCCGGGAGCGCCTTCGGCCGGATCCTGCGGGTGCGGGGTGCTCATGTTCTCGTCCATGACCCGACGCTACGACCGTCGGGCCGCGATGAGGAAGGCGTTGACAAACGCCTTCACAGCTCACTCGCCGTCGCGGCGCGGCAGCCGGATGGGCGTGGTCGCCGCCGCCTTCTCCGTGTAGTCGACCGGCTCGACCGCCTGCACGACCCGCAGCGGCCGGGTCTCGTCGAGCGTCAGCCGGAAGCGGCTGCTCTCCTCACGGCGCAGACGCCCGGACGTGAGCACCCAGGTCACCCCGATCGCGCACGCGATGAAACCGGCGGTCCCGCCGAGCATGATGGCGGCGCGAGGACCGAACGCGTCGGCGACCCAGCCGGCGATCGGCGCCCCGACCGGAGTCGACCCCATGATGACGGCCATGTAGAGGGCGAGCACGCGGCCGCGCAGTGCCGGATCCGTCGTGATCTGCACGTAGCCGTTGGCCGTGGTCAGCAGCGTCACGATCATGAAGCCGGTGAACGTGAGCGTGACCGCATAGGAGAGGTAGGTCGGCATCGCGGCCGAGACGAAGGCCGCGATCCCGAAGCCGCCCGCCGCGAGGATCACCACGCGCACCCTCGCCCGGTCCCGACGCGCGGCGAGGAGGGCGCCGATCAGGGACCCGATCGCGAGCACCGAGCTCAGCACCCCGTACCCGTCGGCGCCGGCTCCGAACTCCAGCGCCATGGTCGAGGCGAAGATCGGGAAGTTCATGCCGAACGCGCCGATGAGGAACACCGTCACGAAAACGACCTTGAGGTCGCTGCGCGCCCAGACGTACCGGAATCCCTCGGCGAGGCCGCCGCGGTTGCGGTTCTTGGGCCGCGGTGCGAGCAGGTGCGTGCGCATGAGCAGCAGCGCGACGATCATGGCGAGGAAGGTCGCGGCGTTGACGATGAACACCCAGCCGGAGCCGATCGCGACGATGAGCAGACCGCCGACCGCGGGGCCGATCATGCGGGCGAGGTTGAAGGAGGCGGAGTTGAGCGCCACGGCGTTGGAGGTCTCCGTCGCGGACACCATGTCCGACACGAAGGCCTGCCGCGCGGGGGCGTCGAAGGCGTTGACGATGCCGAATCCGAGGGCGAAGGTGAGCATCATCGGCAGGGTCATCACCCCGGCGAGCAGCAGGGAGCCCACGGCGATCGCGAGGGCGAGGAGCGCGGTCTGCGTGGTCAGGAGGATCTTCCGCCGGTCGAAGCGATCCGCGACCCAGCCGGTCAGGCTCACGAGCACCAGGGGAGGGCCGAACTGCAGCGCCATGGTGACGCCCATCGCGGTCGCGTCGTTGTCGGTGAGTTCGGTCAGCACGACCCAGTCCTGCGCGGTGGCCTGCATCCACCCGCCGACGTTCGACACGAGGGCTCCGGCGAACCAGATCCGGTAGTTGATGTTCGCGAACGAACGGAACATGGCGTTCATCGCTCCACCGCTCTCCGCATCAGGGCGCTCGCTTCTCGCAGCGTCGCCAGCTCCTCCTCGGTGTATTCGACCTCGCGGAGCATGTCGGCCAGCAGCACGTCACGGCGGCGGATGGTCTCGACGACGATCTCGACGCCGGCGGGGGTGATGTCCACCTGCACGCGGCGGCGGTCGTCCTCGTCAGGGGTGCGGGCGACATAGCCCTGCTCCTCCAGGCCGTTCACGATGCTCGTCATCGAGGGGGCGGTCACGCGCTCGCGCTCGGCGAGGGTGGAGATCGTGCGCCGTCCGTTCATGCGGAGGTCGGCGAGGACGGCGAGCTGGGTGTCGCTCATCATGTCGGCGGCACGCGCGCAGCGGAGCCGGCGGGCGAGCCGGAACGTGGCCATGCGGAGGTCTGTGGCGGTGAGGTGCAGGGAATCATCGGACGCAGACATACTTAGTTAGTCTATCTAATATTTCTGCCCCGGGGCCGGGCGAGCCGAGGTCAGCGGGCACAATGGAGGGGTGACCCGAACGATCGCTCTCGAAATCGCCGTCCAGGATCCCGCCGGAGTGCGCATCGCCGCCGAGGTCGGCGCCGCTCGCGTCGAGCTCGCCACAGCCCTCGCGCTGGGCGGGCTCACCCCGTCGCCGGCCACCCTGGAGCTCGCGCTCGAAGCCGCCGGGGCGGACGGCCCCGAGGTGCACGTCCTCATCCGTCCGCGCGCCGGCGGCTTCCACTACAGCGCCGACGAGTTGGCCGTCGCCGAACGCGACGTGCGGCACGCGGTCGCGACGGGGGCCGCGGGAGTGGTGATCGGCGCGCTCGACGGCGAGGGCCGACTGGATCGCGACGCCATGGCCCGGCTGCGGGATGCGGCCGGGGGAGCTCCGGCGACCCTGCACCGCGCGATCGACGTGACCGCCGACCCGGTGGCGACCCTGCGGGCCGCGAGGGAGCTCGGGCTCCGGCGCGTGCTCACCTCCGGAGGGGCATCCGCCGCGATCGACGGCATCGACACCCTGCGCGCGCTCGTCGCCGCCGCCGAGGGGCAGATCGAGGTGATGGCCGGCAGCGGCGTCGACGTCGCGAGCGCTCCGGTGCTCGCCGGGACCGGGGTGGACGCCCTCCACTTCTCCGCGAAGCGGGCAGTGACCGAGGACGGCGGCGTGCGCATGGGCTCCGCCTCCGACGGGGTCGGCGGCTACGAGGTGACGGATCGCGACATCGCCTTCGCCATCCGCGACGCCATCCGCGAGGCGCTCGCGGAGACCGACCGGTAAGGCAGGATCATGACCGAGACCCGCGAGTACACCGACAGCCACGGCATCGCCATCGTCTACGACGTCCACCCGGCGGAGGGGACGCCCCGCGGCGTCGTCCAGCTCCTGCACGGGGTGGGCGAGCACGCGGGACGGTATCCGGCCCTGATCGCCGCGCTCACCGGAGCCGGGTTCACCGTCTACGCCGACGACCACCGCGGGCACGGGCGCACCGGCATGCGTCAGCACGGCGACCCCGCCCAGCTCGGACGGCTCGGTCCCGGGGGTCTCCGGGCGGCCAAGGACGCGGTCTGGCAGCTGACCGGCATCATCCGCGACGAGAACCCCGACCTCCCGCTCGTGCTCCTCGGACACTCGTGGGGGTCGTTCCTCGCGCAGATGCTGGTGAACGAGCACGCGGAGGCCTTCGATGCGGTCATCCTGTCCGGCTCGGCGCTGCGCACGCCCCGCTCCCTGAACCCGGCGCCGCTGAACGCCGCGTGGGCCGCCGACGACGCGACCGGATACGAGTGGCTGAGCCGGGACCCCGCGGTGTGGAAGGCCTTCGAGGAGGATCCGCTCACGACGGGAGTGCCGCTGCTCAAGCTCTTCGGCCTGCTCGACGCGGCGCGGCTGTACGGGCGTCCCGCGAAGCACCTCGCGCGCGACATTCCGGTGCTGCTTTTGGTCGGCCGTGACGATCCGGTCGGCGGTCCCCGCAGCGTGCACAAGCTCGCTGACGCGTACCGCCGGCGCTCCGGGCTCACCGACGTCACGACCCTCGTCTACCCCGACGCGCGGCACGAGATCTTCCAGGAGCTCCAGCAGGACGAGGTGCGCGCCGACGTCCTCGCGTGGCTCGACGCCCACATCCCCGCCCGCTGACCCCCGCCCCGTTACCTCCCGTTCCGTTCCGGTCCGGCCCTTCCGGCCCCTTCCGTCCGCCACGCCGGATCACTTTGGTGCCCGGAACACGTCCCAGAGGCGCGTTCTTGCGCTCACGACGAGTGTGGGGCCTCGGCGCGCGTCGACGAGGCAGCGTCCGTGGAGACGTGTCGGGATCACTTTCACGCCTCCGGCCATCCCGCGGGATCACTTTCGGGCCGCCGGCCGTCTCGCGGGATCACTTTCGGCCCTGCGACGGGCTGCGGGAGGGCGTTTTCGAACACACGCGGTGAGTGGGTGCGTTGGCGCCCGGGCTCATCGTCGGGATCACGGGCGCCTCACCCCACTCCGGGACAACGTTCGTGCCTCCCTCCGGCCCTGTGCGGGATCACTTTCGGGCCCGGGGTGGGCGGCGGGAGAACGTTTTCGAACACACGCGGTGAGCGGGTACGCCGGTGACCGCGCCGCTGATCGGGGCGGTGGTGGTGAGTTCGGAGCGTGCGAGTGGCGGAGGGCCGCGCGGTGGCGGGATCACAAACGGGCTGGGGGACGGGATGGCGGGTGCGGTTTCGAACCCGAGGGAGGTGCGTGGCGGGCCGGGTCTGGCTGGCGGGATCAGGAACGGGCGCGGAACGCGGTGCCAGGGGGCGGTTTTGATCCTGCGCGGGAGGGGGCGGTCGCGGCGCCCGGGTGGCGGGGTCAGAAACGGGCGCGGGATGGGGTGGCGGGGGGCGGTTTTGATCCCGCGCGGGAGACCGGCGGTGGGGGCGGCCGGGGGCGGGATCAGGAACGGGCGGGGGAGGGGGTGGGGAGGGACGGGTGTGACCCCGCACCGGAGGGAGGGACGGACGGAGGGGGAGTGTGACGCGGGATGACGCGGGGTGAAGGCGTGTGACGGACGGGGATCACGGGCGACGGGGGCAGCCCTAGATTCGGGGCACATCCGCACGAGCGAGGGGAGGGCCCGCGGCGATGAGCTTCCTGACGGACTGGCACGAGTGGCATGCGGCGCGCGAGCGCTATGCGGGGTCGGAGTACGGGCCGTCCGCGCTGGAGTCCACGAACTGGCTCATCACCGAACCCGCCGCGGTCGACGGCGTACCCGGACTCTGGGCCCTCACCGGGGACGGCGGCATCCGCGGCAGTGAGCTGGGACCGTCGGGGTCGGTCGTCACCCTCCGCGGCACCCAGACCCTGCGCCTCGGGCGGCGCGAGCTGCGTGTGTTCGACCGCAACGGACTGCTGGCGCTCCGCGTCTGGAACCCCGCCCGTCCGCAGCGGGAGTGGTTCACCGCGATCGACGCCTACGCCCCCGACGAGCGATGGCGGATCCCGGCCACGTTCGAGCCCGCGCCGGACGAGCGGATCGTCGTCACGGCGGTCGACGGCGAGGAGCGCGAGACCCCGATCGCCGGACGCCTGCGGTTCGAGCTCGCCGGGGCCCCGCACGAGCTCACGGTCACCCGCAGCGGGAGCGGAGCGCTGAGTGCGGTCTTCGCCGACGGGACGAACGGGCTGGAGACGTACCGGTTCCGCTTTCTCCCCGTCGACGAGCCCGCCGCCGACGGGTCCGCCGTGATCGACTTCAACCGGGCGTACCTCCCGCCGTGCGCCTTCTCCGACCAGTTCATCTGCCCCCTGCCCACACCAGGCAACCGCTACTCCACGCCGATCAGGGCCGGGGAACGCGTGGTCGTGCTCGGCGGCTGACCACGGCGGCAGCGTGCGCCTTAAGCTGGATCCGTGCACGGTGAATACAAGGTTCCTGGGGGCAAGCTCGTCGTCGTCGACCTCGAGGTCGAGAACGACCGGATCGCGCGGTTTCGGCTCGCCGGGGACTTCTTCCTCGAACCGGACTCCGCGCTCGACGACATCAACGCCGCCGTCGAGGGCCTCCCCGCCGAGTCCGACGCCACGGCCATCGCCGCGGCCGTCCGCGGTGCCCTCCCCGAGGGGGCGCAGCTGCTCGGCTTCAGCCCCGAGGCCGTGGGCACCGCCGTGCGTCGCGCTCTGGTCACCGCGCCCGGGTGGCGCGACTTCGACTGGGAGATCGTCCACGAGAAGGCGGTCTCGCCGCGCATGAACCTCGCGCTCGACGAGGTGCTCACCTCCCGGGTGGGCGAGGGGCGCCGTCGCCCGACCCTGCGCATCTGGGAGTGGGACGAGTCGGCCGTCGTCATCGGCTCCTTCCAGTCGTACCGCAACGAGGTCGACCCCGAAGGCGCCGCGAAGCACGGCTTCGACGTCGTCCGCCGCATCTCCGGCGGCGGTGCGATGCTCATGGCGGCGGGACAGATCATCACCTACTCGCTGTACGTGCCGGCCTCGCTCGTGGCGGGCATGACCTTCGCCGACTCCTACGCGTTCCTCGACGACTGGGTGCTGCAGGCGCTCCGTTCGCTCGGCATCGACGCCGTCTACCAGCCGCTCAACGACATCGCGAGCCCGACCGGCAAGATCGGCGGCGCCGCGCAGAAGCGCCTCGCGAACGGGGGCGTGCTGCACCACGCCACCCTCTCCTACGACATCGACGGCCAGATGATGACCGAGGTGCTGCGCATCGGCCGTGAAAAGCTCAGTGACAAGGGCACGACCTCGGCGGCCAAGCGCGTCGACCCGCTGCGGAGCCAGACCGGACTGGAACGTGCCGAGATCATCGAGCGCTTCAAGGACACGTTCCGCTCGCTCACCTCCGCCGAGGACGGCGGCATCACGCCGGACGAGTACGCCGATGCCCAGGCGCTGGTGGAGTCGAAGTTCTCGACCGACGCGTGGCTGCACCGGGTTCCGTGAGCCGTTCAACAGGCTCAGGCCCTTCGGCAGGCTCAGGGACCCAGGGCCCTTCGACAAGCTCAGGGACCCAGGGGGGCGGCTCAGGGGTCCAGGATCCGGGGCGGGTGTCGGTGATCGAGGGGGACAACCTCGCGGTTGCGGCGACCCTGCCGTCCGGATCCTTCACGCTCGTCTACCTCGACCCGCCGTTCAACACCGGGCGGGTGCGGGAGCGGCAGGTGGTCACCGCCCGCCGCACGTTCCCACCCCAGGAAGAGCCGGCGGATGCGGACGGCGCCAGCGTCGAGCCGGCGGAGCCTGCGGCGGAGGGCCGGAGTCCTGCACGGGCGCCCGGCGAGCCCGAGGTGCGACACGGCTTCCACGGGCACCGGTATGAGCGGGTGCGCGGCATGCTGCGCGCCTACGACGACAGCTTCGACGACTACGGCGCCTTCCTCATGCCGCGGCTGGAGGAGGCCTGGCGGCTGCTCGCCGACGACGGCACCCTGTATCTGCACCTGGATTACCGCGAGGCGCACTACGCGAAGGTCATGCTCGACGCGGTGTTCGGCCGGGACTGCTTCCTCAACGAGCTCATCTGGGCGTACGACTACGGCGCGAAGTCCCGGCGGCGGTGGCCCACCAAGCACGACACGATCCTGGTGTACGTGAAGAACCCGCGGACGTACGTGTTCAACTCCGACGACGTCGACCGGGAGCCGTACATGGCGCCGGGACTGGTGACCGCGGAGAAGGCCGCGCGCGGCAAGCTCCCGACGGACGTGTGGTGGCACACGATCGTCCCGACCACGGGGCGCGAGAAGACGGGGTATCCGACGCAGAAGCCGGAGGGCGTCCTGCGGCGCATCGTGACCGCGTCGAGCCGGCCGGGCGACCGGGTGCTCGACCTCTTCGCGGGCAGCGGCACGACCGGAGCCGTGGCCTCCGCACTCGGCCGGGACGCGGTGCTCGTCGACGACAACCCGGAGGCGGTGCGGGTCATGGCCGCGCGCATCCCGCACGCGGAGGTCCGCCGGGCCTGAGCGGGCCTGGTCGGCAGCGGCCGTCAGATCCCGATCGAGACCTTCCGCAGGGTCTCACTCACCGTCCAGACCGTCCGCATGCCGGTGGTGAGCCGCATCACGGACCCGGGGCCGAGCTCCACCGGAGGGAGCACGGGCGCGGTGAACGTCACGGTCGCGCGACCGGAGAGCACGACGAACACCTCGTCCTCCTCGACGTCCACCGCGGTGCCCGGCGTCATCTCCCAGACGCCGATCTCGATCCCGCCTGCGTCGTCGAGCACCGTGTATGCCGTGGTCGGCGCGCCGTCGCGGACGTCCTCGTCGGGCAGCAGGGTGTGCGTCAGCGCGAGGCGTCCGGCGTCGACGACGGCCCCCGGGGGGAGCGCGGTCACGAGTCGAAGCCCATGCCGAGGGCGTCGAGCGTCTTCAGGAACAGGTTCCGGCGCCCCTCGTTGTGATCCGCCCTGTCCATCGCGGCGCGGACGAGGTTGATGCCGACGGACGCGGCCGGCTCCGGCGGGAACGGGATCGGCTTCTCGCGCACCATCCGGAGCTGCGTGCGCTCGGTCTCCTCGCCGGCGAGTTTGTCGAGCATGACATCGGCGGCGAACCGGGCGGCGCCGACCCCGAGGCCGGTGAACCCCGTGGCGTAGGCGACCCGGCCGCCGCGGGCGGTGCCGAAGAATGCGCAGAACCGGCTCGACGAGTCGATCGCCCCGGCCCAGCGGTGCGTGAAGTGGAGGCCGGCGAGCTGCGGGAAGGTGGTGAAGAAGTGCGAGGCCAGGCGCCGGTGGCTCTCCATCCGATCCTCGTAGGCGGGGCGCACCTTGCCGCCGAAGTGATAGACCGCGTCGTAGCCGCCGAACAGGATCCGGTCGTCCGCGGTGAGCCGGTAGTAGTGGAACTGGTTGGCGCTGTCGGCGAGCCCCTGGCGGTTCCGCCAGCCGATGGAGGCGAGCTGCTCGGCCGACAGCGGCTCCGTCATCAGCACGTAGTCGTACACCGGCACCGTCATGAGGCGGTTGCGCTTGAGGAGCGAGGGGAACACGTTCGTCGCGAGCGCCACCGCGTCGGCGGTCACTCGGCCGTGCTCCGTGACGAGGGTCACCGGACCGGAGTCCGCGCCCTCGATCCGCCGGACGAGGCTGTGCTCGTGGATCTCCACGCCGAGCTCGACGGCCACCCGCGCGAGCTCCAGACCCAGCTTCGCGGGGTGCACGAGAGCGCTGCCCTCCCGGTCCCACGCGCCGGCGAGGAACGTGGGGGAGTGCACCTCCGCCTGCACCGCTTCCTGGTCGAGGAACCCCTCCTCCTCGCGCAGCCACTCGACCTGATGCGGCTCCACGGCGACCGCGAGCTGGCCCGTCCGCTCGAACTCGGCATCCATGCCGTACCGCCGCACGGTCTCGGCGATGCCGTCGAGGTTCTCGTGGCCCAGCTCCTCGAGGCGGTCGATCTCCTCGGGCCAGCGGTTCACGCCGTTCTCGTGGCCGTGCGTGAGGCTGGACTCGCAGAAGCCGCCGTTGCGCCCGGACGCCGCCCAGGCCACGCGGGACGCCTCGAGGAGGACCACCCTCCGCTCCGGATCCCGTTCCTTCGCACGTACGGCCGTCCAGAGTCCGGTGTAGCCGCCGCCGACGACCACGAGGTCCGTGTGCACGGTGCCGCGGAGCGGCGGGTGCGCGGGACGCTCGACGTCGTCGAGCCAGAAGACCGACAGGGCCGTGTCGCGCAGGGCGTCGTCGATGACGGACTGCGGAGGACGCCGGCGTTCGAAGACCGTGGTGCCCATGTTCACTCCGATGCGAGGGGAGCGCGTCAGCGCGTTCCCCAGTTGTAGAGGTCTTTGTAGAGGCCGGCGTAGAGCAGGCTCTCCGTCTGGATGATGCCGGGGATGGTGCGGATGCGGGTGGCGATGAGGTCGAGCAGATGGTCGTCGTCCTCGCACACCGCCTCGACGAGGATGTCGAACGTCCCGAGGGTGACCACGACGTACGCGAGCTCCGGGATCGCCGTGAGCTCCTCCGCGATCGCGCGGGGGTCGCCCGACACCCGGATCCCGATCATCGACATGCGGTGGAAGCCGAGCTGCAGCGGGTCGGTCACGGCGACGATCTGGATCAGGCCCGATTCGGTCAGTCGCTGCACCCGCTGGCGGGCGGCGGCCTCGCTGAGCCCGACCTCCCGGGCGATCTCCGCGTAGGGGCGCCGACCGTCCTCCTGCAGCAGCTCGACGATGCGCTTCGAGATGTCGTCGAGGGCGGGGGGAGGCGTCTTCGGACTCATGTACCGATCGTGACATTCGTATGGGTGCTACGCAACTGAATCCGTCGATCTGTGGACGAAAAGCTACAGATTCCGCGTTCGGATGGCTACCATGGCGCTATGTCCTCACCGTCGACGATGACCGTGCCCCTGCAGAACTTCATCGGCGGCCGCGCCGTCACCGCAGCGGGGAGCGGGCGCCTGCCGCTCATCGATCCGGTGACGGAGGAAGCCTACGGCGAGATCCCGATCTCGGACCGTGCCGACGTGGATGCCGCGTACGCCGCGGCCGCGGAGGCGTTCCCGATCTGGCGGGACACGCCGCCGTCCGCGCGCCAGCTCGCCCTGTTCCGCATCGCCGAGGAGATGGCCACGCGGGCCGAGGAGTTCGCCGACCTCGAGTCGAAGGACACCGGCAAGCCCCGGGCGACGCTCGTCGCCGACGAGATCCTGCAGTCGGTGGACCAGCTGCGGTTCTTCGCCGGGGCCGCACGGAGCCTCGAGGGTCGAGCCGCCGCGGAGTACCTCCCCGGGCACACCTCCTTCGTGCGGCGGGAGCCGATCGGCGTGATCGGGCAGGTGACGCCGTGGAACTACCCCCTGAACATGGCGGTGTGGAAGATCGCTCCAGCGCTCGCCGCCGGGAACACCGTCGTGCTGAAGCCGGCGGAGTCCACGCCGCTCACCACGCTGCTGCTCGCGGAGATCGTCGCGCGACACACCCCCGCCGGCACCCTCAACATCGTTCTCGGCGACCGCGAGACCGGAGCAGCCCTCGTCGAGCATCCGACGCCGCAGATGGTGGCCATCACCGGCTCGGTGCGCGCGGGCATGGCCGTGGCCCGCTCGGCAGCCGACGACGTCAAGCGCGTGCACCTGGAGCTCGGCGGCAAGGCGCCCGCGATCGTCTTCCCTGACGCGTCGATCGAGAAGGCGGTCGAGGGCATCGTCACCGGGGCCTTCTTCAACGCGGGGCAGGACTGCACCGCGGCGACCCGGGTGCTCGTGCACGCGTCGGTGCACGACGAGCTCGTCGCCGCACTGGTTGAGCGGACCCGCACGCACGCGCGGACCGGGGCCCCGGACGACGAGGGCGTGCTGTACGGACCGTTGAGCAGCGCGGCCCAGCTCGCGCAGGTGCAGGGCTTCGTCGACCGGCTTCCCGCGCATGCGACGGTCGCGACCGGCGGGGCGCGGCAGGGCGATCGGGGCTACTTCTGGGAGGCGACCGTCGTGACCGGCGTGCAGCAGGACGACGAGGTCGTGCAGGGGGAGATCTTCGGGCCGGTGCTGACCGTGCAGCCCTTCGACACCGAGGAGGAGGCGCTCGCGATGGCGAACGACGTGCCGTATGCGCTCGCCGCATCGGTGTGGACGCGGGATCATGCCCGCGCCCTGCGCCTCTCCCGCGACCTCGACTTCGGGTGCGTGTGGATCAACACCCACATCCCGTTCGTGTCGGACATGCCGCACGGTGGTTTCAAGCACTCCGGATACGGGAAGGACCTGTCGCAGTACGGCTTCGACGACTACACCCGGATCAAGCACGTGATGAGCGCGCTCGACTGACGGCGGGACCGCTTCAGCGCGGGGCGAGGTGCTTGACGCGGCGGTGCTCGCGGAGCGTGAACTGCGGGCGCTGATCGATCTTCGTGGCCCCGTCGAGCTCCCACCCGTGCCGGGCGTAGAAGCCGTCGGCCCGGTCGTTGCCGTCGAGCACCCAGAGGTAGGCGCGGGTGTGGCCGGCGTCGATCATGCGCTGCTCGGCCGCGTCGAGGAGGGCGTGCCCCGCCCCCGTCGACCACGCGGTGGGATCGGCGTAGATGCCGTACAGCTCCGCATCGTCCAGGCCGTCGGGGTCGCGGCCGGAGCCGAACGACGCCCAGCCGACGACCGTGCCGTCGCGCTCGGCCACCAGGGTCCCGAGGCTCGTGGGGAGGGGGTCGGCGAAGATGCGGCGCCACCCGTCGGCGCGCTCCGAGACGGACAACCCGTCCAGCACCTCCTGGTCGATGAGGCCCTCGTAGGCCGCCTGCCACGAGCGCACGTGCACTCCGGCCACGGCCTCGGCATCGTCGGCGACGGCGTCTCGGATCACCAGGGGCGTCATCCCTCCACCCTATGCGGACCCCCCGACGTCACTCGGTCCCCTCCCGTGCCTTCCTCCTCCGACACCCGGGCACACCTGCACGACCCGGGTACGTCTGGGGGACCGAAACCCGTGTTCCGTCGTGCAACCGTGCCCGGGTCGTGCAGGTGACACAGCCGGAGGAGACGGGTCGACGGGTGCGACACGATGTGGCAGGCTGGCGGGCACCGACTCCGCACGAGAATCGACCCCCCAGAGGTTCCGCCGCATGTCACGACCCCTCGCAGGACCGCAGACCCTGCTCCGCACGCTCAACGGCCGCGCGATCCTCGAGCGTCTCGCCCGGAGCGGACCGCAGACTCGGGCCGAGCTCATGGCGGCGACCGGCCTCTCCCGCACGGCCGTGACCCAGGTGCTGCGGATGCTCGACGCCGCGGGAGCCGTCACCGCGGCCGGAGTCGACCGCGACACCCGCGGACCGGCGGCCGGCCGCGTCGCGCTGCACCCGGCCCTCGGCTTCGCGGCAGCGGTCCACGTGGACCATCACGCGGCCCACGTCGTCCTCGTCGACGCGACCGGCGCCGTCAGGGCCGAACGGCACGGCGCCTTCCCCGCGGGTGAAGACCGGGTCGCGCACATCGCCGCCCTCGTCGCGGCCTGCCGGCGATCCGTGAAGGGCGCGCTCCACCTCGCCGTCGTCGGAGTGCCCGGCATCGTCGCCGCCGACGGCGCGATCCGCGACGACCAGGGACCGGACGGCGGCGCCTTCCGCTCGGCCCTCGCGACCGCCCTCGACTGCCCGGTCCGCGTCGAGAACGACGTCAACCTCGCCGCCCTCGCCGAGTCGACCACCGGCGTCGGCATCGACCTCGCGATCTTCGCGCTCCTGCTGCTCGACGACGACCTCGGCGCCGGCATCGTGATCGACGGGGCGCTGCACCGCGGGTTCTCCGGCGTGGCGGGCGAGGTCATGTACCTTCCGCAGACGCCGGTGCCCATCGGCGCCCCGGTCGCGGGCGCCACGGTGGTGCGCGACCTCGCCCTCGGCCTCGGACTGGATGTCGACGCGCCGTTCCTCGCCCACCTGGAGGCGGCGCGGCACGGCGACGAGGCGGCGCAGGCCCTCGTCGCAGAGATCGGACGGCGGCTCTTCCTCGCGGCGGGCAGCGTCGCCCTCGTGCTCGATCCCGAGGCCTTCATCCTCGGCGGGGAGGCGGTGCACCCGGCGCTCCTGGACGCGATCGAACGGGTCGCGGACGAGTTCTCCGCGCAGCTGCCGCTCCGGTTCCTCGCCTCGGCGTTCGGTCCGGAGGCGCCGCTCGTCGGAGCCGTCGGGGAGGCGGCCTCCGCGCTCCGTGCCGACGTCTTCACCCGGATCCTCACCCCCGCCCGCGCAGCCGCCGCCGGCCGCTGACCGCCCGCCCGACAGGACACGCCATGACCGCCTCCTCCGCCCTCGCCGACCGACTCGGACTGCCGTCCGGTGCCAGGGCGGTCATCCTCAACGCCGACGACTTCGGGATGTGCCATGCCGCCAACGCCGCGATCTCCGGTCTCCTCGTGCGCGGCCGGATCGACTCGGCGACGGTGATGGTGCCCTGCGCGTGGTCCCCGGAAGCACTCGCCTTCGCCGCCGCGCACCCGGACCTCGACGTGGGCGTGCACCTCGTGCTCACGAGCGAGTGGCGCCGGTACCGATGGCGCCCGCTCACCGGCGCCTCGACCCTGGTCGGTGCCGACGGCTTCTTCCCCGCCGACGTCGCGACGGTGGAGCAGCACGCCTCCGAAGCGGACGTCGCGGCCGAGATCGCCGCCCAGCTGCAGACCGCGCTCTATGCCGGCGTCGACGTGACCCACCTCGACAACCACATGGGATCCGTCTACGGGCTGCTGACCGGCCGCGATTTCCTGCGCGCCGTCTTCGAGCTCGCCGCCCGGCACGGCCTCCCCTTCCGCCTGCCCCGCGAGATGGAGGGGGCGGACGCCGATCCGATGCTGCAGGCGAAGCTCACCGAGGCCGCAGCGGTGGCCGATGCGTTCGGCGTGGAGATCGTCGACCGGCTGTGGACGCACCCGTTCGAGCTGCGCGGCGAGGGCACCGCCGACGAGGAGTCGTACGAGCAGGTCCGAGACGGCTTCCTCGCGGTGCTGCGCGCCGTCCCGCCCGGGGTCACCGAGATCTACCTGCATCCGATGGCCGACGGCGAGGAGCTGCGCGCCGCGGTGGACTTCGCGGCGGCCAAGCGCGGCTACGAGCTGCGGCTGCTCGACGACCCTCTCGTGCAGCAGACGATCGCCGAGGAGGGCCTGGTCCGCGTCGGCTGGCGCGCGCTGCGGGACCTGCAGCGCGGAGACGCCCGGTGACGGCGCTCGGCGAACGGCTGCGCGACCGCCGGCTCGACGCCGCTCCCACCCGCGCCCAGACCATCGCCTTCGGGGCCTCAGGGTTCCCGACGCAGCTGATGACGCAGACCTTCTCGGCATTCGTCGTGTACTTCTACGTCTCGCACCTCGCCGTCCCCGCGGGATGGGTGGCGGCGGCGATGATCGCGCACGGCATCCTCAACGCGGCACTCAACCCGGTCGTCGGGGCGCTCTCCGACCGGATCCGCACGCCGTGGGGCCGCCGCATCCCGTGGATCGGGCTGGGCATCGTGCCGCTCGTCGTGGCCTTCGCCCTCGTCTGGATGCCGCCCGCGCTCCCGGCGGCCGGGCTCATCGTCTGGTTCCTCGTGGTCGTCGCGGTCTACGACATCGCCTTCGTCGTGGTGGTGCTGAACATCTCCGCGCTGTTCCCGGAGATCTTCCGGACCACGGAGGAGCGCGCCCGCGGGAACGTGCCGCGGCAGATCTTCGCGATCCTCGGCATGGTGCTCGGCACGGCCGGCGCTCCAGCGCTCTACGACGCGATCGGCTGGCCGGGGATGGCGCTCGTGCTGTCTGGTGTCTGTCTCGTGCTGCTCGCCTGGTCGTTCCTCGGCGGGATGATCGAGCGCCGGGTACCGGAGGCCGCCTCCGAGGCGATGCGCTGGCGGGACCAGCTCATCTACACGTTCCGCAACCGCGCCTTCGTGCCGTACGTGCTGGGCTCGCTCTGCGTGCAGACCTCGATCGCCGTGATCCTCGCCGCCGTGCCGTTCTACGTCCGCTACTCGCTGGGGGCGGCCGAAGGCGAGGGGAGCCTCCTGCTCGGCGCCATCTTCGTCACGGCCATCCCGTCGATCGTGCTGTGGAGCGCGGTGGTCCGGCGCACCTCCCCGCGCACGGCCCTGCTGTGGAGCGTCGGGGTGTTCGGGGTCGTGGTGCTCGGCTACCTCATCCCGACGTCCGTGGGGGCGGCGGCTCTCGTCGGCATCGCGGTCGGCGTCGGCGTCGGCGGGCTGCTGCAGCTCCTCGAGGTCGTGCTCGCCCAGATCATCGACGACGATGCGCACCGCACGGGCCACCGCCGCGAGGGCGCCTACTTCGGCGTGAACGGCTTCGTCGTCCGCGGCTCCGTCGTCCTCCAGGCGATCGTCGCCGCGGCCGTGCTGACCGCGACCGGCTTCGACGCCGAGCTCGGCGACGCGCAGCCGGAGGCCGTCGACGGCGGCATCCGGCTCATGCTGGCGGTCATCCCGCTGGCGTTCACCGCCGTCGGGTGGCTGTGCTTCTGGCTCTACCCACTGCGCACGCGCGACGTCTGAGGTCAGCCGGCGGCGCGGCGGGCCTCCCAGCCCGTACGCACCATCTCGTCGACCGTGTAGCGCATGGTCCAGTCGAGGTCGCGGGCCGCGAGTTCGCCGGTCGCCACGATCCGATCCGGGTCGCCGGGGCGGCGCGGACCGATCTCCGGGGTGAAGTCGATGCCGGTGACGCGGGCGACCGCATCCATGATCTGCTTCACGCTGAGGCCGTCGCCGGAGCCGAGGTTGTACGCGGGCTCGATCGGAGCGCCCGAGGCCAGGCGCTGCGCTGCGGCGACGTGGGCGGCGGCGATGTCGCCGACATGCACGTAGTCGCGGACGTTCGTGCCGTCAGGGGTGTCGTAGTCGTCGCCGAAGATCTTGGGGGTGCGGCCCTCGATCAGCGCCTCGAAGACGATGGGGAAGAGGTTGTGCGGGCTGACGTCGTAGACCGTCGGGTCGGCCGAGCCCACGACGTTGAAGTACCGCAGCGAGGTGTGGCGCAGCGGGCGGTCGGAGTCGGCGGTGGCGATCGCCTGATCGCGGAGCAGCCATTCGCCGATGAGCTTGGACTCGCCGTACGGGCTCGCGGGCTTCTTGGCGGTGTCCTCGACGACGAGCGACACATCCGGGGTGCCGAACACGGCGGCCGACGAGGAGAAGACGATGTTCGCGACGCCCGCCGCCGCCATCGCCTCCAGGATGATCCGCGTGCCCTCGACGTTCTGGGCGTAGGTGTGCAACGGGCGCTGGACCGAGACGCCGGCGTATTTGTAGCCCGCCACGTGGATCACGCCCTCCGCCTCGTGCGTGCGCAGCGTCTCCTCGACGAGGGCGCGGTCGAGGATGCTGCCCTGCACGAACGGCACGCCCTCCGGCACGAAGGAGGCCACACCGCTGGAGAGGTCGTCCAGCACGACGGGGGAGAGGCTGGCCTCCGCGAGGGCGCGGACGACGTGGGCACCGATGTAGCCGGCGCCGCCGGTGACGATCCAGGACATGCGTTCCTCTCCTGCCGCGGCGGTGGCGGCTCGACCCTTCATTGTGTCAGGCGTCGCGGCGCGGACCTGCGGACGGGCTGACCTCGAACAGGTGCGGGGCGACGAAGCCCTCGGCAGCGAACCGCCCCCGCACCGCGTCGGCGAGGTGGGGCACGGCGTCGCGGTCGACGAGGGCGATCGCGGCGCCCCCGAACCCGCCGCCGGTCATGCGTGCACCCACCGCGCCCGACGTGAGGGCGGTCTCCACGGCGGCGTCGAGCTCGGGCGTCGAGATCTCGAAGTCGTCGCGCATGGACGCGTGGGAGGCGACGAGGAGGTCGCCGATGCCGCGCGCGCCCGCGGTGCGCAGGGTCGCGACGGTGTCCTGCACGCGCTGATTCTCCGTGACGATGTGCCGCACGCGGCGGAAGGTCACGTCGTCCATCAGGCTCTCGGCACGGGCGAGGTCGGCCACCGCGACGTCGCGCAGCGCCGGCACGCCGAGGATCGCGGCCCCGCGCTCGCACGCGGCGCGGCGCTCCCGGTAGCCGCCGGTGGAGTGCGCGTGCGTGACACGGGTGTCCATCACGAGCACCGCGAGTCCGGCATCGGCCATGCCCAGCGGCACGACCTCGGCGGCGAGGGAGCGGCAGTCGAGGAAGATCGCGGCGTCGGGCTCGCCGAGCATCGAGGCCATCTGGTCCATGATTCCGGTGGGCGCGCCCACGGCCTCGTTCTCCGCCGTCCGCCCGACGCGGGCGAGGGCCACGGCGTCGAGATCGGTGCCCCAGAGCTCGTTCAGTGCCGCGGCCGTCGCGCCCTCGATCGCAGCGGACGACGAGAGCCCGGCGCCCACCGGGACGTCGGAGGCGATCGCGATGTCCAGGCCGGAGACCGCGGTCACGCCGGCCGCTGCACGGAGCGCCCAGGCGACGCCCAGCGGGTAGGCGGCCCACTCCGGCACCGCGGGCTCCGTCCCGGGAGGGGTGGGGAAGAGGCGGTCCAGCTCGTCGAGGGCCACTTCCACCGGCTCGTCCGCGAAGGTCGAGGCGACGCGGAGCCGGCCGTCGGCGCGGCGACCGACCGCGGCGACCGTCCGCTGCGGGATGGCGAACGGGAGCACGAAGCCGTCGTTGTAGTCGGTGTGCTCGCCGATGAGGTTCACGCGTCCCGGCGCCGACCAGACGCCGTCCGGGGTGCGCCCGGCGAGGGCGGCGAAGAGCTCGGCGGCGGCGTCGTGTGCGGAGGTCATGCGGAAGCTTCCTGATCGGTGCGGGCGATCGCTTCGCGGAGTCGGGCGGCGCCCTGCTCGGGCGCGACCTCGGCGGCCCACGCCCACATCGCGGCCTCGGAACCCGCGAGGAACTTGAGCTTGTCGGCGGCGCGGCGCGGGCTCGTGAGCTGCAGGTGCAGGCGCACGGTGTCGCGGCCGACGTGGACCGGAGCCTGGTGCCAGGCCGCGATGTACGGCGTCGGGCTGTCGTAGAGCGCGTCGACACCGCGGAGGAGGCGGAGGTAGAGCGGGGCGAGCTCGTCGCGCTCCTCCGCCGTCGTCTCGGCGAGGTCGGGCACGTGCCGATGCGGCATGAGGTGCACCTCGAGCGGCCACCGCGCCGCGAAGGGCACGAACGCCGTCCAGTGCTCGCCGCGGAACACCACCCGCTCGGACGCCTGCTCCTCGGCGAGGATGCGGGCGAAGAGGTCGGGCGCGGTGCGGTCGACCGCGTCCAGCACCCGGGCGGTGCGCGGGGTCACGTAGGGGTACGCGTAGATCTGGCCGTGCGGGTGGGGGAGCGTGACGCCGATCGCCTCGCCGCGGTTCTCGAACGGGAAGACCTGCTGGATGCCGGGGAGGGCGGACAGGGCGGCGGTGCGGTCGGCCCAGGCCTCGATCACGGTGCGGGCGCGGGTCACGGTCTGCGTCCCGAAGGAGCCGGAGTGCTCGGGGCTGAAGCACACGACCTCGCAGCGGCCGACCGCGGTACGGGTGCGCCCGAGTCCGAGGGCCGCGAGGTCGTCGAGGCCGCGCGGGGGGTTCGTCGCCCCGGGGGCGGTGCCGACCGGCTCGGCGAGGGCGGGGCCGAACGCGGGGGAGCGGTTCTCGAACACGGCCACGTCGTACCGGGACGGCACCTCGGACGGATTCCCCGGCGTCTGCGGCGCGAGCGGGTCGGCGTCGGCTCCCGGCATCATGACGCGGTTCTGGCGGTTGGCGGCGACGGTGATCCAGTCGCCCGTGAGCACGTCGAGCCGCATGGTCGCGGTGTCCGGCCGCGGGGCCAGGGTGCGGGCGTCGACCGACCGCTCGGCACCGAGAGTGGTGTCCGGGTCGTCGTAGTAGATGAGGTCGCGGCCGTCGGCGAGGGTGGTCGGGCGCTTGACGACACCGGCGCCGAGACGCTCCGTGGGGACCTCCGGGGATGCGGGCGTGTTCACGTCAACATGGTAGGCACGGCCGCGTGCTAACGTCAACACGACGGAGTTGTGAACGGAGGTTCCCGTGGCCGAGAAGCCCACGACGGCCGCGCGCGTGTCCATGGCCACCGTCGCGGCGCGCGCCGGCGTCTCCGGACAGACGGTCTCCCGCGTCGTCAACGGCAGCCCCCGGGTCGACCCGCAGACCCGGGCGCGGGTCGAAGCCGCCATGGCCGAGCTCGGCTACCGACCGCATCGGGCGGCGCGGGCCCTGCGCACCGGGCGCAGCCATACCCTCGGCCTCGTCGTCACGACCCTGGCCACGGTCGGCAACTCCCGGATGCTGCAGGCCACGGCCGAAGCGGCGGCGGTCCGCGGATACGCGCTCACCGTCGTCACCGCTGCCGACGGCGTGGAGGCCGCGTTCGCCCGGCTCGCCGATCAGGGTGTGGACGGGGCTCTCGTGCTGAACGAGGCCTCCGCGCTCGTCCCCGCCGCGACCCTGCCGCCGGAGCTGCACCTCGTCGTCGTGGATGCCCCCGCCGGCGCCGGAGCGGCCGTGGTGCACAGCGATCATGCCGCGGGATCGCAGGCCGCCACCCGCCACCTGCTCGATCTCGGGCACGAGACCGTCCACCACCTCGCGGGACCGGCGGGCTCGTTCGCCGCCGCCGAGCGCGAGCGGGGCTGGCGCGAGGCCCTGGCGGATGCCGGCGTCGTGCCACCGCCGGTCGTGCGCGGCGACTGGAGCGCGGAGTCGGGCTTCGCCGCGGGCGCGGCTCTGGGCACGGCGACCGCGGTGTTCTGCGCCAACGACCAGATGGCGCTCGGGCTGCTGCGGGCGGTGGCGGAGTCCGGGCGGGCGGTTCCGTCGGACGTCAGCGTGGTCGGCTTCGACGACATCCCCGAGGCGGCGAACTTCCTCCCGCCGCTCACGACCGTCCGGCAGGACTTCCCGGCGCTCGCGCAGCAAGCGGTCACGGCGCTGATCGCGGCCGTCGAGGGCGACGCGACGGCGACAGACCGCGCCGCGCCCGTGGTGGTGCCGACCCGGCTCGTGGAGCGGGCGAGCACGGCACACCGCTGACGCTCATCCGCGGGGCAGCTGCTCGTCCGGACGAAAGGTCGTCGCGGCGCCGTCCGGCCACGACACCGTCGCCTCCCCTCCCTGCAGATCGAGTTCCGGTGGAACGGCGGAGCCCCCGAGCAGCACGCCCACCGCGATCCAGGTGTCGGGTCGCACCGGCGCGTAGAGCCACGGGGTGACGGTCTCCGGGCCGAGCGGGGTCACGTCCCGCTCCCGCCGGACCCCCGCGGTCGCGTCGTCGAGGCCGTGGAGGCCGACCACCCGACTCTGCGTCTCCCCGCCGGGGGTGAGGGCGGCGGTGACGGCGGCGGGGCCGGTCCCGACCACGGTGGCGGCGGACAGGGCCCATCCGCCGATGCGGAGGACGTCGCCGTCGTGGATCGCTCCGTCCGGCCCTGCGCCCGCCCGGACCCGCACGAGCCGCACCTCCCACGGTCCGCGCACCACCGACACCACATCGACCACCGGGCCGACCGTGGTCTCGACGGCCATGCCGCCTCCGCCGACGTCGAATTCCATGCGGACGCCGTCGTGCCAGTGCACGGGGCCGCAGGAGCCGCCGAGCGCCGTGCCGTCCGTCTCCCTCAGCATTCCCGTCAGGAAGCCCGAGCGGTGGCTCGCTCGGCCCCCGCGCACCACGGCGACCGTGCCGTCGAGCGGGTCGCGTGCCGCCGGGCCGGCGAGAACGGGGGCGGTCGCGGTGCTGTACCCGAGCTTCGCGTACAGGGGAGCATCGGGCTGGAACGCACCGGGGGTGCGGTGGTCGGTGCCGTGGTTGACCACGCGCACGATGCCGTCCGCGGTGCCCGTCGCCAGCCACCCCGGGGCGAGGAGGACGCGGGTGAACGGGCCCCGATCGATCGGCAGGGGCTGTTCGACGGCGGTCCAGAACGGATGCGTGGCGGGGAGGGCGAGCGGCAGGAGACCCTTCGCCGCCCAGTACGGGGAGCCGGGGCCGGAGTAGTCCTGGGCGAGCGGGCGCCAGGCGCCGTACCAGCCGAGGGGCAGCACTCCGGTCGCATCCGGCGCACCGCGGGCGGTGAAGTGCCGGACCTGACCGCTCACCGTCCGGCGCAGGAGGCCGGGGTCATGCCGCGAGGTGCCGGAGAACGCCGCGACCCCGGCCGCGGCGGCCGTCGCGAAGCGGTAGGTGAGGCTGCGTCCCTGGATGAGCGGTCCGCCGTCGGCGCCGACGAGGTGCAGCGCGTCGTCGAGGAACGCGTCGAGCCGGCGGCGGTACCGGGCGACCCGGTCCGTGTGCCGCGGCTCCGCGCCGACCATGTCCGCCCAGAGCAGCGGATAGAAGGACAGCGCCCAGCCGGCGTAGTGGTCGAACGACCGGGCGGCGCCGTCGGCGCTCCAACCGTCCTCGCGTTCGAAGCCGTCGAGGAGCGCGAGGTCGGTCGCGCGATCCGCGGCTGAGTACGGCCCACCGACGCTCTCCAGGAACTGCTCGACGAGCACCCGGAACCACGCCCAGTTGTTCGGCGGGTAGCTGCCGCCGACGAACGCCGCGAGGTAGTCCACGGTGTGGGTCCGCGCCGTGTCGTCGAGGCGCGCCCACACCGTGTCGCGCGTGAGGTGCAGGCCCAGCGCGAGCGCCGCCGCCTCGACCTTCGCCTGGTCGACCTCATCGGGGCGCGGCCACCGTTCGGCACCGTCGGGGTCGACGCCCGCAGCGAGGCCCCGGGCGTAGCGGTCGGCCAGCGCCTCCGTGCCGAGCGGGTCGCCGGCGATGCGGAACGCGGCCAACAGGAACGTGCGGCTGAACCCCTCGAGCGCATCGACCGCGGCGCCGAAGCCACCGGGGGCGCCGGGGTAGCGGATGCCCGCGCCCGCCGGGCTCGCGTGACGGGCGGCCCCGTCGAGGATCGCATCGGCCACCGTCATCAGGTGCGCACGCGTCCATCCCGTGTACGGGGAGAGCGCGCGGTCGTCCGGAGGCAGCGCGAGGAGTGTCACGCGCTGTGCGCGAGGTCGGCGCGGTGCACGGGGTGCCGCGGCGGACGGCCGGCCACCCACGCCTCCAGCTCGTCGAGGGCGGCGTCGGCCAGCCGATGCGCCTCGGTGCCGAGCGAGCCGGCGAGGTGCGGGGTGACCGCGACGTTCGGCAGGTGCAGCAGCGGGTGGTCGGGCGGAAGCGGCTCCGGGTCGGTGACGTCGAGGATCGCATCGAGGCGACCGGAGGCGCACTCCACGCGCAGGGCGTCGTGGTCGAGGAGGGCTCCGCGGGCGGTGTTGAGCACGGTGGCGCCGTCACGCAGGGTAGCGAGCTGCGCGCGGCCGATCATCCGCCGGGTCGCGGGCAGGGCGGGGGCGTGCAGGGAGAGCAGATCGACGGCGGGGAGCAGGGCGTCGAGCGGGACGAGCCGGGCGCCGGCCGCGGCCACCTCCTCGGGGTCCGCGTGCGGGTCGGCCACGAGCACCTGCAGCCCGGGGAAGGGCCGCAGCAGGTCGACGACGCGGCGCCCGATGCGGGAGAACCCGACGATGCCGACCGTGCGGTCGAGGTTGCCGATGCGGCCCCCGGCGCGGGGGCCGACGCGCAGGTCGTGCTGTGCGTCGGCGGTACGGAGCGGGAAGAGGGCGCGCTTGCCGGAGAGCAGGATCATCGCGAGCGTGTACTCCGCGACGGGAGCCGCGTTGGCCTCGGCGGCCGAGGTGAGCAGGATGTCGCGTTCCCAGAACGCGTCGGACACGAGGCCGCGCACGCTCCCTGCCGCGTGGAAGACGGCGCGCAGCCGGGGGAGACGGTCGAGCAGGGGCGCGTCCAGGACCGGAGCGCCCCAGCCCGTCACCAGCACCTCCACGGCGGCGAGGCGGTCGTCCAGCGTCGGGGCGTCGAGAGCGGGGGCGTGCAGCGGACCGCCGGGCGCGGCGAGGGTCTGCAGGCGGGCGCGCCGACCGTCGTCGAACACGAGGTCCCACGCCTCCGTCGAGAGGGCGGCGAGGACGACTGGTCGAGGGGTCATGGGTCTCCGGGATCTCGGGTATGCGCTTGCCGAAGCGCGCGGTTCCAGTGAAGACTGTGCGTTCGAGTGCAGGCAACGTGATCGAACCGAAACCCTGCTGATCGAACACACTCGAACAACGAAGGCGAGAACCGGATGCTGATCCCCCGCGGCACCCTGAGCGATCTGTGGCGCGAGCACGGCGCCGTCGATCGGCCCGTCGTGCCGCCGAGCACCGACCGGGAGGCATGGACGTCCGTGGCGCCCGAACTCCGCGCGACGATCCTGGCGGCGGCGGACGGCGAGCGTCGCACCGCCTGGGCACAGCCGCTCCTCTCGCAGTGGGCCGCCTACGCCCGCACCGGTGACCGCGCCGGCTGGGAGGGGGCGGTCTTCCGCCGCGACCTCAGGCTCCGCCGCGCCGTCCTGGCCGCTGCCGTCGACCCGGTGGCCGAGCGGCTGGACGAGGTCGCGGACGGCCTGTGGCTCCTGGCCGAGCAGTCGACCTGGTGCTGGCCTGCTCACGACGACGCCTTCGCCCGCGGGCGCCGTGTGCCCGACATCGAGCGCCCCGTCCTCGACCTCGGTGCGGGGGAGGCGGCGGCGCTGGCGGGGTGGGCGGTGCTGGTGCTCGGCGAGGATCTCGACGCGCGCGCCCCCGGTCTGGTCGCACGGGTACGGGACGAGACGGTCCGCCGGGTGCTGCGCCCGTTCGTCGACCGCCGCGAGTGGGCATGGGAGGGGTCGGAGGAACGCGTGCACAACTGGGCGGCGTGGATCCACGGCAATCTGCTGCCGGCAGCGCTCGCCTTCGCGGACGAGCCGCTGCGTGCGCGGGTGCTCGCCCTCAGCATCGACGGCCTCGATCGCTATCTCGCCCAGCTTCCCGCCGACGGCGGCATCGACGAGGGCTTCGCCTACTGGTGGCAGGGAGCGGGGCGGGCGTTCGATGCGCTCGGCCTCCTCGACGCGCTCACCGCCGGTGCGGTGGCCGCCGCGATCCAGGACGGACGCCTCGCCGGGCTGCGCGAGCTCGCCCTCTTCCCGGAGCGCGTGCAGCTCGGGGAGGGGTGGGTGGCGAGCTTCTCGGATGCGGAGGCGCGCACGGGGGAGGCCCTTCCGTGGTCCGTGCTCCACCGGGCCGCCGTCCTGTGCGGTCTGGAGGTGACTGCCGCGTTCGCCGCGCGGCACCGCCGTCCGGGGCGCGTCATCGGAGACGAGGCGGATGTCGTCGCCGGTCTCGGCCGGACGCTGGCCGAGCTGTTCGACACCGACTGGCATGCGGCGCGTCCGGGGCCTGCGCCCCTGCCCGGACGCGTCGAGTTCACCTCCCTCGGCGTGGGACTGCGCCGCGAGCGGAGCGGCGATCCGCGGGGGCTCGCGGTCGTCGTCAAGGGCGGTCGCAACGACGAGAACCACAACCACAACGACCTCGGCGCGGTCGCGATCGCGGTCGACGGCGTTCCGGTCGTGATCGACGTCGGTCGAGCGACGTACACCGCGGCGACCTTCTCGGATGCCCGTTACCGCCTGTGGCACGTCACCAGCGGCTGGCACTCCACGCCGCTGGTCCGCGGGCGCGAGCAACAGCCCGGCGGCGCCTGGCGGGCCGCGGTGCAGGCGCGGAGCGACGGCTGGACCCTCGACCTCGGTGCGGCGTTCCCCGGCGGCGACCCGTGGCTGCGGACGGTGCTGCTGCGCGGCGGCGCGGTGACCGTGCGCGACGAGAGTCCGGCCCTCGCCGACCCGGCGACCCGCCTCGTGCTCGTGTGCGCGGGGACGCCCGAGGTGCACGGTGCCGGCGTCCTCCTCCCGGGTCCGGATGGGAAGCGGGGTCTGCGTATCGCCCACGATCCGGCGGACGTCGTCGTCGAGAGCAGGGCCGTGGACGATGCGCTCCTCGAGCGTTCGTGGGGGCCGGTGGTCTCGCGCGTGCTCTTCGCACCGCTCGACCGTCCGGAGCGCTGGGAGCTGCAGGGGAGGGCGGCATGAGCGAGGAGCGCCCGACCCCGCGTTTCGGCCTCTCCCGCCGGGAACGGATCCTGGACGAACTGCGCCGCACGGGGGCGGTGCGCGTGGCCGATCTCGCCCGCGACTTCGGGGTGGCGGAGCTCACCATCCGCCGCGACATCACGATGCTGGCGGACCGCGGGCTGCTGACCAGGGTGCACGGCGGAGCGGTGCTGCGGAGCACGCTGGACACGACCGTCGCGCGGGCCGCCCTCCCCGGGCCGCAGTTCCGCATCGGGATGGTGGTGCCGTCGCTGAGCTACTACTGGCCGCAGATCGTCGTCGGCGCCCGGAGTGCCGGGGCGGAGGCGGGGGTGCAGCTCGTGCTCCGCGGGGCCAGCTACGCCGCGCAGGACCAACGCCGCCAGATCGCGGCGCTCCTGGAGTCCGGGACGGTGCACGGGCTGATCGTGGCCCCCGAAACGCAGGGTGCCGACGGACACGCGCTGCTCTCCTGGCTGGACACGCTCCCGGTGCCGGTCGTGCTCGTGGAGCGCCGGACCCCGCCCGCTCTCGCCCTCACCCGGATGCAGACCGTGGCGACCGACCACGCGTTCGGGGGCGCGCTCGCCGCCGGGCACCTCGCCGCACTCGGACACCGGCGGGTCGGGATCCTCACCTCTCCGCAGTCACCGACCTCCGCCGGGCTGCGGCAGGGCTGGTCGCGGGCCGAAGCCGAGCTCGGGCTCACGGTGTCGGTGGACCGCGACACGGCCCTGGACCGGATGGAGGGATCGGCGCAGGCGGAGGTGGTCTCGGCGCTGCTCGCCGAGATTCGTGAGACGGGGGCGACGGCGCTGCTCGTGCACTCCGACCCGCAGGCGCTTCTGCTCCAGCAGCATCTGCAGGACGCGGGCTGGCGGCTGCCCGACGACCTCTCGCTCATCGCCTACGACGATGAGGTCGCCGAGCACGGGTCTCCGCCGCTCACCGCGCTGCGGCCGCCCAAGCAGCATGTCGGGCGCCGTGCGGTCGAGCTCATCCGCGACCGCCTGCGCGAGGGCCCGAACCGGCCCGCGGAGCGCGTGGAGGTGGCTCCGGCGCTGCACGTGCGCGCCAGCACGGCCCCTCCGCGCTAGGGGCGGTTGCGAGGTCGTGCGTCTCATGCCATTATCTCGGAAAGCGCTTACCAAGATTCTCCTGTCAGCGCCGACAGCTTCCACCGAGAGGAACGGACCGAGATGGCACAGGCCCCCACCCGCGAGATCGGGATCATCATGAACGGCGTCTCCGGGCGCATGGGATACCGGCAGCACCTGGTGCGGTCGATCCTCGCGATCCGCGACGAGGGCGGGATCGAGCTCCCGGACGGCACGCGCGTGACCGTGCGGCCGATCCTCGTCGGACGCAGCGAGGCCAAACTCGCCGAACTGGCCGCGAAGCACGGCATCGAGGACTGGACGACCGACCTCGACGCCGCCCTCGCCGACCCGCGATGGGAGATCTACGCCGACTTCCTCGTCACGAAGGCCCGGGCGTCCGCGATCCGCAAGGCCATCGCCGCCGGCAAGGCGATCTACACCGAGAAGCCCACCGCCGAGTCGCTGGACGAGGCCCTGGAGCTCGCGCGGCTGGCGCGCGACGCCGGTGTGAAGACCGGCGTCGTCCACGACAAGCTCTACCTCCCGGGGCTGCAGAAGCTCAAGCGCCTCATCGACTCCGGCTTCTTCGGCCGCATCCTCTCCGTCCGCGGCGAGTTCGGCTACTGGGTGTTCGAGGGTGACTGGCAGCCCGCGCAGCGTCCGAGCTGGAACTACCGCACGGAGGACGGCGGTGGCATCATCACCGACATGTTCCCGCACTGGAACTACGTGCTGGAGAACCTCTTCGGCGAGGTCAAGAGCGTCTACGCCCAGGCCGCCGTGCACATCGCCGACCGCTGGGACGAGAAGGGCGAGCACTACACGGCCACGGCCGAGGATGCCGCCTACGGCATCTTCGAGCTCGACGGCGGGGCGATCGCCGAGATCAACTCCTCGTGGACCGTGCGGGTGAACCGTGACGAGCTCGTGGAGTTCCAGGTTGACGGCACGCACGGCTCCGCCGTCGTGGGGCTGTTCGGCGCCAAGATCCAGCCGCGCAACGCCACGCCCAAGCCCGTGTGGAACCCCGACCTGGAGGACAGCCACGACTACGACGCCGACTGGCAGCAGGTGCCGACGAACGACGTGTTCCAGAACGGCTTCCGGCAGCAGTGGGAGGAGTACCTCACCTCTTTCGTCCTCGGCACGGACTATCCGTTCGACCTGCTCGCCGGCGCGCGCGGGGTCCAGTTCGCCGAGGCCGGACTCGCGTCCAGTGCCGAGGGGCGCAAGATCGTGCTCGAGCCGCTGACCCTGGACCGGGCATGACCACGCTCCGCCTGCTCGCCGCCGACGGCCGCACCGCCGACACGGAGCTCCGGGAGGCCGACGCCGTCACGCGGCCGCAGGGCCCGCTCCGCAGCCGGGTGGCCTACGCCGCCGCGCACGTCGTTCCGAAGGCGTACGCGGACAACACCCCGGGGCAGCCGGCCGACATCGACTGGGACGCGACGCTCGCGTTCCGCCGCAACGTGTACTCGTGGGGACTCGGCGTGGCCGACGCGATGGACACCGCGCAGCGCAACATGGGTCTGGATGCGACGGCGGTGCGCGAGCTCATCACCCGCAGTGCGGAGGTCGCCCGCGAGGAGGGCGGCGCGGTCGTGGTCGGGGTCAACACCGACCACATCGAGGAGGCGCGCATCCCGCTCGATCAGGTGATCGCCGCCTATCTCGAGCAGCTGCACTTCGCCGAGGAGCAGGGGGCGGGGCCGGTGCTCATGGCCTCGCGGCACCTGGCCAGGGTCGCGGAGAGCGCGGACGACTACCGCCGCGTGTACCGGGAGGTGCTCTCCCGCGCATCGGTCCCCGTCGTGCTCCACTGGCTCGGCACCGCGTTCGATCCGGAGCTGGCGGGGTACTTCGCGCCCTCGTCCTCCGGGGGGAGCGGCGGTCCCGCGTGGCAGGAGGCCGCCGAGGTGCTGCTCGACATCATCGGCGAGAACCGCGCCGCGGTCGCCGGCGTGAAGATGAGTCTGCTCGACGCGGAGTCCGAGGTCTGGGTCCGCGAGCGGCTGCCGGAGGGCGTGCGCATGTTCACCGGCGACGACTTCCACTACGTCGGCCTCATCGGCGGGGACAGTCTGACCGATGCGGCCGCGCCCGAGGGGTCCGCGTCACGCGGCCACTCGGATGCGCTGCTCGGCGCGTTCGCCGCTCTCGCCCCGGTGGCCTCCGCCGCGATCCAGGCGCTCGACGCGGAAGACCCCGAGCGGTACCTCGCCCTCCTCGGACCGACGGAGGAGCTGAGCCGACAGGTGTTCGCGGCACCGACCTTCTATTACAAGACCGGGGTCGCCTTCCTGTCGTGGCTCAACGGTCATCAGCCGGCGTTCCAGATGGTCGGGGGGCTGCACTCCGCGCGGAGCCTGCCGCACCTCAGCCGCATCGTCGAGCTGGCCAACGGAGCGCTCGCCCTGGAGAGGCCGGAGCTCGCGCGGGAGCGCTGGCACGGCCTGCTCCGGCTGAACGGGGTGGACGCATGACCGCCTCGCGGAGCCTGGCGGCGGAGAGTGAGTCCCGGGCGGCCGGCGTCGGGACCGTGCCGCACCCGCGGCTCTCGATCAACCAGGCCACCGTGAAGCACGCGGATCTCGCGACGGCCCTGCGCGTCACGGCGGCCGCGGGGGTCGAGGCCATCGGCCTGTGGCGGGAACCCGTGCAGGAGGTGGGCCTCGATGTCGCCGCCCGCATGCTGACCGATTCCGGCCTGCGCTTCACGACGCACTGCCGCGGGGGCTTCTTCACGCTGCCCGTCGGTCCGGAGCGCGAAGCCGCGCTCGACGACAACCGCCGGGCGATCGAGGAGGCTGCCACCCTCGCGGCGGCCGGTGCGGAGGGCTCGACCGCAGTGCTGGTCCTCGTGGCCGGGGGTCTGCCCGAGGGGTCGCGCGACCTCCGCGGGGCGCGCGAGCGTGTCCGCGACGCCATCGGCGCCCTCGCGGACGACGCTCGAGCCGCCGGGGTCACCCTCGCGATCGAGCCGCTGCATCCGATGTACGCCTCCGACCGCGCGGTGGTCTCCACCCTCGGTCAGGCGCTCGACATCGCCGCGGACTTCGACCCTGCCGTGGTCGGAGCCGCCGTCGACACGTTTCACATCTGGTGGGATCCGCAGGTGCTCGACCAGATCGCCAGGGCCGGACGCGAGGGCCGCATCGCCACGTACCAGGTGTGCGACTGGAAGACCCCCCTCGCCGCTGACCCCCTCCTCTCCCGGCACTATCCGGGGGACGGGGTGATCGATTTCGCACCCCTCACCCGGGCCGTGCAGGACACCGGCTACGACCGTGACATCGAGGTGGAGATCTTCCACGCCGACGTCTGGGCCGACGACCCGGTTCGTGTGGTCCGCCGCACGGCCGAGGCCTTCGCGACGGCGGTCGCCCCCCACCTGTGAGTCCCGGCCCCGTCCCCACCGAGGTTCCGGATGCACGACCCCGCCACGGATGCACGCCCTGTTCCCGGGTGTCGGTCGTCCCGTCGTCCTCAGGTCGTGCATCCGTCCCGGTCTCGGTCGTCGTGTATCGGACCCGCGGGGGGACACTTGCACGACTAGGGTGCGTGGGCACGGTCAGACACGGGTTCCGGTCGT
This sequence comes from Microbacterium sp. NPDC078814, assembly GCF_040702645.1. Lineage (NCBI taxonomy): Bacteria > Bacillati > Actinomycetota > Actinomycetes > Micrococcales > Microbacteriaceae > Microbacterium > Microbacterium sp. NPDC078814. The sequence continues at coordinate 112,589 of NZ_JBFBLT010000007.1, forward strand.
GCGGGCGGGACGAGGTCGTGCAGGTGGGACTCGACACGGGGGATGGAAGGGGCCGGGACGTCCGACCCAGAAGAACGGGAGGACTGAGAGGATGACGGGATGACGGGGATCCGTGCGGGGCTGTGCTCGGTGACGTTCCGTGCCCTGCCGCCGGAGAGGATCGTCGCGCTCGCGGCCGCCGCGGGTCTCGACGTGATCGAGTGGGGCGGAGACGTGCATGTGCCGCCGGGGGATGTCGACCGCGCGGCGGAGGTCGCGCGGATGACCACGGATGCCGGGCTCGCCGTCGCGTCCTACGGGTCGTACTTCCGCGCCGGTCCGGAGGAGTCGCTCACCGCGGTCCTCGACAGTGCTGCGGCCCTGGGGTCTGACCGGGTACGGGTGTGGGCCGGTGAACACGGCTCGGCGGAGGTCTCCGCGCACGAGCGTGCCCGGGTCGTGACGCGGCTCCGCGCGGCGGCGGTCGAAGCGGGCGCCCGGGGCATCGGACTCGCCCTGGAGTTCCACGGCGGCACGCTCGCCGACACCGCGCCGGCCACCCTCGAGCTGCTGCACGAGGTCGACCACCCGATGCTGTCGACGTACTGGCAGCCCACGGTCGGCGCCCCCGTCCCCGTGGCGCTCGAGGAGTTCCGCCGGCTCGGCCCCCGTGTCTCCGCCGCTCATGTCTTCTCCTGGTGGCCGCGCACCGAGCGCCACCCGCTCCGCTCGCGGTCCGCCCTGTGGACCCGGTTCTTCGCGGACGCCGCCGCCTCGGCGCACCCGCCGCGCGACGCGCTGCTGGAGTTCGTGCCCGATGACGCCCCTGAGCTCCTCGCCGGGGAAGCCGCCGTCCTCCTCGGGTTCCTGGGGCGGCAGCCGTGAGCGCCCCTCGAAGCGGTTCCGTTCCCGTCGGTAGGCTCGGAGCATGACCCCGTCCGCCACACCGGCAGAGCCGCCGGCCGCGCGTCGCCCCCGTCACGCCCGGGGACCGGCACCCACGCTGCACGACGTCGCGCTCGAGGCCGGAGTGTCCCTGGCAACAGCCTCTCGCGTGCTCAACGGTTCCGAACGCAAGGTCGCGGCGCCCTTCCGGGAGCGGGTGGAGGCCGCCGCCGAAGCCCTCGGCTACACGGCCAACGTCTCCGCGCAGGCGACCGCCCGCGGACGCTCACCGGTGATCGCGCTCCTCGTCGCGGACATCGCCGACCCCTACTTCGGCCTCATCGCCTCGGGCGTCGCCCGGGGTGCCGACGAACAGGGGCTCGTCGTGACCGTGGCCATCACCGAGCGCGACCCGGCGCGGGAGGCGCGCATCGTCCGGGCGCTGCGCGGACAGCGTCCGCAGGGCCTCATCCTCGCCGCCTCGCGGACGCAGGAGGAGGGGCAGGCCGAGACCGCTCGCGAGCTCGCCGAGTTCACCCGCCTCGGCGGCCGCGTCGTCGCGTTCGGCGCGGACGGCGACGGCGACCGCCGGGTGGAGATCGACAACCGGGCCGGGGCCGCCGCGCTCGGCCGTCGCATGGCAGAACTCGGATACCGCTCGGCGGTACTCGTCGGGGCGGCGGAGGGCGTGCGCACCTCGGACGACCGGCTGGCGGGATTCCGGGCCGGATTCGCGGAGGGCGGCGGAGAGGTCGCGCAGACCGTCCGCGGTGACTTCCGTCGGGAGTCCGGGGCGGCGGCGATGACCGAAGCCCTCGCCACAGGTGTCCCCGCGGGTACCGTCGTGTTCGGCATCAGCGACGTCGTCGCGATCGGCGCGATGGCGGCCATCCGTGCAGCGGGCCGTGAGGTCGGCACGGACATCGCGGTCTGCGGCTTCGACGACGTGCCCTCGAGCCGCGACGTCACGCCGGCCCTCACCACGGTCTGCGTGCCGCTGAGCGACGCCGGCTACCAGGCCTTCCGCGCGATCGTCGACGAGGACTGGCAGCAGCCGACGCTCCCGCTCGAGGTGGTCGTACGCGCGAGCACCCCGGGGCTTCGGGCATGACCCGGGTCGTCATCGCGCCGGACAGCTTCAAGGGCACGATCACGGCGGCGGAGGCCGCTGCGGCGCTCGCCGACGGCTGGCGGGAGGTCGAGCCGGCTGCGGACATCGTGCTGCGTCCGATGGCCGACGGCGGGGAGGAGACCGTCGCGGCGTTCGCGACGGCCGTACCGGATGCACAGTGGATGCCGGTCACGGTCGACGGTCCGGCAGGCGCTCCCGTCGAGACGTCGTGGCTGCTCCTGCCGAGCACGACCGACGCCCCGGGCGGCACCGGCGTCGTCGACATCGCCTCGACCTCGGGCATCGAGCTCCTCGACGGTCTGCGCCCCGGGGACGCCGACACGACCGGCTTCGGCCAGGCGATCGCCGCAGCCCTCGATCACGGCGTCTCGCGCCTGATCCTCGGCATCGGCTCCAGCGCCTCCACCGACGGGGGCACGGGCATGCTCACCGCCCTCGGGGCACGCTTCCTCGACGCCGACGGCGAACCGGTGGCGCGGGGCGCGCGTGGTCTGGCGGACATCGTCACGGCGGAGCTCGGGGCCCTGCGTGGGGCGCCGGATGTCCGCGTGCTGACCGATGTCACGAATCCGCTCACCGGCCCGCGCGGCGCGGCAGCGGTGTTCGGCCCGCAGAAGGGCCTCACGGCGCCGGAGGACATCGCCCGTGTCGACGACGCGCTCGCCCATCTCGCCGTCCTCCTGCCCGTCGACCCGGAGCTGCCGGGCACGGGGGCCGCCGGCGGGACGGGCGCCGCTCTCGTGCGCTGGGGCGGGGTCCTCGCCCCGGGGGCGGCCGAGGTGGCCGCGCTCATCGATCTGGTCGGAGCCGTCCGGGGTGCCGACGTCGTGATCACCGGCGAGGGATCCTACGACGGACAGTCAGGCGACGGGAAGGTGCCGTCGTTCCTCGCCGCGCTCGCGGCGGAGGCGGGGGCGCGACCGCTGCTCGCCGCAGGACGGATCGCGGAGGATGCGGACACGAGCCTGTTCGCGGAGGCGGTGTCGTTGACCGCGCTGGCGGGGTCGACGACCGCCGCCCTGACCGATCCCGCACGCTGGCTCCGGGTCGCGGGCGCGGCTCTCGCGCGGACGCGGTGACCGGCCCGGACGCCCCGCCCGTGGGGGCGACGACGGCGGGGACACGGCCATGCGTTGACACGGCAGAACCGTCGGCATAGACTCGCAACACCGAACGGGAATGCGCTTTCCCGAATCCTTCACGAAGATGTCGAGGACCCCATGTCGTCTGCCCCCTCCGCGACCATGACCCTGGCGCTGGCCGCCGATCGTCCCGAGCCTCCGGGCATCGTCCGCTGGTGGAGCCGCCATTGGCACCCGCTCGTCTTCGTGCTCGCGGTACTCGCGCTCTGGTGGGTCTCCACGAGCCTCGGTTGGGTGCCGGCCTTCATCATCCCGTCGCCTGCCGACACCTGGGCCGCCTTCACCGACAACGCCGCCTACCTTGCGCAGAACACCTGGGTCACCACCTACGAGACCGTGATCGGGTTCGTCATCGCGGTCGTCGTCGGCGTCCTCGTCGCGGTGCTCATGGTCTACTCGCGAGGCCTGGAGCAGACGCTCTATCCCGTCATCCTCTTCGCGCAGGTCATCCCGAAGATCGCCATCGCCCCGCTGTTCGTCGTCTGGCTCGGGTTCGGGGCGGAGCCGAAGATCCTCGTGGCGGTGCTCATGGCGTTCTTCCCTGTCGTCATCTCGGGCCTCGCGGGTCTGCGCACCGTCGACCCGGAGATCCTCCAGCTCGCGTCGACCATGGGAGCCAGCCGCTTCAAGACCTTCCTCAAGGTGCGGCTGCCCGCGGCTCTGCCCGAGCTCCTCTCCGGCCTCAAGGTCGCCGCGACGCTCGCGGTCACCGGTGCCGTCGTCGGCGAGTTCGTCGGCGCGAACGAGGGCCTCGGCTACGTGATCCTCCAGGCCAACGGCAACCTCGACACCGCGATGCTCTTCGCCGCGCTCATCATCATGTCGCTGCTCGGCGTCATCCTCTTCGGCATCATCCAGATCGCCGAGCGCTTCCTCATCCCGTGGCACGCCTCCAAGCGCGACGTCGCCGCGGCCACCGTTCGACTCTGACCCCCCTCGCCCCCACGAAAGAAGGCACTGATGAAGAAGTCAGGCACCATCCTCAGCTCGATCGCCCTCGCGTCCGCCGCGGTGCTCGCCCTCTCCGGCTGCGGAGGATCGACGGCCCCGGCGAGCTCTGGCGACGGTGACGGCGGCGAGCTCACGCCGGTCACCCTCATGCTCAACTGGTACCCGTACGGCGAGCACGCCGCGTTCTACTACGGCGTCGATCAGGGCATCTTCGAGGAGCACGGCATCGACCTCACGATCAAGGCCGGCCAGGGCTCGACGAAGACCGCGCAGGCCGTCGGGCAGGGGCAGGTCGACTTCGGCTGGGCGGACACCCCCGCCGTCCTCGCGAACATCGACAAGGGCGTCGGCATCAAGAGCGTCGGCGTCTTCCTGCAGACCACGCCGTCGGCGGTGCAGGTCTTCGCCGACTCCGGCATCTCCAGCCCGGAAGACCTCAAGGGCAAGACCATCGCGGTCTCCGCGGGCGACGCCCCGACCACGACCTTCCCGATGTACCTCGAGGCCGTGGGCCTGGAGGAGGGCGATGTGACGCAGCAGAACCTCGACGCCGCGGGCAAGATCGCCGCCATGCTCTCGGGCAAGGTCGACGGCCTCATCGGCTTCGCGCACGACCAGGGCCCGACCATCGCCGACAAGAGCGGCAAGGACGTCGAGTACCTGCGCTACTCCGATGCCGGCCTGAACTTCTTCAGCAACGGTCTCATCGCGCCCACCGACACCATCGAGAACGACCCGGAGCTCGTCGAGGCGCTGGTCGCGGCGACCTCCGAGGCCTTCGAGGCCGCGCAGGAGGACCCTGAGGCGGCGGTGGCCGCGATGGAGGGCAAGGACCCGCAGATGCCGTCGCAGGAGGTGCTGCTGCACCAGTGGGAGGAGACCATCGAGCTGCTCCACACCGACGCCACCGAGGGCCAGGCTCCCGGCGCGAACGCCACCGAGGACTGGGAGTCCACGCTGGAGGTGCTGTCCGAGGCCGGGCTCATCTCGGGCGACGGCGACGTGGAGACCTACTTCGACGACGCCTTCACCCCCGGGAAGTGAGACCGATCGTCATGGATACCCACGTTCAGCAGGAACGCGGACCCGCGGCCACGAGCACCGCTCCGGCGCTCGAGGTCTCGGATCTCGCGATCACCTTCGCCTCCAAGCGGCGCCAGGTCACGGCCCTCGAGGGCGTCGACCTGCGCGTCGAGGAGGGGGAGTTCCTCTCCATCGCCGGACCTTCGGGCTGCGGCAAGTCGACGCTCCTGAAGGCCGTGGCGGGACTCACCGCTCCGAGCCGCGGCAGCATCCGCCTGCGCGGCGACGAGGTCCGCGGTCCGCGGCAGGATATCGGCTACGTGTTCCAGCGGGCGGCGCTTCTGGAATGGCGCAGCGTCCGCGGCAACATCCTCCTGCAGGCCGAGATGCGTGGGATGGACATGCGCAAGGCTCAGGCCCGCGCCGACGAGCTCATCGAGATGACCGGTCTCACCGGCTTCGAGAAGTCTCTGCCGCACGAGCTCTCCGGTGGCATGCAGCAGCGGGTGTCGCTGTGTCGTGCGCTGCTGCACGAGCCGCGGGTGCTGCTCATGGATGAGCCCTTCGGTGCCCTCGACGCCCTCACGCGCGAGCGTATGAACGTCGAGCTCAACCGGATCTGGAGCGCCACCGGCACGACCGTGCTGCTCGTGACCCACTCGGTCGCGGAGGCCGTCTACCTCGCCAGTCGCGTCATCGTGATGGGGCCGCGCCCCGGGCGGATCCTGGAGGAGCACCGCGTCGACCTCCCGGCCCGCCGCGGCTACGCCGATGTTCTGGAGACGGAGGAGTTCCACCGCGTCTCGAGCCGCGTCCGCGAGCTCCTCGGCTCCTCCACCGACGCCGACTGACCCGCCTCCGCCCCCGTCGCGCCCCCGTCCCGCCCCCGCCCCCCGTCCCGCCCCGCCCCCGCCCCCGTCCCGCCCGCGCCCCCGCCCCTCGCCCCTCGCCCGTGTGCGGGATCAAAACCGCCCCTCCCCAGCGTCCCCCGGGCCCGGTTTCGATCCCGCAGCAGGGGCGGTCGGCGGAGCGGGATCGAAAAGGCCCGTCCGGGACCCCCGACGAGCCCGTTTTCGATCCCGCAAGAGGAGGGGCGGACGGATCGGCGCCGACGGACCGACCCGCGACAACAGGAGGGGCCTCATCGCCCGAGCGTGCACGGAACCGACGGTCCGGCGTGGGATGAAGAATGCTCCTGCGAAACGCTGACGAGGGTCGTTCTTGATCCCGCACCGGGTGGTGCACCGTACGACCGTCCCATTGTCAGCAAGTCCCGGGAGCGGAATCGTCGCCCGGGTGTGGCTGGATCGATCACGTCCCTCCCCGGTGCCTGCCGCGCCCGCTTTCGATCCCGCCACGGGCTTTGCGCGTCGGCTCCCGCCGCGCCCCGGCTAGCGGGATCAAGAAAGCCCCTCTCCAGTCCGTGCCAGGCCCGTTTCCGATCCCGCCACGGGCTTTTCGCGTCCGCTCCCGCCCGGCCCCGGGGTGACGGGATCAACAACGTCCCTCCCCGATGCCTGCCAGGCCCGTTTCCGATCCCGCCGCGGGCTCGTCCGCCCGGCCTCGGGGTGGACCGGATCACCAGGGTCCCTCGCCGGCGCCCGGAGGGCGGGACCGAAAACTCCCCCCGGCGGTGGCCGAGGGGAGCGGTTTCGATCCCGGAGCACGCGCGGACGCGGCGCCGGGGGAGGGAGGATCAGTCGCCGAGGGCGGCGGAAACCACGGCGCGGGCCTCGGCCTGCACCTCCGCGAGGTGCTCGGGACCGCGCAGGCTCTCGGCGTAGAGCTTGTAGACGTCTTCGGTTCCGGACGGGCGCGCGGCGAACCACGCGTGCGGAGTCTGCACCTTGAGGCCGCCGATCGCCGCACCGTTGCCGGGGGCGTGCGAGAGCTTCGCGATGATGTCCTCGCCGGCGAGGGTGGTCGCGGTCACCGACTCCGGGGCGAGCTTGCCGAGCGTCGCCTTCTGCTCAGGGGTCGCGGGGGCGTCGACGCGCTGGTAGGCGGAAGCGCCGAAGGCGTCCTCCAGCTCCGCGTAGCGCTGCGACGGGGTCTTGCCGGTCACCGCGAGGATCTCGGCCGCGAGCAGGCAGAGGAGGATGCCGTCCTTGTCGGTCGACCACACGGAGCCGTCGTGGCGCAGGAACGAGGCGCCGGCCGACTCCTCGCCGCCGAACGCCACCGAGCCGTCGAGCAGTCCGGGCACGAACCACTTGAAGCCCACCGGAACCTCCAGCAGACGCCGCCCGAGCGACTCGGCCACGCGATCGATGATCATCGACGACACGAGCGTCTTCCCGACGGCGGCATCGCGCGGCCAGTGCTCCCGGTGCGAGAAGAGGTAGTCGATGGCGACGGCGAGGAAGTGGTTCGGGTTCATGAGCCCGGCGTCGGGGGTGACGATGCCGTGCCGGTCCGCGTCGGCGTCGTTCCCGGTGAGGATGTCGTAGTCGCCCTTCTTCGCCACGAGCGATGCCATGGCCGACGGGGACGACGGATCCATCCGGATCTTCTCGTCCCAGTCCAGGGTCATGAAGCGCCACGTGGGGTCGACCTCGGGGTTGACGACCGTGAGATCGAGGTCGTGCATCTCGGCGATCAGCGACCAGTACTCCACCGACGCGCCGCCCAGCGGGTCCGCGCCGATGCGCACGCCGGCGCGGCGGATCGCCTCGATGTCGATGATCGACGGGAGGTCGCGCACATAGGCGTCGCGGAAGTCGTATCCGGTGATCGCGTCCCAGTCCACGTCGGCGAAGCGCTCGCGGCGCACCTCGGTCAGGCCGCCCGCGATGAGCTGATTCGCGCGGTCGGCGATCCAGCCGGTCGCATCGGTGTCGGCGGGACCGCCGTGGGGCGGGTTGTACTTGAAGCCGCCGTCGCGCGGCGGGTTGTGCGAGGGGGTCACGACGATGCCGTCCGCGCGGCCCGGGTCATCGGCGGCGCGGTCGCGGTTGTACGTGAGGATCGCGTGGCTCAGCGCGGGGGTCGGCACCCACGAGTCCCGGGCGTCGACGCGCACGTCCACGCCGTTCGCGAGCAGGACCTCGATGGCGCTGCGCTCCGCCGGGAGGGACAGTGCGTGGGTGTCGCGCCCCAGGAAGAGCGGACCGGTGATGCCCTGCGCGGCGCGGTAGTCGACGATGGCCTGCGTCGTGGCGAGGATATGGTTCTCGTTGAAGCTCTTCGTGAGCGACGAGCCGCGGTGCCCGCTGGTGCCGAACACGACCCGCTCGCTCGCGACATCCGGATTCGGCACGCGGTCGTAGTAGGCGGCGATCAGCTCGTCGACGTCGATCAGGTCACTTTCCTCCGCGGGGAGGCCGGCACGGCTGCTCATGCTCTCAGTCTGCCCCGTGCAGCGGATACGCGCATCCGCCTTGACACGCGGGAACCCCATGAGTCACCGAGGGATAGGCTGAACGCCGTGACTGCACGCCGCACCTACAGCTATCTCGGACCAGCCGGAACCTTCACGGAGGCGGCGCTCGACCAGGTGGCCGAGGCCAGGGGGCAGGACTGGCGACCGGTGCACAACGTGGGCGAGGCGCTCGCGGACGTCCTCGAAGGGCGGAGCGACGCGGCCATGATCGCGATCGAGAACTCCATCGAGGGCGGGGTGTCCACCACGCAGGACGCGCTGGCGACTCTGCCGGGGCTCCGGATCATCGGCGAGTACCTCGTGCGGGTGAACTTCGTCCTCGTCGCGCCGCGCGGCACCACTCTCGACCAGGTCGAGGTCATCGCCGCGCACCCCGTCGCCTACGCGCAGTGTCACGGCTGGCTCGGCGAACACCTCCCGACCCACTCGCATGTGCCGGCGGCGAGCAACGTGGCCTCGGCCATCGGCGTCCTCGACGGCACCTCGCCCGCGCAGGCCGCGATCGCCGCTCCCGGCATCGTGCAGCACTATGACGTGGATGTGCTCGCCGAGGGCATCGGCGACAACGCGGCGGCCGTGACCCGGTTCGTCCTCGTCACCCGCACCACGCGTTCGCCCGCGCCGACCGGTGCCGACAAGACCTCGCTGATCGTCGAGCTCCCGCATGACCACCCTGGTTCTCTCCTCGAGATGCTGGAGCAGTTCTCGACGCGCGGCATCAACCTCTCCCTCATCGAGTCCCGGCCCATCGGCGACGAGCTCGGCCGGTACCGGTTCGTGATCGATGCGGACGGTCACATCGAGCACGAGCGGATGGCCGACGCGCTGCTCGGGATCCGCCGCTTCAGCCCCCGTGTGGTGTTCCTCGGGTCGTACCCGCGTGCTGACCGGCAGATCGTGCAGTATCCCGACCGCTACTCCGACGAGATCTTCATCGAGGCCCGCGACTGGCTCCGCGGCATCCTCTCCGGCGAACCCGAGTCCTGACGCCGCACGCACGCGCGTGCATCCTGCGTTCGGGATCGATAACGCACGTTCCCGTACCGGCCCGCGCCCGATTTCGATCCGGCATGCCGCGCCCCCAGTTGGCGGGATCGATAACACACGTTCGCCGAACGATCTGCGCCCGTTTTCCACCCGGCGCACCCCGCCGCCGCGATCCCCCACAGCCGCAGGTATCGCGGGATCAGAATCGCACCTCGTACCGGCTCGGGAGGTGCTGTTTCGATCCCGCACGACGAGGAGCGGGTCAGTGTTCCTGGAACCGCGGCCAGGCGCTGCCCGGCAGCATACGGGCGTGCAGCGCGCCCTTCGCGGAGGCGAGGCTGGGATAGGTCCCGGCCGCCGCGTCCGCTCCCGCCATGGTCACCACATAGCCGTTCTCATCGTGGCGGATGCTCCCCACCACCCCGTTCGTCCCGTACGCGACCCAGAGTGCGAGTGTCTTGGTGCTCATCGTCGAACCCCTCTCTCTGCCGCCGAGGCTACGCCTCCCTGACATCCGGAGCCAGCCCCCTCATCGCGGAGAGGACCGAACGCCCAGCCATGAGCACGTCTCATCCAGGGATGCCGTGGCGAACCGTGAGTGCGCGACGCACACGGGCGGCGAGGGCAGCGCCACCGTCGCGCAGATCGAGCTCGGTCACGCGGATCACGAGCCATCCGTGGTCCTCGAGGTCGCGCTGACGCCGGATGTCGATCCGCCATTGATCACGGTCCGTCCGATGGCCATCGCCCTCGTACTCGATGGCGATGCGGCATTCGGGGTAGGCGAGGTCGACCCGGGCGAGGAAGCGTCCGTCCACGGAGACGACGTGCTGGATCGCGGGCTCCGGGAGGTCGAAGCTCGTGAGGAGCAGCCGGGTCTCGGTCTCCTTCGGCGACTCCACGCCCGGTCGTGCGAATGCCAGCCCATCGCGTATGCGACCGCACCCGGGAAACCGCCCCCATCGCGTCAGCTGTCGATCGATGCTCTCGATGGTCGCGACCGGCCGGCCCATCCGCAGCCCCGGATAGACGTCGGACGATGTGACCAGCGCATCGAGCGCCACGACGACCGGCGTGAACACGAACTCCCGCGCGCAGAGGAACAGTGCGCTGACCGGATCGACCGTCGGAACTCCGTGGATGTGCCATGTGTCCGCCCGTCCCGGGGCGATGCGGCGCCCTTGGACACCGACCGTCCTTGGCGGTGAGGTCCCGGTGTGCACGGCGACGTCGAGGGGCTCATCGGGCGACCATCGGACGGGCGCGGGAAGCCCCCACAGCCGGAGGGCCGTGCGTCCGGCGAATGCCTGGCCTTCACGGAGGCGTGGAAGGTACGCGGCGACTCGATCGTCGAACGTGGCGGGTTCGTTCGCCGACCGCACTCCGGCGAACGGCCGCGCGAGGTCTCGGCTGGAGTATCTCTTCCGCCCGACCCCGATGGCCGCGGCGTCACGGACGGCGAAATGAGGGCCGAGGTCAGGCGGGAGAGGAATCCGGTGTCGCATGCGTCCATGCTGTCCGTGCAGGGTCGGCGTCCGGACGGTCGATCATCCTCCTTCCGGCTCTTGTGGACAACTCGAATCGACTTGCGATTGTGGCGGAGGTCTCTTCCTCGCGCCGGATCAGAAGTGTCCCTCCAGCGACCGCTGAAGGCACGTTTCCCGTCCCGCATGCCGAGACAGCGAGAGGCTCCCGGACGGAGCGAAAGAGCGCGTTGCGGGACCTGCCGGGGCCCCGATTCCCGCTCGCACGGGGTGGTGCGACGACGGCCGGCGCGCGGGATCAGAAAGGTGCCGCGGGAAGCGCTCAGGGGAGCGTTATCGATCCCGCACCAAGTGACCGACCGGACGCGGGATCAGAAAGGCGCCGGGAGAAGCGCGCAAGGGAGCGTTATCGGTCCCGCAGGGCGGAAGCAACCGGACGCGGGAGCAACCGGACGCGGGATTAGAAACGCGCCGCCTGGGCGGCGTGGGGGAGCGTTCGTGATCCCGCGACGGAACGCCCCCGTCCCGCGACGCGACTCACGCCCCCGCGACGAGCTCCAGCGTCTGCGCGCGCCCGGCGGCCGAGTCCTTCGGCTCCGCGTCATAGGCCCCGGCGACGGGGGAGAGCATGACTTCGTCCACCCCGTAGGTCGACGCGAAGGAGTGCACCTCGGCGGCGACGGACTCCCCGGTGCCGACGAACCACCGCGACCGCGCGGCCTCGACCACCTGATCGGTCGCGGCGTCGTGCTCCGCGGCGAGGGCCTGCTCGACGGTCTCCAGTGCGACGAGCGGCTGGTTGAGTCGGAGTCGCGCCATCATCCGCAGCTGCGGCAGGGCACGGGCCTCCGCCTCCTCTGCGGTCGGGGCGGCGACGGCGTTCACGGTGAGGAAGGTCCGCGGCTCCGGGTGCTCCTCGCTCGGACGGTAGTTCGTGCGGTAGAGGTCGAGCGCGCGTTCCAGGCCCTGTCCGGAGAAGTGGTTCGCGAACACGTACGGCAGGCCGAGGGAGGCGGCGAGCTGTGCGGAGTAGTCGCTCGACCCCAGCAGCCACACCTCGGGCAGCCCGGTCGCGGCGGGAGTCGCCCGCACGGTGTACTCGCCGCCGGAGGTGAAGCGCACCGTGGCGCCGTCGGCGGTGAAGAGCGCCGCGATGTCCTGCACGTGGCGGGGGAACTGCTCCACGTCGCTGGTGGTCCCTGACCCGCGGAGGAGCTGAGTGATCACGGGGTCGCTGCCGGGCGCGCGGCCCAGGCCCAGGTCGATGCGGCCGGGGGCGATGGCCTCGAGGGCGGCGAACTGCTCGGCGACGATGAGGGGCGCGTGGTTCGGCAGCATCACGCCGCCGGAGCCGAGGCGGATGCGCGAGGTGCGCGTGGCGGCGGCCGCGATGAGGACCGGCGGCGTGGTCGACGCGACCGCGGGCATGTTGTGGTGCTCGGCGAACCAGTACCGGCGATAGCCGAGCCGGTCGGCGGTCGCGGCGAGGGAGAGGGAGGCGGTGATGGCCTCGGCACTGGTCTGGCCGGAGCGGACCGGCACGAGGTCGAGGACGGAGAGGGCGACGTCGTTCATCTCCGGATGCAACCTCGGCGGCCGCTCCGGCATTCCCTACGCGGCGAGGCGCGAGGCGGGGGTGAGCGCGTCGGCGAGCGCGTTCCTGGCGAGGCGATAGCGGATGAGCCAGGCGGCGCTGAAGCTCTGTTCCGGCAGGTCGTGCAGCGCCGCACGGTCGTGGTTCGGCAGTCCCTCCCGCGCGGCTTCGCGCAGGAGGTCGTCGCGGGTCGCGGGGTACTCCATCTCGGCGAGGAAGCGGTCGAGGGTCGGGGAGAGTGCCATGGTTCGTCCTTTCCGTGAGAAGAGGATGAGAGGGGGGCGGTGCCGCGGCACCGCCCCCGGGTGCTCAGGCGTCGATCGCCTGGCGCTGTTCGCCGGATTCGACGACGATCTTGCGTGGCTTCGCCCGTTCGCTGACGGGGATCACGACCGACAGGACACCGCTCTCGTACGAGGCGCTGATGTTGTCGAGGTCCACTCCGTCGCCGAGCGAGAACTGGCGCAGGAACGATCCGGCGCCGCGCTCGCGGGCGAGCCAGCGCACGCCTTCGCGGGTGTCGGCCGTACGCTGTGCGCGGATCGTGAGCTGCCCGCCGTCGAGGTCGACGTCGATGGAGCCGGGGTCGGCGCCGGGGAGATCGGCGTGCAGGATGTAGCGGTCCCCGTCGCGGTACAGGTCCACCGGCATCGACCGGGGCGCGCGCACGGAGTCCAGGACGCTCGCGGCGAAGCGGTCGAGCTGGCTGAAGGGATCGAAGGTCAGTGCCATGAGATGTCTCCTTTCGTGCGGCCCTGCAAGGGCTGAGGTGGTGTGCAGATTATCTGCACCTGAGGTATAGATTTGTTATAGAACACACGCAGGAATCTTCGCAACCCCGATCCGGAGACGAGGACATTCATGACCGCACGCGACTCGCGCACCCCGCTGTACGGCATCGCCGTGGCCGCGCAGCTCGTCGACCTGCCCGAGGCGACGATCCGGCTCTTCGAGAGCAAGGGCCTTCTCGCGCCCGCCCGGAGCGACGGCGGCACGCGCCGGTACAGCGACGACGACATCACCCGCCTGCGTCGCGCGGCCGAGCTCCGCGGTGACGGCATCAACATCGCCGGGATCGCGCGGGTCCTCGACCTGCAGGATGAGAACGCGGGCCTCCGGGAGGCTCTCGACGCGGAGGCGCCGGAACGCGAGCGCTCCGCTCGCGACTGACGACCGGCGGACAGGGGGCGCCGACGACGCCGCTACGCTTTCCGCATGGAAGCCGGGATCTTCTACGTCCTCGTCGGAGCTGTCGCCGTGGCGGCCGTCGCGCGATCGCGGGGGTGGCCGGCCCCGCTGCTCGTGACCGTCGTTGCGCTCGCCGCCTCGTTCCTGCCGTTCGTGCCGGAGCTGGAGATCGACGGGCACCTGCTGCTCGGGCTCGTCCTGCCGCCGCTGCTGTATTCCGCCGCCCTCGACGTGTCGTTCGTCGGGTTCAAGCGCAGCCTGCCGCAGATCCGGCGCCTCGGGATCTGGCTCGTGCTGCTCACCGCGTTCGCCGTCGGACTCGTGGCCTGGTGGATCCTGCCGTCGCTCACGCTGCCCGGCGCGCTGCTGTTGGGCGCTATCGTCGCCCCGCCGGACGCGGTGTCGGCGGCGGCGATCGGCCGTCGTCTCGGTCTACCTCGCCGCATCATGACGGTGCTGTCCGGGGAGAGCCTCATCAACGACGCGACCTCGCTCACGCTCTACCGGGTGTTCGCGGCCATCCTCGCCGGGGCGACGGTGTCGATCTGGGGAGGCATCGGGCAGTTCCTCCTCGCGGTCGGCGTGGGGGTGGGCATCGGGCTCGTCTTCGGGATCGTCCTGCATCAGCTGCGCATGCGCATCGGCGATCCGGTGGTTATCGGCACCTTCGGTCTGCTCGCCCCGTTCGGCGCGTACAACATCGCGGAGCACCTGCTCGGCTCCGGCGTCCTCGCGGTCGTGGCCATGGGACTGTTCGTCGGCTTCAACGCCCCGCGCACCGACTACACGACCCGGCAGCAGGAGGCGCCGTTGTGGCTCTCGGCCGACCTGCTGCTGGAGAGCTTCGTGTTCGCCTACATCGGCCTCCAGTTCCCGCGGGTGCTCAGCGACCTCGGCAGCGAGTCGGTGGGGCACATCCTCCTGCTCTCCGGCGCCGTGCTGCTCGTGGTGCTCGTGGTGCGGCCGCTCTACATCTACCCGATCAGCGCGTGGTCGAACTTCCAGGACCGCCGCCGGCTCGCCCGCATGGATCGCGGCATCGCATCCGGGGAGTTCGACGAACGGCGACGGCGGTCCCGGAGGTGGCGCGATCAGAGCACGGATGAGCTGCGGACGCAGATCGTGCGGGAACGCATGGCGGGCCTGCGGCTCACGTGGAAGGACAACGCGGTCATCTCGTGGGCCGGCATGCGGGGCGTGGTGACCCTGGCGATCGCGGTGGCCGCCGCCGATCTGGCCGGGCTCGACACCGAGGCCTCGCACGCCATCGTCGTCGTCGCCTTCATCGTCACCGTCGGCACGCTCCTGCTGCAGGGGCTCACCCTGCCGCTGCTCATCCGGCGGCTCGAGATCGCGGGGGATGAGGAGCACGCGGAGGACGTCGCGGCGCTGAAGATGGTCAAGGCCAAGAGCCGCGAGGCCGGCAAGGCGTACCTCGCCGAGAAGCGCCGGGAGTGGGAGCAGAAGCACGGCGAGGTCGACCTCGGCATGTTCGATGCCTTCACCAAGCGCATGACCCGGGTGGAGAAGGACACCGACGACGCACAGCAGGTCGAGGACACCGTCGCCCGCCCCTCCTATGACGACCTCGTCGCGCTGACCAAGGGATGGCTGCAGGTGCGGCGGGAGATCCTCGTCGCGGAGCGGGACGCCGGCGAGCTCGACGAGGAGATCATGCGGGAGCTGCTGGCCGCGATGGACGCCGAGGAGCTGGCGCTCGACACCCGCGGCGCGACCCGCCCCCTGAGCCGCAACTGACCCCTCCTTCCCGCCGACCCACCCCGTTCCGGTCGACCCACCCCTTTCCGCCCGTGCGTAAAGGGCCGGGGCGCACGCAAAGGGGTGGGTCGACAGGGGAAGTGGGTGAAAAGAGCGCCCCACCTTCGAGAGGAAGGTGGGGCGCTCGTCGAGAGACCGGGTCAGCGGGCGCCGGCGGGCTCCGGGGTGGAGGCGGCGTCGGCCTCGGGAGCGTCGTCGCCGGAGTCGTCGGCGAAGGGCAGGCCCTCGCGCGGGGCGTTGTAGAGCTCCTCGTCGAGGATGCCCTCACGCTTCGCGACGATCGCGGGGACGAGCGCCTGACCGGCGACGTTAACCGCCGTGCGGCCCATGTCGAGGATCGGGTCGATCGCGAGCAGCAGGCCGACGCCCTCGAGCGGCAGACCCAGGGTGGACAGCGTCAGCGTGAGCATGACGACCGCGCCCGTGGTGCCGGCGGTGGCGGCGGAACCGACGACCGAGACGATCACGATCAGCAGGTACTGCACGAAGTTCAGCTCGATGCCGAAGAACTGCGCGACGAAGATCGCGGCGATGGCCGGGTAGATCGCGGCGCAGCCGTCCATCTTCGTCGTCGCGCCCAGCGGCACGGCGAACGAGGCGTAGGAGCGGGGCACACCGAGGTTGCGCTCGGTCACGCGCTCCGTGAGCGGGAGCGTGCCGATGGAGGAGCGGCTCACGAAGGCGAGCTGCACCGCCGGCCACACACCCGAGAAGTACTGCTTGATGGAGAGGCCGTGCGTGCGCACCAGGATGGGGTACACGACGAACAGCACGAGCGCGAGGCCGATGTAGACCGCGGCCGCGAACCAGCCGAGCGACGCCAGCTTCTCCCAGCCGTACTTGATGACGGCGGAGCCGATGAGGCCGAATGTGCCGAGCGGGGCGATGCGGATGATCCACCACAGCACGCGCTGGATGACCTTGAGCAGGGACTCGGTGAAGACGAGGAACGGCTCCGCCTTCTTGCCGGCCTTGAGCGCCGCGATGCCGACGACGGCCGCGACCACGATCACCTGGAGGATGTTGAAGCCGACGCTCGAGGTGAACGCGCCCTCGGTGGCTCCGGGGGAGGTGCTGACGGTCAGGCCGAGGAAGTTCTGCGGGATGAGGCCGAGGAGGAAGTTCCACCAGGTGCCGACCGTGTACGGCTCGCCCGGCTCCAGGCCCTCGCCGGCGCGGCTGCCCGGCTGGATCACGAGGCCGAGGACGATGCCGATGATGACCGCGATGAAGGCGGTGATCGCGAACCAGAGGATCGTCTGCCCGGCGAGGCGGGCGGCGTTCTGCACGCGGCGGAGGTTCGAGATGCTCGCGACGATCGCGGTGAAGATCAACGGGACGACAGCCGCGCGGAGCAGCGTGACGTACGAGCTGCCGATCGTGTCGAGGGTCGCCGACAGGGCGGTCGGGTTCTCGGCCGTGGCGCCGAGCTGACGGCCGATCAGACCGGCGGCGATGCCGAGGACGAGGGCGGCGATGATCTGGAAGCCGAACGAGGTCAGCAGCTTCCGGACCGGCCCGCGGGTGTCTGGCGCCTTCTGGGCGCGTGCGGTGGTGCTCATTGAGGTGGGGACTCCAGAATCGCGGCGCGCCGGGTGCACGCCATGAGGCTCAACGCTAGGAGAGCCTGAGAATTCCCTGGGCGGATATGACGAAGGATGACGGCCGCCCTCCCAGGCCGTCACCCTTCGCTGCGTGCCGCCCTCAGGGCGTGACGCAGTCCTGGACGTTGTCCTGGATGATCTGGGTCGTGAGGGCCTTGTCGGCTTCGTCCCGCTGCTTGTCCTCGCCGTCGGCGATGTAGCCGAGCGTCTCGTCGCTGAGGTCGGAGTCGACCAGGGCTTCGGCCAGGCAGGTGGCGGCGTCGTCGGTCATGGCCTCCTCCTGCGGGGTGCCCTCGAAGACCTTCTGGATGCCGTCGGCGACCTCGTCGACCGAGGGGCGGCTCTCTCCCGCGCAGGCGGCGAGGGAGAAGGCCAGGGCAGCGGCCGGGACGATCGCCAGGAGGCGGAGGCCGCGACGCGAGGGGATGCGGGTGCTGATCATGCGACGACGCTATCCACTCACAGCCGACTCATAGAAGGGGCTTGCGGAGCGCTGTGCGATCGTGCTCGCCCTCCCGCCGACCCACCCCTCTTCGTGCGTCCCGGCCCTCTGCGTGCGTCCGTAAGGGACCGGGGCGCGCGGAAGGGGGTGGGCCGGCAGAAGTCAGCGGTCGGCGAGGACGAGGAGGTCGCCGACCTCGCAGTCGAGCGCCTCGCAGATGGCCCGCAGCGTGGAGTAGCGGATCGCGCGGGCGCGGTCGTTCTTCAGCACGGACAGGTTCACGATGCTGACGTCGACGGCGGCGCTCAGCTCCGTCAGCGTCATCCCGCGGGCCGTCAGCAGCTCATCGAGACGGCAGTGGATGCCCGTGGACTCGTCGTCGCTCTCCGCCGGGCTCACACCAGGCCCTCCGTCTCGCGTTCCAGGGCGGCCCGTTCCTGCTCCACGCGCATGCCCTGACGGAACACCGCGGCGAGGGCGAGGAGGCCGAGCGCCGCGGCGAACGGCAGCGGGGTGACGGTGAGCCAGTAGGTCTGCGGATACCAGGTGCTGTCCGCCGGCAGGGCCTCGCGCAGTCCGGTGGTGGCGGCGATTCCGCTCAGGAGATCGGAGAGCACGCCCAGCACCCCGAACGCGATCGCACCCCCGACGAGGGCGCGGGTCACGGTGCGGGAGAACGCGCGGCCGCGGAGGGTATGGAAGCAGATGAGTGCGAGGACCACCGCGGGGATCGTCGTGAGGGCGAGGCTGCTGAGCTGTGCGGCCGCGGCGAGGAGGCGCAGCCCGAGCGACGCGTGGCCCACCGTGAAGTCCGAGAGCTCCGTGCCGCCGCAGCTGAGCATCGTCGTCGTGCTGTCGCCGTACTCCGAGCACGGGAGGCTCGAGGGCCAGTCGAGGAAGATCGTCGTCGCACCGTGCAGCTCCGCCCAGTCCACGGCGAACGCTTTGACGACGATGACCACCGCGCCCAGTGCGGAGAGCGTGATCCACCATCCGGACAGCGTGAGCGCCGCGTCGAGGGCGACCGTGCGGCTGCCACGGCGGCGGCTGTTCCAGACGACGAGGGCGACGACGGCCGCACAGACCGCGAGCGCGATCCCGATGTTGAGCAGAGACGGCCAGACGGCCTCGGAGCCGAACGAGATCATCAGACCAGCCCTTCCGTGTCGCGCTGCAGGCGGTCCCCGACGACGAAGACCGTTCCCACGATGGCGGCGGCGAAGGCCCCGAGGAGATAGGGGAACGGCTCGACGGTGAGCACCGCGGTGTCGAAGGACCCCTCGGTCACATGGGCCATGGCGGCGCCGGCGAGCATGTTGTCGAAGAAGCGGGCGGCGGCCGCCCCCACGAGGGCCAGGATGGCCGCCCCCATCACCAGTCTGGTGTTCGTGCGATCGA
Organism: Microbacterium sp. NPDC078814; assembly: GCF_040702645.1. Classification (NCBI taxonomy): domain Bacteria; kingdom Bacillati; phylum Actinomycetota; class Actinomycetes; order Micrococcales; family Microbacteriaceae; genus Microbacterium; species Microbacterium sp. NPDC078814. The sequence continues at coordinate 131,559 of NZ_JBFBLT010000007.1, forward strand.
AGACGGTCCCGCGCAGGATGCGCAGGCTCAGGGTGATCAGAGCGGCGACGAGTCCGGCCGCGGTGACCGCGAACGCGATCTGGCCGAGCACGCCGGGCACGACTCCGGTCGCGGGGAGATCGGTCACCGTGACCACCCCGGTATCGATGAGGACGGGGAGGCTCTCGTCGCCTGCGGTCGCGATCGCGGGTGCATCGATGAACTCCACGCTGACGGGGATCGTCGCTCCTGACGTGAGCTCCACGATCCGCACTGTGGCCATGCTGACGGAGGTGATCGCGATGAAAGCTCCCGCCAGGATGAACAGCGCCAGCGCCACGCGGTCCCCCGTCGACAGCACTCGTTCCTTGTTCCGCACGTCGGCTCCTCCCACCCGGTGTTTATCGACTTTCGTTAACATAACGACTGTCGATAAACCCGTCAAGGCCTCGCTATGCCCACGGCGAACACGGGCATACCCGCCATTTCTGGTCGTTACTCTCGATGTACAAGCGCTTCATGCGTCTTCGCCCCGTGCGAATAAGGAGTCAACATGTTCGAGAGATTCACGGACCGAGCCCGTCGAGTGGTCGTCCTCGCCCAAGAAGAGGCGAAGATGCTCAACCACAACTACATCGGCACCGAGCACATCCTGCTCGGCCTCATCCACGAGGGCGAGGGCGTCGCAGCCAAGGCGCTGGAGTCGCTCGGCATCTCCCTCGACGCCGTGCGCGAGCAGGTGCAGGACATCATCGGCCAGGGTCAGCAGCAGCCGACCGGGCACATCCCGTTCACGCCGCGCGCCAAGAAGGTGCTCGAGCTGAGCCTCCGCGAGGCCCTGCAGCTCGGTCACAACTACATCGGCACCGAGCACATCCTCCTCGGGCTCATCCGCGAGGGTGAGGGCGTGGCCGCTCAGGTGCTCGTCAAGCTGGGCGCCGACCTCAACAAGGTGCGGCAGCAGGTCATCCAGCTGCTCTCCGGCGCTCCGGGCCGTGAGCCCGCGTCCGTCGGCGCGCAGTCCAACGACACCCCGTCGGGTGCGCAGGGCGGCTCGCAGGTGCTCGACCAGTTCGGTCGCAACCTCACGCAGGCCGCGCGCGACAACAAGCTCGACCCGGTGATCGGGCGCGAGAAGGAGGCGGAGCGGGTCATGCAGATCCTCTCCCGCCGTTCCAAGAACAACCCCGTCCTGATCGGCGAGCCCGGCGTCGGCAAGACCGCCGTCGTCGAGGGTCTCGCCCAGGCGATCGTCAAGGGCGATGTGCCCGAGACGCTGAAGGACAAGCAGCTCTACTCGCTCGACCTCGGCTCGCTCATCGCCGGTTCCCGCTACCGCGGCGACTTCGAGGAGCGTCTGAAGAAGGTCACCAAGGAGATCCGCACGCGCGGCGACATCATCGTCTTCATCGACGAGATCCACACCCTCGTGGGTGCGGGTGCCGCCGAGGGCGCGATCGACGCGGCCAGCATCCTCAAGCCGCTGCTCGCCCGCGGTGAGCTCCAGACCATCGGTGCCACCACGCTCGACGAGTACCGCAAGCACTTCGAGAAGGACGCCGCGCTCGAGCGCCGCTTCCAGCCGGTGCAGGTGAACGAGCCGACGCTGCCGCACGCGATCAACATCCTCAAGGGGCTGCGCGACCGCTACGAGGCGCACCACAAGGTGCAGATCACCGACGGCGCGATCGTGGCCGCGGCGAACCTCGCCGACCGCTACGTCTCCGACCGCTTCCTCCCGGACAAGGCCATCGACTTGATCGACGAGGCGGGCGCACGTCTGCGTCTGTCGATCCTGTCCAGCCCGCCCGAGCTGCGCGAGTTCGACGAGAAGATCGCCGCCGTGCGCGAGCAGAAGGAGATCGCCTCCGAGGAGCAGGACTTCGAGAAGGCCGCCTCCCTGCGCGATGAGGAGAAGAGCCTCCTCGCCGAGCGGCTGCGTCTCGAGAAGCAGTGGCGTGCGGGTGACGTCGCGACCCAGGCTGTCGTCGACGAGGGCCTGATCGCCGAGGTGCTCGCTCAGGCGACCGGCATCCCCGTGTTCAAGCTGACGGAGGAGGAGTCCAGCCGACTCGTCTTCATGGAGAAGGCGCTGCACCAGCGCGTCATCGGTCAGGAGGAGGCCATCGCGGCGCTCTCCAAGACCATCCGTCGTCAGCGTGCCGGCCTCAAGGACCCGAAGCGTCCCTCGGGCTCGTTCATCTTCGCCGGCCCCACGGGCGTCGGAAAGACCGAGCTCGCCAAGGCGCTCGCGGAGTTCCTCTTCGACGACGAGGCCGCGCTCATCTCGCTCGACATGAGCGAGTTCGGCGAGAAGCACACCGTCTCGCGGCTGTTCGGTGCCCCTCCCGGGTTCGTCGGCTTCGAAGAGGGTGGCCAGCTCACCGAGAAGGTGCGGCGCAAGCCGTTCAGCGTGGTCCTCTTCGACGAGATCGAGAAGGCGCACCCGGACATCTTCAACTCGCTGCTGCAGATCCTGGAAGAGGGTCGCCTCACCGACGGTCAGGGTCGGATCGTGGACTTCAAGAACACGGTCATCATCATGACCACGAACCTCGGTGCGCGCGACATCGCCGGCGGCCCCGTCGGCTTCCAGATCGAGGGCAACAACGCCACGAGCTACGAGCGGATGAAGGGCAAGGTCAACGAGGAGCTCAAGCGGCACTTCAAGCCCGAGTTCCTCAACCGCGTCGACGACATCATCGTCTTCCCGCAGCTGAGCAAGGACGAGCTGGTGCAGATCGTGGACCTGTTCACGAAGCGCCTCGGCGAGCGTCTGCTCGACCGCGACATGACGATCGAGCTGTCGCAGTCCGCCAAGGAGCGTCTGATCGAGATCGGCTTCGACCCGGCCCTGGGTGCCCGTCCGCTGCGTCGCGCGATGCAGCACGAGATCGAGGACCGTCTGTCGGAGAAGATCCTGCACGGCGAGCTCGACTCGGGCGACCACGTGAAGGTCGATGCGAAGGACGGGGAGTTCCTGTTCGAGCACGGCCCGCGCGGGGAGAAGGTCGCGGTCGGCGTCAACACCGGCGGCGGCGCGATCTCCGGCACGCCCGACCTGGCGATCACCGGCAACGACTGATCCTCGACACGGTCACCCGAAGGGGCGGATGCGACAGCGTCCGCCCCTTCGTCGTCCCCACTCCGCCGCGTCTGGGAGTCGTCGGGAGGAGCGGGTCCTAGGCTGGTCGGGTGAGCGCGTACATCGTCCGGCCGGCCCGCAGCGCCGACATCGTCAGCATCCGGAACCTGCTCCAGCCGATGGTGGAGCAGCGCATCCTGCTCGGCAAGGATCTCGCCGTGCTCTACGGCGCCGTGCAGGAGTTCGTCGTCGCCGAGGCGGACGGGGAGCTGATCGGCTGCGGGGCTCTGCACGTGATCTGGGAAGACCTCGGCGAGGTGCGCACCCTGCTCGTCCGCGACGACTGGCTCCACCACGGCGTCGGTCGGGCGATCGTCGAGCGGCTCGAGGAGAACGCGCGGTCGCTCGGGCTCACCCGCCTGTTCTGCCTCACGTTCGAGGTCGACTTCTTCGGGCGTCGCGGCTTCACCCCGATCGGGGAGCAGGTCGTCGATCCGGACGTGTACTCGCAGCTCCTGCGCAGCGGCGACGCCGGCGTCGAGGAGTTCCTCGACCTCGCGCATGTGAAGCCGAACACGCTCGGCAACACGCGCATGCTCAAGGTGCTCTGAGCCCCGGACCACCGCCTCGCGCCTCCCAGGCTCGCGGACGGGGATCGCTTAACCTGGAGGCATGCCCCGTCACTCCGCCGCCGTGTACCGTCGTCGGCGTCTGGCGGTACTGCTCGGGCTGATCCTCGTCCTCGCGATCGTCGGCGCGTCCGTCTGGCTCCTCATCGCCCGGCCGTGGGCGTCCACGGGGGCGCAGGAGCCGGCACCCGCACCGACCTCCTCCGCCTCCTCGGGGCCCACACCGTCCGGATCGGCCTCGCCCGCCCCCTCGCCGTCGGCGGATGCCACTCCGGCCGTCGTCCCCTGCGAGGCGAAGGACATCGAGGTCACGGCCGTCACGGATGCGGAGTCCTATCCCGACGGCGCTCTGCCGAAGCTCTCCATCTCCCTGACCAACAAGGGCACGAAGGACTGCACGATCGACGTGGGTTCCACGACCCAGGTGTTCACGATCTCCAGCGGCTCGGACGAGTGGTGGCGCTCGACGGACTGCCAGGAGAACCCCAGCAGCATGATCGCCACGCTCACCGCCGGGTCCACCGTGGTGAGCAAGGAGCCGGTCGTCTGGGACCGCACCCGGTCCAGTGTCGAGACCTGCGCACAGGAGAACCGTCAGCGTGCTCCCGGCGGTGGCGCCTCGTATCACGTGGGCGTCTCGATCGGCGGGTTCCCCAGCGCCACGACCACCCAGATCCTCCTGTTCTGAGCGCGCGACGGGCACTTGTGCTGACAGGGCCCGGTCTTTGGGATACCATAGAGGTGACTCTCCCGCTATGCGGCAACATGCCATCCCCAGTGGCGTCGAATTACAGCGTCCCCAGCGCTTCGACACCGCCGCTCGAGAGTCCGAGGGCCCTCTCGAGTACCCCAGTCCCCAATGGAGGACTCGAGAGGGCCCAATCTTTCCCCGGCGCCGCCGCGCCGCCCCGATGCCTAAGCTGGAGGCATGGCAGCGAAGAAGGCGAAGTCCGGGAAGAGCGCGAAGAAGAAGCCGGCGCCCGAGGACTTCCGGTCCGAGGCTCTGGCGCTCGCCCTCGAGAAGCAGGACGTCGCCGCGGTGGCCCTCGCGCTGCGGCACGGCACCACCGTCGTCCCGCTCATCAAGCCGGGAGCGCGCGACAATCCGCTCGACAGCGGCGAGGTGTGGACCTATCGGGACCCGAACTCGGGTGACCTCGCCCTGCTGCTCTTCAGCGACGCGAAGAACAAGCCCGCCAACCTGCCGCCCGGGGTCGGCATCTACGACGCCGCCTGGCTGCGCGCGTTCCTCTCCGCCCACCCGATCACGACCGTGTTCCTCGACATCGCCGGGCCTCACCCGATGCAGGCCGACCCGGTGGAGCTGCTCAAGGCGCTCGACGCCTGACCCGGGCGCCCCTCCGACTCAGAACGGCGGGATGTCGCGGTCGGGGCGACGGGCGCTGTTCCGCGCCCTCACGTCGCCCAGCGCCGCGCGCAGGGTCTTCGAGCGGTCGTCCACCACCTGCTCGTAGCCGAGCCGGGCGGCCTCGGAGCGCCGCTGCGCCGCCTGCGTCACCGGCCGCACCTCGCCCGCGAGGCTGAGCTCGCCGACGGCAGCGACCGTGCGCGGCACCGAGATCATCTGGATGGACCCGGCGACGGCGATCGCGATGGCGAGATCGGCGGCGGGCTCCGTGAAGCGCACCCCGCCGACCGTGGACACGTAGACGTCGAGGCTGCCGGTGGGCACGCCCGCCCGGCGCTCGAGGATCGCCAGCACCATGGCCACCCGCGAGGAGTCGAGGCCGTGCACGATGCGCCGGGGGTTCGGCGCGTTGCTCGGCACGGTGAGCGCCTGCACCTCGACGGGGAGGGCGCGACGGCCCTCGAGGGAGATGGCCACGCAGGTCCCCGGCTCGGAGGCGCCCTGCGACAGGAACAGGCCGGAGGGGTCGGGCACCTCGGCGATGCCGTCTCCGGTCATCTCGAAGCAGCCGACCTCGTCGGTGGGACCGAAGCGGTTCTTGAGGGCACGGATGAAGCGCAGCGAGGTCTGCCGGTCGCCCTCGAAGTGGCACACGACGTCGACGAGGTGCTCCAGCACCCGGGGCCCCGCCACCTGGCCGTCCTTGGTCACATGGCCGACGATGATGATCGGCAGATCGCGCTCCTTCGCCACCCGGATCAGGGTCGCGGCGACCTCCCGCACCTGGCTGGGCTGACCGGCCGCGCCGTCGGTGAGCGACGACGACACGGTCTGCACGGAGTCGACGATGACGAGCTGCGGCTGCACCTCGTCGATGTGGCCGAGGATCGTGGCGAGGTCGGTCTCGCTCGCGAGGTAGAGCTCGTCGTGCAGGGCGCCCGTCCGCTCCGCTCGCAGGCGCACCTGGGCCGGCGACTCCTCGGCGCTGGCGTAGAGCACCCGTCGCCCGCTCCGCGCGGCCTGCGCGGCGACCTCGAGCAGCAGGGTGGACTTGCCGACGCCGGGCTCGCCGCTGAGGAGGATCGCGGCTCCCGGCACGATGCCGCCGCCGAGCACCCGGTCGAACTCGCCGACCCCACTCGTGCGGCGCGGCGCGTCCTGCGTGGTGATCTGCGTGATCGGGCGCGCCGCGCGATCGGCGGTCGGCGCGAGCGCGTTCACACGGCGGAGGATGCCGGTCTGCGCGGCCTGCTCCTGGACCGTGCCCCACTGCTGGCACTCCCCGCAGCGACCGACCCACTTGGCCGTCGTCCACCCGCACTCGGTGCAGACGTACGCGGGGGGAGCGGGTTTCCGGGTGGCCATGCCCCCAGGCTATCGGCGGGATCAGACATCCCTATCGACCAGGCGATTATTCACGGCCCGGTTCCCCCGCCGGCCGCCGGCCCCGGCCGATAATTGAGACATGTCCAACGGCGGGTCCGTCTGCGGGCCGATCTCCAGCTACTCCCGGGTGCGCATCCTGCACCTCCTCTTCGAGGCCGGGCACTCCGGTGCCTCCGGAGAACTCGCGATCGGCGACCTGTGCGAGGCCACCGGCCTGCACCCGAACACGGTGCGCGAGCACCTGCAGCGGCTCATCGAGGGCGGCTACGTCATCCCGACCGTGGAGCACCGCACCACCCGGGGGCGCCCGCGCACGCTGTACCGCGCGGCCACCGGGGCCCCGGACGCCTCCAGCCCGGTCGCACGGAACAAGGCCAAGGCCGCCGCCCGTCGCGGCGACCTGCTCCGGAGCGTCCTCCCCGGCACCGGGACCGCCCTCGGGAAGGACGCCACCTACCAGCTCGACGCGCTCGTCGAGCACCTGGAGGAGAGCGGCTTCGAGCCGGTCGTGGACGACCGCGGTCTGACCGTCGATCTGAGTCCGTGCCCGCACGCGGCCGGCCGGCCGGAGGACCGCCCGATGCTGTGCCAGGTGCATCTCGGGCTGATGCAGGGCATCCTTGCAGAAGCGGGGGGTCCGCTCGAAGCCGAGTGCGTGCGCGAGGCCGCGCTGCCCTCCGAATGCACCGTGCAGCTGCGCGACACCGCCGCGCAGGCGTCGAACAGAACGGGAGTCGCTCATGGAATGGCTTGATCCGCTCGCCCTGGCCCGATGGCAGTTCGGCCTGACGACCGTCTACCACTACCTCTTCGTCCCGCTGACGATCGGCATGGCGCTCGTCGCCGCCATCTTCCAGACGGCGTGGGTACGTACCGGCAAGGTGCAGTACCTGCACCTCACCCGCTTCTTCGGCAAGATCTTCCTCATCAACTTCGCGATGGGGGTCGTCACCGGCATCGTGCAGGAGTTCCAGTTCGGTATGAACTGGTCGGACTACTCCCGCTTCGTCGGCGACGTCTTCGGCGCCCCGCTCGCCTTCGAGGGCCTGCTGGCGTTCTTCTTCGAGGCGACCTTCATCGGCCTCTGGATCTTCGGCTGGGACAAGCTCCCGCAGAAGATCCACCTGGCCACCATCTGGTGCGTCTCGATCGGCAGCATCCTGTCGGCGTACTTCATCATCGCCGCCAATGCGTTCATGCAGAACCCGGTCGGCTACACGTACAACGAGGTGACCAACCGCGCCGAGCTCACCGACTTCTGGGCGCTGCTGACGAACCCCGTCGCCCTCGCCGCGTTCCCGCACACCATCTTCGGCGCGCTCATGTTCGCCGCGGGTGTCGTCATCTCGGTGTCCGCTTGGCACCTGGCCCGCGGGCAGCACTTCGACACCATGCGCGTCTCGCTGAAGTTCGGCCTCTGGGCGATGATCTTCTCCACCGCGGGCGTCGTGCTCACCGGCGACCAGCTCGGTCTGGCGATGTACGCCGCGCAGCCGATGAAGATGGCCGCCGCCGAGGCGACGTTCAACACCGTCTGCGGCGCCGATGCCTCCTTCAGCATCTTCACGCTGGGCACGCCGGACGGCAGCTCGGAGCTGTTCTCGATCCGGGTGCCGTACCTGCTGTCGCTGCTGTCGACCCACACGCTCGACGCCTGTGTGCACGGCATCAACGACCTGAACGCCGAGTACGCCCAGACCTATGCGAGCACCGGTCTCACCGACTTCGCCCCTGTTCTGTGGATCACCTACTGGTCGTTCCGCTGGATGATCGGCCTCGGCATGGCCGCCGCCCTCGTCGCCGTCGCCGGCCTCTGGGTCACCCGCAAGAAGGCCACCAAGCCGGTCGCGCCGTGGATGTGGAAGGTCGCGATCTGGTCGTTCCCGCTCGCGCTCGCCGCCAACATCATGGGCTGGGTGTTCACCGAGATGGGTCGACAGCCCTGGATCGTGTTCGGTCTGATGTCCACCCGCGACGGCGTCTCGCCCGGCGTGAGCGGACTCGAGGTCCTGATCTCGCTGATCGCCTTCACCGCGATCTACGCCGCGCTGGCCGTGGTCGAGGTCCGGCTGATCGTCAAGGCCGCCCAGAAGGGGCCGGACACCGACGAACAGCCCCATGAGGAGACGGCTCAGCTGCCGTCGGTCGTGTACTGAGAGGAACGAGCATCATGGATCTCGCAACGATCTGGTTCTGGGTGGTCGCCTTCCTGTTCGTCGGCTACTTCGTCCTCGACGGGTTCGACTTCGGTGTCGGCATGTCGCTGCCGTTCCTCGGCAAGAACGACGTGTCGCGCCGACAGGTCATCAACACGATCGGTCCCGTGTGGGACCTCAACGAGACGTGGGTCATCGTGGCCGGGGCCTCGCTCTTCGCCTCGTTCCCCGAGTGGTACGCCACGCTGTTCAGCGGGTTCTACCTGCCGCTGCTGCTCATCCTGCTCGCGCTCATCCTCCGCGGCGTCTCGTTCGAGTACCGCCATCAGCGGGAGAGCCGGAAGTGGAAGCAGGGCTTCGACCGGATGATCGTGATCGGCTCGGTCGTCCCGGCGCTGCTCTGGGGCGTCGCCTTCGGCAACATCGTGCAGGGGGTGGCGATCGATGAGAACCACATCTACGTCGGCGGCTTCTTCTCGCTGCTCAACCCGTACGCGCTGCTGGTCGGCGTGACGACCCTGCTGCTCTTCTTCCTGCACGGCGTGCTGTTCGTCGCGCTGAAGACGGACGGCCAGGTGCACGAGGACGCGCAGAAGCTCGCGAAGAAGGCCGCCATCCCGACGATCCTCGTCGCGGCCGCGACGGTGATCTGGACGGTCGCGATCGCGATGGGCCGCGAGGCTCCGCTGCTCTGGCTCGTCATCGGAGCCGGTGCGCTCGCGGCGGTCAGCCTGATCGCGGCGGTCGGCTTCTCGCTGGTCCATCGCGAGGGGTGGGCGTTCTTCTCCGGCATGCTCACGGTCATGTTCGCCGTCGTCATGCTGTTCTCCGCCCTGTTCCCGTTCGTCATGCCGTCGACCATCGATCCGGCGTACAGTCTCACGATCGCCAACGCGTCCAGCACTCCGTATACGCTGCAGATCATGAGCTGGACCGCGCTGATCGCCCTCCCGCTGGTCATCGCGTACCAGACCTGGACCTACTGGGTGTTCCGCAAGCGCGTCACCCGCCGGTCGATCGAGGGGGCTCCGGCGCACGCGTGAAACCCGTCGATCCGAGGCTGCTCCGATACGCGGCCGCCGCCCGGGGGTTCCTCCTGGCGTCGGCCGCGATCGGCGTCTTCCAGACCGCGGTGACGATCGCCTTCGCGTGGCTCCTCACCGAGGCGGTCGTCGGGGCGATCGCGGGGCGCGATGTCACCGTGACCCTGGTCTGGCTGCTCGGGGCCGCTCTCCTTCGGGGTCTGCTCATCGCCGCCTCCGACGCCGCGGGCACGCAGGCCGCCGCCCGCACCGGGATGCAGCTGCGGGCCGCGCTCGTGGCGGCCGTCGGACGCCTCGGCCCCGGGTGGCTCGCGCAGCGGAATCAGACGCAGATCGCCGTCACCGCCGGTCACGGCCTGGAAGCCCTCGACGCGTACTTCGCGCGGTACATCCCGCAGCTCGTGCTCACCGTCATCGCGACGCCGGTGCTCGTCGCGGTCATGTGGTGGCAGGACTGGCCGAGCGGGCTCACCGCCGTCATCACCCTGCCGCTCATCCCGCTCTTCCTCATCCTCATCGGCATCGCGACCCGCACGGTGCAGAAGAAGCAGTGGCAGACGCTGCAGCACCTCGCCGCCCGCTTCGCCGACACGGTGCAGGGGCTGTCGACGCTGCGGCTGTTCGGCCGGGACCGTCGGGCGGCCGACCGCATCGAGGCGACCGCCGACGAGTACCGCCGCGAGACCATGAAGGTGCTGCGGTTCTCTTTCCTGTCGGGGTTCGCGATGGAGCTGCTGTCGTCGCTCGCGGTCGCGCTCATCGCGGTCGCGGTCGGGTTCCGGCTGCTGTCGGGCGACCTGAGCCTGGAGGTCGGTCTCTTCGTGCTGCTGCTCGCCCCGGAGGCCTTCCTCCCCATCCGTCAGGTAGGCGTGCAGTTCCACGCGGCGGCCGAGGGCGTCGCGGCCACGGAAGACGTGTTCGACGTGCTGGACGCGGCGCGCGACCGGGACCGGGGCGGCATGCGCCCGCACGACCTCGGCACGGACGCACGACCGAACCCCGTGGACTCGTCCGGCAGCCGGGTCGACGTCGTGCCGGCGGGGCGGGAACTCGTGGTGGAGGGACTCCGCGTGCGGGACCTCCCGCCGGTGTCCTTCGTCGCGGAGCCGGGGTCGGTGACCCTGATCGAGGGGCCGAGCGGCTCCGGGAAGTCGAGTCTGCTCGCCGCCCTCCGCGGGGCGGTGGAGTCCACGGGCACGGCGACCTGGGGCGGACGGGACATCGCCGAGCTCGCACCGTCCGACTGGCTCGCCTGGGCCGGGCAGACGCCGGGGCTGATGCGCGGCACGGTCGCGGAGAACGTCGCCCTCGGGGATGCCGGTCCCGACCTCGCCCGTGTTCGCCGGGCGCTTGACGCCGCGTGCGCCGAGGGAATCGAGGCCGACCGTGTGCTGGGTGTGCAGGGCGCAGGGCTGTCGGGAGGACAGGCGCAGCGCGTCGCGGTGGCCAGGGCGCTGTACCGCCACGACGGAATGCCGGAGCGGATGCTCGCGCTCGATGAGCCCTCCAGCGCCCTCGACGCCGACACCGAGGAGCGGCTGTGGCGGTCGCTGCGCGCGCGAGCGGATGCCGGCGCCACCGTCCTGCTCGTCTCGCACCGCCGCTCGGCCAGGGACATCGCCGACCGGATCGTGGCGCTGGGGGTGAGCGCATGAACGAGACGACCCGCAGCGACCGGGTCCGGGAGGTGCTCCGGCTCGCGCAGCCGCCGTTCCGCCGCTTCCTCCCCGGGCTGATCTGGGGCGTGCTGTCGGCGGCCGCCGCCGTGAGCCTCCTCGCGGTGAGCGGCTGGCTGATCGTGAGCGCGTCGATCGTCGACTCCCTCGTGCCGCTGTCCATCGCGGTCGTCGGGGTGCGGTTCTTCGCCGTGACCAGGGCCGTCACGCGGTACCTCGAGCGGCTGAGCGGTCACGACGCCGCCCTCCGACAGCTCGCCACGACCCGGTCCGACATGGTGCGCCGCCTCATCCCGCTCTCGCCGGCGGGGCTCGGCGCGACGGACCGGGGCCAGGTGCTCGCGGCCCTCGTCGACGACGTCGAGAACCTGCAGAACCTCCCGCTCCGGGTCGTGCAGCCGCTCGCCGCCTCGGGCGTCGTCGCCCTGGGGGCCGTCGGCTTCCTCGCCTTCGTGTCGCCGCCCGCCGCGCTGACCCTCGCCGTCTGCCTCCTCGTCGCCGCGCTCGCCGCCGTCGGGCTGGGCTGGATCTTCGGCTCCCGTGCGGAGGCCGCGGTGTCGGCGCGTCGGGCTGAGGTGTCCGCCGCCCTCGTTGACTACTTCGGCAGCCTCGACGTGCTGCTCGCGTTCGGCGCGGAGTCACAAGCCCGAGAGCGGATCCGCGTCGCGGATGCCGCCCTGCGTCGGGTCGTCGGCCGGGCGTCGCTGGCGCAGGCCGTCGCCGCCGGCGTCGTCTCGCTGATGGCCGGCGCCGCCTCGGTGTGGGCGCTGGCGGTGGCGGCCCCGGGTCTCGCCACCGGAGCCATCGACGCTCCGTGGCTCGCGGTCGCCGTGCTCGTGCCGATGGTCGTGTTCGAGGTGTTCGGCGCCGTGCCCATCGCGGCAGCCTCGTGGCGGAGCGTCCGCTCGAGTGCGGAGCGCATCGTGGACGTGCTGCCCGAACAGATGCCGCCGGAGCTGCGGACCGACGCGGGGGAGGACGTCGCGGTCGACGGCGTCCCCGCGCTCACGCTGCGGGGAGCCACGGCGCACTGGCCCGGAGGAGCGGCGGCGCTGACCGGGGTGGACCTCGACCTCGCGCCCGGCGAGCGGGTGCTCGTCTCCGGGGCGAGCGGGGCGGGCAAGAGCTCGCTGGCGGCCGCGCTCGTGGGCTTCCTCCGCGTGGACGGCGAGTACCGGATCGGCGATCTCGACGCGGCGGCGCTGTCCGGACCGTCGCTGCGCCGCGTCGTCGGCCTATGCGAGCAGCAGCCGCAGCTCTTCGACGAGGACGTGCGGCAGAACCTCCTCTTCGCCAGGGACACGGCCACCGACGAAGAACTCCTCGCCGTGCTCGACCGTGTGGGACTCGCGGCGTGGGTGCGCGAGCGCGGAGGGCTCGATGCGCGGGTGGGCGACCGCGGTGCGCTGGTGTCCGGCGGTCAGGCGCAGCGGATCGCTCTGGCTCGCGCGCTGCTCCGCGGCTTCCCGGTGCTCGTGCTGGACGAGCCGACGGCGGGCGTCGACCCCGAGGCCTCAGACGCTCTCCTGCGCGACCTGCTGCAGGCGACGGGGGAGCAGTCGGTGCTGCTCATCTCGCACGTGGCGCCGCCCGCGGGGACGGTCGACCGGGCCGTGCGGATCGAGGGCGGCCGGACGGTCTGAGCCTCAGCCGACGAGGTTCATGTCGGCGGGCGGCTCCATCACGATGCCCTGCGCCTCGAACGCGCGACGGCGCTCCTCGATCCGGCGGTGCATCTCGACCTGGGCCTCGTCCACCACACGCGGGTCGAGGTCGACCGTCGGCGGATGCGGGTCGCCGTGGTGCGCGGCGATGTACGCATCGAGCTCGGGGCCGCTGGTCCAGGAGGTGATGAGCGCGTACCGGGGGCCTGTCCCGCGATGCCACACGGCATGCCAGAAGCGCTGCGTGTCGACGATGATCCGGGAGCCGGCGCGCAGCGGCAGCCGGACCTCGGTGGCCGGGTCGAACCGGTCGGAGCGGAGGATGAGCATCGAGTCGGTGTCGTCGGTGAGGTTGTAATACCCGCGGACCACCCAGCCCGTGCCCGGCTCGTTGAGGCGGTTGTTGTCGTCCTGGTGCAGGTTGTAGATCGCGTCGGCGTAGTCGTTCGGCTGGAGCTCGATGACCCGGCAGCGGCCGACGCCGGCGCCGGGGGCCAGGGCACGGCGCTGCAGGGTCGAGGCGATCGCGACCTGCGAGGGAATCCAGACGCCGTCCTTGTCGGTGCGCGGCGGCGTGTGGTTCCAGAAGCCGTTGCAGTCGATCTCGCCCGCGTAGCTCGTCAGGGGTGCGAAGCGGGTGATGCCGGAGGAGCGCCAGCCGACGTACTCGAGGTCCTGCCACTCGGACGGGTCCACCGGGGTGGTCTCGTCGTCGAGGACCACGTATCCGGTCTCGGCGAGCGCCGCAGACGTGATGAATCCCATGCTGCTTGCATCCTTCCCGTCGTTCTGCCCCCGGAGGCGGCGGGTTCTTAGGCAATCCTAATCCCGACCTCCCCTCGCCGACCCACCCCCTTGCGTGTGTCCCACCCCCTTTCGGCCGCACGCAGAGGGGTGGCTCGGCCGGAAGGGGGTGGGTCGGCGAGGGATATCCTGAGGCCATGACGCAGCCCCAGGGTGCCCTTCTCGTGGGCAGTGTGAACTTCGACGACGCCGAGACGACGATGCGCACCGCGGCGGAGCTGCTCGGCGACCGGTTGCGTCGCATCCCGGACGGCGAGGTGGGCAAACGGTTCCACTGGATCATGTTCCAGCCCGACGTCATCGGCCAGGCGGACGGCATCGAGCGGATCGGCGACGAGCCCATCCCGTTCCCCGCCGGAATCGACGCCCGGGGCCTCCGGATCGCCGAGGGCGTGGACCCGGCGACCATCGCGCTGCCTCCGCTGGGGTACGCCTCCGCGGCGATCGAGTCGTACGGGCTCTTCACCCGGCTGCGGGAGGAGGGAGTGGTCGCGGCGGGCACCCGGTTCCAGGTGTCGCTGCCCACCCCGCTCGCCGTCATCTCCTCGTTCTTCCACGGCGACGACCGGGCCGCGATCGAGCCCGTGTACACCGCCGCGATGCTCCGCGAGCTCGACGAGATCCTCACCGTGATCCCCCACCAGGACCTCGCGGTGCAGTGGGACGTCGCGAGCGAGATGGGGATCCTCGAGGGTGCCTCCGGCTACGGCGCCGTCATGGAGGCGTGGTGGCCCGGCGACCCGTTCGACGGCCTCGTCTCGCGTCTGGCCGCCCTCGTCGACGCCGTCCCGGACGACGTCGAGGTGGGCGTGCACCTCTGCTACGGCGACGCGGGGGAGAAGCACTTCTTCGAGCCGACCGACGCCGCCTCCCTCGTCGGCTACGCCAACGCCGTCATCGCCGCGGCCCACCGGCCGCTCACGTGGCTGCACCTTCCCGTGCCGATCGGCCACGATGACGAGGCCTACTTCGCCCCGCTCACCGCGCTCACCCCGGTCGAGGAGCTCTACCTCGGCCTCGTGCACCGGGAGGACGGCGCGGAGGGTGCGCGTCGCCGGATCGCCGCCGCCGTCCCGTTCGCGCCGGAGTTCGGCGTCGCCACGGAGTGCGGCATCGGGCGCGCCCCCGCCGGCTCCACGGAGGGCATCCTCCGCGCCCACGCCGAGGTCGCCGCCGCCTGGTGACCCGCCGATTCGCGCGCTCGGCCCCGGTGTCGTAAACTGATCCGCGGTGACGTGTCCGAGCGGCCGAAGGTGCAACTCTCGAAAAGTTGTGTAGGGTAACCCCCTACCGTGGGTTCAAATCCCACCGTCACCGCCAGAATAGAAGCCCCGCATCCCGTTGGAAACACTGGGATCGCGGGGCTTTTTCTGTTTCCGGCGCTAGTCCGTGGACACCTCAGTGGACACATTCACCTTGGACCGAGCCTGATCGAGAGCGTCGGCAACAGCGTTCAGATCGTCGTCAAACAGGTCGCTGTAGACGTCCAGCGTCATCGCTGCGGAGGCGTGTCCAAGCATCCTCTGCACGGCTTTCACGTTCGCGCCGGCCGAGATGGCCAGTGACGCCGCCGTGTGTCTCAATGAGTGCGGGGAGACCTTCGGGAACGTCGGATCCTTGGCCTGAGCTCGCTTCACCGACGCCGCGAACCACCCATCCCGAGAGTTGGGTAGGCGCATGTGATCGTGACCGTCTCCGAACAGGATCGAGTCGGCTCCTCGTCGTGACGCGACAAGGAGCGCGATTTGGTCAGCGAGGAACGCTGGATAGGGGACCGACCGAGACGCGTGAGTCTTGGGCGTACCTACGTGAACGACGGAACCGACCATGACGGCGTTCTCATGCACGTTCAGGCGATGTTGCCGCAGATCAACGTCGCGAACACGCAGCCCCGTCACCTCGCCCCACCGCAGCCCCGTGTAGGCCAGCACCTCGACCAGCAGGCCGTTCGTCCCGGCTGCCGTCGACAGGTGGGCGACCTGCTCATGCGTCAGGTAGGTTTTCCTCTGAGCGACCTTTCGCGGGAGGTTCACACCTCGAGCCGGGTTGGACGACAGGCGCCGATCCTTCACCGCCACATCGAGGATGCCGGCGAGTACGCCGTAGATCCTCAGCACGGATGTCGCCGACAGCTCAGCCGTCAGCGTGGTCACCCATGCCTGCACGTCGCTGTGCCGGATGGCGCCGACGCTGCGCTTGCCCCACTGGGGCTCCACGTACAGCCGCCAGGCGCTCTCGACGGGCCTCAGAGACGACGGCTTGAGGTGTGACTGGCCAGCGAGCCAATCGGCCCCTAGAGCGCCGATCGTCGCCTTGCTGTCGGCCGGGTCAACAAACGTCCCCTGACTCTTCGACGACTCGATGCTGTGCAGAAACTCGCGTGCATCACGCTTCGTCGTGAAGCCACGCTTCGATGTCTGCTTTCGGTCGGGCGTCCGGTAGCGGACGCGATAGAGCGTCTTCCCGCCTGCCGTGTACGGCTCAATCGTCGCCATCGCGCGAGTCCGGTTGCAGCGTCTCCGCGTCTTGTAGGTTCTTGACACGTCGCTCATCGGCCAGAGTCCGATCAAACTCTGCGGCTAGGGCAGTTTCGTACTGGCGAACTTCACTCGTTAGCGCGTCCGGAAGCCAACTGAGGTCTACCGCGGGGAGTCTTCCAAGTCGGCTAAGGAGGCCACTGACTCGAGCGAGAATCGTCTCCAGTTGGCGCTCGTAGTGTTCCGTCTCGTCGAAAATTACGACGCCACCGTTGGTCAGCGTTATCGCGTCGTCACCACTGGGGCGATCACCGAGTTCGTCCCACTCGTGCATCGCCTCGACGAGATCGCGGAGCAGCCGCGCTGACACGCTCGCGGTCCACGCCCAATCCTTGCCCGTGCGAAGCGTCGGGAGTGACGCGCCCGACAGGATCGAGATCCATCGGTCGAAGTCGTCTGCCCTCATCGATGAGATGGGTTCGCTCACGTTGGGAAGGTCCACGCGCGCCATCCGGTCGTTCATGGGTGCCAGCAGAAACAGCGGCGAGATCTCCAGGGCGAACGCGATCTCAAGCAACTGTGTGACCGAGATGTCCGCCTTTCGTCCGCTCTCGATGTTCTGGATGACCGATGTAGTGATGCGCTCGTTCGGGATCGCATCCGCCAGATCGGCCGCCTTGTCGAACCCGGCCTTCCGTCTGAAGAGGGCGATTCGGTCGCCGATGGGGTTTGGCTTCGTCATTTTCACAATCCTAGGTGGTACCAGTTGCCATTTGGGGGAATCAGGGGGTACGCTGTAGATATAACAGACGAGCGCTCGCGCGATTGTCAGTTTGACAGCTTGCTGGAGTAACAGCCCGACAAGGCCCATCAGGGAACCGGGGACAGGCCGTAACCGCCTACGAGGACAGTGAGTAGCGATCCCAACGATGTGATCGCGGCAGCTACACGAGAGGAGAAGCAATGGATGAGCTGCTTACACCGGAAGAGGTCGCGGAGTGGTTCAAGACGTCGACCAAGATGCTCGCCAATGATCGCTACCTGGGTCGCGGTCCGCGGTTCATCAAGGTGGGGAAGTACGTCCGCTATCGCGTCGCGGACTGCAAGGCCTATCTCGACGCCAACCAGTACACGCGCACCGATACGCGTGTGCCCGCCTAACAAGAAAAAGAAGGCCCAGACCGGCGGCAACCGGATCTGAGCCAAGTAGTCAAATGAAGGAGATTCGAAATGACTAGTCACACCAGTAAAGCAGATTCGCGCACCAAGCGCACCTTGTTGGCAGCGGGGGTGGAGAGCAAAGCAGCAACTCCACCCCCAACCCGCCGCGACCCCGGTTGGGAAGAGTACTCGGCCGCCTATCTCCGCGCGCACCCTGAGGTGTCCGCAGCAGCGCCCTCGTGGACCGAGGAACTCGAGTTCCTCGACATCGAAGACGAGGTGGAGGGAACTGTCTTCTCCTTCTCTCGGACGATCCGGGACGTGGAGATCTATGGCGGTGGACGCCTCCACCCGGATGGCCGCGTCGAGCTCTACGACAACGGGGTTCCGAACATTTACATCCGTGAGGAACTTCGCGCCGACCAAGACCCGGATGTGGCGCGTTGGGCGATGGACGTGGCCGAAGACCTTGTTGCCGCAGCGTTGTTGTTGAAAGGCGAGCCTAGGTTGCTGAAGCGCGATGCGGCTACGGAGGAAGCGCTTCGGGAGCGGGAACAGTGAGCGCGCAGACGATCACGCGTCCGACTCCGACCCACACACGAACCGATGTCGTGAATCACTGGGTACACAAGTCGGCGATCCTCGCAGGCGTGGTCAACGGCGAACCTGCCCGTGCTCTCTGTGGCGTGATCTTCGTCCCGTCGTCCCAGGGTGGGGGGTCTACAGAGGACACGACTGCGAGCCTGTGCCTGCCGTGCCAAAGCGTCTACGCCGGGTTGCCGTCATGAACGCGACCGAGATGCAGGCGCGCAACTTGCGGCCGGACCTGTTCGCGATCGCGGACGACCTACTCGAGGCCGAGTTGATCCGCGCGGGCGGGCTGAGCTTCGATCGCGTCGAGCGCTAGACCCACTGCCCCTCACCGCCGGCCTGGTGAGGGGCAGTGCCCAACTGAACAGAGAAAGGAGGAGGGATGAGCGACTTTCGATTTACCGGCCGATGGTTGAACGACCGTCGAGTCATGGGCTTGACCGGTGACGACTTCAAGGCATTCATCTGCGCTGGGGCGTGGATGGTGGAGAACCGCACGGACGGACGAGTCACGGCAGACGACCTCGACTTCATCCCCCGCTTCAACAGAAACAGCGTAAAGGGGATCGTCGCAGCCGGCCTATGGCGGCAGGACGCCAACGGGTGGTTGATGGCCGACTATCAAGCCACCCAGACCAGCAGAGCCGAGTTCGAGACGTTGGAGAACAACCGACGTCGCGAGCGAGAGAAGAAGGCGAGGCAGAGAGCTTCAAAGGGGGATGTCCCGGGGGATGTCCCGGGGGACATGTCCCAGGGGACAGCACAGGCAAGGCAGGACAGGCAGGCAGGGAATACAGGGGGTGTCAGTTTCAGCGAAAACGAGCCGTTCATGAATGAGCAATCGGGTGCGGTCTTCGACTGGGACACGGCCCCGATTCCTGATGGCGAGTGGGGGAGTACGGATGCTCCCGGGAACGTGCTTGGTGGTGTGAGGTGAATCGCCCGATCACGATCATGCCGGCGACGTGCCACACCTGTTGGCCGTGGGTCCGATGGTTCCGCACCGGCTCTGGGGCATGGGTGCGACAGGAACAACACGAAACACACTGCACCGTGTTTCCGAAGGTGCAGAGAACAGGGGGACCGTGACCATATCCATCGTCATGCTCTGCGACGAGTGCGACAACATCTACGTCCCAGAAGGCCCACCCAACGGGCGTGAACCAGTCAGCCGGCTAGCGCACGCAGATGGGTGGGCCTCGACATTTCACAAGGGCAGATGGTCGAACACCTGCCCGGACCACGAGAAGAACTAGGAGCAACACCAACATGACTGAGAACCCCAACTACATCTCCCGGGCTCACCCCGTGCGGGTCATCCTCGACAACGCTGCACACGGTCGACAGCCGAGCTCGAACGACCTCGACCAGCTACTCACCGACGTGTCAAACGAGCGACTGCCCAGCGGTCACAGCCTCGACGCGTTCCGCGCGGACATCATTCGTGAAGCCCGACGCATCGCCGCGATCAACGGAACCGGCGCCCACGCCAACGCGACGGTAGAGGCCGAAGCAGCAGCAGCCAAACTCGCCGGCCGGATGAGCAACGAGCAGCGAGCACTCAACACCAGCCAGACGAAAAGCAGCGACCGCGAAGTCGAAGACATCGTGGCCCGAGTGTTCGACAACTGAGGAGACCCATGTACGCAACTACGAAGATTTCCCGCATCGACGGGGACAGCATCCGAGCCCTCACCGAGATCCCGCGCATCCTAAGCGAGAACGGCGTCAAGGTGCCCAAGGATGTTCTCGAAGCGACCGCCCGTCACGCTGAGATCGTCGCCAAGATCAAGGTCATCGGGGAGGGAACAGACAGCGACTCGGCCCAGCAGTCAGCAGCACGTGCACTCGCTGACGGAACAGCCACCCCCGAACAGGTGACACTCGCAGCAGCCGCACAGTCGATTGCGCAGCGTGACCCCAGCTCCCCGTACCAGAAGATCCTCAACCAAGGCCGGGATATGGCCGCACAGGATCTCAAGACCGTACTAGCCGAGCACGGCGAGAAGTGGATCACGGGCATCATCCGACCGGCACTCAAGACCGCGATCACAACACTGTCTACCGAGACAGCACACGCGCCCGAGTACGACGCATTCCGTGACCCGAATGCCGCCGAGCACTGGCTGAGCAACCCGCGAGTAGTCGAAGCGTGGGAAGCCATCACCGGACTGTACGAGGTAGCGCGACGCCTGCGCCGCTACCGCATCGTACCCGCCGCCCAACGCCGCAACGACTGGTTCGAGTGGGCAGGAGACGGTGAGTACCACGAGCGACGAGGCGGTGACCACCTCATTGCGAGCCTGCGTGAGAACATGCGGCCCGACAACCTCACATGGTTCCTCATGGGCATGCAGTACGGGATGCAGCCCACTATCCACACCGACGCCGAAGCCGCCGCAGAGCAGGCACGCAGCAACAACTGATCGAACCGGAGTCCATCGAATCTGACAGGGCGACCGACAGGGTGCGGGGGACTCCTCCCGCACCCTGTCGGTCGCCGGGGATAGCCGCTCACGTTTTACGTGCGCGGTAACCCCGTTTTTTTACGAAAGGGAAATGCTATGGCTGATGACTTGTCTGATGTTTATGCGGAGTTGCGTAGGTTGCAGGAGCGGGTGAGGGTGTTGGAGACGGCGAACCCTCTTGAGGCGTCTTCGGTTACGAACGGTCGGGTTCGTTTCATCGGCGGGCTGCTGCTGATCGACTCAGACGGGACGCTGCAAATCGTAGGTACGTTGATCGGTAACGGGCAGTATCGATGGACGGGTCCATGGCGGCTTGAAGGGCCAGGGACGATCACCGGGAATGTGAATCAGACCGGCAACACTACGCAACAGGGGAACGTGAACCTTACCGGTGGCGGGAAGGTCACCGCTGGCAACGTCACGGTCGAGCCCAACCGGGTGACGGTGGGATCTGCGTGGTTGGAGGATGGCGAGCTGGTCTTGTCGAACGGCGCGAAGGTCGCGGTAGGTCTGACGGGTGGCACCTCGAGTATCGGCCTGCTGCCCGGTGGGTCGGCCGACATCTCTGTGAACACCCTCACCGCATGGCTGCGGGCGACGGGAGCGGCAGTGTCAGTCACGACGGCTCAGGCGCGCATTTCGGCACCAACGATCATCCTGGACACGTTGCCGACCGGCGCACCGTCTGGGGCGAAAGCGGTTCTCGTGGATCCGGCAAGCGGGAAGCTATATCGGGCGGCGTGACCGGCCGGAACGAACCATCCGAAAGAAGGAGAAACCAATGCAACGAGTGAAGATTTTCTACTGGCGTACCGGGCTCCAGGTGCCCGATTCCCCTCAGAGTTTCACCTACAGCGAGCTCGCGTGGATCCACGACGAGAACTTCATCAGAAACGAGGGCGAGGGTTGGACCGTAGTCGGCAACTCCGTGGTCACGGTCCTCGGTGAGAACGAGATCCTGATGGCTACCACGATGGTGCGTGAAGTTGACGATTCGGTTCCTGACACGCTCTGAAATCCTCAATCGGCACACACCCGTTGGCCCCGTATTGCTTCATGCAGTACGGGGCCGACTGCGTTAACACCGCTCCCCTACTCGAAGGAATGACACCTATGACCAATCGTCTTGTTTCTGTTGATACTGCGGACTACCGTCTTCCGCAGCCTGTGTTGGATGCGGCGGTCCTCTCTGATGAGAACGACCAGGCGGTCGCCGGGTTCCTGTCGTCCGCCACCCCATCTGCGTCGCAGGCGGTGGCGGATGACCGGTACGCGACAACGCTTCATGCCTCGGCGCATGGCGTTGTCGGCGACGGTGCAGCAGATGATGCCCCGGCTTTCCAAGCACTTCTCAGTAAGGCCGCAACGTTCGGAGCTTCCGTGACGCTCGAGGCAGGAACCACACTCCTGCTTGGTGCCGCAATCACTGTGCCGACCGGCACCCGCGTGTACGGCAACCGTGCGACGGTACGGAAGTCGGCCGCGCTGGCCTCAAGTGCGTTCGTGATCGCCGGCGTCTCGGACGTGACGATCGACGGGCTGCGCGTCGACGGGCAACGCGCACTGTTTGCTTCGTCGGAACACCAGCATGGCTTCTACATCGCACCGAACGCTCAGCGCATCACCCTCCGCGACGTCGAGGTGTTCAACTGCAACGGCGACGGCATCTACGTCGGCCACCAGGGCGGGGCGTCGAAGAACATCACGCTCATCAACGTGCACTCCTACGGCAACAACAGGCAGGGCATGTCGGTGAGCCACGTTTCGGGGCTGACCGCGATCGGATGCACGTTCCGCACGACGTCGGGAACCAACCCGCGGGCTGGCGTCGACATCGAACCGAACACCGGCACCGTCGTGTGCGAGAACATCAAGTTCGTCTCCTGCACCTTCTCCGGCAACGGACACTTCGGTTTCCTCGTCGCGTTCGCATACACGCCCACGGTGAACCAGGGCGGTATCGATCTGATGGGCTGCACCATCGAAGGGAACGGGGTGGACAGCGTCAACTTCGGCGGCGGGCTCAACCTCCGAGCTGCTCGCGACTTCACCATGACTGGCGGAGTCATCCGAAACAACGTAGGCCCCGGTGTCTTCATTGACTGGACCGCGATCTCACGAGGCATCAAGTTCCAGGGCGTGACGATTGAGGGCAACAGCCAGCACGGGTTCCATGTGCGCTCCGGCGTGGATGACCTCGCCATCACTGGCTGCACGATCCGCGACAACGGGACCGGCAACCCGGGAAGCTACGCCGGTTGCATCATCAACCCGCAGCTCGCTTCGACGAACATCCGTTACCTCGGGAACACGTCGGAGGGCGTGAGTCAGAGGTACGGCTTCCAGACCACGAACTCGGCCGCCATCACGCGAGTCATGCTCGTCGGGAACACCTACCGAGAAAACTCTCTGGGCGCCCGCAGCTTGGCCGATACGGCCTCCTCCCGCCTCGACCTAGATACGGTCGCAACGCCGACCGTCGCCGGATCGCGCGGTGGAAACGCAGCCCTGGCGTCGCTAATTACTGCGCTCACCGCGCGCGGCATCATCGTCGACGGCACTACCGCCTGAGGTGACGTCTCTCCGTGTGGCTCTATCAATTGGATAGCCGCACGGAGAGACGTCCTGCCATTAGAGAACTACTAACGAGCGGCCTAGACCACACCCGGCAAGTGCTCGACCGCTCCTGTGTTTGCGGGCTCCGGTACGAGGTACAAGCCGGTGGGAGCGTTGGCGGTGAAGGCAAGAGCGTCAACCCATGCGCGGTTGATAGCAGGCTGTCGGCTGCCCGCATACTTGAAAACAAGAGACGAACCAGCGTGAACCCACACGGTCGTGCGGCCGCCCCCGATGCTCGCATCGTCCTTCCAGGTGAACGCAAACGGCTCACCACGTCGGAGTTTCGCGGTGATGACGAGCTGGAGGTGTGTGAGCGCACGGTCCTCGATCTCAGTCTTCGGTCCGCCGTCGTAGATGAACTTGCCCATCACGGGTTCCTATCGCTCGTGGTCATACCCACAATCCCACCTAACAGCACGGACGGTCACCCCACTTCCCTGTGCGTCAGGATGGGGTGAGACACCAGCACTGCTGACCTTCGCACTGCACGGGGCGAGAACGGACCAATACTGAGATGACGATGACGGTT
>NZ_JBFBLT010000008.1:0-131314 GCF_040702645.1 Microbacterium sp. NPDC078814
CCCGCCCCGCGCGCCGCGTCGCCCGCCGCCCCCCGGGTTCCGCGCCGCCCCCCCGCCCTGCACGCATCAGCAGGGCGGGGTCTCGACGATAGTGCGGGGTCTCGGGGCGGGGGTCAGTCGACGCCGAGGCCGACCGCCTCGTGGTCAGGCTCCGGGTCGTCGCGCTTCGGGGCCTTCGGCTCCTCGCCCGGGGCCTTCTCGGTGCTGGGCTCCTCCAGCTCCTCGGTGCTGGGGACCTCGGCCGGGTCCGCGTCCTCGGGGGAGTCCGCCTGCTCCGGCGTCGTCGCCTCGCCCTCCGTGGTGTCGGAGGCCGGGGTCGGGGTGGGGGTCTGCGCCTCAGGCGAGAGGTCGTCGTTCGCGGTCGGTTCGGGAGTGCTGTCGGTCATGATCGTCCCTTTCTGCGATGTCGTGCGCTCAGCCTGCCTCCGATTCTCCGGGAGATGAAGGGCCTTGACGCGGACCCGCCGGCCGCGCGGTTAATCGCGGTGAACCGGAATCCCGAACTCGGCGTAGCCTGGAGGGGTGACTGCGTACGTCTCGGCCTTCGACCTCTTCTCCATCGGCGTCGGCCCGTCCAGCTCGCACACCGTCGGACCCATGCGCGCCGCGCTCGACTTCGCGCGGCAGCTGACCGCATCCGGGGAACTGGACCGTGTCGGCCGCGTCGAGTGCACGCTGTACGGTTCGCTCGGCGCCACCGGGATCGGCCACGGCACCCCGGATGCGGTCGTCGCGGGGCTTCGCGGTCTCGCTCCCGAGACGTGCGATCCGGCGGCCGTCCGTGCGGCGTGGTCCGCGTATCCGGAGGGGGAGCCGCTGCGGATCGACGGCGCCCATGCGGTGCCGTTCCAGAAGGACGACATCGTGTTCGCGCCCCGCACCCGCCTTCCCGGCCACCCGAACGCCATGACGCTCATCGCCCGTGATGCCGACGGGACCACCCTGTTCGAGCAGACGTACTACTCGATCGGCGGCGGGTTCATCCGGCGCGAGGGGGAGGAGGCGCACCTCTCGACCGGTGCCTTCCCGCATCCCTACGTCGATGCCGCCTCGCTGCTCGCCCTCTGCGATGAGCACGGCCTGTCCATCGCGGAGGTCGCCCGCCGCAATGAGACGGCACTGCGCAGCGAGGAGGAGGTCGCCGCCGGCCTCGATGCGATCTGGGACGCGATGGCGGGCTGCGTGGACGCCGGGCTCCACGCCGAGGGCGTCCTTCCGGGCATGCTGCAGGTGAAGCGCCGTGCGGGCACGATCCGCGCGCAGCTCGAGGCGGTCGAAGCCGACGGGCACCGGGAGCTCCCCGGCGAGTGGCTCGGGGCTTTCGCGCTCGCGGTGAACGAGGAGAACGCGGCGGGTGGCCGCGTCGTGACGGCACCCACCAACGGCGCGGCGGGCATCCTCCCGGCGGTGGCGATGTACTGGTGGCGCTTCCTCGCCGACTCGGGTCTCGGCGCCGGGAACGCGGTGACGCCGTACGGGGAGCTCGTCGGCAGCGCGCTGCTCGGGTTCGACGGGGCTCCGCCGTCGCCTCCCGCACTCGACGGCGAGGACGCGGAGATCGCGGAGGCCAACCGCCGCCGGGGTATCCGCAGGTTCCTGCTGACGGCCACCGCGCTCGGTTCGCTGTTCAAGGCCAACGCCTCGATCTCCGGCGCCGAAGGCGGGTGCCAGGCCGAGGTCGGCTCCGCGTGCGCGATGGCCGCGGGCGGGCTCACCGCGGTGATGGGCGGCACGAACCGGCAGATCGAGAACGCCGCGGAGATCGCGATGGAGCACCACCTCGGCCTCACGTGCGACCCGATCGGCGGACTCGTGCAGATCCCGTGCATCGAGCGCAACGCGATCGCCGCCTCCACCGCCGTCACCGCCGCCCGCCTCGCGCTCCGCGGCGACGGGAGCCACTACGTCTCGCTGGATGCCGTCGTCGAGACGATGCGCCAGACGGGCCTCGACATGTCGACGAAGTACAAGGAGACCAGCGAGGGTGGTCTGGCGGTGAACGTCATCGAGTGCTGACCTCGCCGACCCACCCCCTTTCGCGCGCTCCGGCCCGTTGCGTGCGCACGGAGGGGGGTGGCAGGCACACAGAGGGGTGGGTCGACGGAGGAGGGAGAGGCACATGCGGCAGCAGCCGGTCGTCGCGGTGCGGCCGAACGAGGAGGCGCCGATCCCGGACGGGACGTGGCCGACGAACATCCCCGCGGTGGCCCAGGTGCTGCGCGAGGGACTCGATCTCGGGCCGGGAGTGACCTTCCTCGTCGGTGAGAACGGCAGCGGGAAGTCCACCCTCGTCGAGGGCATCGCAATCGCGTACGGTCTCTCCCCGGAAGGCGGGTCCCGCCAGGCGCAGCACCGGACGCGGCCGAGCGAGTCGCCGCTGTCGGACTGGCTGCGCCTCCAGCGCGGCGTCGGGGCGCACCGCTGGGGGTTCTTCCTCCGGGCGGAGACGATGCACTCGTTCTACACGTATCTCGAGGAGAACCCCTCCCTGCGCGGCGATGTGCCCTTCCATGAGATGAGCCACGGGGAGTCGTTCCTCGCCCTGCTCGACAGCCGCTTCGATGATCCGGGCTTCTACTGCCTGGACGAGCCGGAGGCCGCGCTGTCGTTCCACTCGACTCTCACGCTGATCGCCGTGCTGCAGCGCATCGCCGACGAGGGCGGCCAGGTGCTGTGCGCCACGCACTCGCCGGTGCTCGCGGCGCTTCCGGGTGCCGCCATCCTGGAGGTCGGGGAGTGGGGACTCCGCCCGTCCGCCTGGGAGGACCTCGAGATCGTGCACCACTGGCGCTCGTTCCTCGGGCAGCCGCAGCGGTATCTCCGGCACCTGCTCGGTGAGCGAGGATCCGCGGAGCCGTAGGCTGACGGGCATGACCGAGCAGAAGGCGCCGAGACGACGCGGGCGCCCGCGCGGCGGCACCGACTCCCGCGAGCGCATCGTGTCCGCCGCCGTCGACGAGTTCGGCGCGCAGGGGTATGACGGCGCGACGGTGCGGTCGATCGCCGCCCGCGCCGGGGTCGACTCCGCGCTCGTCCACCACTACTTCGGCACCAAGGCCGACCTGTTCGCCGAGGCCGCCGGAATACCGCTGCGCCCCGACCTCGACGTCCCCGAGATCCTCGCGGGGCCGAAGGACGAAGCGGGGGCCCGGCTCGTCCGCTATGTGCTCGACGCGTTCGAGAAGCCCGACGTGCGCCGCCGCGGCGTGCTGCTCCTGCGTACGGCGATCGGGAGCAGACTGACGACGCCCCTGCTCGCTGGCTTCCTCTCCCGCGAACTGCTCTCCCGTGTGGCGCGCCGCCTCGACGTGGAGGACGCCGACTTCCGTGCCGCCCTCGTCGCGTCGCAGATCGCCGGCATGCTCATCGGCCGCTACGTCCTGCAGCTTCCCGCGCTCGCCGGCGCCTCCGTCGACGAGCTCGTCGGCCGCGTCGGCCCCACCGTCCAGCGCTACCTCTTCGACTGACCCGCGCCGCGGCGGGCACAGCTTCGGAGATCTCGCCCGCCGCGCCGGACCGCACGGGCCGGCGGCGGCGTGTCGATCCGGCGCTCCGAAGCTGTGCCCACCCGAGAGGCGTTGACGCCCGACGAGGCGAGGCGCATAATTCATCGCATGATGAATAATGCGGCCGTCGAGATCACGCAGCTTCGCGTGCGGCGTGGGGCCGTGTCCGTGTTCGACGGCATCGATCTCGCCGTGCCCCGCGGCCAGATCACGGGTCTCCTCGGCCCCTCGGGGTGCGGCAAGACCACGCTCATGCGGTCGATCGTCGGTGTGCAGCGGATCGCCTCCGGTGACGTGACCGTTCTCGGCGAGCCGGGCGGGTCCCGCCGGCTCCGGCACCGTGTCGCGTACGGCACGCAGGGCGCCTCGGTCTACGGCGATCTCAGCGTGCGGCAGAATCTCGCCTACTTCGCCGCGCTCCTGAAGGCGCCGAAGGGCGACGTCGACCGGGTCATCCAGGAGGTCGGTCTCGACGCGCAGGCGACACAGCTCGTCGATGCGCTGAGCGGCGGCCAGGCAACGCGGGTGTCGCTCGCGACGGCCCTGATCGGCTCCCCGGAGCTCATCGTGCTGGACGAGCCGACCGTCGGACTCGACCCCGTGCTGCGCGCGGAGCTCTGGACCCTGTTCCGCCGGCTGGCCGACCGGGGCGTCACGCTCATCGTGTCGAGTCACGTGATGGACGAGGCGGTGCGCTGCGACCGGCTGCTGCTGATGCGGGAGGGGAGGATCATCGCCGACACGACGCCGTCCGCACTGCTCGCCGACACCGGAACGACCGACGCCGAGGCCGCGTTCCTGGCGCTGATCGAACGGGACAGGGCCGCCGGCACCGCGACCACCAGGCGCGCACGCCGAGAAGCCCAGGAACGCCAGGAGGAGGACGGGACATGAACGGCCGCCGGCTGTTCGCGACCGCCGGCCGCGTGCTCACGCAGCTCCGACACGACCCGCGGTCCATCGCCCTGATGCTCATCGCCCCGAGCCTGCTCGTCGGTCTCTTCGCCTGGCTGTTCAGCGAGCAGGACGGTGTGTTCGACCAGTTCGGCGGTGCCATCCTGGCGCTGTTCCCGTTCATCGTGATGTTCCTCATCACGTCGATCACCACCCTGCGGGAGCGTCGTTCCGGCACGCTCGAACGGCTGATGACCACGCCGCTCGAGAAGGCCGACTTCATCCTCGGGTACGCGCTCGCGTTCGGGCTGATGGCGGTGCTGCAGGCGGTGATCACGGTCTCGTTCGCGGTCGGGGTGTGCGGGCTCGACGTGGACGGGCCGCTGTGGCAGCTGGGTCTCGTCGCGGTGGTCGATGCCCTGCTCGGCACGGCGCTGGGGCTCTTGGCGAGCGCGTTCGCCCAGACCGAGTTCCAGGCGGTGCAGTTCATGCCGTTGCTGGTGTTCCCGCAGATCATCCTCGGCGGTCTGTTCATGCCGCGGGACCAGATGCCCGACGTGCTGTACGCGATCTCCGACTGGCTGCCGCTGAGCTACGCGATCGACACGATCAACGCGGTCGCGGCGGGGGACGAGGGCGGGGACGTGTTCGGTCCGCTGCTCATCGTCGTGGCCTTCGCCGTCGGCGCTCTGATGCTGGCCGCGCTCACGCTGCGGCGGCGCACACGCTGAGCCGGAGTCCTGGCCTGGGTCAGCGCGCGGCGCGGTTCTTGGTGTGCTTCGTCGGCACGGCGGCCCACGGGTCCTCGGGCCACGGGTGCCGGGGGTAGCGGCCGCGCATCTCGGCGCGTACCTGGGCGTAGGGGCCCGACCAGAACGAGGCGAGGTCGTCGGTGACCGCGAGCGGCCGCCCCGCCGGGGACAGCAGATGGAAGAGCACGGGGACGCGGCCGTCCACGAGCCGGGGAGTCTCCGCCCAGCCGAAGCACTCCTGCAGCTTCACCGCCACGACGGGCCGTGCGGTCGCGTCGCCGTCGGGCTCCGGGTAGGTGATGCGTACACGGGAGCCGCTGGGCACCTCGAGCCGCTCCGGGACGAGCGCATCGAGGTGCACGGCCTCGGGCCAGGGCAGCAGACGGCGAAGGGCGGATGACAGATCCAGCCGACTCGCGGGCGTGCCGGAGGCGAGAGCATCGAGCTCCGGTGCCAGCCACACGTCGAGCGATGCGAGCAGACCCGCGTCCGACACATCGGGCCAGGGGTCTCCGAGCTCACGTCGCAGTAGCGCGAGTCGGCGGCGCAGGGCCTCCGCCCCGTCGGACCACGTGAACATGCCGAGGCCATCGCGTCGGAGTGCTCGGCCCACGGCATCCCGGCCTTCCGAGGCCGACGGGCGCACCGGCACCGATGAGCGCACGATCGCACCGATCCGGCGTTCGCGGCGGGCCTGTACGCGGCCTCCGACGAATTCGGCCTCGACGCGGTCGCTCATCAAGGGGCCTGCCGCGCGCTCCACCTGCTCCTCGGTGAGGGCCGCTGCGGCGCGGATGACCGCACCGGAGCCGGCTGCCGTCCGGGACGAGGCTCGGGCGACGTCGGCCACGGCGAGCCATTCCGACGCGGCCAGGGCGCCGCTGACACCGGCCCGGGTGCCGGACGCCAGCAGGAACGTCGCTCCCGATCCCGAGTGCTCGGCGCGGTGGGCGACGCGCTCGGGGAAGGCCAGCGCAATCACGAGACCGACGCCGTCGAGACCGGCGCGAGTGTCCGGTGCCGGAGCGACCAGGCGTTCCAAACGGCGAGCGTCCTCGCGCCACCGCCGGGCCTCGGCCGTGCTCCCTCCGCGCAACGCGACGAGAGCGCGGGCGACATCGGCGTCCGAGATGCGCTGGTCCCCGCCGAGAAGCGCCACGACCTCGGCGGCGAGCCGGCTCCCCACCGCGGGGCTGCCGTCCCGCAGCGCTCTGGCCAACCGGGGATCGGTGGGGATTCGTGCCAGCGCACGGCCCTCTGCCGTGGCGCGCCCGTCGTCGTCGATCGCTCCGAGACCGCGCAGCACCGTGACGGCATCGGCCAGGCTGTCGGCTCGCAGCGGTTCGATCATGCGCAGGCCGGCGCCGCCCGGGGCGCCCCAGCAGGCGAGCAGGAGGGCGGCGTCGGTGAGGTCTGCCGTGGCGATCTCCGGCGACGGCCGCGCAGGAGCGGCAGCATAGGTGCGCTCGTCCACACACCGGATCACCGTGCCGGAGCCCTGTCGGGTGGCGCGTCCGGCTCGCTGCACGCACGAGGAGCGGGAGGCGGCGGTGGTGACCAGACCGCTCATCCCGCGGGCGGCGTCGCGCTGCGGCTGCCGGGCCAGGCAGCTGTCCACGACCAGCCGCACACCCGGCACCGTGAGAGACGACTCGGCGAGGGAGGTGGCGACGATGATGCGGGGCCGGGCTTCCGACGCACGACCGCGGATCACGGCATCCTGCTCCGCCGGCGGGATCTGGCCGTGCAACTCCCGGACGTCGAAGGCGCTGTTCCGGTCGCGGACTCGTCGCGCGATCTCCGCCACTTCGCGCGCGCCGGGGGCGAACACGAGCACATCCGCTTCGGGGTCATTCCGGACGAGCTCGGCGGCGGCGGTGGCGGTGACACTCGCGACGTGATCGAGGAAGCCCCGGGTGACTCCGCGCTCGTCGAGGCGGGGCGCAGAACTCGGTGCCCAGCGCTCGGTGAGGGGGAAAGCCGGGTCGTCTTGGTCGACGATCGGCGCGGGAGACTCCTCGGTCCCGATGACCGCGGCGATCCGGTCCGCGTCGAGGGTCGCGGACATCGCGATGACGACGAGGTCATCTCGCAGCTCGCGCACCTCGGAGAGCAGGCCGACGAGAAGGTCGGTCTCGAGGGCACGCTCGTGCACCTCGTCGATGATGACCGCACTCACGCCGTCGAGTCCGGGGTCGTCGAGCATCCGTCGCAGGAGCACGCCAGCAGTGACGAACTCGACCCTCGTGTCCGGCCCGACAGTGCGCTCGCCGCGGACGGTGAAGCCCACCCGGGAGCCGAGGGGTGTGCCGTCGAGCTGTGCGAGTCGGCGAGCGGCCGCGCGCGCGGCGATCCGGCGCGGCTGGGTGACGATCACGCGGCCGGTGCGGCGTGAGGCGAGGAGCGGCGGGACGAGCGTGGTCTTGCCCGTACCTGGCGGCGCGGTCACGACCACGGATCCGCTCGTGTCGAGGGCGGTGGAGAGGTCGTCGAGGGCGCCCGCGAAAGACAGACCGGCGCCGATGGCGGTGAGGTCGAAGGCGGCGCGGGTCACGCGTCCAGTCTGCCCGGTCGTGCGAGAGCGGATGCCGCGACCCGATCGGCCGCGGCATCCGCTGTCGTACGCTGCCTACTCCGCGGCGGGAGCGGGCGGCGCGGGCGGCGGTGGAGTGGTCGGTGCGGGCGTACGCGGCGCCGGGGTGGGCGCGGACGCTTCGGCGACTCCCGCCCCGAAGCCGCGACCGACGGCCTGTCCCTGGATGATGCCGGCGAGGTCGAGGCCGGTCGCGGAGTGCACGCTGTCGAAGACCGAACGCAGGGCCTTCGCGCTGTCGGCACCGACGACGTTGGACGCGCCGTCCTCGCCGGATCCGCCGACGATCGAGACGCTGCCGATCGCGGCGTAGCCCTTCGCGAACTCGGACATGATCGAGGGCAGCACCTCCAGAACGCGCTGCGAGAGGAACGCGTCCTGGTTGGAGGCGATGGCTTTGGCCTCAGCCTCGACGGCGGCGGCACGGGCCTCACCCTCGGCGCGGATCGCCTCGGCCTCGGCGTTGGCGCGCAGGCGACGGGCTTCGGCTTCCGCTTCCGCCTGGGCGCGCAGCGCGTCGGCGTCACCGGTGGCCTTCGCGATCGCGGCCGCCGCCTCACCGTCGGCGCGCGCCTTGTCGGCCTGCGCCTGCTGCTCGGCGATGCGGGTGCGCGCCTCGGCCTGCTTGACCTGCTCGATCGCCGCCGCCTCGGCCGCGCGCTCACGCGTGTAGAGCTCGGCCTGCGCGCGGGTCTCCGCCTCGTACCGCTGCGCGTCCGCGACGCGCTTGACGTCGGCGTCGAGCTGCGCCTGCTTGTTCTCGGCCTGCTGCTGGAGCACGGCCTGCTCGGCCTGGGCGCGGGCGAGCTGCTCGGCCTGCTCCGCCTCGGCGCGCGCGCGGCCGATTCCGGCGTTGGCGTTGGCCGTGTTCGTGTCGAGCGCGGTCTGCTCGACGAGGTTCGCCTCCTGGTTCGCGATGTTCTTCTGGTTGATCGCGCGGTCGGCGTTGGTCTGCGAGATCTCCGCGGCCTGGCGCTTCGCCTGGATCTCCGGGGCACCGAGGGACTGGATGTAGCCGACCTTGTCGGTGATGCCCTTGATCTGGAAGGAGTCGAGGATGAGGCCCTGCTCGGCGAGCTCCTGGGAGACGTCGGCGGCGATCTGGTCGGAGAACTTCTTGCGCTCCCGCATGAGCTCCACGACGGAGAGCGTCGCGACGATGCCGCGCAGGGCGCCCTCGAGCTGCTCGGTGGTGAACTGCTCGATGGCCTTGTCCTGGGAGGCGAAGCGCTCGGCGGCCCGGCGCACAAGCAGCGGGTCGGAGCCGATCTTCACGATCGCGACGCCGTCGACGTTGAGCGTCACGTTGTCGAGCGACTGCGCCTCGGCGTTGAGCGACACCTGCCGCGACCGGAGGGAGATGATCTCGTGGCGCTGGGTGATCGGGTTGACGAGCGACTTGCCGTTCACGATGACCGTGACGGGCGACTCCGACATCTCGGAACTGCTGGTGCCGTCGGCGCCGATCACGGCACGCTGCACCTTCTGCTTGCGTCCGGAGATGACGAGCGCTTCGTCGGCGCGAGCCACCTTGATCCAGCTGCGTGCGAACAGCAGCAGGATCAGCAGGACGACGATCGCGGCGACAACCGCGATCCCGATGACGATGAGGATGCCGACGATTCCGGCGATCTCCATGGATGACCTCCCTGGTTCCCCCCGAGGGGGCGGTCCGATATGCCCACGGTCGATGTGGGCGTGCGCAACCCACCCTGCCAGAAAAGCGACGCCCGCCACCGTCGCGGCCGTCATGATGCCGTCGTCGGTGGAGACGCCCCCGACCGCGGCGCCTGTGGAGAAGGGGAGCGGTCAGCGGGTGCGGAGCTTCTCCGCGAGGTCGCGGAGCAGACGCAGCTCCTCGTCGTCGAGGCGTGACATCCGGTCGGCGATCGACCGGCCGTGCACCGTGGCGAGTGCACGGAACGCCCGGGCACCCTCGTCCGTCGCGCGGATCAGGGCGCCGCGGCCGTCGTCCGGGTCGGCGCATTTCGCGACCAGCCCCCGGGTCACCATCCGGTCGACGAGGCGGGAGACGCTCGGCTGGCTGATGAGCATGTTGGCGGTGATGTCGCGCAGCCGCGCTGTCATCTCCGGCGAGCGCGTCACCGTGAGCAGTACGTCGTACTCGGCCTGGGTGATATCGCCGGTGTCGAAGTCCGCCGCCATCTCGGTGAACAGTTCGTGCTGCGCGCGGAAGAGGCTCTCCCAGGCCTCCAGCGCGAGCTTCCGATCGGTCATCCTCACAGAGTACCGGGCGCAGTAAAGGGCCGGTCGGAGAGGCTCCCGACCGGCCCTTGTCCCTTGCACCAAGAGTGTCCTGCAATCACATGCGGTGGATGCCACAGCAAACATTCACCGTGTGATCACTGTATAACGGCGAGGTAACGAATGCAACGGTTTGATCACGATGATTCGGGCGGATACTGGAAGGGACGGTTTCGAGAGCCCCCGCCTCCGCACCGCGCGGCAGACCTCTCGAACGCCAGGAAGAAGATGCTCATGAAAGCTCTCCGCTACGTCGAGATCGGCAAGCCCCCGGTGGTGGTCGACATCCCGATTCCGAAGCCCGGCCCCGGACAGGTCCTGCTCAAGATCACCGCGGGTGGTGTCTGCCACTCCGACGACTACGTCATGGGACTCTCCGAGAAGGACTACCACGAGCAGGGCTACCCGCTGCCGTTGACGCTCGGGCATGAAGGCGCCGGCGTCGTGCACGAGATCGGCGAGGGCGTCGACTCGACGCTCAAGGTCGGAGATGCCGTGGCCGTCTACGGGCCCTGGGGCTGTGGCCGCTGCCACAACTGCTCGATGGGCAAGGAGAACTACTGCACGAACGCCGCCGCCGAGGGCATCCGTCCTCCGGGCCTGGGTAGCCAGGGGTCGATGGCCGAGTACATGATCGTCGACGACGCGCGCCACCTCGTGCCGCTCGGGGACCTCGACCCCGTGCAGAACGTCTCGCTGACCGACGCGGGCCTCACTCCGTACCACGCGATCAAGAACTCGCTTCCGAAGCTCGGCGCCGGCACGGTCGCGGTCGTGATCGGCACCGGAGGGCTCGGCCACGTCGGCATCCAGATCCTCAAGGCCATCTCGGGTGCCACGGTCATCGCGCTGGACGTGAACGACGAGAAGCTGAAGCTCGCCACCGAGGTCGGCGCGGATCACGTGCTGATCAGCGACGCGTCGGCGGCCGAGAAGATCCGCGAGCTCACCGGCGGTCTCGGCGCGAACGCCGTGTTCGACTTCGTCGGCGCGAACCCGACGATCGCCCTGGCGCAGAGCGTGGCCGCGCTCGAGGCCGACATCACGATCGTGGGCATCGGCGGGGGCAGCATGACGCTCGGCTTCGGCTCGATCGCCTACGACGCGGCCGTGCGCATCCCCTACTGGGGTTCGCGCGCCGAGCTGATCGAGGTGCTGGACCTCGCCCGCGCCGGCAAGATCCACGTCCAGACCGAGAGCTACACGCTCGACGACGGCCCGAAGGCGTACGAAGACCTCGCGTCGAACAGCATCCGCGGACGCGCCGTCATCGTCCCCTGACGTCGGCCTCGAACGCCCGGGAGGGATCGCTCTCCCGGGCGTTCGTCGTCTCGGTGCGGCCTCAGCCGCGGCGTCGCCGGTCGGCGAGGAGGGCGAGCGCCGCATCGATCGCACTCGCCGCCGCGTCGGGGGCCACGCGCACGAGGGCGAAGGCGGATACCACGAGCCCCGTACAGGCGTCGGCCAGCGTCTCGATCTCCGTGGGCGCACGGTCGGGGAGGGCGGCCCGGACGCCGCGGGCGAATGCCTCTCGGAGCTCCGCGCGATAGGACGCCACGACCCGGGCGACCGCGTCGTCGGTGCCGATGGGGGCGGCGGCGGTGTTGACCAGCAGGCAGCCGCTCGTCGCCGGGAGGCTGCCCGTCGTCAGCAGGGCCGCGCGTAGTCCGCCGAGATAGGTCTCCAGGGCCTCCGGCGCCACGGTCTCACCCGTCAACGGGGCGAGGCGCGGGCGGATGACCTCGTCCAGGTAGCTCTCGACGGCGGCGTCGAAGAGTCCGCGTTTGGAACCGAAGGCGTGATAGATGCTCGAGCGGCTGAGACCGGTCGCGCGCTCGAGCTCGGGCAGCGGCGCGCTCTCGAAGCCGCGCTCCCAGAACACGCCGCGTGCCGCGCGGACCGCTTCCGCGGTGTCGAAGGTCTGTGTGCGCCCCATCCGCCCTGCTCCTGCCCTTTTGTGAATCGCTCGATCCAGTATATATTGGAACGACCGATACAGAATGCGCGGCCTCGCCGCGTCGAAGGGGGACTGCCATGGTCATCGCCGGACTCGTGCTCGCAGGCATCGCCGCGCTCGTGCACGTCTACATCTTCTGGCTCGAGTCGTTCGCCTGGACCAGCGCGCGCGCTCGCCGCACGTTCGGCACCGGCACGGCGGAGGAGGCCGCGCGACAGAAGGAGCTCGCCTTCAACCAGGGCTTCTACAACCTGTTCCTCGCGATCGCCGTCCTCCTCGGCATCGTCCTCTTCGCCACGGGAGCGACGGCCGTCGGCGCGACCCTGGTCTTCACCGGCGCCGGATCGATGGTCGCCGCGAGCCTCGTGCTGCTGCTGTCGAGCCCTGACAAGGCGTCCGCCGCCCTGAAGCAGGGCGTCATCCCGGCGCTCGGCGTCATCGCGCTGGCCATCGGCCTCCTCGTCTGAGTCCGGCCGCAGCCCCCCCCAGATCCTCACGAAGGAGAGTAATGTCCCACGCCATCAGCACCCAGATCCAGCTCGCCCGCCGCCCCGAGGGGTGGCCGACCCACGACGACTTCCGCACCGTCGAGGTCGAGCTGAGCGATCCGGCGCCGGGGGAGGTGCGCGTGGCGAACGAGTTCGTCTCCGTCGACCCCTATATGCGCGGGCGGATGAACGACGTCCGCAGCTATGTCGCCCCCTACGCCCTCGACGAGGTCATCGCGGGTGGCGCCATCGGCCGGGTCGTCGCCTCTGCGGCGGACGACCTCCCCGTCGGCACCGTCGTGCTGCACCAGCACGGCTGGAGCGATGTCGTGCAGGCGGACGCGTCGACCTTCCGGGCCGTGCCCGAGGTGCCCGGCATGCCGCTGTCGCTGCGCCTGCACATCCTCGGCATGACCGGCCTCACCGCGTACGTCGGCCTCACCGCGATCGCCGGACTCGCCCCGGGCGACACCGTCTTCGTCTCCGGCGCCGCCGGTGCCGTCGGGACGGCTGTCGGTCAGATCGCCAAGCTCCTCGGCGCGGGCCGCGTCATCGGCTCGGCGGGCTCACCCGAGAAGGTCGCCCTGCTGACCGAGAAGTACGGCTACGACGCGGCCTTCAACTACAAGGACGGCCCGGTGCGCGAGCAGCTCGCCGCCCTCGCGCCCGAGGGCGTGGACGTGTTCTTCGACAACGTCGGCGGCGACCACCTCGAAGCCGCGCTCGACGTGATGAACGACGGTGGCCGGATCGCGCTGTGCGGCGCCATCACGAGCTACAACACCACCGAGCGCGTGCCCGGGCCCGACAACATGGCGAACATCATCACGCGCGGGCTCCGTCTCCAGGGCTTCACGCTGGCCGCGTACCTGCACCTGTCGCCGGAGTTCAGCGAGAAGATGACCCGCTGGTTCGCGGAAGGACGGATCGCCTACGACGAGACCATCGTCGACGGCATCGAGAACACGGTCGATGCGTTCCTCGACATGATGCGCGGAGCCAACACGGGGAAGATGCTCGTGCGGGTCACGCCCTCCGCCTGACGTCCGGGGCGGGCCGCCCGCGCATTTGAGATATATTGCTTGAGACGTAGAACTTCACTCTCCATGACCCCCACTGGAGGCAGTGTGACACTCTCTGGCGGCCCCCTCGAACGCCGGTCGATGAGCGACGAGGCTTTCGTGCGCCTGCAGGATGCCATCATCAGCGGCGAGCTCCAGCCCGGCGAGCGCCTGCGCGACTACGAGCTCGCCGAACGCCTCGGCACCTCGAAGACGCCGATCCGTCATGCCCTCGACCGCCTGGCCGACAACGGCCTCGTCGAGATGCAGCGCAATCGCTACACCCGCGTGGCTCCGATCGATCTGGAACGGGTGCGCAACGCCGTCGACCTGTTCGGCGACATCTGGATCGGCTCGGTCCGCCACGTCATGCCGGTGATCCAGGACGACGATGTGGCCTACCTCGTGGAGCTGGCCGACGACATGGCGGCGTCGGTGCAGGAGCGGGACATCATCGCGTTCGGTGCGGCGCTCCGCAGCGCGGCGACGGGTTTCGCCCGGATCGAGGGCAACGCCACGCGCGCCAACTCCATCGAGCGCCTCGGCCCGCAGATCCGCCGGTTCACCCAGCACGCGAAGGACGCCGTGGACTGGTCCGCCGTCGAGGAGTTCGTCGGTGCGATCCGCGAGGCGACGTCGGAGCGCGACGCGGTCAAGACCCGTGCCGTGCTGGTGACCTTCTTCGACGAGACGCTCCCGGCGATCATCGATCGGGCAGAGCAGTCGGGACTGGCCGAGATCTCGGAGTGATCCTGCGCTGACGAACGAGGGCGACCGCACACCGCGGTCGCCCTCGTCGCGTCCCAGGGCTACGGCGTGAGGCGATGGACGTCGCGCGGGAACAGCGTCACCTCGCGGACGTTGGCCGCCTCGACCAGGCGGCCCACCCAGCGCTCCAGTCCGATGGCGAAGCCGCCGTGCGGAGGCATCCCGTGCGCGAACGACTCCAGGTAGCCGGCGTACGCCGAGGGCGATTCTCCACGAGCCTCGATCGCAGCGACGACCTCGCTGTGCCGATGCAGACGCTGTCCACCGGTCACGAGCTCCAGACCGCGGAACAGGAGGTCGAAGCTGTTGCTCCCCTCCGCGTCGTCGGCCTGCGGATGCGTGTAGAACGGGCGCTTGCGCATCGGGTAGCCCTCGACGGCCAGCACGTCGCTGCCGAACGCCTCCTTCGCCCATGCCCCGAGCGCGCGCTCGTGCGCCGGGGAGAGGTCGGGCTCGTCGGCCGGAGCACCGACCCGGCGCAGCGCGTCGCGGAAGTGCACGACGGGGATGTCCTCGGGGATGACGGGGAGCGTCACGTCGAGCAGCGCGAGCTCTTCCGCGGCGTCGGCGCGGATGCCGTCGAGCATGCCGCGCAGCACGTCGCCGAGGAGGCGCAGGACGTCGCGGTGGTCGCGGATGAACCCGAGCTCGACGTCCAGCGACACGTACTCGGACAGATGCCGCACGGTGTCGTGGGGCTCGGCTCGGAACACCGGCCCCACCTCGTAGACGCGTTCGAACACGCCGACGAGCTGCTGCTTGTAGAACTGCGGGCTCTGCGCGAGGTACCCGGTCCTGCCGAAGTAGTCGACGGGGAACACGTTCGCCCCCGACTCGGTCACGGTGTCGACGATCTTCGGGGTCTGCACCTCGGTGAAGTCCGCGGCGTCGAGCACCCGGCGGAACGCGCGCACGCTCGCCGCGGCGATCTGCCAGGTCGCGCGGCGTGCGGGATGACGCCAGGTCACCGCCGCGTGGTCGAGCAGAGTCGGCAGGCTCGTCTCGAGCGTCGGGCGCCACAGCTCCACGACCGGCGGTGCGGCCGGCTCCGACAGGCTCTCGATCTGCGGGTCGACGATCTCGACGCCGCCGGGGGCCTGCGGGTTCGCGGCGACGGTCCCCGTCACGCGGACCACTGTCTCCTCCGGAGGGAGGCCATCCGCTGGATGCTCGGCGGAACGGACCACGACCTGTGCGAGGCCCGAACGGTCGCGGATGATCAGGAAGGCGACGGTGGCGAGTTCCCTCCGGCGATGGACGTGGCCGAGCAGGGTGACACGGCGGCCGGGGACGGCCTCGGCGAGCTCCGCGGCGAGAGTGCGGGCGGGGTCGGGTGTTCTCATTTCTCCTCCAGGTTGTGGGAGCCCTGGAGGTGTGGGCGGGGGCCAGATCGCGGTGCCACCACACCTTCGCCGGTGAGAAGCCGGCCTCTCGTCGGTACGCCGGACGCGCGGGGACCGCCTGCCCGGAGGCCGGGGGTCGTCACGCCCCGGCGGTCGCCGCGTCCAGTCTAGGGGCGTTCTCGGCAGATCCACAGAATCGCTCGGGCACCGTCTCGTACCCTGGATTATCCAAGGGGAGTACTCCGACACGGTCGGGTCGTCATTACGGATGCGTCTGCATCCCGGCCCACCGGTCCCGCTCGGGATGGGGAAGACTTTGGCGCTGTTCCGTCACGCCCGAGTCTGGAGTACCCGTTGGAAATCACCCCTTTGATCTGGGCCATCACGATCGCGGTCACCATCGCGTTCTTCGTGTACGAGTTCTTCGCGCACGTCCGCAAGCCGCACGAGCCGAGCATCGGCGAATCCGCACGCTGGTCGATCTTCTACATCAGCCTCGCGCTGCTCTTCGGCGTGGGCATCGGTCTGGTGTCCGGCTGGACCTACGGCGGCGAGTACTTCGCCGGCTACCTCACCGAGAAGGCGCTGTCGATCGACAACCTCTTCGTGTTCCTCATCGTGATGACGGGCTTCGCGGTGCCGAAGATCTATCAGCAGAAGGTGCTGATGATCGGCATCGTGATCGCGCTGATCCTCCGCGGCATCTTCATCGCCGTCGGTGCGACCCTCATCGAGAACTTCTCCTGGATCTTCTACGTCTTCGGCGCGCTGCTGCTCTTCCTCGCGTACCGCCAGGCCTTCAGCAGCCACGAGAGCAACCCCGCGAACGGCCGCTTCATGACGTTCGTCCGTCGCCACCTCCCCGTCAGCGAGGAGTACAACGGCGACAAGCTCACGGTCGTCCAGAAGGGCAAGCGCTACGTCACGCCGATGCTGCTGACGATCATCGCGATCGGCTTCATCGACCTCGTCTTCGCCGTCGACTCGATCCCCGCCATCTACGGCCTCACCGACCAGGCGTACATCGTCTTCACCGCGAACGCGTTCGCCCTGATGGGTCTTCGGCAGCTGTACTTCCTCATCGGCGGGCTGCTGGAGCGCCTGGTGTACCTGGCTCAGGGCCTCGCCGTCATCCTCGCGTTCATCGGCGTGAAGCTCGTGCTGCATGCCCTGCACGTCAACGAGGTGCCGTTCATCAACGGCGGCGAGCCGATGCTGTGGGCGCCCGAGATCCCGATCTGGTTCTCGCTGCTGTTCATCGCCGCGACCATCGCGGTCGCCACCGTCGCGAGCCTGATGAAGACGCGCCGGCACCGCAACGCCGTCTCTTCCTCGACCGATTCCACCCCCACCATCGACAAGGAGCACTCTTGAGCGCGCAGCGCTGTTCTGACTCTTCGGACTCTGACAGTACGAGCACCCGGTTCATCCCGGGTGCTCACCCCGCCACCGAGGAGGTCGCCCGCTGATGGGCGATCTGCTCTGGAACATCGGCCTCGTCCTGCTCTTCGTGCTGATCGGCGGTGTCTTCGCTGCGACGGAGATGGCCCTGGTCACGCTGCGTGAGAGCCAGCTCAACGCGATCGCCGCTCGCGGCCGTCGCGGAGCGAAGGTCGCCGCCCTGGCCCGCAACCCCAACACCTTCCTCTCGGCGGTGCAGATCGGCGTGACCGTGGCGGGCTTCGCGTCCGCCGCCTACGGCGCGACCTCGATCGCGCCGTCCGTCGCGCCGCTGCTGGAGGGCTGGGGTGTCGCGCCTCCGCTCGCGATGACGCTCGCCACGATCGTGCTGACGCTGATCATCGCGTACCTGTCGCTCGTGCTCGGCGAGCTCGTGCCGAAGCGGCTCGCGATCCAGCGCAACGCGCAGTTCGCGTACGCCGTGGCGCCGGCACTGAACGGCTTCGCGACCGTCATGCGCCCGGTGATCTGGCTGCTGTCGGTCTCGACGAACGCCCTCGTCCGCGTGCTCGGCGGCGACCCGCACAAGACGAGCGACGAGCTCACCGACGAGGAGGTGCGCGACATCGTGGCGACCCACCAGGGCCTGCCCGACGACGAGCGCCGCATCCTCGACGACGTGCTCTCCCTGCGCGGACGTCAGGTGAGCGAGGTCATGCGCCCGCGTCCCGAGGTCGTGGCGCTCGACGAAGCGGCGACCGTGGGGGCGGCGATCGAGCAGGTCCGCGAGCTGCCCTTCTCCCGGTACCCCGTGTCCCAGACGTCGATCGACGACATCACCGGCTTCGTGCACGTGCGCGACCTCTTCGAGGCTGCGGCCGACGATCCGGAGCGTCCGCTGCAGGGGCTCGTCCGCGACATCCCCTACATCCCGTCCACCGCGCGGGTGTTGCCCACCCTCACCCGGATGCGGGCGGAGGGACACCACATCGCGGTCGTCGTGGACGAGTACGGCGGCACCGATGGTCTCGTCACGCTGGAGGACCTCGTGGAGGAGGTCGTCGGCGAGATCTTCGACGAGTACGACGCCGAGGTCTTCATCTCCGCCGACGACGGCTTGGACGGGCGCCTCAACCTGCAGGACTTCGAGGAGGCGACGGGGCTCGCGATGCCCCGGGGGTCTTCCGACACGATCGCCGGATTCGTCACCGAGCAGCTCGGCCGTCTCGCCGTGGTCGGCGACACCGTCGAGGTGCCGGGCGCGACCATCCAGGTGGCCGAGGTCGATCGCCGCCGCATCGCACGCGTGCGCGTCTCGAAGCTCACCGATCCGGGTGCTGAGCGGGGCGTCGAAGACTGACGGACCGCCGGGTGGCGGGGCGCGTCAGTCGCGCGCTCCGCTGCCCAGCTCGCGAAGCCCATCGCTGAGGACCTCGGTCAGGAGCCGGGCGTAGCGGCCGTCCGGATCGAGGTCGGGGTCGAACACGGTGATGCTCGCCCCGATCGCCTGCGGGGCGAGGGCGCGCAGGAGTACGGTGAGCTCCGCGGCACCGAGGCCGCCCGGGTCCGGGCTGTCGACGGCGGGCATCACCGACGGGTCGAGCACGTCGACGTCGAGCTGCAGCCAGTAGCGACCGCCGGCGGACGCGGCGGTCTCAGCGGCGACCGCGTGGGCTCCGCGCGCCAGCACGTCGGCCGCCGGCGTGACGCGCGCGAGGAGGCCGCGGACCTCCGCCTGCTCCTCGTCGTCGTCGCGGTGCCCGATGTGGGCCGTGCGTGCGGGGGAGAAGTACGGCGCGAGTCCGTCGATGTCGGCGATCGCCGGCCAGTGCTCGCCGACGGCGGCCGCCAGCGCTTCGCCGGCCACGCTCGCGCACTCGTCGCTGTTGCCCGGGTGGCGGAAGTCGGTGTGTCCGTCGATGTGCACGAGGCCCGCGCCTCCACGGCGCTTCACGGCGATCCCGGCGCCGACGAGGATGCCGCAGTCGCCCCCGATCACGAGCGGGGCGCGGCCCTCGTCGAGGACCTCGCCGATGCGCGAAGCCAGGCGGAGGGAGTGGTCGACGAAGGCGGCCTCGTTCCGCACCCGGCCGGCGGGCCGCGTGGCGTCGTCGTCCACGTAGCGTCCGGCGAGCACGATGCCGCCGTCGCTCGCGCCCTGATCGGTGAAGCGCCGGAACAGCCCCGCCTCCCGGAACGCCTCCGGCGCCTTCGCGGAGCCGGGCACGCTGCCGGGCTCCGGAGGGCGCAGGCCGAGATTGCTGGGAGCCGACAGCAGTGTGATCATGCGCTCATCCTGCACCGGGCGTCCGACATCTCGACGCTCAGCGGATGGCGTAGACGGCGCTCCCCACGATCACCGCGATGACGGTCGTCCAGCCGATGATCGCGACGGCCTGCCACACGAGGATGCGCCCCTTGCCGATGCCGGACGCGGCGAGCATCGTGGCGGTGAAGTGCGTCGGCAGCAGCAGCGGTCCCAGCAGGCTCACCCCGGGGACGCCGTAGCGCTCGAACGCGCGCTGGAACTTCTCGCGGCGGGCGGACCCGCGTCCGGTCTCCACCGGGACGCCGTCGGCCTCCAGGCTCGTCCCGCCGCCCACCGTCACCGGCTGCTTCGCCCGCGAGCGGTCCACGATGGCTCGGCGGGCGCCCGCGCTGGCGAGCACCAGGATCGCGACGCAGAGGAAGTTGCCGACCATCGCGGCGATGGCCGCGACCACGGGCGGGATGCCGCCGAGGATGCCGATGCTCGCGGCACCCTCGCCTTCGACGAACGGCACCGCTCCGGCGAGGGCGACGATGAGGGGCTGGACGAGGTCGGGGACCTGGGCGACGAGGCTCTGGAAGGTCTCGATGAGGTTCATGGGGGAAGCTCCGGGTGTCGGTGCAGACGGTCTCTCCGTCGCGATGACCCCAGTCCAGTCGATGGCGGCCTGAGGCGGCAGTGCCGCCGCGTCATCGCTCTCCGTGCGGTTCGCACCCCGATCCCGTGACATGTGTCACGCCTCTATCGTGGGGAGCGTGAGCAGTCCTTCCCCCGCTTTCTCCGATTCCGGTCCCGGTGCCCGCCAGCTCGCCCGGGGCATCACCGCCACCTGGTGGTACACGGTCGGCGGGGTGGTCTTCATCGAGCTCATGCTGGTGGCCGCCTGGCTGGGCATCGCCGTGGCACTGGATCGCTCGGGCGTCGCGCTGCTCGTCGTGGGGGTCGGCGGGGTGCTCTGGGCGGCGTCGACCGTCCTGCTGCTGGTCGACTACCGTCATCGCGTCGACGCCGGGCCCGGGGTGGGCTGGGTGCGCTTGGC
This sequence comes from Microbacterium sp. NPDC078814, assembly GCF_040702645.1. NCBI lineage: Bacteria > Bacillati > Actinomycetota > Actinomycetes > Micrococcales > Microbacteriaceae > Microbacterium > Microbacterium sp. NPDC078814. The sequence continues at coordinate 20,337 of NZ_JBFBLT010000008.1, forward strand.
CGTGCCGACCGTCGTCGCCCTGATCTACGGCGGCGCGGCGGGGGCTCTGGTCGGCAGCTGGCAGCTCGCCGCGATGCCCGTGGTGCAGGTCTTCGTGCTGGTGAGCTGGCCCCGCGGGATCCGGGTGCGCGTGGCCGTGGCCGCGACCGTCGTGCTCGTCGCTCTCGCGCTGCTCGACTCGACTACCCCCCTCGGCTCCGAGGTCCCGGTGTGGGTGCCGGTGCTCTACGGAGTCATGCTGCCCGGGATGACCGTGAGCTCGCTGTGGTGGTGGGACGTGCTCGTGGCCCTCGATCGGGCACGTACCTCGGAGGCGCGACTGGCGGCGACGCAGGAGCGCCTGCGCGTGGCGACCGACGTGCACGACCTCCAGGGGCATCATCTCCAGGTGATCGCCCTGCAGCTCGAACTGGCGGAGCGCCTGCTGCCCACCGATCCGCAGGCGGGGATGGAGCAGCTCCGCGCCGCCAGGGCGAGCGTCGACGACGCGCGGCAGGGCACCAGAGACCTCGCCACGCGGTTCCGATCCGTGCCCCTCGGCGACGAGCTGGCGAACGCCCGAGACCTGCTCGTGGCCGCCGGGCTCACGGTGGAGGCGCGGATCCACCCGGATGCGGACGCGGCACCCGCGGCCGACCTCGGCCCGGTGATCCGGGAGACGACGACGAACGTCCTGCGGCACGGACGCGGCGGTCACGCGCGTCTGATCCTCGACCGGACGGCGGACGCCTGGCGGTACGAGGTCGCCAACGACGCCGACCCCGCGGCCGAGGACGGGGCGGGCGGCTCCGGGCTCGAGGGCGTCCGCCGACGGATCGGCGAGGCGGGCGGCACGTTCGAGCAGCGTCGGGACGCCGACGAGTTCGTCGTGACGGTCACCGTGCCCGCGCGGGCGGAGATCGTCCGATGATCCGGGTGCTGCTCGCCGACGACGAGGGCATGATCCGCTCCGCGCTCGCCGCCCTGCTGCGTCTCGAAGCCGACATCGACGTCGTCGCGGAGTGCGCGGACGGCGAGGAGGCCGTCGCCGCCGCCGTCCGGCTCGAACCCGACGTGTGCCTGCTCGATCTGGAGATGCCGGGACTCGACGGCGTGCAGGTCGCCGAGAGGCTCAACCGCACGATCGCGACCCGCTGCATCGTCGTCACCCGGCACGCCCGCCCCGGGGTGCTCCGGCGGGCGCTCGCCTCCGGCGTGTCCGGGTTCGTGCCCAAGTCGCGAGGTGCGGACGAGCTCGCCGCGATCATCCGCCGCGTCGCGGCCGGCGCCCGGTACGTCGACCCGGAGATCGCCGCGGATGCGCTGAGCGACGAGCGGTCGCCGCTCACCGATCGGGAGCTGGATGTGCTCCGCGCCGGGCGTCGGGGGGAGACCACGGGACAGATCGCGCGGGCGCTCGCGCTGGCGCCGGGGACGGTGCGCAACCACATCTCCGTCATCCTCGGGAAGCTCTCGGTGAGCACGCGTCAGCAGGCCGTGCTCGTCGCCGAGGAGCGCGGCTGGATCTGACCGTCGTCACGCGTCCGTTTCGGTCGTCACGGCCTGCGAGAATGGAGGCGCCGAGTCCCGAGCCGAGGAGCACACGTGCCGTTCATCTCCACCCGCGGCGGCATGCAGCCGCAGTCGTTCAGCGAGACGCTGCTGGAGGGCCTGGCGCCCGACGGCGGCCTGGCCGTCCCCGACGTCATGCCCGAGGTCGACGGCGAGACGCTCGAGCGCTGGCGGGCCCTGACCTATCCTCAGTTGGCGACCGAGGTGCTCGCCCTCTTCGCGACCGACATCCCGCGGGAGGACCTCGCCCGGATGACGGCGGCGGCGTACGCGGACTTCCCGGACGGCGTCGTCCCGCTGCGTCGCGTGGACGACGACCTCACGCTGGTCGGCCTCTCCGAGGGCCCGACGCTGGCGTTCAAGGACATGGCCATGCAGTTCCTCGGGCAGGTGCTGGAGTACACGCTCGAGCGCCAGGGCTCGGTCCTCAATATCCTCGGTGCCACGTCGGGTGACACCGGCTCGGCCGCGGAGCATGCCCTGCGCGGCAAGGAGCGCGTCGCGGTGTTCATGCTGTCGCCGCAGGGCCGGATGAGCGCGTTCCAGCGAGCGCAGATGTTCTCGCTCGACGACGCGAACGTGCACAACATCGCGGTGGAGGGCGTCTTCGACGACTGCCAGAACCTCGTGAAGAAGCTCGCCGGCGACCTCGACTTCAAGCGCGCACAGCACCTGGGCGCCGTGAACTCGATCAACCTCGCCCGCATCACCGCGCAGACGGTCTACTACTTCTGGGCGTGGCTGCGCGCGACCGACGCCGGCGGCTGGGCCGAGGTGTCGTTCACCGTCCCCTCGGGGAACTTCGGCAACATCCTCTCCGGATTCTTCGCGAAGCAGATGGGGCTGCCGATCCGACGCCTCGTCCTGGCCGCGAACGAGAACAACGTGCTCGACGAGTTCTTCCGCACGGGGGTGTACCGCCCCCGCAGCGCCGCCCAGACCCTCGCGACCTCGAGCCCGTCGATGGACATCTCGAAGGCCTCGAACCTCGAGCGCTTCATCTTCGAGCTCGTCGACCGCGATCCGGCGCGAGTGGTCGGCGCGTGGGACGACCTGGAGGCCCAGGGCTTCTTCGACTTCTCGGCCGAGCAGCCGCGCTTCGCGGAGGAGTTCGGCATCGTGAGCGGCACCTCGACGCACGAAGATCGGCTCGCGACCATCCGCGACGTGTACGAGGCCTCCGGCGAGGTGATCGACCCGCACACCGCCGACGGCGTGAAGGTCGCGCGGGAGTACGTCGAGCCCGGAGTGTCGATGCTGGTGCTGGAGACGGCCAAGCCGGAGAAGTTCGCCGAGACCATCCACGAGGCCATCGGGGTCGAGCTGGCGTACGCCCCCGAGCTGCGCGCCATGCTCGACGCCCCCCAGCACGTGACCGAGATGCCCGACGACGAGCACGCTCTCCGCGCCTTCATCGAGGAGAACGCCCTCCACTGACCCGCGAGACCCCGCTTTCGCGCCGAAACCCCCTATCCCGGACGCCGGAGACAGGGGGTTTCGACGTGAACCCGGGGTCTCGGCGACATTGGGGGAGGGGGAGAGGGGAGAGGGGGTGGGCAGTGTGCACAGAGGGAAGGGGGATCGGGGCGGAGTGCACATGTCGGGGAGGGGACGGGGGTGAGTACCGTGGCGGGCAACCCGTATCCTCCTCCCGAAGGACTCCCCATGGCACGCACGGCGCACGCAGACGACTTCGCGCTCTCCCGAGTGACTCCCGAGGCCCGCAAGCCCTGGTTCGGAATCGCCGTCCAGCGATTCGGACAGGTCTCCGCCCTCTCGCAGTTCCTCCTCGGCGCGACCCTCGGTTACAGCATGACCTTCGGCGAGGCCGTCCTCGCCTTCCTGTTCGGCTCGCTCATCCTCGAGGTGATCATGTGCGTGGTCGGCTTCATCGGCCAGCGCGAGGGCCTGAACACCGCGCTCCTCGCCCGCTGGACGGGCTTCGGCGAGATCGGCGCCTCGCTCGTCGGCCTCGCGATCGGCATCAGCCTCATCGGCTGGTTCGGCATCCAGTCCGCCATCTCCGCGCAGTCGCTCGACGCGCTCATGCCCGGGGCCCTGCCGGTCTGGGCGTGGAGCCTCATCTTCGGCCTCGCCGTCACCGCGATCGTCGCCTTCGGCTTCGTCGGGATGCAGTGGCTCGCGAACATCACCGTGCCGCTGTTCCTGATCCTCGTGGGGTGGTCCGTCATCTCCGAGCTCACCCGCCACGACATCGGCGAGCTGCTCACCGGCCCCGCCCCCGGCCCGACCATGAGCGTCTGGGCGGGCACCGGCATCGTCGCCGGCGGTCTCATCGTCGGCGCGATCATCACGGGCGACATGACCCGCTTCAACCGCTCCCGCACCGACGTCGTCAAGCAGACGGTGCTGGGCGTCTCCCTCGGCGAGTTCGTGATCGGCCTCGCCGGCGTGCTTCTCGCCCACGCGGCGGCGACCGGCGACATCGTCGCCATCGTCACCTCGTCCGTCGGGTTCGTCGGCCTGTTCATCGTCCTCACCGGCACGCTGAAGATCAACGACTGGAACCTGTACTCCTCCACGCTCGGCCTGGTGAACTTCATCTCCACCGCCTTCGGGAAGAACCTCCACCGCGTCACCACGACCATCGTCCTCGGCGTGGTGGGATCGGTGCTTGCGGCGGTCGGCATCCTCGGCCAGTTCACCGAGTTCCTCGTCGTGCTCAGCGTCGCGTTCCCGCCGATCGCCGGGATCATGGTCGCCGAGTACTACGTGGTGCGCCGCTGGCGTCCCGAGCTCGACGCGACCCGCGAGGCCGGCACCCTGCCCGGCACCGCGCCCCGGATCGTCCCGGCCACGATCGTCGTCTGGCTGGTGTCCTCGCTGGTCGGCTACTTCGTGACCTGGGGCATCCCCTCGCTGCTCAGCCTCTTCCTGTCGATGGTGCTCTACATCGTCGCCGGCAAGCTCGGCTGGGTGCGCGGCGTCGGCGTCGCGACCACCCGGCAGGCGGACCCCGTCGACAGCGCCCCCGCCGCGGTCTGAGCAGACCCGCCGGACACGAACCACCTCCACGAAAGCGAGCATCATGCACATCGGCATCGACGTCGGCGGCACCAACACCGACGCCGTCCTCATGGACGGCACCCGCACCCTGGCCGGGGTCAAGCACTCCACGACCCCGGACGTGACGAGCGGGATCGTCCAGGCCATCGCAGACCTCCGTGCGAGGCACTCCTTCGAGGGCGGCGACATCGACGCGGTGATGATCGGCACGACGCACTTCATCAATGCGCTCGTGCAGGCGAGCCGGCTCGCTCCGGTCGCGGCCCTTCGACTCGGCCTGCCCGCGACGCGCGCGCTGCCGCCGCTGATCGACTGGCCGGAGGTTCTCGTCGCGGCCACCCAGGCACGCAGCTACCTGGCGCACGGCGGCTACGAGTTCGACGGCCGCCCGATCTCGCCGCTCGACCCCGACGAGATCCGCGCGCACGCCGAGGACATGAAGGCGAACGGCATCCGCTCGGTGGCCATCTCGTCGGTGTTCAGCCCGGTCAACCACGACCTCGAAGTGCAGGCGGCCGAGATCGTCGCCTCGGTGCTCGGAGAGGACGCCGCCATCTCGCTGTCGCATGAGATCGGCCGCATCGGACTGCTGGAGCGCGAGAACGCGACGATCATCAACGCCGCCCTCCGCGAGCTCGCGTCGGAGATCGTCGACGGGCTCACCTCGGCGGTCCGTGCGCAGGGCATCGAAGCGCCGATCTTCCTCAGCCAGAACGACGGCACGCTCATGGACGAGGACTACGTGCGCCGGTACCCGGTCGCGACCTTCGCCTCCGGCCCCACCAACTCGATGCGCGGGGCGGCGGCCACCAGCGGCCTCGTCGACTGCGCCGTCATCGACGTGGGCGGCACCACCGCCGACATCGGCCTGCTCATCAACGGCTTCCCCCGGGAGACGGCGAACGAGGTGAAGGTCGCCGGCATCCGCACGAACTTCCGCATGCCGGATGTGCTCTCCCTCGGCATCGGCGGTGGCAGCATCGTCGACGAGGAGACGGCCGAGGTGGGTCCGGCCTCGGTCGGATACCGGCTGACGACGGAGGCTCTGGTCTTCGGCGGCTCGACCCTCACGGCCACCGACATCGCGGTCGCCGCCGGTCGTGCGCAGGTGGGGGATCCCGCCAAGGTCGCGCACCTCGACCCCGCGTTCGTGGAGCGCGTGCTCGCCCGCATCGCGGAGCGCGTCGCGGAGGCGGTGGACCGCATGCGCACGTCGCCGGAGCCCATCGCGGTCGTGGCCGTCGGCGGCGGGTCCATCCTGCTGCCCGACGAGCTGCCCCTGTTCGGCACCGTCCATCGCCCGGAGAACTATGCGGTCGCGAACGCCATCGGCGCCTCGATCGCCCAGGTCGGCGGCGAGATCGACAAGGTCTACGCGATCGAGCCGGGCCGTCGCGACGAGACGATCGCCGAGGTGCGCGCCGAGGCCGTCGACAAGGCCATCGCGGCCGGCGCCAAGCCCGCGACGGTGTCGATCATCGACTTCGACGAGGTCCCCATCCCGTATCTTCCCGGCAACGCGACGCGCATCCGCGTGAAGGCCGTCGGCGACCTCGACATGGGGGCCTGACATGAGCACGACGATCACCGCCGCCGACATCGACGGTCTCGCCCGCGGCGCGGCCGTGCTCGGCACCGGAGGAGGCGGCGACCCGTACATCGGCGCGCTCCTCGCCCGCCAGGCCCTCGCCTCGGGAGACGTCACGGTCGTGGCGCTCGACGAGGTGCCGGACGACGCCCTCGTGCTGTTCGTCGCCATGATGGGCGCGCCCACCGTCATGGTCGAGAAGCTGCCGAGCCTCGCGGAGGTCATCGAGCCGGTCAAGGCGCTCGGGATCCACCTCGGCCGCCCGGTCACCCACATCGCCTGCGCCGAGGTCGGCGGCGTGAACTCGACGATCCCGATCGCCGCCGCCGCCGCGCTCGGGCTGCCGCTCGTCGACGCGGACGGCATGGGTCGCGCCTTCCCCGAGCTGCAGATGGTGCTCCCGACGCTGTACGGCGTGACGGCCTCGCCGCTCGCCTTCAGCGACGAGAAGGGGAACACGGGCGTGCTGCAGACCGCCGACAACTCCTGGACCGAGCGCATCGCCCGCGTCGCGTGCGTCGAGATGGGCTGCTCCGTCATGATCTCCGGCTTCTCGATGTCGGGTGCCGCCGCACGCCGGTCGCTGGTGGCGGGATCGCTGTCCCGATGCATCGACATCGGTCAGCGGATCGCGGAGGCCCGCGAGGCGAAGACCGACCCGGTCGCCGCCGTCGTGGAGCTCCTCGGCGGTCGCGAGCTGTTCGGTGGCAAGGTCGCCGACGTGAACCGGGCCACGACGACCGGCTTCGCGCGCGGTCGGGCACGGATCGACGGAGAGAGCGGAGCCTCGCTGACGCTGCAGTTCCAGAACGAGCACCTCGTCGCGGAGGCGGACGGGCGGGTGCTGGCGACCACCCCCGACCTCATCATGGTCCTCGACGGCGAGTCGGGGGAGCCCGTCACGACCGAGGGGCTGCGCTACGGCCAGCGCGTCCGCGTGATCGCCGCTCCCGCTGACGAGCGCTGGCACTCGGACGCGGCTCTCGCGATGGTCGGCCCGGGGTACTTCGGCTACGACATCCCGGCGCACCGGTTCGACGGCACGGTCTCCGCCGGAGACGCCGCGGCAGGGGCCGCCGCATGAGCTGGGAGCTGACCGCGGCAGACCTGCCCGACCTCGCCCGCGGCGCCACGCTGCTCGGCACCGGCGGCGGGGGCGACCCCTACATCGGCAAGATGCTGGTGGAGCGGGTGCTCGGCGACGGGGCGATCACGATCCTCGACCCGGACGACCTCGCCGACGACCTCTTCGTCATCCCGACCGCGCAGATGGGGGCGCCGACGGTGATGGTCGAGAAGATCCCCGCCGGCACCGAACCCACCCTCGCCCTGCGCACCCTGGAGGACCACCTGGGACGCCGGGCCGATGCCACCATGCCGATCGAGTGCGGGGGGATCAACTCGATGATCCCGCTCATCGTCGCCGCGGAGACCGGTCTTCCGGTCGTGGACGCGGACGGCATGGGCCGGGCGTTCCCCGAGCTGTCGATGGAGACCTTCGCGGTCTACGGCGTGCACGGCTCGCCGCTCGCGCTCGCCGGAGAGCGCGGGGAGCGCGTCGTCATCGACACGGGAGACGACGATCGTCAGATGGAGTGGCTCGCCCGCGGCATCACGATCCGGCTGGGTGGCGTCGGTCACATCGCCGAGTACGCCATGACCGGGGCCGACGTGAGGCGCACGGCGGTGCCGCGCACCATCTCGATGGCTCTCGCCCTGGGCCGAGCGATCCGGCTCGCCCGGGACGAGCACCGCTCGCCGTTCGAGGCGATCGCCGCGACGCTCGCGACCACGCTCTACCCGCATGTGCGCGAGCTCTGCGTCGGGAAGGTGGTGGATGTCGAACGACGGACCACCGAGGGTTTCGCGAAGGGGCGGGCGGTCATCGCTCCGCTCGGCGCCGCGGAGGACGACACGTTCGAGATCGCCTTCCAGAACGAGAACCTCACCGCGCGGCGGGGTGGACGGCTCGTCGCGATCGTTCCCGATCTCATCTGCGTCGTCGATCACGAGACCGCCGAGCCCATCACCACGGAGGGACTCCGCTACGGTCAGCGCGTCCGGGTGCTCGGCATCTCGACGCCGGCGATGATGCGCACCCCCGAGGCTCTGGCCGCCTTCGGGCCGTCCGCCTTCGGCCTGACCGAGAAGTTCGCTCCCGTCGAGGGGATGGCCGCGTCCTAGGCTGGATCCCATGAGGCTGGAGCGGGACGACCTGGAGGCGCTCGCCCGCGGGTACGCCCTGCTCGGCTCCGGCGGCGGCGGGTCCACGACGATGCTCGAACTCATCCTCGGCACCACCGCGCCCTGGCCCCTCGACGTCGCGCCGGTGGACGCGCTGGACCCCGCCACGCCCTGTCTCGGCGTGGCCTTCGTCGGGTCGACGATGCTGCTCGGCGAGCGGATGCCCGGTGCCGCGCCCTTCGCCCCGCTGCTGCGGGCGGTGGAGAGATGGCTCGGGCATCCCGTCCCGGCGGTGTGCTCGCTCGAGGGTGGGGGGATGAACGGCCTCGCGCCGCTCACTCTGGCCGGATCGCACACCGTGGTGGACGCCGACTGCACGGGGCGTGCGGTGCCGGGACTCGATCAGATGTCGCTGTTCGTCGACCGCGTGCCGGGACTGGTCTTCGCGTGCGAGACCGGGGCCGACGGGGTGGCGCTCGTGGAGGCGACGAGGGCGATCGATGCGGAGCGTGTGGTGCGTTCGGCCATCATCCAGGCCGGAGGCGTCGGCTGCGCCGTTCTCGCCGGCTTCACCGTCGGCGATCTGCGCGAGCACGCCATCGCCGACCACCTCGCCCGCGCGCTCGCCCTCGGCCGCAGCTTCCTGGTGCACCGGGCGGCACCGCTGCCGGTCCTCGCCGAGGTGCTCGGGGGGACGCTGCTCGCCGAGGGCCGCATCGTGACCACCGCGTCCTCCGCAGCCGACCCGCACGTGAACGCGGTCGAGATCGCCGGACTCGGCGGAGCGGTGCACCGCATCGTCACCCGGTCCGAGACCCTCGCGGTGCTCACCGACGGCCTGCTGGTGGCCGCGGCGCCCGAGATCATCGTCCTCCTGGATGCCGTGTCCCGAGACGTCCTCGAAGTCACCGAGCTGGCCCCCGGGCGCACCGTGGCGGCCCTCGCCCTCCCCGCTCCCGCATGGTGGAACGCCCGCCCCGAGCGTCGGGCCCGGGTGGTGCCTTCCGCCTACGGGCTCGTCGATCTGGACGCGGCGTGAGCGGGGCGCTCGCGCTGCCGGCGCTGCTGGCGCAGGAGGAGAACGGCGTCCTCCGCCACGTCGCGGGCCCGCGGGATGTCGCGTGGGACGCGGTGGTGGTGGAAGCCGGCGAGTCCGACCTGCCCGACGAGGGCATCGGCCGGCTCGCGATCCTCACGTCCGGGGCGCCGGTCGCCACCTGGCAGCAGGACGCGATGCTGCGCCGGGTCCGTGACCGCGGGTTCACGGGGCTCGCGCTCCCCGGCGCCGCCGGTGTCGACCCCGGGGCGCTCCGCCTCGCGGACCGGATCGGTCTCGCCCTGCTCGACGTCGAGAGGCCGGTCCAGCTCGCCCGCGCCTGCTGGATGCTCATCGAGGCCCGCGACGCTCTGACGCTCACGCGGGTGCGCAAGGTCGCGCAGTCGTTCGAGTACGCCGCCGACGACCTCGGCGACCTGCTCGGACACCTCGCGGCGAACCTCGGTCTGGGCGTCGCCCTCGTCGACGCCGCGGGAGTGCTCCGTGAAGCCGGCGGACACCTGGACGCCGAACTGCACGCGGCGATCCGCTTCGACGCGTGGAGCGACAGTGCCAGGGCGGGGGAGGGCACGGCCGCCTCGGTGCGGGTGGACAGCCCCGGCCGGTCCGGTCTGCGTCTCGTCCTGTTCGGCCACGGCTTCGGAGAGGCACAGCTGCGGTCGCTCCTGGTGGCCGCGGAGGTCGCCATGCCCGCGGTGGCCGCCCGCATCCTCATCGACGAGATCGCGGCCGTCAACGACGTCGCGGCATCGTCGGGCCTGCTGCGGGACTTCGTCGAGCTCCGCGGAGCCGCCGATGCCGATGTGGAACGGCGCATGGCGGAGCGGGGGTGGCGCACCGGCGGGCATCACCTCGGCTTCCGCATGGTGGCGCGCAGCCGGGTGGAGCCGCTCGCACTTCTCCGTGCGATCAGGCCCGGCCTCAGCGCGATCGACGCCGAGGCGCACGCGACCACGGCGGGTCGAGGCCTCAGCGGCTGGCTCTCGTTCGCTGAGGCCCCGGGGCCCGATCGCATCGAGCGGGCCGTGACGGCACTGCGCGACCTCCACCTCACGGCACTGCGCGACTTCGCCGTGGCGACCGGGGTGGGCTCGGCGCAGACCGGGCCGGAAGGACTGGCGGCGACCCTCGACGAGGCCGGCGACGCCGCACGGATCGCCGCGGCCCGGTCGGCCACCGGATGGTTCGTCCGCGTCGACAGCCTCGGGCTCGAACAGCTCCTGCTCGCCTGGACCGGCAACGACACCTTCGTCCCGGCCGCGCAGTCGCTGCTCGCCCCTCTGGCCGAGGGGAACGGGGAACTGCTCAGGACCCTGTCGGCCTACCTCGACCACGAGTCCGGCATCGCGGCCACCGCGGCCGCTCTCGGGCTGCATCGCAACACGGTGGCCGTACGGATCCGCCGGGTCCAGGAGCTCCTCGGGATCGACATGAACGACCCCGAGGCGCGACTGGCGCTGCATCTCGCGTGCCGGGCGGTGCTGCCGGGCTGAGCCCGGAGCACACCGTCCGGGGTCACTCCGGGTCGCCGTGCAGCATCCAGGCGATCCCGAAGCGATCGACGAGCATCCCGAACGTCCCGCCCCACGGCGGCACATCGAGCGGCATCGTGATCGTGGCGCCTTCGGAGAGGCAGTCCCACACCTGCTGGGTGACCTCCTGGGTGTTGCCGCTCAGGGACACGGAGACGCCCTGCGGCTTCTCGTAGGTCATGCCCTCCGGGGTGTCCGAGGCCATGAGCACGAGGCCGTCGGGGGTCGTGAGCTGCGCATGCATCACGAGGTCCTTCTGGCTCGGATCCTGCACCATGTCGGGGAAGTCGCCGAAGACCGTGATGTCGAGATCTCCGCCGAGGACTCCCCGGTAGAACTCCATGGCCTCGCGGGCCTCGGTGCGGAAGGACAGGTAGGGATTGAGGTTCGCCATGCGTGCTCCTGGTCGCTCGACTGCTGGAAGACCCCCGCCCCTCCTCAGTCTGCGCGCGCCGGCACCGCCTCGGCAAGCCATTCTGTGAACGTCTGCGTCCCGCGCACGGCATCCGGTCCCGGCAGCGCCTTCCCCGCGCGCATCCCCGCCATCTGCGGGCCGGGCACGTTCAGCGCCGGGATCCAGCCTCGGTACCCGATGCGCCGAGCGTACGCCCGCACCATGTCGGCGAGCTGCTCTTCGCGGGGGCCGGCGAAGTCAGGCACTCGACCCTGCGCGTCCCCGATCGCGAGCGTGACGAGCCGCTCCGCGACCTCGCGGGCCGCCACCGGCTGCGTGCGCGCACGCGGGGCGAGATGCAGCGGCCCCGCCTTCGCGCGCGCGAACATCTGCGCGGCGAACTCGTGGAACTGCGTGGCGCGGAGGATCGTGGAGGGGACGGCGGACGCGGAGACCAGCTTCTCCTGGGCCACTTTGCCCGCGTAGTAGTCGTAGGGGATCCGGTCGATGCCGACGATGGAGAGCAGGACGACGTGTCCCACGCCGGTGTCCGCGGCGGCGGCGAGGAGGTTCCCGGTGGCGGCGGTGAAGAACTCGATCGCCGTGCTCGCCTTCAGGGTCTCGACGCTCACGACATCGATCACGGCATCGGCTCCGGTCAGCGCCGCCTCCAGCCCGCGCCCGCTGACCAGATCGACGCCGTGCGAACGACTGAGCACGACGGCCTCATGACCGGCGCTCCGGACGGCCTCCACCGTGGGCGTGCCGACGACGCCGGTCCCTCCTGCGACGACGATCCTCATGCGTCGATCCTCACTCCCGATCCAGCCCGAACGTGCGCTTCACGAGCGCCTGCACATCACGGTCGAGCCCGTCGATGCGGGCGTTGACGCCGTCGATGCGCGTGCCGACCGCGTCGAAGCGGATGTTGACCCCATCGAAGCGCGCGGTCATCTCGTTCCGCAGGCCGCCGATCTCGCTGCGGAGGACGCGGGTGAACAGCGTCGAGACGACCGTGAGCATGCCCATCATCAGCGCCGTGAACGCGCCGATCATGGTCCAGACCTGCGCACCGTCCATGGTTTCCATCCCCTCATCGTGGCACCGGATCCTTCAGCCTGCCAGCATCCTGGCGGACGCCACGCCCGTCCCCTCGCGCTCTGTGGAGACACCGGAGATCGCGGGGATTGGGGAGGAAGGGCCGGGTGAGGATCCCTCCTCACCCGGCCCTCGGTCAGTCGCCCTTCACGTTCACGAGCTGTCGCAGCGTGTGCCGGATCCGCACCAGGCTCGCCGCATCCTCCATCACCCGATCGATGGGCTTGTAGGCCTGGGGGATCTCATCGATGAAGGCGTCGGTGTCCCGGAACTCGATGCCGGCCATCGCCTCCCGCAGCTGCGCGTGGGTGAACGTCTTCCGCGCCGCGGACCGCGAGTACTCCCGCCCGGCACCGTGCGGGGAGGAGTTCAGCGACAGCGGGTCGCCGAGCCCCTCCACCACGTACGATGCCGTGCCCATCGACCCGGGGATGAGTCCGGGCCGACCCGCGTCCGCCTGGATCGCGCCCTTGCGGGACACCCAGACGCGCTTTCCGAAGTGCATCTCCGACTCCGTGAAGTTGTGGTGGCAGTTGATCCGCTCCTCCTCCTCGACCGGAGCGCCGAGGAAGTCGGAGAGCTGCCGGATGACGCGGTCCATCATCTCCTCGCGGTTCAGCAGCGCGAAGTGCTGTGCCCACCGGAGCTCGCGGATGTAGCGCGTGAATTCCGGCGTGCCCTCGACGAGGTAGGCCAGGTCGGGGTCGGGCAGGTCGATCCACCACTGCTTCGCCAGCCGCTGCGCGACCGCGATGTGGTGCCCGGCGATCTTGTTGCCCACGCCACGGGACCCGGAATGCAGGAACAGCCAGACCCGGTCGAGCTCGTCCACCGACACCTCGATGAAGTGGTTCCCCGAGCCGAGCGTGCCGAGCTGGAGCCGCCAGTTCTTCGCGTAGCCCTCGGGGTCGAACTCGGCCGCACGTGCTCGCTCCTCCAGCTCGGCGATGCGCGGTGCGGCCGTCGCCACGACCTTGTTGTTGTAGCGCCCGGCGGACAGCGGGATCGCGCGCTCGATCTGCTCCCGGAGCGCGGCGAGGTCGCGCCCGTCGACGTCGTCCTTCGTGAACGGCGTGCGGACGGCGATCATGCCGCAGCCGATGTCGACGCCGACGGCCGCGGGGATGATCGCGCCGAGCGTCGGGATGACAGACCCGACGGTCGCGCCCTTGCCGAGGTGCGCATCCGGCATCAGCGCCAGGTGCGGGTGGATGAACGGCATGCGTGAGGTGGTGCGGGCCTGATCGAGGGTCTTCTCATCGATCAGGGACGCCCACGACAGCAGCCGCGCGGAGAGCCTCTCCATGATTCCTTTCCTTGTGGTGGTGTCCGGCCACAGGTCAGGGAGTCTTCCGACGGAAAACGCCCCGGACCTGACGGTGCGGGGCGTTGCGAGAGCGGATGCTGTCACACGGCGCGCGCCGGAGGGTACGACTCGTCGCGGTCATTGCGCTTCTGCGGAAGCGGCAATGCCACGTTCTGGGGAAGATTCCGCGGGGCGGTCATCCGTCGTCTCCTCGGCTGGTGTGCGGCGCCGGTCGGCACAGCCTTGCCACCCTAGGCGGCGACACGCCCGGGCGTCAAGCGTCCTTCGGCGGGTTGTACATGAACTCGAGCCGGATGCCGTCGGCGTCCTCGACGAAAGAGGCGTAGTACCGCTCGCTGTACCGCGGATACTCCTTCGGCTCGCGCACCGCGGTCCAGCCGGCGTCGAGAGCGAGGTCGTGGAGTCGGTCGACCTCGGCGCGCGACGGCACCGCGAAGGCCATGTGCTGCCAGCCGACGCGGCCGTGGCGGTGAGGGGTGGAGTCGTCGTCCCACGTGTAGAGGATGATCTCGGTCTCGTCGCCGGTGTGCCAGGAGATCGAGTGATCGTCCTCCCCACCGAGCTCGTAGCCGAGCGCGGTGAGCACGGGATGGAACTGCGCGCGTCCGCGCTCCAGGTCGGCGACGGTGATGCCCAGGTGATCGAGGAGAGCCATGCGCCCAGTCTGTCAGCGCAGCGGTCGCCTGTCAGTGCGGAGCGTGGTATTCGGCTTCGCCGCGCTTCCAGTAGCCCTTCACGACGGCGTTCGCGCTGTCTACGCCCCAGCGTGCGAGCAGGGCCCGGCCGGGCTTCACGATGGACTGCTCGGCGGCGATGAACACGAACGGGTCGTCTCCCACGACGTCGTCCGCGGTCAGCGCGTCGAGGAAGGCGATCAGCGCGGAGCCGGCCGGCGCGTCGCCGCGGTGCAGCCACTCGACAGGCACCGGAGCGTCGATCTCGATCTCGCGGCCGGCCGACACCGTCTCGATGACGATGCGTGCGGGGGTGCCGGCGGGGATGAGGGCGGCGAAGCGACGGATCGCGGGGATGGCGGTCTCGTCGCCGACGAGGAGCCATGATCCCGGCTCTCCGGTGAGGACGGCGGCGCCGCGCGGCCCGCCGACGCCGATGGTCGACCCGAGCGGGGCGTTCGCGGCCCACGGGGCGGCCACGCCCTGATCGCCGTGCACGGCGAACTCCACGTCGAGCCAGTCGTCACCCCAGGCGAGGGGCGTGTACTCGCGGCTCGGGGAGGCCCGCAGCTCCTCCACCGAGTCCACGGGGCCGCTCGGGAAGAAGAGCCGCATGTGGTCGTCGGAACCCGGGGAGTCGAAGCCGGCGAGGTCGGGCCCGGACAGGCGGACGCGCACGAAGTCCGGAGCGAGCCATTCGCGGGCGCTCAGCGTGACGTTGCGGAAGCGCAGCTCGAGGCCGCGACGCTCGATCGAGAAACCGGATTTCGTATCGCTCATAAAGTAAGGCTAACCTAAAAACCGACGCGGTCGGCTCGCCCGCCCGTCGGACCGGCGCCCCACGAGGGCGCACACATCCCCGCAGAACAGGAGTCTCTCCATGTCCGTGCCCAGAACCCTCACCGCCACGAGCGTCGCTCTCGTCGGCCTGCTCGCCCTCTCCGGCTGCGCGTCCGGCGGCGAAGCCGAACCCGAAGAGACGACGGCGGAATCGGGGACCGTGACCATCGAGGACAACACCGGCACGCACGAGATCAGCACGCCGCCGGCCTCGGTCGTCGCTCTGGACAACCGGACCTTCCAGACCCTCTCCGACTGGGGCATCGAGCTCTCCGCCGGCGCGGTCTCCCTCATGCCGGAGACCGTCTCCTACGTGAAGGACGAGGACATCGTCGACATCGGCCTGCACTCCGAGCCCGACCTCGAGGCCATCGTCGCCGCCGACCCCGACCTCATCATCAGCGGCCAGCGGTTCACGCAGCACAACGAGGCCATCGTCGAGCTCGTCCCTGACGCCACGATCATCGACCTGGAGCCGAGGGACGGCGAGCCCTTCGACGAGGAGCTCAAGCGGCAGACCACCGCCCTGGGCGAGATCTTCGGCAAGCAGGACGAGGCCCAGAAGCTCGTCGAGGAGTTCGACGCCGCTGTGGACCGCGCGAAGGCGGCCTACGACGACGCCGACACCGTCATGGCGGTGAACACTTCGGGCGGGCAGATCGGCTACCTCGCTCCGACCGTCGGCCGCTCGCTGGGACCGATCTACGACATGCTCGGCCTCACGCCGGCACTGCAGGTCGACGACGCGACCGACGACCACCAGGGCGACGAGATCTCGGTCGAGGCGATCGCCGCCTCGAACCCCGACTGGATCCTGGTGCTCGACCGGGATGCCGTGTTCGCGGCGGAGACGCCGGACTACGTGCAGGCGGCGGAGATCATCGAGAGCTCCGAGGCGCTCGCCGGCGTGACCGCCGTGAAGGACGACCAGATCGTCTACATGCCCACGGACACCTACCTGAACGAGAGCATCCAGACGTACACGACGTTCCTCAACGACCTCGCCGACGCGCTCGAGAAGAGCGCCGACAAGTAAGGGCTGTGCGGCGGCGTCCCGACCGGGGCGCCGCCGCCGGCATCCCCCATGACCTCTCCTCTCCTCACATCGACATCGCGATCGTCCGCACGGCTGTTCGATCCGAAGCTGCTCATCGGCGTCCTCGTCGTGGCGGCGCTCCTGGTGATCTCGCTCTTCACCGGCGTGTACGACATCGCCGGCGCGGACGACGGCGCGCAGATGTTCCAGATCACCCGCGTTCCCCGCACGATCGCGCTGGTGCTCGCCGGCGCGGCGATGGCGATGGCCGGCCTCGTCATGCAGCTGCTCACGCAGAACCGCTTCGTCGAGCCGACCACCACCGGGACCACGGAGTGGGCGGGACTCGGGCTCCTCGCCGTGATGGTGCTCGTGCCGCAGCCCTCGCTTCCGCTGCGCATGGCCGGAGCCGTGCTCGCCGCGTTCGTCGGCACGATGGTGTTCTTCGCGTTCCTCCGCCGCGTCGCGTTGAAGTCGTCGCTCATCGTGCCCATCGTCGGCATCATGCTGGGCGCGGTGGTCGGCGCCATCACGACCTACTTCGCCCTCGCCACGAACTCGCTGCAGATCATCGGCGTCTGGTTCGCGGGCAGCTTCACGTCGGTCATGCGCGGCCAGTACGAGATGCTGTGGATCGTCGCCATCATCGGCGTCATCGTCTTCCTCGTGGCCGACCGGCTGACCATCGCCGGGCTGGGGGAGGAGATCGCCACCAACGTCGGGGTGAACTACAACCGGATGATCCTGCTCGGCACCGCGCTGATCGCGGTGACGACCGGCGTGGTGACCGTCGTCGTCGGCAACCTCCCCTTCCTGGGGCTCATCGTCCCGAACATCGTCTCGATGGTCCGTGGTGACGACCTGCGCAGCAATCTGCCGTGGGTGTGTCTTCTCGGCATCGCGATCGTCACCGTCTGCGACATCATCGGGCGGACGATCATCATGCCGTTCGAGGTGCCGGTGTCGCTGATCCTCGGTGTCGTCGGCGCGGTCGTGTTCGTGCTCCTCCTCCTTCGGCAGCGTCGTCGTGGCTGAGGCGACGATGACGGCGACCACGGCCCCGCGGACGACGCGGTCGGCCGGGGCGTTCACGACCGCACGGGCGCGCCGCCGCTACATCGTCGTGCTGGTGGTGCTCGGCGTGATCGCCCTCGGTTCCGCCTTCGGTCTCCTCGCCTGGGACAACCCGCTCCCCGTCGGCACCCCCGGCTTCTGGCGCATCGCGCAGCACCGCGCGACCGCCGTGGTCGTGATGGCGCTCGTCGCGGTCGCCCAGGCCGTCGCCACGGTGAGCTTCCAGACGGTCACGAACAACCGGATCATCACTCCCTCGATCATGGGCTTCGAGTCGTTGTACCGCGTCGTGCAGACCACGACCGTGTACCTCTTCGGGGTGGCGGGCCTGGTGGCGATCCAGGGCGTCGGCCAGTTCGCCCTCCAGGTGCTCGTCATGGTCGGGCTCGCCGTCGTGCTCTACGGGTGGCTGCTGTCGGGCCGATACGGCAACCTCCAGATCATGCTGCTCGTGGGCATCGTGATCGGGGGAGGCCTCGGGGCGATCGCCACCTTCATGCAGCGGCTGCTCACCCCCAGCGAGTTCGATGTGCTCGCCGCCCGGCTGTTCGGCAACGTCTCCAACGCCGACCCTTCGTACCTCCCGCTCGCGGTCCCGCTCGTGATCGCGGCGTCCGCCCTGCTGTGGCTGCGGTCCCGGCGGTTGAACGTGCTCGCGCTCGGTCCCGATGCCGCGCGATCGCTGGGGCTCGACCACCGCAGGGAGCAGTTCCTCGTCCTGACGCTCGTCGCCGTGCTGATGGCCACCTCCACCGCCCTGGTCGGACCGATGACCTTCCTGGGCTTCCTCGTGGCGACGCTCGCCTACCAGTTCGCCGACACGCACGACCATCGGCTGATCTTCCCGGTCGCCGTCCTCACCGCGTTCTCGATCCTGGCGGGGGCGTACTTCGTCATGAAGAACGTCTTCTACGCGCAGGGCATGGTGTCGATCCTCATCGAGATCGTGGGCGGCACCGTCTTCCTCATCGTCATCCTCCGAAAGGGCAGACTGTGATCGCACTCGACGGCGTCCGCCGTGACTACAGCAGCGAGGTGGCGATCGGCCCCGTCGACCTCCGTATCCCGACCGGCGGCATCACCGCCCTCATCGGGCCGAACGGTGCGGGCAAGTCGACGCTCCTGACCATGATCGGCCGGCTGAACGGGATGGACGCCGGAGCCATCGAGATCGCCGGGCTCGACGTCGCCTCCACGAAGTCGAAGGATCTGGCCAAGGTGGTCTCGATCCTCCGCCAGGAGAACCACTTCGTGACCAGGCTCACCGTGCGCCAGCTCGTGGGCTTCGGCCGCTTCCCGCACTCCCAGGGGCGGTTGACGAGGGCCGACGAGGGGGTCATCAGCCAGGCCATCGACTTCCTCGATCTGGGGACGCTCGAGGGGCGCTACCTCGACGAGCTCTCCGGAGGACAGCGGCAGCGGGCCTACGTGGCCATGGTCCTCGCGCAGGACACGGAGTTCGTGCTGCTGGACGAGCCCCTCAACAACCTCGACATGCGGCACGCCGTGCAGATGATGAAGCACCTGCGGCGGGCGGCGGAGGAGCTCGGGCGCACGATCGTCATCGTGCTGCACGACATCAACTTCGCCGGGCACTACGCCGACCACATCTGCGCCATGAAGGACGGCCGGGTGGTGGAGTTCGGCCCGCCGGCGGAGATCATGACGGACGACGTGCTGAGCCGGGTGTTCGACACCCCGGTACAGGTCGTGGAGGGCCCGTCCGGCCCCCTCGCCGTCTACTACTGACGGGCGTCAGAGCTCGACGCCGTGGTCCTCGTCGTTCACGCCCGCGTTGTGGCCGCGGCGGGACTCGTAGCCGAGGAACCAGCCGAACCACACGATCGCGGCGAGCAGCACGCCCAGCCAGACGTTCTGGAAGATGAGGCCGAGGACGACACCGGCGATCAGCAGGCCGACCGTGACGAAGATGCGCAGGGCGGTACGGGACATGCGCTCAGCATACGTCGGTCGCTGCGATCACAGACCGATCAGCGTCGGCGGTGGTCCTCTGGGGCGAGCCGGGGCCCGCGCCGTGCCTCGGCGACGCCGCTCGCGAAGATGAGCCGGATGACGCGCTGCCGGTGGCCGGCCCAGGGAGCGAGCAGTTCGATCATGCCGTCATCGTCCGTGCGGTGCCCGGTCAGGGCATGCCCGACCTCGTGCGCCAGATGGTAGTCGCCGACACTGACGGCATCGGGGTCGCCCAGCGCGCGGATCCGGGTCTCCGCAGCGGTCCAGACGCCGACTCCGGGCAGGCTCGTGAGCACGCGGTCACGGTCAGCGCCGGTCGTGGCTGCTCGGACGGCAGCGGCGATGCGGTCGCCGCGCTCCGCCGCCCGCACGATGGTCTTCGACTGGGGCGGCTCCACTCCGGCGCGATGCCACGCCCAGGACGGGATGCGTCGCCACTGCGCCGCCGTGGGAGCGACGGCCATCGGTCGCGGCGTCGGCCCCGGTGCCGGGTCGCCGTAGCGCGACACGAGGTACCTCCAGGCGCCGAAGGCCTGCATGGAGGTGACCTTCTGCTCGAGGATGCCGCAGGCGAGGGCATCGAAGACCTCATCCGTCCGCGCGAGCCGGATGCCGGGGTGCCGCCGGGCCGCCTCGGCGATGAGGGGGTGCAGGGAGGGATCGAAGCCGGTCGGGTCGTCGCCGGCACCGCACAGCGCCGGCACGAGGGCGAGGGCGTGCTCGGCACCCGGGCCCCAGGCGGTCGCCTTGACCTCGTTCCCCGACATCCGCAGGGCGAGCGTCGAGGGGCCCTGCGGCGTGCGGACCGCGCGCCAGATGACCGGGCCGTCGAAGACCATCGTCGGATCGGTGCCGCCGCGGCGCAGCATGCCGACGGTGCGCCGGAGATCGAGCGGCTGCGGCGGGCGGTACGTCGTCTCCCGCGGAGAGTCCGCGCGGACGGCGCCCGCCGTCGCGGGGGCGGCGGCGAGGGTCATGCGCCCACCCTACGCGCGGCTCCTGACACCGGCCTCCCGGCGAGGGGAGCGCGTCAGAAGCGGTCGGGCGACGGGGTTCCGTGGCCGTAGCGGATGACGACGTCGGCGTGACGGTCGAACCGGTAGCCGATGCCGCGCACGGTCCGGACGATGTCCTCGTAGCGGCCGAGCTTCGCCCGCAGCCGGCGCACGTGCACGTCGATCGTGCGCTCGCCCGGCGTCTCGTCGTCCTGGGCCTGCCAGAGGGCGGCGACGAGCTCGCTGCGCTCGATCGTGCGGCCCTCGCGGAGGACGAGGTACTGCAGCAGCTCGAACTCCTTGTAGGTGAAGGCGGCGGACTCGCCGTCGATGAGCACGCGCTTGCGGGAGATGTCGACGGTGACGCCGGACTCCTCGGGCGTGGTCTCCTCCTCGGCGGCGGCCTTGGTGCGGGCGATCGCGCCGGGCTCCTGCAGGGCGAGACGCACGACGTCGAGGTCTCGGCCGCCGGAGCCGTGCGGGGCGAGGGCGACGGTGGCGTGGGTCTCGGCGCCGGGCGCGAGCTCGGCCAGCGTGCGGCGGAGGGCGTCGACGAGCAGCGGAAGGCTCACACCGGCTTCGGCGGCCTTGATCTCGTCCAGGCCGACGTAGAGGGCGAAGCCGCGGGGCGAGCGGACGGCGGGGAGGTCGGCGCCGGCCGGGGCCAACGGGGCCGACGGCTCGGCGGGTCGGACGGTGCGGTTCGGGGCGGTGACGGCGGGACGCTCGAGAAGGGCGGAGTTCGACATGATGATGGGTCCTCAGGACGTGAGCCCGACGGGAGGGGGCTCGGATGCGTTGCACGAATGACCGGCGGAGCCGGGGAAGCGAGCACGGGTGTGTGCTCGGGACGCTGCTCTCGCAGATGGCGAGGAGTCAGGTCAGGCGAGGTGGCTGTTCGTTCAGCGACACATTCGGCAACACATGTCAACGCGACCGGGCATCATCATCCCGGCAGTCCCGTTCGCCTCCTGGGCGGACAAAGGGCGTGCGTTGATGGTCATGGGGGGATTATGTCCGATCGTGACGGGACATGTCAAAACGCCCGGGCGCGTCGCAAGAGGCGTAACGTGACACGGATGACGATCTCGCACACCGTCGGCGGCTTCATCCTGACCGACGAGAAGGACGCATCGCGGTACACCCTCACGCGCGACGGGAAGCTCGTCAGCGTGCTCGACTACCGGGACGACGGCCACACGGTCGCGCTCACCCGGGCCTACACGGTTCCGGCATTCCGCGGGAACGGGTACGCCGGGAAGGTGGTCGAGGGGGCCGTGGCCGACATCGCGGAGCGCGGCGACCGCAAGGTGGACGCCGTCTGCTGGTACGTGGCGGAGTGGTTCGCCGCGCACCCCGAGCAGTCGGGTCTTCTCCGCACGCGCTGACCTTCCGGCTGTATGACGGACTGTTACGGCCGCCGCCTGCGAGGATGAGGGCATGAGACTCGCCGAAGCCCTCGCCGCCCGCGCCGACCTGCAGCGCCGCATCGAGCAGCTGCGGGCGCGCATCGTCGCGAACGCCCGGTACCAGGAGGGCGAGGAGCCCGCCGAGGACGCGACGGCGTTGATCGAGGAGGCGGAGGCCGCGTTGACCCGGCTGCAGAGCCTCATCCGCCGCATCAACGTCACGAACGCCCGGCTCGACCTCGGCCCGGACGGGACGATGACCGATGCGCTGGCCGCGCGGGACGTGCTGCGTCTGCGTCACGCCGTGCTCACGGACGCGGCGGGCGCGGCCTCGGGGGCGAATGAGCAGTACCTGCGGCAGATGCGCTCGGAGCTGCGGCAGGTGTCGGCGCTGCCCGTCGCCGCGCTGCGTGCGCGGGCGGATGCGGTCGCCCAGGAGCTCCGAGAGCTCGACAACCGGATCCAGCAGGCGAACTGGTCGCATGACCTCGAGGAGGAGAGCGGAAGTCGGTAGTCGCGACGGAGCGGGCACAACCCTCAGCCGGCGGGGCAAGCCCGGCTCCTGTGGGCGGAGGGCAGCCCTGATCTCGCATCGCGCAGCCCCGCACGCCGCACAGGTGAAGGTGCACAGCGCATCTCGCATCACCGCGTGCCGGCCGCCGCGACGAGGGTGGGTCAGGGGACCTTCCGCTTCCTCCTCGTGACTCGGGAGACGGCGCTCCCGGCACGCCTCGGAGGGAATGTCCGAGGGTCTTCGTACCGTGGGGGTATGCGGATCCTGCACACCTCGGACTGGCACATCGGCCGGACGTTCCATGGCAACTCCACCATGGATGCGCTCGCCGAGGTGCTCGCCGCCCTGACCACGCAGGTCAGGGAGCACGAGGTGGACGTCGTCATCGTCGCGGGCGACGTGTTCGACTCCGCCACGCCCTCGGCCGCCGCCTACACCCTGCTCGGAGACGCTCTCGTCGGTCTGCACGAGACGGGAGCGCGGGTGGTCGTCACCAGTGGCAACCACGACTCCGCCGCGCGGTTGGGATTCCAGGCCCGGCTGCTGCGCGACGGCATCCACGTGCTCACCGATCCCCTCGCGGTCGGCACGCCCGTCACGATCGACGATGCCCACGGTCCCGTGCACTTCTTCGGTATCCCGTACCTGGAGCCCGCGATCGTCCGCCAGCACTGGCCGGAGGGCGACGCCGAGGGGCGGCAGCTGCGCACGCAGGCCCAGACCATGACGCACGCGATGACGCTCGTCCGCGCGGGCATGCAGGAGCACGAGGGCCGGTCGGTCGCCATCGCCCACTGCTTCGCCGCGGGCGTGGAGCCGACGGAGGGTCTCGAGCGCGAGGTGCGGCAGGGCGGCCTCGACGTCGTCCCCCTCCGCGCGTTCGACGGCCCCGACTACGTCGCACTGGGCCACATCCACGGTCGCCAGCAGGTGAGCGAGCGGGTGCGGTACGCCGGCGCTCCGCTGCACTACAGCTTCGGCGAACAGCACAAGCCGCGCGGCTCCTGGCTGGTCGACCTGGATGCCGACGGCCTTGCGGGCGTCGAGTGGCTGGAGCTTCCGGTTCCGCGGCGACTGGTCACGCTGACCGGCACCTTCGAGGAGATCCTCTCCGCAGAGAGCGTGGCCGCGCACGCCGACGCCTGGGTGTGCGCCGTCTACACCGACGCCGTGCCGCAGACCGAGCCCATGCGACGGCTCCGCGAGGCGTACCCGCACTGTGCCATGGTGCAGCATCAGCCCGCTGCGACCGGAGAGGAGCGCGAGCGGTCGTACGGTGAGCGGCTGCGGTCCGCGGTGACCGATGCCGACCGGATCGAGGCGTTCCTCGAGCACGTGCGCGCCGGCCAGGGAGCCACCGAGGTCGAACGCGAGCTGATCCGCGAGGTGCTCGACGACCGGGTCCGCGCGGAAGCCCTCGTCTAATGCGGCTGCATCGTCTGGAGGTCGAGGGATTCGGGCCCTTCCGTGCGCGGCAGACCGTGGACTTCGACGCCTTCGCCGACGACGGGATCTTCCTCATCGCCGGCCGCACCGGAGCGGGGAAGTCGAGCATCCTGGATGCGGTCTGCTTCGGGCTGTACGGCGGGGTGCCGCGGTACGACGGCGGGGAGAAGAGGCTCCGCAGCGACCACAGCGAACCGGACGACCCCTCCGAGGTCGTCGTCGAGTTCAGCACGCCGTCCGGCCGCTACCGGGTCACGCGTTCCCCCGAGTACCTCCGGCCGGCCCGGCGGGGAGGAGGCCTGACGAAGCAGGCGGCGGCGGTCTCCCTGGAGGAGCTCACGGACGACGGCTGGGTCGGTCGCGCGGCGCGGGCCGTCGACGTGGCGCACGAACTCGACGACATCCTTCAGCTCAGCCGCGAGCAGTTCCTGCAGGTGATCCTGCTGGCCCAGAACCGGTTCTCGGAGTTCCTGCTCGCAGGCAGCAGGGACCGGCAGGCGCTGCTGCGCCGGCTCTTCGGCACCGAGCGTTTCGAAGACGTACAGGCGCGGTTCGACGAGCGGCGGCGCCACGCCGAGCAGAGCCTCGGGGCGCGTCTCGCCACGGTGTCCGCCCGGCTGGACGAGGCCGAGCGCCTCGTGGCGGATGCCGACCTCGGGCGCGACGCCGGCGACGCCGACGGCGAGGTCGGACCGGAGGCGCAGGGGGAGGGCCTCACGACGGCCGATCGCCTGGCGGAGCTGGAACGGGCGCAGGCTCGCGCTGCGTACCGGGCGGAACGGCGCGCTGCCGAGCGTCAGGAGGCGGAGAGGCGGTTCGAGGCCGCCGATGCTGTTCTGGCCGCCGCACGGGAGGATCAACGCGCCCAGAGCGAGCGCGACCGTGCCCGTGCGGCGATGGCGCGTCTGGACGCCGAGGAGGAAGCCATCGCCGAGGCGAAGGCGGAGCTCGCCAGGGCGCGGGCGGCCGAGGTGCTGCGGTCCTCGATCACCGCGGCCGACCGTGCCGTGACGGCGGCTGATGACGCGGTGGCTGCGGAGAAGCGCGCACGCGCGGACTGGGATCAGCTCGGTGTCGAGACCGACGACCTCGATGCGTGGATCGCCGACCGGACACGGGCCTCCGGGGTCTGGGAGCGCGCCGTCGTGCTGGAGGCCGAGGCGCCGCGCCGCGCCGCCGAGCGCGTCACTGCAGAGGAGGCCGTCGCCACCGCCGAGCGCCGGTGCGCCGACGGCGAGGCGGAGCGCGCGGCGCTGCCCGAACGGATCGCCGCCGTCACCGCGGAGCGGGATGACGCCCGTCGGCTCGGCGACCGGCTCCCCGCCATGGAGAGCGCGCGCGTCGATGCCGAGCTCCGCCGGGAGGCGGCGGAAGAGGCGGCACGTCTGCAGCAGGAGTGCGCCGCGGCCGACCGGGTCCTCGCCGAGGCGACGTCCGCGCAGGCCGCCGCGCAGTCGGCTCTGGCCGAGCTGCGCCACCGCCGGATCGACGGCATGGCCGGGGAGCTGGCGTCCGCTCTGATCGAGGGTCACCCCTGCCCGGTGTGCGGGGCGCGGGAGCACCCGGCCCCGGCAGACCACAGCGCCGCGGTCTCCGTGGAGGACATCGCGGCTGCGGAGACCCGGAGGGACGAGGCGGCGCGCCGCGAGCAGCAGGCGAGCTCGACCTGCACGTCGCTGCAGGTCGAGCTCGCTGCGGCTCTGGCGCGCGCGGACGGGCGAGACGTCGAGACGGCGAAGGCCGAGCTCGATGCCGCCGTGGCCGCCGAGAAGGAGGCCCTCGCCGCGGCCGAGGCCGCGCGGCTGCGCGACGGCGAGCTCGTCGAACTCGGCGCCCAGCAGAGCGCGCTCGAGGAGCGGCGCGTCCAGGACGAGGCGGCCCTCGCCGAAGCCCGCGAGCAGCTCGCCCTGGTCGTCCAGCGCGACGAGGCCGCCCGTACGGCGATCGACGAGGCGCGAGGGAGCTACGCGTCGGTGGCTGAGCGCATGACGGAGGCCACCACCCACCTCGCCGTCGCACGCCGCCTCCTCGACGCCGAAGCCGAACGGGCGCGGAGGCAGCAGGCGGCCGCGGAGGCGGCTGCCGAGAGGGATGCCGCCCTCGACGCCTCCGAGTTCTCCGACGTCGAGGCCGCCACCGCGGCGCTGCGTCCGCCGGCGGTGCAGACGGAGCTGGACGAGCGGGTGACGACGCACGCCGTGCAACGGGAGAAGGAGCGCGCCCTGCTCTTCGACCTCGAGCTGCGCACGCTGCCGGATGAGCCGATCGACCTCGCGCCCCATGAGCAGGCGGCGCTCGACGCCAGAGCGGCATGGTCCGCCGCCGTCGACGAGGCCACCAGGGCGGCAGGCGACGCGGTGCGGCTGGCCGGCCTCATCGACGCTGCGAAGGACGAACATGCCCGCACGGCGGAGGATGCCGCGGCGTTCGAGGTGCTCCAGGCCCTCGCCGACACAATCGCCGGACGAGGGGCGAACACCCGCAAGATGACGCTGGAGACCTTCGTGCTGGCGGCGGAGCTCGAGGAGATCGTCGACGCCGCGAACCGCCGGCTCCACGACATGTCCGAAGGACGCTACCGCCTGCAGCACTCCGACGCCCTGGCTGCGCGCGGTGCGGCGTCCGGGCTGGGCATCGTGGTCGCCGACGCCTTCACCGGGCAGACCCGTCCGCCGCAGTCGCTCTCGGGCGGCGAGACCTTCCTCACCTCCCTCGCGCTCGCCCTCGGACTGGCCGAGGTCGTGACGGCCCGCGCCGGAGGCATCCGCCTGGACACGCTGTTCATCGACGAGGGATTCGGGTCGCTCGACGGCGACACGCTCGACGTCGCGATGCGCACGCTCGACGAGCTGCGGCAGGGCGGTCGCACGGTCGGCGTCATCAGCCACGTCGAGGCGATGCAGGAGCAGATCCCCGCGCAGCTCACGGTCCGTGCGCTGCCGAACGGACCGAGCGTCATCGAGACGCGCTGAGGTCAGACCCCGTATTCGGCGCGGATCACCTCGCGCAGCTCGATGCTGCACCGGGCGATGGCCTCGCGGAAGTCGGCCAGGGCGCCGTCCTCCGCCTGGTCGGAAACGGCGCGGAAGGCGCGGATCGGCACGCCGAACTGCCCCGCCACCCAGATGTAGGCGTAGGTCTCCATGTCCACCAGGGCGGCACCCATCGGCCGGATCACGGCGGTGACCTCGGCGTCGTTCACGAAGTGATCACCCGTGGCGATCACGACGCCCTCGCGGCCTGTGGTCACCTGCGGCGGAAGCGAGACGTGCCGTCCGACGACGCCGTCCAGGTCGATCACGTCGTGCTGAACCGCGGTCGCGATCTCGTGCACCGCGTACGCACGCCCCTTCTCGATGGAGCCCGCGGTGCCGACGACGACGACCTCGTCGTAGCTCTTCGCGTCGAGGGCGCGGGTCAGGGCGTACGTCGCCGGCAGCTTTCCGGGGCCGGTGACCAGGCGGTCGAAGCCGTCGAGCTCCTCGGGGAAGGCGGACAGTTCGGACTCGAGGGCGGCGACGAGGAGCTTCA
Source organism: Microbacterium sp. NPDC078814 (assembly GCF_040702645.1). Lineage (NCBI taxonomy): Bacteria > Bacillati > Actinomycetota > Actinomycetes > Micrococcales > Microbacteriaceae > Microbacterium > Microbacterium sp. NPDC078814. The sequence goes on from NZ_JBFBLT010000008.1 coordinate 47,588, forward strand.
CCGCTTCAGTCTCTCAGGTCGCGGCCGGATACCGCGTCCCGGCGCAGTGGCGTGACCCGCACGAAACACGGAAGGGGGATACTGGAGCCGAACCGATGAGCGGAGGACAACGTGTCGTTGCAGAAGCAGATCGCGGAAGACCTGGGCGCCCGGCCCGACATCGATCCCGAAGCGGAGGTGGAGCGTCGCGTCGGCTTCCTCGCGGACTACCTGCGCACGACCGGCGCGAAGGGCTTCGTCCTCGGCATCTCCGGCGGACAGGACTCGACGCTCGCGGGGCGCCTCGCCCAGCTCGCGGTGGAGCGGGTGCGTGCGGAGGGCGGGGAGGCGACCTTCCTCGCGGTGCGCCTGCCCTATCGCGTCCAGCACGACGCCGACGACGCGCAGGCGGCCCTGGACTTCATCGCGCCGGACTCGTCGATCGAGGTCAACATCCAGAACGGCGTCGAAGGCGTCGAGAAGGACATCGAGTCCGCCGTCTCCAGCGACATCTCCGACTTCAACCGCGGCAACATCAAGGCCCGCCTGCGCATGGTCACCCAGTATGCGCTCGCCGGTCACGAGGGTCTGATCGTCATCGGCACCGACCACGCCGCCGAGGCCGTCACGGGGTTCTACACGAAGTTCGGCGACGGGGCCGCTGACGTGCTCCCGCTGGCCGGTCTCACGAAGCGACAGGGGCGGGCCCTGCTCCAGTTCCTGGACGCTCCGGAGCGCCTGGCCTTCAAGGTCCCCACCGCCGACCTCCTCGACGACCAGCCGGGGCGCACGGACGAGGACGAGCTGGGGCTGACGTACGAGCAGATCGACGACTTCCTCGAAGGGCGGGAGGTCGACCCCGAGGTCGCCGGCCGCATCGAGGCGCGGTACCTCGCGACCCAGCACAAGCGTCATCTCCCGGTGACCCCCGACGACACCTGGTGGCGCTGACCGCGACCCGTCGTGCGGGACCGCCCGCTTTTCGCCGTGTCGGATGCCGCGGATAGTGTCGAAGCAGCCGACAGAACGGGAGAATCGTGCGGATCGACACAGGGGCGCAGCGGGTCATCTGGAGCGCGAGCGACCTCAAGGCGGCCGCCGAGTGCGAGTTCGCATGGTCGCGGGCGATCGACGCGAAACTGGGTCGGGTCCCCGCCGTCGAGGAGCCGGAGGACGCGACGCTCCTCCGCGCCGCCCAGCTGGGAGACGTGCACGAGCAGAACGTGCTCGACCGCTACATCCGGGAGCTCGGCGACGAACGGGTGCACCGGATCGCCAAGGTCTCCTCGAGCGATCCTGAGGCGCTCGCGGCCGCCGTCGACGAGACGCTGAGCGCTCTGCGGTCCGACGCGCTGGTCGTCTTCCAGGCGGCCTTCGCCACCGACGAGTTCGTCGGGTTCGCCGACTTCCTCCGCCGCGATGCGGACGGACGCTGGCGGGTGCAGGACTCGAAGCTCGCCCGAAAGGCCCGCGTGACCGCCCTCATGCAGCTCGCGGCATATGTCGATCAGCTCGACCGGCTCGGCATCCCTCGAGCCGACGAGGTCGACCTCATCCACGGGGACAACAGCGTCAGCACGCACGCCGTCGACGACCTCCTTCCGCTGTTCCGTGTGCGTCGGTCGCGGCTGCGCGCTCTCATCGCGGACCGCGCCGTGGCCGATGGCGCCGCCGGGGCGCCCCTCGCGTGGGGTGACGACCGCGGCGACCTGCGCGTGGTCGCCTGCGGGCGCTGCGCCACCTGCGAGGAGCAGGTGCTGGCCCACCGGGACCTCCTTATGGTCGCCCGCATGCGTCCGGTGCAGCGGGCCCGTCTCCGCGCCGCCGGGATCCTCACGATCGACGACCTGGCTGCGGCGACGCAGGCCCCCGAGGGCATGAACGTCGACACCTTCGAGAACCTCCGCGCCCAGGCCCGGGTGCAGCTGCGGGCGGATGCCGAGGGCGCGGCGACGTACGACGTGCACTACGCCGCGGCGATCCACACCCTCCCGGTGCCCAGCCACGGCGACATCTTCTTCGACTTCGAGGGCGATCCGCTGTACACCGAGCCCGCCCCCGACGGCGAGGCGGAGTGGGGCATCGACTACCTGTTCGGCTGGGTCGACAACGCCGACCAGTACACCGCTCTCTGGGCGCACTCGTTCGCGGAGGAACGCCGGGCGCTGGAGACCTTCCTCGACTTCGTGAAGGTGCGCCGCGCCGCGCACCCCGGCATGCACATCTACCACTACGCCCCCTACGAGACCTCGCATCTGGTCGCGATGGCCGCCCGCCACGGCGTGCGCGAGGGCGAGGTGGACCGCCTCCTCCGCGAAGGCGTGTTCGTCGACCTGTACCCGCTGGTGCTGCGCACCGTGCGGGTCGGGTCGCGGTCCTACTCCATCAAGAAGCTCGAGCCGCTCTACATGGGGGAGGACGTGCGCACGAGCGACGTCCAGAAGGGCGACGACTCCATCGTGCAGTATGTCGCGGCGCGGGAACTCGCGGCAGCGGGCGCGCAGGCCGAGGCCGACGCCGTGCTCGCCGACCTCGCCGACTACAACCGCTACGACTGCGTCTCGACCCGCCGGCTGCGCAACTGGCTCATCGAGATCGCCCGCGCGGAGGGCGTGACGCCGGCCCCGCCGGACGATGCGGACGAGGTCATCTACGAGCCGTCGCCGCGTTCGCTCGCTCTGCTCGGCGACGCGGAGCGTGCGGTGGAGGTCGGTGACGACGGGCTCGTGCACCGGATCGCGGCGGCCGCCATCGACTACTTCCCGCGCGAGGCGAAGAGCTTCTGGGTCGCGCACTTCCAGCGGCTTCGGGAGCCGGTCACCATGTGGGACGGCACGCGCGACGTGGTGAAGGTCGATGCGACCCGCTCGCGGGTGCGCCGCGACTGGAGCATCGGCGAAGGCCGCCGAGTGCTGTCGCGGGAGCTCGAGATCCGCGGCGAGGTGTCCCCGGGCACGACGCTCGGCCCCGGCGCGCAGCCGTTCGCGCTCTACGACGTCCCGGCCCCGTTCGACACCGACGTCCCGTCGCGGGCCGTGCACGTGCCGCACGGGGTCACAGTCGTCGAGGTGCTGGACGACGGGTACCTCGTGGTCGAGTCCGCCGTGCAGGGACAGACCTGGGACGACCTCCCCGTCGCGTTGACCCCTGCCGCGCCGCCTCGCGTGGTGTCGCTGCAGCAGGCGATCGACGAGTGGGCGGACGCGGTGCACGCGGCCGCCCCCGACTTCCCGGAGGACGCGGCCACCGACATCCTGCGCCGCCTGCCTCCGCGCACGGTGTCGGGGAACGCGCTTCCGGCCGCCGGCGACGATCCGATCGACGCGATCGTCCGCGGAGTCCTCGACCTCGACCGCAGCTACCTCGCGGTGCAGGGGCCTCCGGGCACAGGGAAGACCTACACCGGCTCGCAGGTGATCGCCCGGCTCGTCAACGAGCACGGCTTCCGCATCGGCGTCGTCGCGCAGTCCCACGCGATCATCGAGACGCTCCTGGAGCGCGTCGTCGCCGACGGTGTCGCCCCGGGTCAGGTGGCGAAGTGCCCCAAGGATGCCGACGCCGATCCCGGCTACACGGTGATCCCGAAGACCGGGATGGCCGCCTTCCTCGCCGAGCATGAGAACGAGGGTGCCGTCGTGGGCGGCACCGCGTGGGACTTCAGCAACACGCAGCGGGTCGCCAGGGGAGAGCTCGACCTGCTCGTGATCGACGAGGCCGGACAGTTCTCGCTCGCCTCCACCATCGCGGTGGCCGCCGGTGCGCAGCGGCTCCTGCTCCTCGGCGACCCTCAGCAGCTGCCCCAGGTCAGCCAGGGCGCCCACCCGGAGCCGGTGGACACCTCTGCGCTCGGCTGGGTGATGGACGGCGATCCCGTCGTGCGTCCGGAGTACGGCTACTTCCTCGCCCGCTCCTGGCGCATGCACCCGTATGTCGCGGCTCCGGTGTCGAAGCTCGCCTACGCCGGGAAGCTCGCGTCCGCTCCCGGTACCGAGCGGCGCGCGGTCGAGGGCATCGACCCGGGCCTCCACGTGGTGCCGCTGCGGCACCGCGGCAACGCGACCCAGTCCCCGGAGGAAGCCGCCGAGGTGGTGCGTATCGTCCGCGACCTCGTCGGCCGCACCTTCCACGACAACGACGCGGAGGGCAGCGTCCGCCCGCTGAAGCCGGAGGACATCATCGTGGTGGCGCCGTACAACGCGCAGCGGCAGCTCGTGCACGATGCGCTCGCGGCGGCCGGTTTCGGCGGGGTCCCGGTGGGGACCGTCGACAACTTCCAGGGCAAGGAGGCGGTCGTCTCTATCACGACGCTCGCCGCGTCGAGCGGTCGGGATGCCCCGCGGGGCCCGGAGTTCCTGCTGCTGCAGAACCGGCTCAACGTGGCGATCTCCCGCGCGCAGGTCGTGGCCTACCTCATCCACTCGCCGGCGCTGCTCGACGATCTGCCGTACACGCCCGAGGGCGTCGCGAGGCTCAGCGCCTTCGCCCGCCTGGTGGGCGCGGCTGAAGAGGAGGGATCATGATGTCGTCCGTCCCCGGGTCTGCTTCCGTCGAGACGCCGACGGCCGATGAGATCCTGCGCGCCGCCGCCGCAGGGGCGTGGTTTCCTCGCGGCAGCGAGGACGCCCGCGACGATCTGCTGCTCGTGCGCTACCCGGAGCGGTTCGGAGGCGGCGTCCGCGGCTCCCAGGTGACGTCGACGCGGCCCGCCGCCGAGGTGCTGGACGGAGCGCTGGAACGCACCAGAGCCTGGGGTGAGGACGTCTTCACGTTCTGGACCAACCCCGCGGACGACCCGGACCTCGAGGACGAGCTCCAGCGCCGCGGTGCGGTGCACTTCGACACCGTCACGGTGTTCGCGCGTCCGACCATCGGAGCCGCGGTCGACGTGCCGCCCGGGGTCACCGCCGAGGTCGTGCGCACGAGGGACCAGCTCCGCGAGGTCGACGCGATCGACGTCCCCGTCTGGGAGCAGCAGCCGCTGGACGAGGACGGTCTGGACGCCGAGTTCGCTGAACTCACCGCAGCCCTGTCCACGGGGGAGGGTTTCCGGGTGCTCGGCCGCATCGACGGTCGCGCGGTGAGCACCGGCGGCTGCACGATCGTCGACGGGTTCACTCGCCTGTGGGGAGCGGCGACACTCGACGCCCACCGCGGGCGCGGTGTCTATCGGGCGGTCCTCGCGGAGCGCCTGCGACAGAGCGCCGCGCGCGGGGCCGCAACGGCGCTCGTCAAGGGCCGCGTCTCGACCTCGGCACCGATCCTCGCGAGGGCCGGCTTCACGCGTTACGGCGAGGAGCGTGGCTACCGCCTGACCCTCTGACGCGAGTCGAGAGCGCGAGCGAGGTCAGACGGTGCCGTAGAGGCGGTCGCCTGCATCGCCGAGGCCGGGCACGATGTAGCCCTTCTCGTCGAGGCGCTCGTCGAGCGCTCCGAGGACGAGGGTCACATCACGGTCGCCCGCCATCGCCTCGATCGCGGCCACGCCCTCCGGGGTGCCCAGCAGGCAGATCGCGGTGACGTCCTTCGCGCCGCGGTCGAACAGGAACTGGATGGCCGCGGCCAGCGAGCCGCCGGTCGCCAGCATCGGGTCGATCGCGAAGCACTGACGGTCGGAGAGGTCGTCCGGAAGCCGCTCGGCGTAGGTGGTGGGCTCGAAGGTCTCCTCGTCGCGGACCATGCCGAGGAAACCGACCTCCGCGGTGGGGAGGAGCTTGACGAGGCCTTCGAGCATGCCGAGACCGGCGCGCAGGATCGGCACGACGATGGGCCGCGGCTCGGAGATCTTCACGCCCGTGGTCGTGGTGACCGGCGTCGTGATCTCGATCGGCGTGACCTTCACATTCCGCGTCGCCTCGTACGCGAGGAGCGTCACGAGCTCCTCGGTCAGCTGGCGGAAGACCGGCGACGGGGTGCGCGCGTCGCGCAGCACCGAGAGCTTGTGGGTGATGAGAGGGTGGTCGGCGACGTGAACACGCATGGATACAGGCTAATGCGCGCCGCGTCCGCGCACGACATCGGGTGCCGTGGCGGCCACCCCGCCTCGTGCTGCCGTAGGCTCGGGGCATGACCGCCGCCGACCGCCTCGCGATGCAGCGGGCGCTCGAGCTCGCCGCCGAGGCCGCCACCGCCGCGGAGATCCCCGTCGGCGCCGTCGTGCTCGACGCGGACGGCCGTGTCGTGGCCGAAGGGCGGAACACCCGGGAGGCTACGCACGACCCGACCGGGCACGCCGAGATCGAGGCGATCCGCGCCGCGGCGTCGGCCCGCGGGTCGTGGAACCTCGACGGCTGCACACTCGTCGTCACCCTCGAGCCCTGCGTGATGTGCGCCGGCGCGATCCTCCAGGCACGCATCGGCCGCGTGGTCTTCGGCGCGTGGGACGACAAGGCGGGAGCGGCCGGCTCGATGTACGACGTGCTGCGCGACCGCCGCCTGCCCTATCGCGCGGAGGTGATCGGCGGCGTGGACGAGCACGCGTCCATCGCTCTGCTCCGCGCCTTCTTCGAGGACCGTCGCTGAACGCTCAGTCCGAGGACTTGAGGACGAAGACGTCCGTCGAGGGCTCCGGATCGATCGCGGGACGGTAGACGTCCGGTTCGATGTAGACGACCCGGGCGACCGGCACGGCGGCGCGGATGCGGGCCTCGATCTCGTCGATGTCGTCCGCGACCTCGCGCAGCGGCTTGTCGGCGTTGAGGGCGATCTTCGCGGCGACCATCAGCTCGTCCGGCCCGAGGTAGAGGGTCTTCATGTGGATGATCTTCTCGATCTCCGGACCGTCGTTGATCGCGTCCACGATGCGGTCGTAATCGGCGGGGGTCGCGCCCTCGCCGACGAGCAGGCTCTTGGTCTCCACACCCAGCACGATCGCGATGAGCACGAGCAGAACGCCGATCATCACCGTGCCCAGGGCGTCGAAGACGGGGTTGCCGGTGAGGAGCGTGAGGCCGACGCCGAGCAGGGCGAAGGTGAGGCCGGTGAGGGCCCCGACATCTTCCAGGAGGACCACGGGGAGCTCCGGCGCCTTGGACCGCCGGACGAAGGAGAACCAGGACTGGCCCTTCTCGCGGACGACGTTGCTCTCGCGCACGGCGGTGCGCAGGGAGAACGACTCCAGGCCGATCGCGATGAACAGCACGACGAGCGGGAGCCACCACCAGGTCTGGTCGATCTCATGCGGGTGGGTGAGCTTCTCCACGCCCTCGTAGATCGCGAAGAGCCCGCCGACGGAGAAGAGGATGATCGACACGACGAACGCGTAGACGTAGCGCTCGCGGCCGTAGCCGAACGGGTGCGCGCGGTCCGCGTGACGCTTCGCCTTGCGGCCGCCGAGCATCAGCAGGAGCTGGTTCCCCGAGTCGGCGACGGAGTGGATCGCCTCGGCGAGCATCGAGGCCGAGCCGGAGAGGGCCCACGCGAGGAACTTCGCGAGAGCGATGCCCAGGTTCGCCAGGAACGCCGCGACGATGGCCTTGCTGCCTCCGGATGCACTCATGCGACGAGTCTAGGACGGGAGTCCGAGCGGCACAGGAGCGCCCGCCGTAGGATGACGACATGGCTGATACGCTCCCGTCCCTCGCGTTCCTCGGTGCCGGATCCATGGGGGGAGCGATCCTCCGCGGCGTGCTCGCGTCTGGCGTCCCGGTGGACGGAGGGATCACCGCGACGAACCGCACGCCGGAGAAGGCGGAGGCGTTCGCGGGCCTCGACGGCGTCACCAGCATCGCGCTGTCCGAGCGGCCGGAGGGCAATGCCGACGCCGTGGCCGGCGCACGGGTGGTCCTGGTCGGGGTGAAGCCGGCGATGGTCCCCGACCTGCTCCGCGAGATCGCGCCGCACCTCAGCCCGGAGACCGTCGTGGTGAGCCTCGCCGCGGGGGTCACGCTGCAGACCTTCGCGGATGTCCTCGGCCCGGAGGCCCGCGTCATCCGCTCGATGCCGAACACCCCGTCGACGATCCGCAAGGGGGTCACCGGGCTCGCGGCCGGCGCCGCGGCGACTCCCGAAGACCTCGCGCTCGTGCGCCGTCTGTTCGAGACGGTGGGGGCGGTGGTGGAGGTCCCCGAGTCGCAGATCGATGCGCTCTCGACGATCTCGGGCTCCGGTCCCGCCTACGTGTTCCTCCTCATCGAGGAGTTCACCGCGGCCGCGCGGGAGATGGGCTTCGCCGACGCGGACGCCCGGCTGCTGGCCGAGCAGACCTTCATCGGTGCAACCGCGCTGCTGGATTCGACGGGGGAGGATCCCGCCGAGCTGCGCCGCCGGGTGACGAGCCCGAAGGGGACGACGGAGCGCGCCGTCGCCGTGCTCCAGGACGCGCATCTGTCCGACACCTTCGCCGCCGCTGCCGCCGCCGCCCTCGCTCGCGCAAAGGAGCTCGCCGCCGGCGCCTGATCCCACCCTCGCGGGAACAGGCGATCACGCGAGTTCAGGCAGCCAGCACCCCTGGAGCCTGAACTCCCGCGAGTGCCTGTTGCGGCGAGGTGTCGCGAGAGCAGGCGATCACGCGAGTTCAGGCAGCCAGTGTTCCTGGAGCCTGAACGCGCGCGAGTGCCTGTTGCGGCGAGGTGCGGCTAGGCCTCGCTGGCGACCTCGGCGAGCACCTCGGGCCAGCGCCGCTGCAGGGTGCGACCGCCGAGGACCGTGCCGCCCCACAGCGCGGCACCACCGAGCACGACGGCGGCTGCGAGGCTCGCCCAGCCCAGGGGCGGGATCCAGATCGACGCGATCGCGAAGCCGAGGGCGGGGCCGCCGAGCAGCAGAGTTATTGGCGACATGATGAGCATCGCGAGGAAGGACTGCGCGCCGCCGGAGGAGCCGCGTCCGAACGGGTTGGCCTCGGGAGCCGGAGCTCGCCCGGGCAGGAACGCGCCCACCCAGGAGCCCGCGCCCGCCGACACCGCCATGAGTCCGAGAGCAGCGCCCAGGCTGCCCGGAAGCAGATCCGGACGCCCGGCCAGCAGACAGGTCACGACGCACAGGAGGATCGTGATCGGCACTGCCACCAGCGCGAACCCGAGCAGGCGTCCGACGCGGTCGGCCGTCCCGCTCACCCCGGTGAGGATGTGCAGCGCGACGGCGTCGTTGTCGTAGGCGATCGCCATCTGCACGATGCTCCCGGCGAGGAGGGCGTTGATCGCGGGGATGAGGGTGATCGCGGGCGCGAAGCCGGTACTGTCCTGCTGCAGCCCGTTCATGAGCGCGAGCCCGAGGAAGATCGCGGGGAGCAGCAGGAGCATCACGATGTTGACGACCTGACGCGGGTCGCGGCGGAAGTAGCGGAGCGTCCGTCCCGCGATGGCGCCGACGGGTCCCGCGGGCAGCAGGCGGTCGAGCACGCCTCCCGAGCGCACGCGTCCGCCCCCGCTCGACTGCAGGGGAGCGACGAGGCGCGCAGCGAGCATCCGGTGCGCGGCAACCCAGAAGACGACGAGGGTGCCGGCGGCGACGAGCAGTCGCAGGAGGGCGGTGACGACGTCGCCCTGTGCCACCGCGGCGGGGACTCCGAACACAGCGGCGACCGGCGTCCATGCGGCGATCTCGGCGACCGCGGTGAAGGCGCCGCCGACGTCGCGCACGGTCGACAGCGCCTGCAGCCCGATGTTGAGGAGGAGGCCGGAGGACGCCAGCAGCACCACGCCGAGGGTGAGGACGAGGTCGCGCGTCCGCCGACGGGCGAGCCACCCCGCGAGCAGACCGCTGACGACGCGGGCGCCGAGGACGCAGGTCGCGAGGGCCACGGGGACCATGAGCACCGCGACGAGGAGGGCCGGCACGCTGACCGACCATCCCACGAGCATCAGCAGCAGGGCCAGGGCGGTGCCGATGCCGCCGATCGTCGTCATCCCCGCCACGACCAGTCCAGGGAGGAGAGCGCGGGCGGTCACCGGGAGCAGGGCGAAGCGCTCGGGGGCCAGCGAGTCGTCCGCACTGACGAGGATCGACCCGATCCACCACCCGAGCACGATGATGGCGCCGGTGAGCACCATCGCGGTCACGGCGGCGTCCGGGGCGCCCACCCGCAGCGCGATCAGACCCACGGTCAGCAGGCCCAGCATGCTCAGCGCGATGAGACCCACGATCACGAGGGTCACGATCATCCAGGGGTTGCGCCTGAGCTGATGTCCGAGCTGTCGCAGCCGCAGGCCTACGAGGAGCGCAACCACGCGAGCGTCTCCGTTCCGAGGTCGTGCGCGCCCACGAGGGTGAGGAAGCGCTCCTGCAGTGTGAGCCCGGCCCGCACCTCGTCGAGGGCGCCGAGGGCGAGCAGACGCCCCTCGGCGACGATGGCGACGCGGTCGCACAGCGACTCGACGAGCTCCATGACGTGGCTGGAGAGGACGACCGTGCCGCCGCCGTCCACGAAGGAGCGCAGGATCTGCCGGATCGTCTGTCCGGAGACCGGGTCGACGGCTTCGAGGGGTTCGTCGAGGATCAGCAGCCGGGGCGCGTGGATGAGCGCGCAGGCCAGGCCGATCTTCTTCTTCATGCCGGCCGAGTAGTCGACGACGAGCGTGTCGCCCGCCTCCGTCAGGCCGAGCGCGTCGAGGAGCTCACCGGAGCGGGAGACGACCTCGGCCTCCGGCATCCCGCGCAGCAGGCCGGTGTACCGCAGCAGCTCGGCGCCGCTGAGCCGGTCGAGCATCCGGATGCCGTCGGGGAGCACGCCCATCCGCGCCTTCGCGGCGGCAGGGTCCTGCCAGACGTCGGCGCCGAGCACCCAGGCCGTCCCGGCGTCCGGGCGCAGGAGCCCGGTGGTCATCGCGAGCGTCGTCGTCTTGCCGGCACCGTTCGGGCCGAGCAGCCCCAGCATCGAGCCCGCGGGGACGTCCAGCGACAGCGCGTCGACGGCGACCTTCTGGCCGAACTGCTTGCGGAGCCCGCGGAGGGCGAGGACGGGCGGTGCGGGGGCGTGATCGCTCATGCCCCCATCCCACCACGCCTGCCGCGACCGGCGCATCCGCCGCGGGGAGGACTCGGTTCAGCGGTCGAGGGCGGCGAAGCGCTCGATGTCGCTGTTCGTCCCGGAGACGATGATGAGGTCGTGGTTGGTCACGATCGTGTTGGCCTCCGCGTAGCGGAACGGCTTGCCCGGGCTCTTCACGCCGACGACGGTGACCTTGTACTTCGAGCGCACACCGGACTCGTTCAGACCGACGCCGCGGATGAACTTCGGCGGGTACATCTTGGCCAGGACGAAGTCGTCGTCGAAGCGGATGAAGTCGAGCATGCGCCCGCTCACGAGGTGGGCCACGCGCTCGCCGGCCTCGCGCTCGGGGTAGATGACGTGGTTGGCGCCCACGCGGGCCAGGATCTTGCCGTGCGACTGGGAGACCGCCTTCGCCCAGATCTGCGGCACCTTGAGGTCGACGAGGTTCGCGGTGATGAGAACGGACGCCTCGATCGAGGAGCCGACGGCGACGACCGCGACCTGGAAGTCCTGGGCGCCGATCTGGCGGAGGGCGTCGATGTTGCGGGCGTCGGCCTGCACGGTGTGCGTGACGCGGTCCGACCACTTCTGCACGAGCTCGAGGTTGTCGTCGATCGCGAGCACCTCGCGGTCGAGGCGGTCGAGCTCACCGGCGCACGCGGCACCGAAGCGGCCGAGACCGATGACGAGGACGGGAGCGTCCCCCCGAAGGACTTCAACCAACGATCGGCCTTTCCACGGGCAGTGAGTAGTACTGCGTGCGCGATGTCGCGGCGACTGCCGCAGCGAGAGTCACTGTACCAACGCGGCCCATGAAGATCGTCGCGGCCATGACGTACGAGGCGGAATCCGGAAGCTCCCCGGTGAGGCCCGTCGAGAGCCCGACCGTGCCGAACGCGGAGATGACGTCGAAGAGCACATGGCTGATGTCGGCCTTGGTGATCTGCGCGATCACGATGGTCGACAGCGCGACGATGGTGGCGCCCCAGGCGACGACGCTGAGGGCGACCCGCTGCACGTCGCTGGGGATGCGGCGGCCGAACGCCTCGACGGACTGGCGGCCCTTCGCCTCGGACCAGACGGCGATCGCGAGGACCGCGAGGGTCGTCACCTTGATGCCGCCCGCCGTCGACGCCGACCCGCCGCCGACGAACATGAGCATGCTGGCGGCGAGCAGCGACGAGCCGTTGAGGTCGTCCATCTCGATGACGTTGAAGCCGCCGGAGCGGGTCATCGCGGAGAGGAAGAACGCCTGGAAGGTCGTGTCCGCGGCGTCCATCGACCCGAAGGTCTTGGGGTTGTCGTACTCGAGGATGAGGAAGGCGGCCGCGCCGAGGATGAAGAGCAGCACCGTGGTGACGATGGTCAGCTTCGAGTGCAGCGACCACCGCTTGACGTGCCAGACGTGCTTCGCGAGCGTGTAGATCACCGGGAAGCCGATGCTCCCGAGGAACACGCCGACCATGAGCAGCGACAGCACGAGGTAGTCGTCGGCGAAGACGGCCACTCCGCCGTCGTTCGGGGCGAAGCCGGTGTTGGTGAACGCCATCGCCGAGAAGTACGGGGCCTCCCAGAGCGCGGCGATCGGGTCGACCCCCGCCATCACCAGCGCCGGATACAGGAGGGCCGCGAGGGCCGCTTCGATGAAGAGGGCGGAGAGGGCGACTGTGGTGAGCAGCTGGCCCACCTCGCCGAGGCGCACGGTCTGGCTCTCGTTGACCACGCCGCCGTGCGCGCGGAGCGGGTTCGTGTCGCCGGCCGCCATGAGCTTGGCCCGCAGCCCGAGGCGCTTCGAGATGAGCATCCCCATGAGGGAGGCGAGGGTCAGCACGCCGAGGGCGCCGATGTTGACGCCGATGAACACGACGACGTGCCCGAACGGCGACCAGTGGTTGGCCATGTCGACGGTCGCGAGGCCCGTCACGCAGATCGTGGAGACGGCGGTGAAGAGCGCGTCGCTGAGCGGTGTCACCGTGCCGGTGGCGGACGCGATCGGCAGCGAGAACAGCACCGTGAACACGAGGATCAGCAGCGCGAAGACGGCGATGGCGAACCGGGACGGCGACGAGGTGATGAGGTGCTTCACCCGGCCGGCGGCTCCGGGAAGACCGGTGCGAGGAGACGACGCCGAAACGATGCCCGACATCGCTGCCCCCTTCTTCCGCGCCGTCCGTTCCACGGCCGCAGCACGGCGCCTCTCGCCGAGCCTTCGTCATGGTACTCCGTGCCGGGGCGCACTACCCTGATCACATGACGGACATCTTCGACGTGATCGCAGACGGTACGAGGCGCGACATCCTCCAGCTCCTGCTCCGACGCACGTCCGAAGGCGAGTCCGGCACGAGCGTGAGCCAGATCGTGGCCGACCTCGGCATCAGTCAGCCCACCGTCTCGAAGCACCTCAAGGTGCTCCGCGACGCCGAGCTCGTCACCGTCCGCGAAGACGGGCAGCGCCGCTTCTACAGCCTGTCCGTCGCGCCGCTGGAGGCCGTCGACGACTGGCTGGTCCCGTTCCTCGTCGATGCGTTCGGCGATGCGGCACCGGACATCGCCTATCCGGGCGCCCCGATCCCCGACGGTGCCGCGCACGCGGCCGAGGTCGTCGGGCGTGCGGCCGCCTCCGCCAAGCACGTGGTCACGAACGCGCTGAAGCGCCTCGGCGCCTGATCCCGCGCCCCGCCCGGACGGGGAACCGCCCCCGAAGGCAGGGGGGATGCCGTCGGGGGCGGTGTGCGGACCCCAGATCCGCGCGGACTCGGCAGGTGCCGGCACGGGTCCCGCACCGACACTGGCAGGGCTGTCTGAGCGATCGGGCAATGCGGGCTATGCGCGGGCTGGACGTCGGTGTGCCGGTTCGAGCAGGGCGGGCGCGCACATCACGGTGTCGGCTGTCTCCGGCAGGATGGGCCCATGACGGACGAGTACCGCGCGCATTTCGACTTCGCGATCACCTTCGCCAACGGCGGCGGGCTGCAGGGGCAGGGGTTCCGACTCGATCTGCCACGGGAGGACGTGACCGCGGACGAGGTCGCAGCCCTGCTCGTCGCCCATCTCGGCCTGGCGCTCGTGGGCGAGGTCGAGCTCCGCGACCTGCGGATCGTCGCCGAGCCGCACCGGGGCAGCCGTGGCGTCGCGGCTCCGGCTCGTGGAGACCGCACCGAACGGGTCGTGGACCTGAGCCACCCGATCGCGGAAGGCATGGTCACCTATCCCGGGCTGCCGGCGCCGACCATCACCCCGCACCTCACCCGCGCGGCGTCGCGCGAGCGCTATGCGCCGGGGACGGAGTTCGCGATGGACGTGATTACGATGATCGGCAACACGGGTACTTACGTCGACGCGCCGTTCCACCGCTATGCGGACGGGGCCGACCTGGCGTCGCTCGACCTCGACACCCTCGTGGACCTGCCCGCCGAGGTCTTCCATCTCCGCGACGCGTGGACGCCCGAACGGCGGGGTATCAGGGCGGCGACGATCGCGGATCGTGAGCTCCGCGACACCGCGGTGCTCCTGGACACCGGCTGGAGCCGGTTGTTCGGCACGCCCGCCTACGGCACCGGCTCGCCCTTCCTCACCGAGGACGCGGCGCGCTTCCTCGTGGACGCCGGGGTGCGCCTCGTCGGCATCGACGCGCTCAACATCGACGACACGGAGAGCGGCGGGGAGCGACCCGCGCACAGCATCCTCCTCGCGGCGGGCGTGCACGTCGTCGAGCACCTCACCGCTCTGGATCGCCTCCCCGCGCGCGGGGCGCGGTTCACCGCGGCCCCTCCCGCGATCCGCGGGTTCGGGACGTTCCCGGTCCGGGCGTTCGCGACCGTGCCGACATCCCACTGATCACAACAGCCACGCGGGTTTACACGCGTCCCAGCGACCCCATAGAGTGTGCTCATCGAGAAAGGGGTACGTGGGATGCCCGAGGTTCCAGACGTCCGATTCCTGACGGTGGCCGAAGTCGCCGAGCTCATGCGCGTGTCCAAGATGACCGTGTACCGGCTCGTGCACGCCGGTGACCTCCCCGCCATCCGATTCGGACGGAGCTACCGCGTGCCGGAGTCCGCCGTCGCGGAGGCTCTGCAGCGGCCCATCGCCGACGCCGGCTGACGAAGGGGCGCGGGGCACCCTCCTGAGTTTGCTAGGATGATCCGAGGCATTTTTCGTGCTCGTACCCGGGTGTCCGATTCCGGCGACACCCAGCCCCTGACTTAGTGAGGTTTCCGTGGGTTCTGTCATCAAGAAGCGCCGCAAGCGCATGGCGAAGAAGAAGCACCGCAAGCTGCTTCGCAAGACTCGCCACCAGCGCCGCAACAAGAAGTAAGCGGCCAGACACCGAGCGCCTGTCTTCGGACGGGCGCTTTGTGTCTCTGCGCGCCGTTCCGCACCGCCGAGAGGATGTCATGAAGTCGATCACCGTCGCCGAACTCGCCGAGCGCTCCGGCACGCCCCTCATCGATGTCCGGGAGGTGCACGAGTTCCAGGCCGGCCACGTCCCCGGCGCCGTGAACATCCCGATGTCCGAGATCGGCAACCGCCTGGACGAGCTCCCGGCCGAGTCGTTCGACGTGATCTGCCAGGCCGGCGGCCGCTCGGCTCGCGTGGTCGAGGCGCTCGAGGCCCGCGGCTACGACGCGACCAACGTCGAGGGCGGCACCGGCGAGTGGATCGCCCAGGGACGCGAGGTGGAGGTCCCGTCGTCGTGACGACGCTGACCCTCATCGGCAAGCCCGACTGCCATCTGTGCGCCGTGGCCTCCGAGGTCGTCGACGCGGTCGTCGCCGAACTGCCGGACGCCGCCGCGGAGCGCATCCAGATCGTCGAGGCGTCGATCCAGGACGACCCCGCCCTGTACGAGCAGTGGTGGGAGAAGATCCCCGTCGTCCTCATCGACGGACGACTGCATGCGCACTGGCGCGTGTCCCCCGACCGTCTGCGCGAGGCGCTGGAGGAAGCCGTCGACGCGGAGGCCCGTGCCGACCAGAAGGAGCTGCGATGACCATCCGCCATGTCGTGACCTGGAAGCTCGCCGCGGAGGACGCGGGGGAGCGGCAGGCCCAGGCGGCCGAGGTCGCCCGTCGGCTCAACGCCCTCGACGGCGTCGTGCCGCAGCTGCGCAGCATCTGGGCCGGTGCGAACGACGTGTACCCGGACGCGAACTGGGACGTGACCCTGGTCGCGGACTTCGACTCCGTCGCCGACCTCGAGCAGTACCAGGTGCACCCTGCGCACGAGGAGGTCGCCGGGTACATCCGCTCGGTCGTCTCCGGCCGTGTGGCGGTCGACGCCGAGCTCTGAGCGTCGAGCGTCGTCCTCGCGGCACCGAAACACAAACGTAATGCGGCGCGAGGGGATGTCATTGGTCACGCGACGAGCCGCATGTTTAGATGAACTCCTACCCGTCCGTGGGCTCACCCGCCCCCCGACTCCCAGGAGCCGACATGTCCCGTCGTAACCTCTTCGCCGGCCTCGCGATCGCGGCCACCGCCACCCTCGCGCTCGCCGGATGCGCCACCGGCTCCTCCGATGCGGGCAGCGGCGGCGAGCCCGCCGCCGGCGACGAGTACGGCCTCGTCGAGGCGGGCACGCTCACCGTCTGCTCCGACATCCCCTACCCGCCGTTCGAGTTCGAGGGCGACGACGGCGAGTACACGGGCTTCGACATCGACCTCCTCGGCGCGATCGCCGAGCAGCTCGACCTCAAGCTCTCCGTGCAGGATGTGGGCTTCGATGCGCTGCAGTCGGGGACGACCCTCGCCGCCGGCACCTGCGACGTCGGCGCCTCGGCCATGACGATCACCGACGAGCGCAAGGCCAACATCGACTTCTCCGACCCGTACTACGACTCGCTGCAGTCGCTGCTCGTGCGCACCGACTCGGGCATCGAGTCCATCGACGACCTCGACGGCAAGAACGTCGGCGTGCAGCAGGGCACCACGGGCGAGGCGTACGCGACCGAGAACGCGAAGGGCGCGCAGCTCGTGCAGTACCCCTCCGACGGCGAGCTGTGGCCGGCCATCCAGGCGGGGCAGATCGACGCGATCCTGCAGGACCAGCCCGTCAACCTCGAGCACGAGAAGGCCGACTCCTCCTACGAGATCGTCGAGACCTACGAGACCGACGAGTCCTACGGCTTCGCCTTCGCGAAGGGCGAGAAGGACGAGCTCCTGGACGCCGTGAACGGTGCGCTCGCGGAGCTGAGGGACAACGGCGAGTACCAGAAGATCTACGACCAGTACTTCACGGCGAACTGAGCCGGGGAACACGGAGGTCGGGAGGACCTTGACAATGGCGTTGAGGCGCACCACCAAGCAGAAGCTCTACCGGTACACCGTCTATGCGGTGCTGATCGCGATCGCCGTCTGGATCGCGTTCAGCACCGACTGGGCCCGGCTCGGGCAGCTCTTCTTCAACCCCGAGGTCGCAGCCAAGATGCTGCCGGGGATCATCACGACCGCGCTCGTCAACACGCTGTGGTTCACGGCGGTGGCGTTCACGGGCGGCCTGCTCCTCGGCGTGATCCTCGCGCTGATGAAGCTGTCCGAGATCGGTCCGTTCCGGTGGATCGCGACCGTCTGGATCGAGCTGTTCCGCGGACTCCCCGCCCTGCTCACGATCTTCGCCATCGGGTTCATCGTGCCGATCGCGCTCGGTGTGCGGGCGCAGGAGCTCGGCGGTCCCGTGGTGCTCGGCCTGATCGGGCTCGTGCTCGTGGCATCGGCCTACATGGCCGAGACCATCCGCGCGGGACTCCAGGCCGTGCCGAAGGGACAGACCGAGGCGGCGCGTTCGCTCGGCATGTCGCCCATGAAGACGACCTTCTGGATCGTGGTCCCGCAGGGCTTCCGGATCATCATCCCGCCGCTGACGAACGAGTTCGTGCTGCTGCTGAAGGACACGTCGCTGCTGTTCGTCGTCGGCACGTTCGTCTGGTCGAAGGAGCTCACCACCTTCGCCCGTGACGCCAGTACGCAGAACGCCAACGGAACGCCGCTCATCATGGCGGCGATCCTCTACCTGATCGTGACGATCCCGCTCACGCGTTTCAGCGCGTGGCTGGAGCGTCGGATGGCGAGGACACGATGAGCACCGACCTGATCGACGTCCAGGCCCCGGCGATCGCGATCCAGGACCTGCACAAGAGCTTCGGCGACAACGAGGTGCTCAAGGGCATCGATCTGACGGTTCTGGCCGGCGAGGTCGTCTGTGTGATCGGCCCGTCCGGTTCCGGGAAGTCGACGCTGCTCCGCTCGGTGAACCTCCTGGAGGAGCCCACGGGCGGCAAGGTGCTCATCGAGGGCATCGACATCACCGATCCCGACATCGACATCGACCGCGTGCGCACCCGTATCGGGATGGTGTTCCAGAGCTTCAACCTCTTCCCGCACCTCAGCGTGCTCGGCAACCTCACGATCGCGCAGCAGCGGGTGAAGAAGCGCTCGAAGGCCGAGGCCGACAAGGTCGCCCGCGCCATGCTCGAGCGCGTCGGTCTCGCGGAGAAGGCCGACGCGTACCCCGGGCACCTCTCGGGTGGGCAGCAGCAGCGCGTGGCCATCGCCCGGGCGCTGTGCATGAACCCCGACATGATGCTGTTCGACGAGCCGACGTCGGCCCTCGACCCGGAGCTCGTCGGCGAGGTGCTGCAGGTCATGCGGTCGCTGGCCGACGAGGGCATGACGATGCTCGTCGTTACGCATGAGATGGGCTTCGCGCGCGAGGTCGGTTCGCGGCTGATCTTCATGGACGGCGGACACATCGTCGAGGAGGGCGACCCCCGCGAGGTGCTCGCCAATCCGCAGCATCAGCGCACGAAGGACTTCCTCTCCCGCGTCCTCTAGTTCTCGCCCCGGTGTCACCGAGACCCCGGGCATTCGCCGAGACCCCCGGCTGCAGACGTCTGCAGCCGGGGGTCTCGACGTGAACCCGGGGTTTCGGTCAGCCGCGGGGACGCGCGACCACCGGGGCGGGGGTCACCGCGATGCGGACGCGGTCGCCGAACGACGGGTGCACGGCGGGATCGTGCTGCACGCGGACGAGCTCGCCCGACTCCGTGCGCACGAGGGTCCGCCGCATGCTGCCGAGGAACGTGCTCTCCTCCACGAGGGCATCGGTGGCGGCATCCTCCGCGGAGGTGAAGCGGACGTTCTCCGGACGGAGGTACACGTCGACGGGGCCGTCGGCGGGGGCCTGCAAGGGGAGACGCTGCCCCCACACGACGACGTGCTCGCCGTCCGCGACGCCGGATACGACGCTGGAGAGGCCGACGAACGCGGCGACCTCGGCGGTCGCGGGAGTCGTGTACAGCTCTTCCGGGGAGCCGATCTGCTCGATGCGACCGGCGTTCATGACCGCGATCCGGTCCGACACCGCGAGGGCCTCCTCCTGGTCGTGCGTGACGAAGACGGTCGTGATGCCCAGCCGCAGCTGAATGCGCCGGATCTCGTCGCGGAGCTGCACGCGCACCTTGGCGTCGAGCGCCGACAGGGGCTCGTCGAGCAGCAGCACCCGGGGTTCCGTGACGAGGGCGCGAGCCAGGGCGACCCGCTGCTGCTGTCCGCCGGAGAGCTGATGCGGGAACCGGTCGGCGAGGTCGGCGAGGCCCACGAGGGCGAGCGCATCGAGGGCACGCCGCGCCGCCTCGGTCGTGCCGACACCCCGACGACGGAGCCCGAAGGCCGTGTTGTCGAGGACGCGGAGGTGCGGGAAGAGCGAGTACGACTGGAACACCATCCCGATGTCGCGCCGGTTCGTCGGCACCCGCGAGACGTCTCCGCCGCCGAGGAGCACCGTCCCCTCCTCGGCGCTCTCGAGTCCCGCGAGCACGCGGAGCAGCGTCGTCTTGCCGCAGCCGGAGGGGCCGAGCAGCGAGACGAACTCCCCGGGGGCGATGTCGAGGTCCACGCCGTGCAGCACCCTCGTGCCGCCGTAGCTCTTGACGATGCCGTGGAGCTCGACCCGCGTGCCGTCGCCGGCCTGGGCGAGCAGCAGGTTGTCCTTGGTGCGCGGGAGCGCGTGATCGAGGGTCATGAGCGGGCCTTTCGCGGACCGCGGGCGACGCGGCCGATGAGCAGGAGCAGGAGGAAGACGAACGACAGGGCGAGCAGCGTGAAGATCGCGGGGGCATACGGGTCCTGCTTCTGCACCACGACCATCGCCGTCTGGAAGACCTGCCGGTTGAGGAGGGACGCGATCGTGAACTCCCCGAGCACCACCGCGATGGAGATCAGCGAGGCGGCGAGCAGGCCCTGGCGGAGGTTCGGCGCGAGCACGCGGAGCACGACCGTCGGCCAGCCCGCCCCGAGCGAGCGCGCGGCCTCGGACAGCGTGCGCAGGTCCGCGGCATCGATCGACGCCTGGATCGAGCGGAAGGCGAAGGGGAGGACGGTGACGCCGTAGGCGAAAGCAAGGGTCCAGGTGCCGGTGCCCACGGTCCGACCGATCTGCAGGTAGATCGGCGCGAGCCCCACGACGAGGACGATCGCGGGGATCGAGATCGGCAGGAGCGCGACGAACTCGAAGGCGGCCTTGAGCCGCGGGAAGCGGAGGTTCACGAGGATCATCGTGGGGGCCAGGAGGAACAGCACGATCGCCACGGTCACCACCGCGAGGATCAGCGAGTTCCCGAGCCCCGTCCAGAGGGGCTTCAGGGCCGCCGACGCCGCGGGGTCGAAGAGGGCGGCCCAGTGCGCGAAGGAGAGCCCGTCCGTGTCGCGCAGCGTGAAGAGGAACGTCGACACGAGGGGCACCGCGAAGAATGCCCCGACGACGATGCCGATCACCGCACGGGTCGCGCGGGACGGGGCGAGGCCGTTCATGCCTGCCACCGCGAAGCCCGTCGCTGGATGAGGGAGTACAGCGCCATCACGACCCCGACCACGATGATCATGCCGAGGGCGAGAGCGCCGGCGAGGTTCTCCCGACCGAGCAGGGTCTCGCTCGTGAGCGCCGTGCGGATCTGCAGCGGGACGATCTGCGAGCCCTGACTCGCGAGCGCCGCGGCCGTGGCGTACGAGGAGAACGCGTTCGCGAAGAGCAGCAGCAGGCTGGCGAGGAACGACGGCGCCAGCACCGGGAGGCCGATCCGCAGCCAGAAGCTCGCCCTGCTGCCCCCGAGGGTGAGGTTCGCCTCGACCCACTGCGGCTTCAGGGCGGCGAGGGCGGGCAGGAAGGTGATGACCATGAGCGGCACCTGGAAGTAGATGTACGGGAGGATGAGGCCGGGAAGCTCGTACAGCCACGTGCCCTCGGCGAAGATGTCGATGCCGAACGTGTCGCGGAGGAAGACCGTGACCACGCCCTGGATGCCGATCGTGGCGATGAAGGCGAAGGCGAGCATGACGCCGCCGAACTGCGCGAGGACCCCGGCGGCCGCGTCCACGGATCGGCGCACGACGCCGTCCGGGTTCATGCCGAGCAGAGCGTAGGAGACGAGGGCGCCCACGACCGCACCGACCGCCGCGGTGAGCAGCGACAGCCCCGCCGAGTTCGCGAAGGTCGTCAGCACCACCGGGTCGCCGAGGGCGGCGACGTTCGTCCAGGTGAAAGCACCGTCGCCGTCGAAGAACCCGGAGCCGATCGCGAGCACGGTCGGCACGGCGAGGAAGAGCAGCACGTAGGCGGCGAACGGTACGAGCCCCAGCCACGCCACGGACGGCGCCGACCGCCGGGCCCGCGTGTGCGACGCGGGTCCGGCGGCGGTGGCGGGGGCGGACGCCGCGGCATCCACCCCCGGTGCGACGATGGTGGTCACTGGACCGCCGCTGCCCACTTCTCGCCGAGCAGCGTGCCGGCGTTCTCGGACTGCTCCTCGGTCGGCACGACCGTCTCCTCCGGGGCCTCGGGGAGAGCGGCCGCGAGCTTCTCGTCGATCGTGCCGGCCTCGGTCATCGCCTCCATGCGCACCGGACGGGCGCCGCCCTTCAGCCACAGGTTCTGCACCTCGTCGCTGTAGAGGAACTCCTGCCACAGACGCGCGGCGGCCGGGTTCGGAGCGTCGACGTTGATGGCCTGGTTGTAGTAGCCCGCGTAGCCGGTGCCGTCGAAGACCACGACCTTCCAGTCCGGGTTGTCGGCCGTGTGCGCCGCGTTCAGGTAGTCCCAGTCGAAGACCACGGGGGTCTCGCCGCTGGCGACGGTCGCGGTCGTGACGTCGACCTTGAGGAGGTTCCCGGCCTTCTGCAGCTCGGAGAAGAAGTCGATGCCCGGCTGGAAGTCGTCGAGCGTGCCGTCCGACTGCACGGTCGCCAGGCCCACGGCGGCGAAGGCCGCGCCGGCCTGCGTCGGGTCGCCGTTGATGGCCACGGCGCCCTTGTAGTCGGCGGAGAGGAGATCGGACAGCTCGGCCGGCGCCTCGAAGGCCGAGGAGTCGTAGCCGATCGACATGTAGCCGCCGTAGTCGCCGACGAAGAGGCCGGTGGGCTCCTTCAGCTCGTCGGGGATGTCGTCCCAGGTCTGGACCTTGTACGGGGCGAAGGCGTCGGTGTTCTGCAGGGCGACGGTCAGGCCGAGGTCGAAGACGTCGGGAGCGGTGTCGAGGCCCTTGTTCGTCTCGGCCGCCTGGATCTCCTCGGCGCTGGAGACGTCGGGCGAGGCCTCGTTGATGGTGATCTCGGGGTACTTCTCCGCGAACAGGTCGAGGATCTCGCCGTAGTTCGCCCAGTCGCGGGGGAGGGCGATGACATTGAGCTGACCCTCCTCCTTCGCGGCCGCCTCCAGGTCGGCGAACGAGCCGAAGTCCTCGACGGAGGTCGCGCTCGCCGCGTCCACGGCGTCGTCACCGGCGGCCGGGGTGTCGGTCGCGGAGGCGCAGGAGGTCAGAGCGATGACGGCCGTGGTGGCCAGGGCGATGCCGGCGCCGATGCGTGCGCGGCGGATGGAGCGTGCCATGAGTGTCCTCTCGGTGTCCGGCGCTGTGAGCCGGTGTCGGGTTGCGAGAGGACACTACGAGTCCGAGGTAGCCACGCGGAGCGGTGCGGGTGAACGGTCGGTGTCGGGCGGGTGGCGCGGGGATGCGCTCCGGATTCAGCGCTGCGGGACGGTGTACTTGAAGCCGCGGTGCGAGCCCACGTAGCCGAGGCGCTCGTAGAACCGGTGCGCGTCGGTGCGGGCGGCGTCGGAGGTGAGCTGCACCATGGCCGCACCGAGGGCGGGCGCCGCGGCGTCGCCGACCCACTGCATGACCGCGGAGCCGATGCCCGAGGAACGGAGGTCGCTGCGCACCCGGACCGCCTCGACGAGCAGCCGCCGGGCGCCGCGGCGCGCCATGCCGGGGATCGAGGTCAGTTGGAGAGTGCCGACCACGGCCCCGTCGAGCTCGATCACGAGGAGGTCGTTGGAAGGGTCGGCCAGGATCTCGCGGAGGCCGCGTTCATACGCCGGCCGGTCCTCGTCGGACGCCACATCTCCGCGGGCGGCGCTGATCGGGTCGTCGGCGAGCAGCGCGATGACGGCGTCGGCGTCGGCCTCGGTCGCCCGCCGGAGCACGGCGTCCCCGCTCCTCGACGCGAACGGATGCGGAAGCGGGAGAGCGGCGAGCATGAGCCCAGTCTGCCAGCGGTGAATGCGGGACGGCGCCCGCGGGTCTGGAATCATGGCGGAGTGGATATCGGCAGCCTCCTCGGACTCGAGCAGCTCACCTGGGGGATGCTGATCCTCATCATCGTGGCGGCGTTCAGCGCCGGGTGGATCGACGCGGTCGTCGGCGGCGGAGGGCTGCTGCAGCTCCCGGCGCTCCTCCTCATCCCCGGCATCGCCCCGGTCCAGGCGCTTGCGACGAACAAGCTCGCCTCCGTGTTCGGGACCGCGACCAGCAGCATCACCTACTACCGCCGGGCCAAGCCCGACCTCCGCACAGCTCTGCCGATGGCGGTGATCGCGTTGATCGGCTCGTTCGGGGGCGCGGCGGTCGCCACGGTGCTGCCCCCGGCCGCCTTCAAGCCCATCATCGTGATCGCCCTGCTGGCGGTGGCCCTGTTCACGGCGCTCCGGCCGCAGCTCGGGGCGGCGACGCAGCTGCGCTTCCACGGGCACAAGCACCACATCATGGCCGGGCTCGCCGGGCTCGGCATCGGGTTCTACGACGGGATGATCGGTCCGGGGACGGGCACCTTCCTCGTGATCACCCTCGTCGCGCTGCTGGGCTACGACTTCCTGCAGGCGAGCGCGAAGGCCAAGATCGTCAACCTCGCGACGAACGCGGGGGCGCTGCTCCTCTTCATTCCGCACGGCTCGGTGCTGTGGCTGCTCGGGGGCATCCTCGCGGTCGCGAACGTCGGCGGCAGCTACCTGGGCTCGCGGATGGCCATCTCCCGCGGCACGACGTTCATCCGCGTGGTGTTCCTCGTGGTCGTGGTGGCTCTCATCGCGAAGCTCGGCGTCGACGTGTGGAACGAGAACCTCGCCCCCCTCTTCGCCTGATTCCCCCTTCTTTCTTCGCCGAGACCCCGGGTACGCGACGAGACCCCGGGCTGCCGGCGGCAGCGACCCGGGGTCTCGGCGGTAAGTCGAGGTCTCGGCGGGTCAGGCCTCGTCCTCGGGAGTGAAGTCCACACCGGCCTCGGCGCGCTGCTCGGGGGTGATCGGCGCGGGAGCGGAGGTGAGGGGATCGAAGCCGTTCCCGGACTTCGGGAAGGCGATGACGTCGCGGATCGACTCGGTCTTCGTCAGGTGCTGGAGCACGCGGTCCATGCCGAGTGCGATGCCGCCGTGCGGGGGAGCGCCGAACTTGAACGCGTCGAGGAGGAAGCCGAACTGCTCCTGCGCCACCTCGTCGCTGATGCCCATGACCTCGAAGACCCGCTTCTGGATGTCCTCGCGGTGGATGCGGATGGACCCGCCGCCGAGCTCCGAGCCGTTGCACACGATGTCGTACGCGTAGGCGAGGGCCGAACCGGGGTCGGTGTCGAACGTGTCCTCGAACTCGGGCTTCGGACCCGTGAACGCGTGGTGCACGGCCGTCCAGGCACCCGCGCCGACCGCGACGTCACCGGAGGCGACCGCGTCGGCGGCCGGCTCGAACATGGGGGCGTCGACGACCCAGGTGAAGGCGAACTCGTCCGGGTTCAGGTAGCCGAGGCGACGGCCGATCTCGACCCGCGCGGCGCCGAGCAGCGCCCGGCTCTCCTTGGTGGCACCGGCGGCGAAGAACACGCAGTCGCCCGGCTCGGCGCCGACGAACTCCGCCAGGCCCGCCTGCTCGGCTTCGGACAGGTTCTTCGCGGCGGGGCCGCCCAGGGTGCCGTCCTCGTTGAACAGCACGTAGGCGAGACCGCGCGCGCCGCGCTGCTTGGCCCAGTCCTGCCACGCGTCGAGCTGCTTGCGCGGCTGGCTCGCGCCGCCGGGCATGCGCACCGCGCCGACGTACTCGGCCTGGAACACGCGGAACGGGGTGTCCTTGAAGTACTCCGTCGCCTCGACGAGCTCGAGTCCGAAGCGGAGGTCGGGCTTGTCGGAGCCGTACTTCGCCATGGCGTCGGCGTACGTCATCCGCGGCAGCGGGATCTGCACCTCGACGCCGATCGTCTTCCACATCGCCACGATGAGCGACTCCATGAGGGCGATCACGTCCTCCTGGTCGACGAAGCTCATCTCGATGTCGAGCTGCGTGAACTCGGGCTGACGGTCGGCGCGGAAGTCCTCGTCGCGGTAGCAGCGGGCGATCTGGAAGTACTTCTCCACACCGCCGACCATGAGCAGCTGCTTGAAGAGCTGCGGCGACTGGGGCAGGGCGTACCAGCTGCCCGGGTGCAGACGGGCCGGGACGACGAAGTCGCGGGCGCCCTCCGGCGTGGAACGGGTGAGGGTCGGGGTCTCGACCTCGGTGAAGTCCTCGGCGTGCAGCACGTCGCGGATCGCCTTGTAGACGTCGGACCGCAGGCGCAGCGCGGAGGCGGCGGCCGGGCGGCGGAGGTCGAGGTAACGATACTTCAGGCGCGCCTCCTCGCCGACGGTCTCGGTGTCGGCCAGAGCGGTCGAGACCTGGAACGGCAGCGGGGCCGACTCGTTCAGCACCTCGACGTCGGCTGCGATGACCTCGATCTCGCCGGAGGGGAGGTTCGGGTTCGCGTTGCCCTCGGGGCGTCGCGACACCTCGCCGGTGACCTTGAGGACGAACTCGTTGCGCAGCGGGTGGGCGATCTCCTCGTCGCGGATGACGACCTGGGCGATGCCCGACGCGTCCCGCAGATCGATGAAAGCGACGCCTCCGTGGTCACGACGACGATCGACCCACCCGGTGAGGGTGACGGTCTGACCGATGTTCTCGGCGCGCAGGGAGCCTGCGGAGTGGGTGCGCAGCACGGAGGATTCCTCCTGATCCGGGGAAAGATGAACCCGCCCAGTCTACGCGGGCGTCCCGGCCCTTCCCGGCCGGGTCGCCAGCGCGGAGCAGCGGCACCTCAGTAGGATCGCCACGACGAAAGGCGGACCCCCATGAACCTCTCCATCTCGGACGGCAACGGCCTTCCCGACCTGTTCGGCGCGATCTTCTCCGGCACGACCGGACTCATCGCCCTCATCTTCTACATCCTCGTCGTGGTCGGACTGTGGAAGGTCTTCACGAAGGCGGGGTACCCCGGGATCCTCGCGATCATCCCGATCGTGAACGTCGTGTTCCTTGTGAAGATCGCCGGGATGTCGGGCTGGTTCGCCCTGCTCTACCTCGTGCCGATCGCGAACTTCATCCTCGGGGTCATCGTCGCGTTCAAGCTCGGCGCGCGCTTCGGCAAGGGCGGGGTGTTCTCCTTCTTCCTGCTGTTCCTGTTCCCCTACATCGGCTATCTGATCCTCGGGTTCGGCGACTCCCGCTACCGCGAGGTCTGACGTGGCGGCATCGCTTCTGCACCTCGTTCGCCACGGTGAGGTGCACAACCCGTCCCGCGTGCTCTACGGACGGCTGCCCGACTATCACCTCAGCACCGCGGGGGAGGAGATGGCGCAGGCGGCGGCGGAGCACGTGGCGGGGCTCGGCGATCCGGTGACCGCCCTGTTCGCGTCACCGCTGGAGCGTGCGCAGGAGTCGGCGGCCCCGTTCGCGGAGGTGTTCGACCTCGAACCCGAGACGGACATCCGTCTGATCGAGCCGACGAACGTGTTCGAGGGCACCCGGATGCGGCGGTCGCTCATGAACCCGATGAACTGGTGGCACCTGCGTCAGCCGTCGCTGCCGAGCTGGGGGGAGCCGTACGCCTCGATCGCGGAGCGCATGCTCGGGGTGATGGACGAGGCGTGGACGGCCGCGGCCGAGATCCCGACCGCGGGGGACATCGTGATGGTGTCGCATCAGGCGCCGATCTGGATCACGCACCTCCGCGTCGCCGGCCTCCCGCTGCAGCACGACCCGCGGACCCGCCGCTGCGCCCTGTCGAGTGTGACCTCGTTCGCGCGCGTCGGCGACGTCTGGCGCGAGGTCTCGTACGCCGAGCCCGCCGCGACCGGCGGTGCTGTCGACGTCGGGGCCGTCTGACCCCCGTTCGAATCGCCTGAATGGCCCCATCCGGCCCGGAAATGGGACCAATCGGGCGATTCGAAGTCAGAGGGACTGGAGCACCCCCACCGCGGCGAGCTGTCCCGCGGCGGCGGCGAGGAGGACCGAGGCCATCGGGCCGGGGAGGGTCGCACGATGGGCGAGGTCGCCCGCCGCGAAGACCCCCGGAAGCGACGTCCTCCCGAACTCGTCGATCTCGATGGACCCCGACTCCAGGAGCCGCAGCCCGAGCTCCGCGGCGAAGGGCGCCCGGTGCCGCATCGTGCCGGAGGCCACGAACACCCCCGCGACGTCGAGGTCGCCCTCGGCGCTGCGCACCCGCACTCCGTCTCCGTGCGCGGCGACAGCCTCGACCGGAGCGGAGGCCACCCGCACCCCGAACTCCTCCAGCGCGACACGGTCCTCCGCGGCGAACAGCTCGCCCACCGGGACCACCGTGATCTCGCCGACGAGACGGCCGAGCAACCCGATCAGATGGGCCGCTCGGGGAGCCGCCCCGAGGATCGCGATCGGCTTCCCGGCGTGCTCGTGTCCGTCGCAGAACGGGCAGCTGAAGCCCCGGATGCCCCAGAGCTCGGCGAGACCCGGCACCGGCGGGAGGTCGTCCGCGACGCCGGTCGCCAGGATCACCCGTCGGGCGTCGGCCACCGACCCGTCGGCGAGGCTCACCGAGAAGCCCGTCTCCGCGTCGCCCGAGATCCGCTGCGCCGCGACGTCCCGCGTCTCGACGTCCGCATAGGCCGCGAGCTCCGTGCGGGCCTGGGCGCGGAGGTCCGCCGGGGCCTTCCCGTCGGCGCCGATCATGTTGTGCATGTGCTGCACGGTGCCGTTGCGGTACTCGCCCGAGTCCAGCAGGAGCACGGGCCGGTGCATCCGTCCGAGGGTCAGCGCCGCCTGGAGTCCGGCCGGACCGGCACCGATCACGATCGCGTCGTACATGGGGGTTCCCTTCTCGCGTCTTGCGTTCGGCACCAGTCTGTGACTTCATGTCAACATGAAGTCAAGTGACGCGCACCCGTGGTCCGTCGGCGAGGTCGCCGCGCGGTTCGAGATGCCGACGAACGTGCTGCGGCACTGGGAGACCGTTGGACTGCTCCGGCCGCCCCGCGACCCGGCGGGCCGGCGTCGGTACGGCGAGGACGAGGTCGTGCGCATCGCCGTCATCCAGCGCAGCAAGGCTGCCGGGATGAGCCTCGACCAGATCGCCGTGCTCCTCGACGACGGCAGCGCCGGGCGGCATCAGGTGCTGCAGCAGCATCTCGACGACCTCGACCGGCGGATGGAGGAGATGCGGCGATCGCGGGAGATGACAGAGCACGCCATGGGGTGCCGGGCGCACGACATCGCGACCTGTCCGCGGTTCCGCGCCGGGGTGGACGACGTGCTCGCGCGCTTCTGACTCCCCCGGGGGTACCCGGCCGATGCATAGGAAGCTCTGCGTAAACTCGGAGACGTGTCCCGCGCTTCCAGGATTCACCCGATCCGCAACGGCCGCCCCTCCCGTCTTCGGCCCCTCGGCCGCCTGGGCGGAGCCGCGCTCGCTGCGGTGCTCGCCGTCGGTCTGAGTGCCTGCGCTCCCGACGCCGTGAGCGAATCGTTCCTGAACGGCGAGAACACCGGCTACGTCGCCGCCGACGGCGCGATCGTCGAGATCCCCGTCGCCGAGCGCGGGGAGCCGGTCGAGTTCGCCGGGGTCACGGAGCATGGCGAGGACTTCGACAGCGCTGACATCGCCGGGAAGGTCGCGGTCGTCAACTTCTGGTACGCCGGCTGCGCCCCGTGCCGCGTCGAGGCGTCCGACCTGGAGGCGGTCTGGCAGGAACACAGCGACGCGGACGTGCAGTTCATCGGCATCAACACGCGGGACCAGGCCGACACGGCGGTCGCGTTCGCCGATGAGTTCGGGATCACGTACCCGAGCCTCATCGACGTGGACACCGCCCAGGCCAAGCTCGCCTTCGCCAAGGTCGTGCCGATCTCGGCCACCCCCACCACGCTCGTGCTCGACAAGCAGGGCCGCGTCGCCGCGAAGATCATCGGTCCGATCGACGGCACCTCCGTGCTCTCCACGCTCGTCAAGGACGCGCTGGCGGAGGACTCCTGATGTCCGCGAGGTCGTCGTGAACCCCGACGCGATCATCGGATCCGGAGCCCTCTGGATCGCGGTCCCGGTGGCGATGCTCGCCGGACTCGTCTCGTTCCTCTCGCCGTGCGTGCTCCCACTCGTTCCGGGTTACCTCGGCTTCCTCGGGGGAGCCGTCACGCCGCGGAACACCTCGACGACCGGCGACGGCGCCACCCAGACGGCGACGCGCAGCCGCCTGGTCCTCGGCGTGCTGCTGTTCATCCTCGGCTTCACCGTGGTCTTCATCCTCTACACGGTGCTCGGCGGCACCGCCGGCGTGTTCCTGCTCCAGTGGGGCGACCTCATCACCCGCATCCTCGGCGTCGTCATCATCGCGATGGGCCTGGTCTTCCTCGGGCTCTTCGGGTTCGCGCAGAAGGAGCTCCGCTTCCACGTCGACTCGAAGGCCGGGATGGTCGGGGCCCCGCTCCTCGGCGTCGCGCTCGGCATCGGCTGGGCGCCCTGCATGGGCCCCACGCTGGCCGCCATCCTCGCGCTCTCCTTCAACGCGGGCGACCCCGTGCGCGCGGGCCTCCTCGGCCTCGCGTACTCCCTGGGCCTCGGCATCCCGTTCCTGCTCGTCGCCCTCGGCTTCGGCTGGGCGACCAAGGCCATCGGGTTCCTGCGCCGCCACATCCGGGTCGTGAACATCCTCGGCGGCGTGCTGCTGATCCTCCTCGGTGTCCTGATGGTCACCGGCCTGTGGACCGACATCATGTCCCGATTGACGGCGGTGATCGGCAGTGTCATCCTCCCGCTCTGACCGCTCCGAGACGACCATGACGAAGAACAAGGGTGCCGTGACCACCGACTCCAGCGATCCGCTCCGCCCGTCCGACCACGTCGACGGCGACGACACGATCACCCAGCCGCGGCTCGGGTTCGTCGGCTGGCTCCGATGGGGGTGGCGTCAGCTCACCTCGATGCGCACGGCGCTCGTCCTGCTGCTCGTGCTGGCGATCGCGGCCATCCCCGGATCGATCTTCCCGCAGCGGATGGCCGACCCGAACGGCGTGACGCAGTGGGAGCGCGACAACCCCGACCTGTTCCCGGTGCTCGACGCGCTCAAGCTCTTCGACGTGTACCTGTCGCCCTGGTTCTCGGCGATCTACCTGCTGCTGTTCACCTCGCTCGTCGGCTGCGTCATCCCGCGCATCAAGCACCACGCCAAGGCGCTGCAGGCCCGCCCGCCGCGCACGCCGGCCCGGCTCCGCCGCCTGGAGGACTACCGCGCCGTCACCCGCGACACCGTCGCCGACTCCGGCGCGCGCACGGGCGACGCCGCCGCGGAGGCCGCCGCCTCGATCGACGTCGCCACGAAGCAGCTCAAGGCGCTCGGCTACCGCGTGGAGCGCTACGACCGCGGCCGCACGTACTCGGTGTCGGCCGAGCGCGGCTACTGGCGGGAGACGGGCAACCTGCTCTTCCACCTCGCCCTCGTCGGCGTGCTCGTGACGATCGGCGTCGGCGGCGGCTTCGCGTACACGGGCCAGCGCGTGCTCGTCGAGGGGGAGACCTTCGCCAACACGCTGCTCGACTACGACTCCATGAACCGCGGGCGCTTCGTGGCCGACGACTCCTTCGCGCCGTACTCGATGCGGCTGGACTCCTTCGACGTCACGTATCAGCCGTTCGGCGAGCCCGGCTCCGGCCAGGCCGGGAACTTCTCCGCGAACATGACCATCCAGGAGAACGGCGAGGAGCGCGAGGGCGCCGTCAAGGTCAACGAGCCGCTGGGCGTGGCCGACGACGACGTGTTCCTGCTCGGCAACGGGTACGCCCCGACGGTCACCGTGCGCGACCCCGAGGGCAACGTGGTGTTCCACAACAGCACGCCGTTCCTCCCGCAGGACAACAACATGACCTCGCTCGGCGTGCTCAAGGTGCCGGACGGCCTGGCCGAGCAGGTGGGCCTCGTCGGCTTCTTCTACCCGACCACCGGCGTGCTCGACACGGGCGCCTTCTTCTCCGCCTACCCCGACCTCACCAACCCGACGCTCACGCTCGACGTGTACACGGGCGACCTCGGGATCAACGACGGCGTGCCGCGCTCGGTCTACGTGCTCGACACCTCCGACATGACCAAGCTCACCGGACGCAGCACCGACGTGGAGTCGATCGAGCTGTCACCGGGTGAGACCGCGCAGCTGCCGAACGGCCTGGGGTCGGTCACCTTCGACGACGAGTCGCCGGAGGGCGCCACCGACGCCTCGGAGTCCGTCAAGCGCTTCGCCTCCCTGCAGATCCACCGCGACGAGTCCGGGGTGTTCGTGCTCGGGTTCGCACTGCTGGCGCTCGGTGGCCTCATGCTCGCCCTGTTCGTGCCGCGTCGGCGCGTGTGGGTGAAGGCCACCGCGGCGGACGGCGCGGTCGACCTCGAGTACGCGGCGCTGGCCCGAGGGGAAGACCCCACGCTCGCCCGCGCCGTGGACGACCTCCGTGCCGGCCACGCCCGGCTGCTCGACGCCGCGGGCGGCACGATCGCCCGTACCCCTGAAGACGCCGACGAGGATGCCGCGGACGCCGTCGCGGACCCTGCGGCCCCGGCACCCGGAAAGTAGACTGACACCATGCTCGAGCTCACCGTGATCTCGCCCGTCCTGCTGTGGACGGCGATCGCGATCTACGCGGCGGCCTTCGTGGCCTACGCCTTCGATCTCGCGCGCCGCTCGCAGGCGACGGCCGACGCCCACACCGTCCGCGAGGGCGAGCTCGTGGCCGCCGGTCGTTCCGGTGGCGTCTCGGCTTCCGCGCCCGTCGATGCGCCC
Source organism: Microbacterium sp. NPDC078814 (assembly GCF_040702645.1). Classification (NCBI taxonomy): domain Bacteria; kingdom Bacillati; phylum Actinomycetota; class Actinomycetes; order Micrococcales; family Microbacteriaceae; genus Microbacterium; species Microbacterium sp. NPDC078814. The sequence goes on from NZ_JBFBLT010000008.1 coordinate 79,867, forward strand.
GGAGCTCCGAAGCCGCAGCGCTTCGTCATGGCGCGAATCGGCACCTCGCTCACGGTGCTGGGCTTCGTGTTCCACCTCGCCGCCGCTGTGACGCGCGGCATCGCGGCCGGTCGGGTGCCGTGGGCGAACCTGTACGAGTTCGGCATGGTCGGAACGCTGCTCATCATCGCGGTCTATCTGGCGGTGCTCACCCGCCTCGACCTGCGCTTCCTCGGCACCTTCATCACGGGCCTCGTGGTGGTCCTCCTGGGCCTCGGCGCGACGAACTTCTACGTCGAGGTCTCCCCGCTGATGGACCCGCTGAAGAGCGTCTGGCTCATCATCCACGTGTTCGTCGCCTCGCTCGCGACCGCGTTCTTCGCCCTCGCCTTCGCGCTCTCGGTGATCCAGCTCATGCAGGCGCGACGCGAGCGGCTGCTCGGCGAGGGCGCGGCGAAGACCGGCCCCGGCTTCCTGCGCACCTTCCCGCCGGCGGAGCGCCTGGAAAGCCTGGCGTACCTGTTCACGATCATCGGCTTCATCCTCTGGACCTTCACGCTCATCGCCGGGTCCATCTGGGCGTACTACGCCTGGAGCCGCTTCTGGGGCTTCGACGTGAAGGAGACCTGGACATTCGTGATCTGGGTGCTCTACGCCGGGTACATCCACGCCAGGGCGACGCGTGGCTGGCGCGGCAACCCCTCGGCCTGGCTCTCGATCGTCGGCTTCACCGCCGTGATCTTCAACTTCACCATCGTCAACGTCTTCTTCAAGGGCCTGCACGCCTACTCCGGCCTGAGCTGAGCCCACCGAGCACAGCTTCGGAGATCGCGAGGGACACGCCGACGGGCGCGGCTCGGTCACGGCGTGTCGTCCGCAAATCTCCGAAGTCGTGCCCGCCGGAGCAGGGCTCAGCCGCCGAGGGGGATGACCTCGGCGTGCTCGACGCCGCCCTCGTACCAGACGAACTCGACCTCGGTGACGACCTCCGTCGGCGCAGGGAGGAGCGGACGGACCTCGGTGGCGGCGAGCTGCTGCCACGTCTCGGCATCCAGCGTCTTGCCGTAGAGCACCGAGAGGTGGAAGGTCCAGTCCTCGACGGAGAGCTCGTCGAGGCGGCGGAGATCCGTCCGCCGGAGCAGCTCCGTCAGCGAGGCGTACGCGTGCACGAGCGCGGGCGTGCGGGCGAGGCGCAGGATCACGATCTGCCACGGCGCGGGGAAGACGTCCACGGCGTCGGCGGTGAGCTCGAGAGGACCCTGTTCCCCGGCCCAGGCCCGGATCACGGCCCGCAGCTCCTCCCGACGCTCCGGCTCGAAAAAGCCGCGAAGGGTCACGTGCTCCGTGTGCGGATGCCGGAGCGGCGTGTCCAGACGACCGAGCGCGGCCTCCTGGATGGCCCGGTATTCCGCGGCGACGGCCCCGGTCGGCCGGAGCACGAGATACTGCTGTCCTTCGAGAGTCGCGAGCTGGTCCGGAGTGTCCATGAACGGTCGGCGCATGGCACGAGGGTACGGGGTACCGTCGTCGCGTCCGTGCACTGTTTCGGAGATCGCCACACGACACGCCGCTGGAGCGGGGTGCCCGGCGGCGTGTCGTGCGTGATCTCCGCAGCTGTGCCCGGGGTCAGGCGGTGACGACGGCTCGCGCCGTGGTCGTGCGGCGGACCGCGACGACCACCGTCGTGGCGACGAGCGAGAGCACGCCCCAGACGACGAGGGCGGCGACGGCGGCCCCGCTCGCCTCCACGAGACCCGCGAAGGCCGGTGCGGTCGGGAGGGCGGCCCCGATGCTCGCGAGCCAGTCGGGCACGGTCGAGATGAGTCCCGTCGCCACGGCGATGACACCGATCAGTGCGGCGATCCAGCGTCCGATGCCGCCGAACACCGCCACGAGGGCCTGGTTCACCGCGGCGAACACCACCCCGGCGAGGACGGCGGTTCCCGCGAAGGCCCACCACTCCGCGACGTCGTAGTCGGCCACGATCTGCACGATGAGCGAGACGAGCAGACCCTGGGCCGCGCCGATCGCCGCGGCCGGCCAGAACGCGCGGAGGGTGAGGGAGGCGGAGGAGCGTCGTGAGGTGAGCGTGCGCGCCGTGTGCGCGCGGAGGACGAGGAACGACGCGAGACCGCCGAACCACAGCACCACCGCGGTGAGCAGCGGGATCGCGGTGGGGCCGAAGAGCGAGCCCATCGAGGAGTCGGTCGCCACCGGATCAGCGATCACCGACGCCAGCGACGTCGACTCCTCGTCGCTGAAGGACGGGAGGGAGTCGGCCGCGGTGCGCAGTCCGCCCGCGAGGTCGCCGGTGCCGGTCGCGAGGGTGTCGAGGCCGGTGGCGAGCTCCGTGCTGCCGTCGGCGAGCTGGGTCGCACCGTCGGCGAGCTGCGTCGCGCCGGACGACAGTGCCCGCGCTCCTGCGGCCGACTGGTCCACGCCCTCGGTCGCGAGGCGGTTGAGCCCGCCGGCGAGCTCGGTCGCCCCGGCACCCGCCTGGCCGAGCTGGGTGGCCAGCGTGGAGAAGGACCCGGGAAGCGCGGCCACGCCCTCGGCCACCTGCTTGTCGTTGAGGATGCCGGCGGCGGTCCCGGCCGAGGTCGCTGCTGCCACCGCCTGCTTTGCGAGGGCGGAGAGCTGCTCGCACTCCGCCGAGCTCGGATCGGCGGCGCACGCCGTGGCCGCCATCGTCCCGAGACCCTGCGCCACCGCGGCGGACTCGCCCGCGGCGGATCCTGCGGCCGCGGCCGCCGACTGGATCCCGCCCGTGAGCTGCTGCACGTCGGCGACCCGGCCCTGGAGCTCGGTCGCCCCGGAGCTGAGTCCCGCCCCGATGGTGCCGGCGCCGGTCGCCGCCTGCCGCGTCTGCCCCGCGATCGTGTCGAGGCCGGACGCGAGGGTCGAGGCCCCGGTACCCAGCTCCCCGGCACCCGCGGCGAGCTGCGTCGCACCCTCCGGGAGAGCCGCGGCACCGGTCGCCGCGTCACGCGCCCCCTTCGCCAGCTCCAGGGCCCCGTCCGCCGCGTCGCCGATCTGGTCCCCGATGGTGGTGAAGCCGACGAGGATGTTCTCCGTCGTGGCCTCGGACAGCGTGGTGCCGAGCGTCGAGGCCGCCACGTCGGCGATCTGCCCGGTGATGAGGTCGTCCGCCACGAGGCCGTCGTCGGGCGTCGTCACCTGGATCGTCGCCTGCTCCGGGTCCCCGCCGCCGTCCGCGACCGCCTGACCAGCGGACGTCGCCGCGGCCGAGAAGTCCTCGGGGATCGTGATGACGGCCTGGTAGGTGCCGTCGGCGAGCCCGTCGGCGGCGTCCTCCTCGTTGGAGATGACCCAGGTGAGGTTCGAGTCGAGATCGTCCGAGCCCTCGACGAGCCCGGACGCGAGCTGCCGCCCGAGAGGCGCGGTCTGGCCGTCGATCTCGACGGGTTCGTCGAGGTTCACGATCGCCGCGGTCATGGAGTCGAGGCGCTCGGTCGGGTTGTAGAGCGCCGCCATGAGGATGCCGCCGATCGCGGCGGGCAGCAACAGGACGCCGAGGATCGTGAGCCAGGTGATGGGCTTACGTGAGCGGGCGCGCTCGAGGGGGAGGGTCATGCGGGCACCTCGGTCGTTTCTGCGGCGCTCGGGCGGGGCGCGCGCGTGTCGAGTACGTCGGCGGACGGCCATCCGGCGTCCGCGAGGAGGGAACGGGCCGCGTCGGGATCGACGGCGGTGGCGAAGACGGCGAGCTCTCGGCGCGACCTCGCGTCGCGCAGCATCGCGGCGACCTGGTCGCGCTCGCCGCCGCGGAGCCGGTCCGCGCCGTCGATCACCACGAGCTCGGAACGACCGCGGAGGGCTTCGCGGAGGTCGGCGAGCACCGGGGCGTCGTCTCCCGCGAGCACGCAGCCCACGTGGGAACGGACCCAGGCCGCACGACCGGGGAGCAGGTGTCCGGCGACACGGAGGCGTCCGTCGGCCGGGGCGATGCGGGCGCCGACGGTGAGAGCGAGGGCCCGCAGCGTCCCGGCGTCCGCGCCGCTCGCGACCAGGGCCGCGCCGGGTGCGAGCCGCAGCGACAGTCCCTCCGTCGTCGAGGGGCCGGCGCCGAACTCCAGGTCGTCGGCCGCGACGAGCGACCCGTCGCCCGGCCACGCCTCGAGGTGCCGTTCGCGTTCCACCGCCTCGCCCTCGATGTCCACGCGGGGGAGGATCCGCTCCAGCCAGGACGGGATCTCCCAGGCGCGCTCGCCGAGGATCGCCATGAGCGCCGGGATCAGCGTCATACGCACGAGGAAGGCGTCGAAGGCGATGCCGGCGGCGAGTCCGAGGGCGATGGGCTTGAGGGAGGAGTCGCCCTCCGGCACGAAGGCGACGAACACCGCGAACATGATGAGGCCGGCCGCCGTGACGACCTTCGCCGAACCGGTGAACCCGCTCCGTACGGCGCGCAGAGCTGCGGCCCGTCGGGTGGCGCGGTTCACCGATCCCGCACCCGGCCGGAGGTCAGGATCGTGCACGAAGTCCTCGCGCATCCGCGACACGAGGAACACCTGGTAGTCCATCGCCAGGCCGAAGAGCACGCCCATGAGGATGATCGGCATGAAGCTGATGATCGGGCCGACCTTCGCGACGTGCAGGAGGTCGGCGAACCAGCCCCACTCGAAGACCGCCCCGACGACGCCGAAGGCGGCGACGATCGACAGCAGGTAACCAGCTGCGGCGGTGATCGGCACCCAGAGGGAGCGGAACACGATGGTGAGGAGGATCAGCGAGAGACCGATCACGAAGATCCCGAAGGGCAGCAGAGCCGCCCCGAGCTGATCCGAGATGTCGATGCCGACGGCGGTGAAACCGGTGACCTTGAGGTCGATGCCGAACTCGTCCAGCCACTCGTCGTGGTGGCTGCGGAGCTCGCGTACGAGGTCGGCCGTCGCGGGGTCGTCGGGAGCCGTCTCCGGGATGATCTGGACGATGCCGGTGTCGGCGGTCTCGTTCGGCGTCGCCAGGGCGACCTCCTTCACGCCGGGAACCTCGGCCACCGCGTCTCCGAGGTCTTCCATGAGACCGAGGGGGTCGGTGGAGGTGACGATGGTGCCGGTGAGGATGAGGGGGCCGTTGAAGCCGGGGCCGAACTGCTCGCCGACGAGGTCGTAGTTCTGTCGCGCCTCGGAGTCCTTCGGCAGGACGCCGGCGTTCGGCAGGGCGAGGTCGAGGCTGAGGGCGGGGACGGCGACGATGCCGAGTCCGAGGACGACCGCGAGGGAGACGAGGACGGGGTGCTTCGTCACGCCCTCCACCCACCGACGGCTGCCGCGGGGCTTCGTGACGGCGTCCTTCGCGGCCGCCTTCTTCGGGGCCTTCGCGCGCTTCGGCCGTCCGGCCACGCGGCCCTTGAGGAATCCGAGCAGGGCGGGGGTCAGGGTCACCGCGATCGCCACGGCGACCGCGACGGCCACGGACGCCGCGACGCCCATGGTGGTGAGGAACGGGATGCCCGCGAAGCCCAGGCCGATCAGCGCGATGAGCACGGTGACGCCGGCGAAGACGACCGCCGATCCGGCCGTGCCGACCGCGCGGGCGGCCGACTCCTCAGGTTCAACGCCGTCCCGGACCTGGTCCTGGTGGCGCGCGACGATGAAGAGCGCATAGTCGATCCCGACCGCGAGCCCGAGCATCAGGGCGAGCAGCGGCGTGGTGGAGGAGACGGTCGCGAAGGCGGTCGCCGTGAAGATCCCGGCCATGGAGATGCCGACGCCGAGGATGGCGGTGAGCAGGGGGAGTCCGGCGACGACGAACGAGCGGAACGTGACGATGAGCACGAGGAGCGCGATGAGCAGGCCCACGGCCTCGGTGAGCGTGACGCCGGGGATCGAGATCGCGAAGAGGTCGCCGCCGAGAGAGGCCTGCGCACCGTCGGGGAGCTCTGCCGCGAGCTCGTCGACGGTGGAGCGCAGGGCGTCCTTCGTCTCCTCGGAGACGTCGGTGGACTCGCCGTCGAATTGCAGGCGCACGATTGCCGCCGTGTCGTCGTCGTTGATCATGCCGTTGACCATCTCGTCGTACGGCGAGGTGGCGGCGAGGACCTCGTCGAGGTCGCCGAGCTCCGACACGGCGTCCTCGATCGGCTCGCGGTACGCGTCATCGGTGATCTCGTCGCCGTCCGCGGCCACGACGATGAACTGGGCGTTCGTGCCGCTCACCTGGGGGAAGGAGCGGGAGAGCTGCTCGAGGCCGGCCTGGGACTCGGTCCCGGGGATGGAGAACGTGTTGTCGGTGCCGGCACCGAGGACCACGGCTCCAGCTCCGGCGATGCCGAGGGCGAGGAGCCAGGAGACGAGGACGCGCCATGGGTGGCGGAAGGACCAGCGTCCGAGGGACGAGAGGAGTGTGGACACGCGAATCTCCGTGGGGTGCCGGGTGGATACACAGGTGTATCCGATACATAGATGTATCGTAAGGTCATCCGCCATCCGGAGTCTGTGCACCGGGTGTGAATCGTCGAGAGGGAAGGCCAGGAGGTTCCGATGTCGTCACCCGCCACCCGCAGCCGGGAGAACACGAAGGCGCGTCTGCTGGAGGCCGCCGCGCAGGTGTTCGCCGAGGTCGGCCTGGACGGTGCCTCGGTCGAGGCGGTCTGCGAGCGCGCCGGCTTCACGCGCGGGGCGTTCTACTCGAACTTCGACTCGAAGGACGAGCTGTTCCTGACCCTCGCGGCCGGGGTCGCCGACGCGAGGGTGGCAGCCGTGCGGACTCGCGTGGAGCAGATGCGGGCGGACGGTGAGCTCGCCGACGACTGCGACCCGAAGGATCTCGTCCAGCAGATCATGGAGCTCGGCAGCGACGACCGCCTGGGTGTGATGCTGATGAGCGAGATCCGCATCCGCGCCCTGCGCGATCCGCAGTTCGGCGAGGCGTACCTCGCCCAGGAGCGCGAGATGGTGGCGAGCATCGCGCGCATCGTGGAGGACATCGTGGAGGCGGCGGGCACGCTGCGTCTCCGGCTGCCCGCGACCGATGCGGCGCGCATGCTCATGATCCTCTGGGAGGGCATGACGGTCCGCGGTGCCATGGCCGGTCGTGACGACGCGGCCCTGCGGCACTCCGGCGGCGAGGAGCTCGGGCGGCTCGTGGAGCTCCTCGTCGAGTCCTAGGCGCTGCGGGCTGCGAGCAGCTCGTGGTGGCAGCGGGCCAGTCGGGCCAGCCACCACTCCCGACGCTCGTCCGCGGCGGCGAGCCGGGTGAGCGCTGCCGGGTCGGGGGACAGGCGCCCCACCGGGATCGCGCCGTCCACGGGGCGGAGGTCGGCGACGTCGTCCTGGAACAGGGAGGCCGTGCCCAGACCGCAGTCGTAGTCGAGGGTGGGGAGCGCGGCGGCCAGCGCGGCCCCCTGCGACAGGCCGATCGCGGTGTCCAGGGCGCTGGAGACGACCGCGGGGAGGCCGGCCGCGGTGACGATCTGCAGGGCATGGGTCAGGCCGCCCAGCGGCTGGGCCTTGATGACGACGATGTCCGCCGCGCCCGCGCGTGCGACGGCGAGGGGGTCGCCGGACTTCCGGATGCTCTCGTCCGCGGCGACCGGGATCCCCATGTAAGCGATGCGCCGGCGCAGCTCGACGAGCTCGGGCACCGACGCGCACGGCTGCTCGACGTACTCCAGGTCGAAGGCGCCGAGGGCGTGCACGGCGTGCTCGGCCTCGTCGACGTTCCAGAGGCCGTTCGCGTCGATCCGGATGCGACCCTCCGGCCCGAGCGCCTCGCGGACCGCCTGGACCCGGGCGACGTCGTCCGCCAGCACCTGTCCCGGCTCGGCGACCTTGACCTTCGCGGTCCGGCACCCGGAGAACCGCGCGAGGACCTCGGGCACGCGGGCGGCGTCGACGGCGGGCACGGTGGCGTTGACGCCGACCCGTTCCCGCAGCGGCGCGGGCTGCGGCGCGTAGGCGTAGTCGATCGCGGCGGCGAGCCAGGTCGCGGCCTCGGCATCGTCGTACTCGACGAACGGGGAGAACTCCGCCCAGCCCTCCGGCCCCTCGAACAGCAGGGCCTCCCGGGTGTCGACGCCGCGGAAGCGGGTCTGCATCGGCAGGGCGACGACGCGGGCGGAATCGAGGAGCTCCGTGACGGCGGGGATCATGACCCCATTGTGCGCCACGCCCCCTCGACAGGATGTCGCGCGTATATGTGCCGTTGACAATGGTGTGTGACGCACACTACTGTGATCGACATGAACGAGACACTCGACACGCATCTGCAGGAACTGCGCCGCGGCACCGTGGTGCTCGCCTGCCTGCAGCTGCTGCGCACGCCGGAGTACGGGTATGCGCTGCTCGAGCAACTCGAGAGCCGCGGGTTCGCCACCGACGCGAACACGCTCTATCCGCTGCTCCGCCGTCTGGAGAAGCAGGAGTACCTGACGAGCGAGTGGAACACCGACGAGGCCCGGCCCCGCAAGTTCTACCGCACCTCGGAGGCCGGGACACGGCTGGCCGACACCCTCACCGACGAATGGCGCGCGCTCACCACCGCGATCGCCTCCCTCACCCCCGAGGAGAACTGACATGACCGCGAGCACCCTCACCGAGCGCTACATCAGCGCCACGATCCGCAGCCTCGCGCCGGATACGCAGGACGAGGTCCGCGCCGAACTCGAAGCCGCCATCGCCGATGCCGTCGACGCGCGGCGGGAACAGGGCGAGAGCCCGGAGGAGGCGGAGCGCGCCGTCCTCACCGACCTCGGCGACCCGGGCATCCTCGCCGCCGGATACGCCGACCGCCCGCTGCACCTCATCGGCCCTCGGTACTACCTCACCTGGTGGCGGCTGCTGAAGCTGCTCCTGTTCATCGTGCCGCCGTTCGCCGCGGTGGGCGTCGCGATCGGGCAGCTGATCACCGGCGGCGGCCCCGGGGAGGTCATCGGCGCGGTCGTCTCGGTCACGCTGTCGGTGATCGTGCACCTGTGCTTCTGGGTCACGCTCGTCTTCGTCGTGCTGGAGCGCACCGGCGCCGACACCGGCGTGCGATGGAACGTGGACCAGCTTCCGGAGCCGACGGAGCACGGGGCCGCCCGCGCCGACGTGATCGCCTCGCTCGTGTTCCTCCTCGTCGGCATCGGCGCGATCGTGTGGGACGCGACGCTCGGATTCTTCCCGACCGGCGGCGACCCCATCCCGATCCTGGCGCCCGCGCTCTGGCCGGTGGGCATCGGCATCCTCCTCGCGCTCATGATCGCGGAGGCCGTCCTGGCCGTCGCCGTGTACGCGCGTCGGCGGTGGACCGTCGCCGCGGCCGTCGTGAACACCGTCCTCGCCGTCGCCTTCGCCGTGTGGGCCCTCACCCTGCTCATGCAGGGCGAGCTCCTCAACCCGGCCTTCCTGGAGTTCGTGTTCACGGACAACGGGGTGGATGCCGACACGATGCGCGTGCTCACGGTGATCACCGGCGTCGGCCTCGTGGCCTTCCCGGCCTGGGACATCGTCGACGGGTGGATGAAGACGGCGCGTGCCCGGGGAATAGGCTGAAGACCGTGACCGATGCCTTCGTCTCCGACCTGTTCGATCCCGCCGAGTGGGAGCTGGCGCCCGGCGCCGAGCACTACACCGACATCACGGCGCACGTGAGCCGCGACGGCGGGGTCGCCCGCATCGCCTTCCACCGACCCGAGGTGCGCAACGCCTTCCGCCCGCACACGGTGGACGAGCTCTACCGGGCGCTCGACATCGCGCGACAGGACGCGCGGATCGGGGCGGTGCTGCTGACCGGAAACGGACCGAGCGCGAAGGACGGCGGCTGGGCGTTCTGCTCCGGCGGTGATCAGCGCATCCGCGGCCGCGACGGGTACAAATACTCGGACGCCGAGACCGCCGTCGTCAGCGGAGCGTCCGCGGCGGCTGTCGGGCGTCTGCACATCCTCGAGGTGCAGCGGCTCATCCGGTTCATGCCGAAGGTCGTCATCGCCGTGGTCCCCGGGTGGGCGGCGGGTGGCGGGCACTCGCTGCACGTGGTGTGCGACCTGACAATCGCGTCGGCCGAGCACGCGCGCTTCAAGCAGACGGATGCCGACGTCGGCAGCTTCGACGCGGGATACGGCTCCGCCTACATGGCCCGGCAGACGGGACAGAAGTTCGCGCGGGAGGTGTTCTTCCTCGCCGAGGAGTACTCGGCGCAGCGGGCCTACGAGGCGGGGGCCGTGAACCGCGTGGTGCCGCACGCCGAACTCGAGCGCGAGGCGCTGAAGATGGCGCGCACCGTGCTGACGAAGTCGCCGACGGCGATCCGGATGCTCAAGTTCGCCTTCAACGCCGTCGACGACGGGCTCGTCGGGCAGCAGGTGTTCGCGGGCGAGGCCACCCGCCTCGCGTACGGCACGGACGAGGCCGTGGAGGGGCGGGATTCGTTCCTCGAGAAGCGCGCCCCCGATTGGTCGTCCTTCCCCTGGCACTACTGAGCCGGAGAGACGATCGTGAACGCCCTCATCCCGACCGACGCGGAAGACACCGTGCTCCTGCGGGAGGCGCTGCTCCGAGCTCTCGACGAGGGACCGGCTCTCGGCTTCGGCATGCTCGCCGACGCTCCGGCGGAGGTGGACGACGGCATCGCCGCAGTGATCGCGACCTCCGGATCCAGCGGCGTCCCGAAGCGGGTGGCGCTGAGCGGCGAGGCCCTGCGGGCGAGTGCGGAGGCCACCGCCGCCCGGATCGGCAGCGGTCGCTGGCTGCTCGCCCTGCCGGCCGGCTACGTCGCGGGGCTGCAGGTGATGGTGCGCTCGATCCTCGCGGGCACGGAGCCGACCCGGATCGAGGGACGGTTCACACCGCGGGCGTTCGCCGAGGCCACGCGGAGCATGCGCCACGCCACGACCGCGGGCGTCCTCCCGGCCCTGTACACCTCCCTCGTCCCGGCGCAGATCGCGACGCTGCTCGACGCGAGTGCCGAGCCGGGGGTGCTCGCGGCGCTGCAGGCGTATGAGGCCATCCTCGTCGGGGGCCAGGCGCTCCCGGAGCCGCTGCGGGAGCGGGCGGCTGACCTCGGGGTGCGTCTCGTCCGAACCTACGGCTCGACGGAGACCAGCGGCGGCTGCGTGTACGACGGCGTCCCGCTCGACACCGTGAACGTCCGGGCGGTCGACGGCGAGCTGCGGATCGCCGGCCCCATGCTCGCGGAGGGCTATCTGGGCGACCCGGCGCTGACTGCGCGCACCTTCGCGCGGGACGAGCACGGAATCCGCTGGTACCGGACGGGCGACCTCGGGCTCATCGAGGACGGCGTGGTGCGCGTGCACGGTCGCGCGGACAACGTGATCGTGTCGGGCGGCATCAACATCTCGCTCGACCGGGTGGAGCGCATCGTCCGCGCGGTGCCCGGGCTGCATCAGGCCGTGGTCGTGGCGGTCAACGACGAGCGCTGGGGGGAGGCCTCGGTCATCGTCGCGGCGCGCGGCGAGGCCCTGCGGCGCAGCGAGTCCGAGCAGCTCGCCCAGGCCAGGGAGGCGGTGGCCGGCGAGATCGGCGTCCACGCGCGTCCGTCCCGCCTGATCCTCGTGGACGAGCTCGACGTCCTCTCCTCCGGCAAGCCCGACCGCGAAGCGATCCGCCGGATGGTCTCCGCGCTCTAGCGCGTCGACCCACCCCTTTCGCGCCGACCCGGCCCTTTGCGGGCGTCCGGAAGGGGCCGGGACACACGGAAAGGGGTGGGTCGGCGGGAGTGCCAGACTGAGGGCATGGCCTCGTACACGCATGGACACCACGAATCCGTCCTCCGCTCGCACAGTGTGCGTGACATCGCGAACTCGGCGGCCTACCTTCGACCGCACCTCACGGCAGAGACCCGGCTCCTCGACGTGGGAGCGGGACCCGGATCGATCACGGTGGACTTCGCGGGGGTGGTCGCGCACGTCACGGCGACCGAGATCGACGACGCCGCGCTGTCCCTCTCCCGCGACCTCGCCGCCGCGCGAGACGTAGGGAACATCGCCTTCTCCGTCGAGGACGTGCACGCGCTGAGCTTCGCCGACGACTCCTTCGACGTCGTGCACGCGCACCAGGTGCTGCAGCACGTCGCCGATCCGGTGCAGGCGTTGCGCGAGATGCGCCGCGTCGCGAAGCCCGGGGGACTCATCGCCGCCCGCGACGCCGACTACGCGGGCTTCCTGTGGTTCCCGGTGCTCCCAGAGCTCGACCGGTGGCTCACGCTGTACCGCGCCGCCGCCCGGGCGAACGGCGGAGAACCGGATGCCGGCCGCCGCCTCCTGGCCTGGGCACGCGCCGCGGGCTTCGAAGACGTCACGGCGACCGCGTCGACCTGGTGCTATGCGACGCCGTCCGAGCGCGCCTGGTGGGGCGGGATGTGGGCCGACCGCATCCTGGAGTCGGCGCTCGCCCGGCAGCTCGTGGACGAGGAGATGGCCTCCGCGGCCGACCTGCAGGAGATCAGCGACGCCTGGAAGCGCTGGGCCGACGACGGCGACGGCTGGTTCCTCGTGCCGCACGGGGAGATCCTCGCCCGCGCCTGACGGATACATCCCGCGACGGATGCCGCGCCCGAGCCGCTCGCGTAGCGTGGGGGAGTGATCCGTCCGCTGTCTCGCACCGGCCTCGTCCTCGACATCGTCGGGGCGGTGCTGCTGTTCGCGCTTCTGACGCCGCTCGGGGTCGTGTTCTATGCGCCCCAGCCGGACGTGGCCGGGTCCTCCGCGGTCAACGTCATCGGTCTGATCTCGTCGTCGGTGTTCCTGTTCGGCGGTGTCGCGATCGGTCGTCTGGCCCCCGGTCTCGCGCTGGCCGCGGCCTGGGCCGGAGCCGTCGTGCAGATGCTCGCCGGGTTCGGGCCGCTGCCGACCGACTTCGCGATCCTCCTCGTGCTGTACGCGACCTCCGCGTGGGGCACCCGCCGCGTGCTCTGGTGGGGGTTCGGGTCGGTGATCGTGGGCGGCATCGTCGCTGCGCTGTACATGGTCGTCGTCGGGGGCGTCATGTTCGGCTCCGGCAGCGGGTGGGAGCTCGTGACCGGCGGCACCCTGCTCGTCGCGGCCTCCATCATGGCGCTGGGGTTCGCGTGGGTGTGCGGCCTCCTCTGGCGGGTCGTGCTGCGCAACCGGCGCACGCGTTCGGCGCAGCTGCAGGCCGAGGCCCTGGCCGCCGAGGAGCAGGAACGGGTGCGCATCGCGCGGGACATGCATGACGTCGTGGCCCACTCGCTCGCGGTCGTCATCGCCCAGGCCGACGGCGCGCGCTATGCCGCGGCCGTGAAGCCGGAGATCGCGACGGAGGCCCTCGGCACGATCGCGCAGACCGCCCGCGGAGCACTGAGCGACGTGCGGATGCTCCTCACCCAGCTCCGTCATCGGCAGGGCGACGGTCCGCAGCCGACCCTCGCCGATCTCGAGACGCTGTTCGCCCAGGTGCGCCAGGCCGGCATCGAGCCGCGGGTCACGGTCGACCCCATGCCTCCGGGGGAGCCGCCGGGGGCCATCCAGCTCGCGGTCTACCGGATCCTCCAGGAGGCGCTGACGAACGCGATCCGCCACGGCGACGGCGCGGTGGACGTGCATCTCGCGTGGCTCCCGGATCGCGTCGACATCGAGGTCCGCAACACCGTCTCGCCCGAGTCGACGCCGGGGACCCCCGGGGGACACGGGCTCATCGGCATGCGCGAGCGCGCCCAGCTCGTGGGCGGTAGTCTGCAAGCCGAGCGCCGTGGTGCGCAGTTCGTCGTCCAGAGCAGCCTTCCGATCGGAGCCCCGCAGTGATCAGAGTCGTGCTGGTGGACGACCAGGCGCTGTTCCGGGCCGGTATCCGCATGCTCGTGGCCTCCCAGCCGGACCTCGAGGTCGTGGGGGAGGCGGGCAACGGGCGCGAGGCTCTCGACGTGGTCGCCGCGACCCGGCCGGACGTGGTGCTCATGGACATCCGGATGCCGGTCATGGACGGGCTGACCGCGACCGCGGAGATCCTGTCCCGCCCGGAACCCCCGCGCATCGTGATGCTGACCACGTTCGACCTCGACGAGGCGGCGGCGCGGGCGATCCGGCAGGGGGCGAGCGGCTTCCTCCTCAAGGACGCCGATCCGGAGTTCCTGCTCGCCGCGATCCGGACCGTGCACGCGGGGTCCAGCGTGATCGCGGCCTCGGCGACCCGGGAGCTGTTCGAGCACTTCGCGGAGGCTCCGAAGCCCGTGCCGCCGCAGTACGCCGAGCTGACGGAGCGGGAGCGGGAGATCTTCGCGCTCGCCGCCCGGGGTCTGTCGAACGCCGAGATCGCCGCGCGGGAGTTCCTCAGCGAGGCCACGGTGAAGACTCACATCAGCCGCATCCTCACGAAGCTCGCGCTCCGCGACCGCGTGCAGCTCGTCGTGTTCGCTTTCGAGCACGGCCTCGCCTGACGCCGACCCACCCCCTTCCGTTCGACCCGGCCCCTTGCGGCGGTCCGTAGAAGGGTGGGAGGAACGCAAGGGGGTGGGTCGGGAGGACGCGGGATCATCCTCGCGATGTAGCGGGATGCTCCCGGGGGGCGACGCGACGAGCGGGAGTGCGGAAATAGCGTCGTGGACATGGAGATCACGACCACCGACCTCGGGCTCGCCGCCCGCGTCCAGCACCTGAAGAAGACCTACGGCTCGGGCGAGGGCACCGTCCGCGCGCTCGACGACGTGAGCGTCGGCATCCGCCGCGGACAGTTCACCGCCATCATGGGTCCGTCCGGCTCGGGCAAGTCCACCCTCATGCACATCATGGCCGGCCTCGACAGCCCGACGGAGGGGCGGGCGTGGATCGGCGACACCGAGATCACGGGTCTCGGCGACCTCGACCTGACCATCCTGCGCCGCCGCCGCGTCGGGTTCATCTTCCAGGCGTTCAACCTCGTCCCCACGCTCGACGCCCTCGGCAACATCCTGCTGCCGTTCGAGCTCGACGGCCGCCGCCCCAGCGCCATCGAGCGGGCACGGATCGACGGGCTCATCGAGACGCTCGGCCTCGGCAAGCGCCTCGGGCACCGGCCGCACCAGCTCTCGGGAGGGCAGCAGCAGCGCGTCGCCATCGCCAGGGCCCTCGCCACCGCCCCCGACCTCGTGTTCGCGGACGAGCCCACGGGCAACCTCGACTCCCAGACCGGACGGGAGGTGCTGCGCCTGCTCGCGGCCGCCAGTCGGGAGCACGGCCAGTCCATCGCGATGGTCACGCATGACGCGATCGCGGCGAGCCACGCCGACCGGGTGCTCTACCTCGGCGACGGCCGGATCGTGGCGGATCACCCGCGGCAGACCGCGGAGCAGATCTCGGCCTACATGCTCGCCGCGGAGGTGTCGGCATGACCGCGCTCGCCACGGTCGTCCCGGAGACGCGGACGACCGGACCCCGGCTGGCCTGGCTCCGCGACCGCGGCATGGGCGCGAGCGTCCTCGTCGCCGCGCTCTCGTCCGCGTTCGGCGTCTTCCTCGTCGAGATCACGGCCTACATCGGCGCCGTGCTCCAGGCCGATCCGTTCATCGGCGACAGCGGCACGCTCGCGGTCGTCGTCGCGATCCTGTCGGTGCTGCTCACCGCCGTCGCGATGTACGTGGCCGCGATCGTCACGGCGAACACGTTCTCGACGATCATCGCGGGCCGCACCCGGCAGATCGCGCTGATGCGTCTCATCGGGGCGACCGCGCGCTCGCAGCGGGCGCAGGTCGGCCGGCAGGGGCTCGTCGTCGGGCTCCTCGGCGCGGGCCTCGGCCTTCTCGCCGGATTGCTCCTCTCCGCGGCGGCCGTCCAGCTCGGCGGGCAGCTCGTCGCCACCTCGCCGTCGTCCTTCTCGCTCGCCCAGCCCGCTCTCGCCCTTCCGGCGGTCGGTGTCGCGCTCACCACCTGGGCGGCCGCCTGGGTGGGGTCGCGGCGCGTGCTCGCGGTGACGCCGCTGCAGGCTCTGGGCGGTGCCGTCGAGCGCACCCGTGACGAGGTCTCCGGGCGCAAGGGTCGCCATGTCGGGGCCTGGGTGCTGCTGATCTCCGGCGCGGCTCTGCTCGCGGGCGGCGTCGTCCTCGGACTCGTCACACCGCTCGGTGTCGTGGTCGCGTTCTTCGGCGGCATCCTCTCCTTCACCGGGCTCGCCCTGGGATCCGTGCTGTTCATGCCGCCGGTGCTCCGCCTCGTGGGGCGCCTGTTCGGCTCGAGCGCGACCGCCCGACTCGCGGCCGAGAACGCCCTGCGGTACCCGGAGCGGTCGTCGCGGATGGCCATCGGCGTCGTCATGGGCGTGACCCTGGTGACGATGTTCGCGGTGGCGCTGGAGTCGTCGAAGCGCCTGATGACCAGCCAGACCACGGAGGAGATCCCGGCGGAGTTCTTCGCGCCGTACGACGCCTTCGCGGCCATCATGATGGTGCTCGTCGCCGTCTCGGCCGTGATCGCAGCCGTCGGCCTCGTCAACCTCCTCACCATCGGCGTCGTGCAGCGGCGCCGCGAGCTCGGACTGCTGCGCTCGATCGGTCTGTCCAACCGCCAGGTGCGCCGCATGGTGCTGCTGGAGGCGACGCACATCACGGTGGCGGCGACCCTCACCGGTCTCCTGCTCGGGGTGCTCTACGGGTGGATCGCGGCCCAGTCGCTGCTCGGCTCCGTTCCGGTCCTGCCGGAGTTCACGCCCGCCGGGCTGATCGCCCCGCAGGTGCCGTGGCTTCCCGTGGTGATCATCATCGCCGCGACCGCGCTGCTCACGCTCGTGGCCGCCGCGACGCCGACCCGGCTGGCGACCAGGGTGGCTCCGGTCGAGGCACTCGCGGCGGACTGACGGCTCTAGGCTGGACGAATGCCGTCGCCGTTCGATCAGTCCCCGTACCAGGTCCGACTCGACTGGGGGGTGTCCGGGCTCGCCCGTCTCGCCCCGGCCGACGTCGTCGTGGTGATCGACGTCCTCCGGTTCTCCTCGACGGTCGCCGATGCGGTGGCCGCGGGAGCGGAGATCGAGCTGGCCGGAGCGCTCGACTGGTCGCGGAACGGGGCGGCGGTGGCAGCCGCCGCCCCGGCCGGGGCCACGGTCCTGCTGGGCTCGATCCGCAACGCCGGTGCCGTGGCCAGGGCCGTGCAGGTGGAGCAGGAACGCCGCCAGGGCCGCACCTCGGTCGCGCTCGTCCCGGCCGGCGAGCTCGATGCCGCGGGGGAGCTGCGCGTCGCCGTGGAGGACCAGCTCGGGGCCGGAGCGATCGCGGCGGCGCTCACCGATCTCGGCATCGACCACACGGCACCGGACGCCGCCGTGGCCGCAGAGGGCTTCCGCGCGTTGCGGCGTGCGCTGAAGCACCTGATCGGGGCGACGGGCTCCGGACGCGAGCTGCAGGCCGGGGTCTCCGCGACCGATCGCATCCGGGCCGCCGGACTGGTGCCGACCAGCACCGCGGACGCCGCCGTCCTGGACGCGGTGGACGCCGTCCCCGTTCTGCGCGGCGGGCGGTTCACGCGCTTCGAGTGAGCACGCGATCCGCGTAGGGTCGAGGAATGAGGTTCCTCCCCGCTCTCCTCGTCGACGCCGTCCTCGTCCTCGTCTTCGCCGCCATCGGTCGCGCCTCCCACCAGGAGGACCCGGCAGGGTTCCTCCTCACGGCGTGGCCGTTCCTCGTGGCCCTGCTGGTGGGGCACGCCGCTGCGCTGCTGCTCCCCGCACGGCCGCGGCGGCCGTGGTCGCTGCCGTGGGGCGCGGTGGTGTGGGTGGTGACGGTCGTCGTCGGCATGCTGCTGCGTCTGCTCAGCGGAGACACCGCGGAGGTGCCCTTCGTCATCGTGGCGACGCTCGTGCTCGGCGTGTTCCTGCTCGGCTGGCGGGGTCTCACCGCGCTCGTTCGTCGACGCCGCCGTCACCGCGAGACCGCAGCCGAGACCGAGTCCGGGCTGACCCCGTCGACCGAACCCGCGGCACATCGAGACGCGGCCGCGGGTCAGGCACCCTCGGACGCGGAGGAGGACGCCGCGCCTGCTGCGGAAGACGCCGCGCCTGCTGAGGAGGACGCCGCGCCGGCCGAGGAGGACGCCTCCGCGTCCGAAGAGCAGCCGCGCTCCGGCGGTTCAGCCGTCTGAGCAGGCGACCCCGCTCCCTCGGCCCTCAGCGCGGGGCCTGCGCGGCGAGGCGGGCGTCGGTCGTGATCTCGCGACGCGTCCAGGCGAAGAGGTGCTGGGCATCGAACGTGCGGGAGCAGCGGGCGCAGGACGTGGCCCGGCTCGGGCGGCGGTGTCGATACGTGACGTGACCGGCCGGGCAGCGGCCGACCCACGGAGCGAGCTCGACGGCGGTCTCCCCGCGGTGCGTCGTGCCGCCGACATAGCCCAGGTCGCGCGCCACGCGCTTCCAGGCGGGGCCATGGGCGGCCTGGTGTCCGGCGAGGGCGTGGGCCACCTCGTGCAGGAGCACCTGGTGGATCTCGTCGTCCTCGAAGCGGGCGGCGAGATACCGCGACACGGTGATGCGCTTGCGCGTGTAGTCGCATTGGCCGGCGCGACGCTTGGCATGGTCGAAGTCGAACGACCAGCTGTCGTCGAGATGCAACCGGATCAGTGCCTCGCCCCAGACGCGCACGCGGTCAAGTTCCGCCATGCGCTCAGGCTAAGGCATGCCGCGGACACTCGGGCGCAACGACGTCAGCCGGCGACGAGCTGCGCCGGACGACGGCGCTCCACGGCCTCGATGGCGAGGAGCACGGTCTCCAGCTCCCGGTCCTCCGCGCCGGACTCGCGCCGCAGGAACAGCGACTGCTTGAAGCTCTCCCGCGCGGTCTCGTAGTCCTCGGCGTCGTAGGCGTTCTTGCCGTGGTGCTGATAGGCGAAAGCGGCGATCGACAGCCAGCGCTGCCCCTCCGCCTCCGCGGCGCACGTGGCCAGCTCCTGCTCGGCGGCGGCGTATGCGCCCCGGTACTGCAGGATCGTCGCGTGCAGCACCCGGGCGCGGAGCACGTCCTTGCGGGTGCCGGCCATCCGGGCCTGCCGCACGGCTTCGTCGGCGAGCGCGAGGGCGTCGTCGAGGCGTCCCAGCACCTTCAGCAGCCAGACCCGCTCCAGCAGGGCGGGAAGGCTGCGCTGCTCCTCGATCTCGGCCAGGCGTGCCGCGCACTCGTCGAGATCGACCTGTTCGCGGAGGCTCTCCCGGTCGTATCCCCGGATCAAACTCATTGCTCTCCTTCCGCGCGTCCCCGCACCTGTCCCCGTCCAGTCTGCCTGCCGCTTCCGCGCTCCTCGGGGCGGCGCGCCCGATCAGCGCAGGAACAGCGAGGCATCGGGTCGCGGGGACGCGACGGCGTCGGCGTCCGTGACGATCCGGGCGCCCTGGAGGAAGGCGCGGGCCTCGTCCCCCTGGGCGATCTTCGCGGGATGCGGACCCGCGGCGAGCATCCGGGGCAGCCACTCCGTCGGGAGAGGGGCGGCGGATGCCGCGACCACGAGGTTGCCGAAGCGGCGGCCCTTGAGCACCTGGGTGTCGGCGAGGATCCCGATCTCCGGGAGCACCTCGGCGATGGTCGCGGCCTGTCGACGGGCGAACGCGAGACCGGGACCGTCGGCGACGTTGACGAGCAGGACGCCGCCGGGGGCGAGCAGCGCGGCGAGCTCCCGGTAGAACTCGACGCTCGTGAGGTGGGCGGGTGTCTGCGCGCCCGAGTACACATCCGAGACGACGAGGTCGCACGCGCCGTGCAGGGCCGCCGGAAGCTTCCGGACCCCCTCCCTCGCATCGCCGATGCGCAACCGGATGGCCGCCCCCTTCGGCAGGGGGAGGTGCTCGCGGACGAGCTGCACCAGCGGGGCCTCCAGTTCGATGACCTGCTGGCGCGACCCGGGGCGGGTCGCGTCGATGTAGCGGGGGATGGTGAGGGCCCCGGCGCCGAGGTGCACCGCGGTGAGCGACCCGGGGCGGAGCTGGTCGATCACCGCGCCCATCCGCACGATGTACTCGAAGTGCAGGTGCGTGGGGTCGTCGAGGTCGACGTGCGACTGCGGGGTGTCGTCCACGACGAGCTCGAAGCCGCTCGTGAACTCCGACGGGACGATCCGGGCGAGGCCGCCATGGTCGAGGCGGGTCTGCGGGTGCTCGGCGTCCCGTGATCGCGTCCGTCCCATGCCGTCGAGCCTACGCCGCGGCCGCGGTGGTCAGCGCTGGTTGCCCACCGCGCAGGTCTCCTGCTCGAGGGTCTGCCCCGACACCTCCGGCGGGAGCGTCGCGCGCGCGTCCGGCGTGGCGCTCGCCTCGGGAGTGGATTCCGACTCCGGCGTCTCGGGCGCCGTGGGCGCGGGGGTGACCAGCTCCACGCCGCGGTGCGTCGTCACGTCGCCGGTGAGCTGGAGCGGCTGTCCGGCCCGCACCGCGTCCCACAGCGCGGCCGCAGCCTCCTCGTCCGGCACGACCTTGTCGTCGTCGAACGGATCGGCGATGTTCGGGTACTGCACGAACACGAAGTCGCTGAAGTTCACATCCTTGAGGGCGAGTGCGAGCTGGGCCAGGCGCAGCGGGTCGGCGAGCTCGTCGCTGGGATCGATGCTGTCGGCGATGGCGTTCGTCAGTCGCAGCACCTTGGGGATGTCGGTCAGAGTGTCCTCGCTGAGCACCTTCTTGGCCAGCCGCGACATGTACTGCTGCTGGTTGGAGATGCGCGCGAGGTCGCTCTCGTCCCCCACGCCGTGCCGGGTGCGGATGAACTGGAGGGCCTCCACGCCCGAGACCGTCCGCAGGCCCGCCGGCCAATCGATGCCGGTGTGGCGATCGCGGATGCCGTCGCCGGCGATGCAGACCTCGACGCCGCCGATCGCGTCGGTGACGGCCATGACGCCGTCGAAGCTGATCTTGGCGGCGAACTCGATGGGGATATCGCCCAGTTCGCTCACGGTCTTCGCGATGCAGGAGAGGCCGGCGTGCTCGAACAGCGCATTCATCGACGCCTTCTCCATCGCGGACGCGACGGAGCCGTCCTCGCGGGTGCACTCGGGTACGGGGACGCCGAGGTCGCGGGGGAGGGAGACGACGGTCACGTTCCGGGGTGCGGCGGAGACGTGCACGAGGAGGTTGACGTCGTTGCGGCTCCGGCCGTCGGCTTCGGCGCAGCGTTCGTCGAAGAGCGCGGTCGCCTTCGGGCCGCACTCGTCCGTCCCCACGATGAGGATGCTGAACGCCTTGTCGTCCGGGTAGGCGCCGACCGTGGGCGGGTCGACCTGCGGGGCGCCCTCCAGGGTGACGGCGCCGTCGCCCACCCGGTTGAACACGTCCCACACGAGGAATCCCGCGACCGCCGCGGTGGAGACGAGGACGACGGCGAGCCCGATCCCGAGGCCCCGCAGGACCCGGGAGGTCCGGCCGCGCGTCGACGGCGGTGCGTGCCGGGGGAGCGGAGAGCGGTCGGCGTCTGATCCACGGCGGGGCATGCGGGGAGCCTACCCCGGAGGCCTGATGTTACGGGGGCATGACGATTCTGGGAGGAACTTGCAGGGAATTAGTTAGTCGTGAATACTTTTTCCTATCCCCGGTACGCACCCGATGCACACCTGGACTTTCAAAGAGGAGATCCCCCCATGCACAAGCGCATTCTTCCGGCGGTGGCGCTCGGCGCCGCTGCCACGATCGCTCTGGCCGGCTGCGCCGGCGGCAGCGGCGACAACGGCTCGACCAATGGCGAGGGCCAGGAGCTGACGGTCTGGATCATGAAGGGGACCAACCCCGACGCGACCGCCTTCTACGACAAGGTGTCGGACGCCTTCGAGGAGGAGACCGGCGCGAAGGTCACCATCGAGGAGATCCAGTGGGCCGACGCCCACGACCGCTTCGTCACCTCGATCGCCGGCGGCACCACCCCGGACATCGCCGAGACCGGCACCACCTGGACCGCGGAGTTCGCCGACGCCGGCGCGCTCCTCCCGCTCGACGAGTACGTCGACGCCGAGGACGGCCTGCGTGACGACCTCGTCGAGGGCCTCGCGGTCGCGGGCACCTACGAGGACGAGCTCTACGGCATGCCGTGGTACGCCGGTGTCCGCTCCATCGTCTACCGCACCGACGTCTTCGAGGAGCTCGGTCTCGAGGCTCCGAAGACCTGGGACGACATCGTCGCCGCCGGTGAGGCCATCAAGGCCGCCAAGCCCGACATGCTGCCCTTCCCCGTCGCGGGTGACGCCGAGTTCCAGGTCTACCCCTGGGTCTGGGGCGCCGGCGGCGAGATCGCCACGAAGGACGGCGACACCTGGACCAGCGAGCTCGACAGCGCCGAGTCGCAGGCCGGCATCGAGTTCTACACGGGCCTGGCCACCGAGCACGGCTTCTCGTCGGCCGGTGCGACCACGTGGAAGGAGACCGACCTCCGGGACGCCTTCACGCAGGGCAACGTCGCGATGATGCTCTCCGGCTCGTGGACGCCGAACGCGCTCATCGAGGCCAACCCCGAGCTCGAGGGCAAGATCGGCGCGGCCGTGATCCCCGGCCAGGACGGCGGCATCGCTCCGTCCGTGCTCGGCGGCTCGCACCTGTCGGTGTTCAACACCACGAAGAACGCCGACCTCGCGTGGGAGTTCGTCAAGCTCATGACCACCGGTGAGTTCGCCGAGCAGTGGTCCGACGAGACCGGCTACTTCCCGGGCGTCCAGTCCGCGATGGAGGAGGCCCTCGCCTCGACCGACCCGCTCGTCGCTCCGTTCGCCGAGCAGATGGTCGACGGCGGCGCGTCCGTCCCGGTCACGCCGAACTTCGGCGCCGTGCAGGCGAAGAAGACCACCAACGCCATGATCCAGGCCATCCTCAGCGGGCAGAAGGACGTCGCGACCGCGACGAAGGACGCCGCCGCCGAGATGACCGAACTGCTCAACCAGTAAGGAACCATTCCTTCCATGTCGATGGTGCAAGCGCCACTGCCGGCCACGAAGGCGGAGCCCTCCTCCGCCTCCGTGGCCGGCGGCCGGAAGCGTCGCGGTCTCTCGATTGTCACGGCCCGCCCCTGGCTCCTCCTCGCCCCCGGGCTGATCATCCTCGCGGGGCTCATGCTCTGGCCGCTCGTGCAGGTGTTCCTCTACTCGCTGCAGGACTACGGTCTGCGCGAGATCAACACCGGTGAGAGCAACTGGATCGGGCTGGCCAACTACGCCGAGGCGCTCACCAATCCGACCCTGTGGACGGTGGTGCTCCCCAACACGGTCGGCTTCGCCGCCGTCGCGGTGTTCACCACCGTCGCACTCGGAACCCTCGTGGCGCTGCTGCTGGCGCGCCTGGGTACCGTGTGGCGCACCATCGTCTCCAGCTGCATCATGGTCGCGTGGGCGATGCCCGCCGTGACCGGCACGTACGTCTGGACCTTCATCTTCGATGCCGACCGCGGCATCTTCAACAGCGTCCTGCAGGACCTCGGCCTCATCAACGGCCAGGTCAACTGGTTCACCAACCAGTGGTCGTTCTACGCGATCGTGCTGCTGAACGTCGTCCACCACGGCTTCCCGTTCGTGGCCATCACCGTGCTCGCCGGGCTCCTGGGCGTCTCGAAGGAGATGCTCGAGGCGGCGGCGCTCGACGGGGCCGGCGCGTGGCGCCGCTTCTGGAAGATCATCTTCCCGACGCTCAAGCCCGTCTTCTCCGTCGTCATCATCCTGTCGACGATCTGGGACTTCAAGGTCTTCGCGCAGGTGTACCTCATGCCCGGCGGCAGCGGCGGCAACCGTCAGGTGCTCAACCTCGGCGTGTGGTCGTACGTGGAGTCGTTCGGTCAGAACCGCTACGGATTCGGTGCCGCGCTCGCGGTGCTGTTGACCCTCGTCCTGATCGGCATCACGATCGTCTACATCCGCTCCCTCATGAAGGAGGACGAGCTGTGAACCCCCGCCCCAGGCTCCGGTCGCGGATCGGACTCGGCATCGGCGTCGCCGCCGTCCTCGTCTTCACGCTGTTCCCCGTCTACTGGATGGTCTCCAGCGCCTTCGACGCCAAGGCGTCCAGCGGCGGGCAGTCGCTCCTCCCGCAGGAGTTCACGTGGGACAACTTCGCCTTCGTGCTCACGGAGGGCGGCTTCGGCACGTACCTGCGCAACTCGGCGATCGTGGCCCTCGTCACGGTGCTCGTCAGCGCCATCGTCTGCCTGCTCGCGGCGGTCGCCGTCGCGCGCTTCCGCTTCAAGTTCCGCACCACGGTGCTGATGATGATCCTCGTGGTGCAGATGGTGCCGCTCGAGGCACTCGTCATCCCGCTGTTCCTCCAGGTGAAGAGCCTCGGTCTGCTCAACAGCATCATCGGCCTGATGGTCGTCTACGTGGCGCTGTCGCTCGCGTTCGGCATCTGGATGCTGCGCGGCTTCGTCGCGGCCGTCCCGGTCGAGCTCGAAGAGGCCGCCTACATCGACGGCGCGAGCTGGTGGCGGATGTTCCGCTCGATCCTCCTGCCGCTCGTGATGCCCGGTCTCGTCGCGACGAGCATCTTCAGCTTCATCACGGCGTGGAACGAGTTCATCTTCGCCATGACGATCCTCGGCGCGCAGACCGACCAGTACACGGTCTCGATCGGCCTCAAGTCGTTCTTCGGCCTGTACTCCAACGACTGGGGCAGCATCATGGCCGCCTCGACGATCATCACCGTGCCCGTCATGATCTTCTTCGTCATCGTGCAGCGCCGGCTCTCCGCCGGCATGGTCGCGGGGGCGGTGAAGGGATGACCGACGAGCTCGAGCGCCTCGCGAACGGCGTGCTCTGGCCCGGATTCCTCGGCACCACGGCCCCCGCCTGGCTCGTGGAGGAGCTGCGCGACGGCCTGGCCGGTGTCGTGTACTTCGGCCAGAACGTCGGCGAGGGACTGCCCGCGCTGAGCGCGCAGATCCTGAACGCGAACCCGGACGCCCTGATCGGCGTCGACGAGGAGGGCGGCAGCGTCACGCGCCTGGAGTCCGGGAGCGGCTCCACCCTCCCCGGGGCCGCGCAGCTCGGCGCCCTCGACGACGTCGTCGCATCGGAGCGGACCGGGGCGGAACTCGCCCGCCGCGTGCGCGCCGTCGGGGCGAACGTCGTGCTCGGTCCGGTCGCCGACGTCAACACCGACCCGCGCAACCCCGTCATCGGCGTGCGCTCGTTCGGGTCCGAGGAGGCGCTGGTGACGCGTCACGTCGTCGCCACGGTCGACGGCATCCAGGACGGCGGGGCGGCCGCGTGCGTCAAGCACTTCCCCGGTCACGGCGACACCCACCTCGACTCCCACCACGCACTGCCCGAGATCGCGCTCGACGTGGCCGAGTACGAGCGCGTACACCTCGAGCCGTTCCGCGCCGCCGTGGAGGCGGGGGTGGACGCGATCATGACCGCGCACATCGTCGTCCCCGCGTGGGGCGCGCAGCCGTCCACCCTCAACCCGCGCGTGCTCGGCATGCTGCGGGAGTGGGGCTTCCAGGGCGTCATCATCACCGACGCGCTGGACATGGCCGCGATCCGCGAGACCGTCGGACTCGGCGGGGGCGCCGCCCTCGCTCTGGCCGCCGGCGCCGACCTGCTGTGCATCGGCAACCCGACCAACCCCGGCGAGGCCGCTCTTCCCGACCAGGACCGGCGCGACTTCCTCGCCGCCCGCGACGGGATCGTCGCCGCGCTGCGGGACGGCTCGCTCTCCCGGGAGCGCGTCGAGGAGGCCGCCGCGCGGGTGTCGGCTCTCGCGACCCGGCTGCGCACGAGCGCGACCTCGGACGAGGAAGCTGCCGCGTTCGACGCCGCCGAGATCGTCCGCCGGTCCGTGTCGCTCGCCGGCGATGCCCCCGAGGCCGCGGAGGCCCTGGCGGTGATCGATGCCCGCCGTCGCTCGACGCTCGCGGTCGACAGCGCCGCCTCGTACGTCGCGGAGGCGCTCGCGGGAGACGGCATCCGCGTGCGGCTCGACGTGGCCGCACGGCCCGTGGTCGAGCAGGACGCCGTGATCGACGAGGTCGCCGCGGCGACCGGCACGACGGTCGTCCTCGTGGATCGACCGGATGCGGAGCCGGCGCAGCGGGCGCTGATCGAGCGGACCGCGCTCCGGGACCCGGATGCGGTCGTGGTGAACGTCGGCCTGCCCGTGCAGGAGCCGCTGCCGCTGCCCACCGTCGAGGTCGGCGCGGCCAGCCGGCTCGGCGCCCAGACCGCGCGGGACGCGCTGCTCGGCCGCTTCCGGCCGCGACAGAGGACGACCGCCGCCGGTTGAGACGGGATCAGCGCATGGACGACGACGTTCTGGCCGTGGTGCGGCGCTCCCTCCCCAAGCTCAGCGCGGCGGAGGGACGCGTCGCCGAGAGGATCCTCGGCGACCCCACCCTCGTGGTGGACCTCGCGATCAACGATCTCGCGCAGCTCTGCCAGACCTCGCTGTCGACCGTCGCCCGCTTCGCGCAGTCGCTCGGCTACAGCGGCTACCGGGAGCTGAGGGTCGCCGTCGCGCGGGCGGTCACCCTGGCCCAGGCGCAGCAGGCCCGGTTCGGACTCGACTCCACGGCGATCGACCGCGACGACGGCCCGGCCGCGATCGCCGCGAAGCTCGCGGCCCAGGAGATCGACGCGATCGAGAAGACCGCCCGGGCTCTCGATGCGGACGCCCTCGACCGGGTCGCGCGGGCGGTGGTCGTGGCGCGGCACATCGACCTGTTCGGGCAGGCGGCGTCATCGCTGACGGCCCAGGACCTGCAGCTCAAGCTCTCCCGGATCGGCTGCTCCGTGACCCACTCGGCCGATCCGCATCTCGCGGTCACCGCGGCCGCGCTGCGGTCCTCCGCCGATGTGGCGATCGCCTTCTCGCACGGCGGCGAGACGGCCGAGACGGTCCGTGCCCTGGAGGTCGCCCGGGCTGCGGGCGCCCTTGCGGTGGCCGTGACGGGCGCGGCCGACTCCCCGCTCGCGGCCCTCGCCGACGTCGTGCTCCTCAGCCAGGCCCAGGAGTCGCCGTTCCGGATGGCCGCCATGTCGAGCCGGATCGCGCAGCTCGCGCTCATCGACGTGCTGTTCGTGCGCATCGTGCAGCACCGGGGCGAGCACGTCGCGGTGTCCCTGCAGCGCACGCACGACGCGGTCCCGCCACGGCGCTGGCACCCCGCGGACTGAGCCGCCGCCTGCTCAGTCGACGTGGTCGCGTGTGCTGGCGATCGCGCGCGTCGCGATGCGGTGGGCGCGGGCCAGGCTCCCGTGCAGCGTCAGGCCGGTGAGGACGCCGGCGAGGAAGCCGGCGGCGAACGCGTCGCCCGCGCCGATCGTCTCCACGACCGGTGCATCGAGAGCCTCGCTGCCCACCCGGTCCGCGCCGTCGAACGCCACGGCGCCGGCGGGGTCGGTCACGACCAGGTAGCGCGGCTCGGGGAACAGCGCCCGCAGCTCGTCCGGTGCGCTCGTGCCGAACACGGCCTCGGCGTCGGGGCGGGTGCAGAACAGGACGTCGGCGCGGTGGGCGAGATCGGTGAGGACGGCGCGTCCCTCGTCCTCGCGGCCCCGCCACAGCGCGGGGCGCCAGTTCAGATCGAAGCTGACGAGACGGCCCGGTCCCGGCGCCGCGACCAGGGCCTCCTGGGCGGCGCGTGCGGAGGGCGAGAGCGCGGGCGTGATGCCGGAGGTGTGCACGAGGGCCGCTGCGGCGAGCAGGTCCACCGCCACGGGCGACTCCAGCGAGGCCGGCGACAGCGCCGCCGCGGCCGACCCGGCGCGGTAGTAGTGCATCGTCCCCTCCACGGCGCCGTCCGCCCGCGGGGAGAGCTCCTTGACGTAGAGGCCCGTCGGTGCGATCGGGTCGATCTCCACAGCCTGATCGTCGACGCCGTGCGCGCGGAGCTCGGCGGTGAGGAAGCGTCCGAAGCCGTCGTCACCGACGCGGGACACGACCGCGGTGCGGATGCCGGCGGAGGACAGCGCGATCGCGGTGTTCCATTCGGCCCCGGCGAGGGAGCGGTGGAACGTGCGGCAGGTCTCGAGCGGTCCGGCGGTGGCGGCGACGAGGGCGACCAGGCCCTCGCCCAGGCACACGACGCGGGGAGTGGTGTCCGGCACGTTCTGGACATTACCGGATCGACGGCGGTGCCGCGTCGATACCGGATCGCAACCTCGGACTCTTGGCATCGGCCGGACCGCTGGGTACCTTCGAGGAATCACCGTCTCCGCGGCGACGATGCCCGGAGACGCGCAAGGAAGCGCCCGACAGGGAAGGTCATACACACATGCACCAGTCAGCCATGCCTCGGCGAGGACTCGCCGCCGTCACCGGAGCGACCATCACCGCTCTCGCACTCGCCGGATGCGTCGCCAGCGAGCGCGGGGACAACGGGTCGGAAGGATCGGGTGACGTCGACGGCACCTTCGTCTTCGCCGCCTCGTCGGATCCCGCGAGCCTCGACCCGGCGTTCGCGCAGGACGGCGAGACCTTCCGCGTCTCCCGCCAGATCTTCGAGGGTCTGGTGGGCACGGAGCCCGGCACGGCCGACCCGGCGCCGCTGCTGGCGGAGTCGTGGGAGTCGTCCGAGGACGGCATGTCCCACACGTTCGCGCTGAAGGAGGGCGTGACCTTCCAGGACGGCACGCCGTTCAACGCCGAGGCCGTCTGCGCCAACTTCGACCGCTGGTACAACTGGACCGGTCTCGCCGCCTCCGAGGCCTTCGGGTACTACTACAACAAGCTCTTCAAGGGCTACGCCTCCAACCCGGAGGACGCGGTCTACAAGTCCTGCACGCCCGACGGCGAGAACTCCGTCACGATCGAGCTGAACAAGCCGTTCGCCGGCTTCATCGCCTCGCTGTCGCTCCCGGCCTTCGGCATGCAGAGCCCCTCGGCGATGCAGGAGTTCGGCGCGGACGAGGTCGGCGGCACCGCCGAGGCCCCGCAGCTGTCCGAGTACGCCATGGGCCACCCGGTCGGCACGGGCCCCTACCAGTTCGAGGAGTGGGCGCCGGGCGAGCAGGTCACGCTCAAGGCCTACGACGACTACTGGGGCGAGGCCGGACAGATCGACGAGATCATCTTCCGCACCATCGACGACCCGACGGCGCGTCGCCAGGCGCTCGAGTCGGGCTCCATCGACGGCTACGACCTCGTGGGCCCCGCCGACACGAAGGCGCTGGAGGAGGACGACTTCACCATGGTGTCGCGTCCCCCGTTCACGATCCTCTACCTCGCCTTCAACCAGGCGATCCCGGAGCTGCAGGACCCGAAGGTGCGCGAGGCGCTGTCCTACGCGATCGACAAGGACGCCCTGATCAGCCAGGTCCTCCCGGAGGGCACCGAGAAGGCGACGCAGTTCGTCCCGCCGGTGGTCAACGGCTACAACGACGAGGTCACGACCTACGACTACGACCCGGAGAAGGCCAAGGAGCTGCTCGCGGAGGCCGGCTACGACGAGGCGAACCCGCTGTCGCTGGACTTCAACTACCCGGTCAACGTCTCGCGTCCGTACATGCCGGACCCCGAGCAGATCTACACCGTCCTGTCCTCGCAGCTCTCGGAGGTCGGCGTGGAGACCACTCCGGTCTCCGAGGAGTGGGTCGAGTACCTCGACCGCACCACCGGCACTTCCGACCACGGCATCCACCTGCTGGGCTGGACCGGCGACTACAACGACACGGACAACTTCGTCGGTGTGTTCTTCGGCCAGCAGAGCTCGGAGTGGGGCTTCGACAACCCGGAGCTCTTCCAGGCGCTGACCGAGGCGCGCGGGGTCTCCAACCTCGACGACCAGACGGCGCTCTACGAGGACATCAACGAGATGGTCGCGGAGTTCATCCCGGGCGTCCCGCTCGCCCACCCGGCGCCGACGCTCGCCTTCGACCCGCGCGTCGAGAGCTACCCCGCCAGCCCGGTGAACGACGAGGTCTTCACGGACATCGTCCTCACGAAGTAGGCCTGACCATTTGATATGCCGAGCCCCGGTTCCGCCTCGCGGGACCGGGGCACGGCGTACCTTCTGATCGACGGAGAACTCTGTGCTGCGCACCATCGGCAGGCGACTGCTGTTCCTCATCCCCACCCTGTTCGGGCTCAGCATCCTGCTGTTCGCCTGGGTCAGGGCCCTCCCCGGCGGCCCCGCGGTCGCCCTCCTCGGCGAGAAGGCCACCCCCGAGGCCATCGCCAGGGTCAACGAGCTCTACGGCTTCAACAAGCCCCTCATCGAGCAGTACTTCATCTGGGTCACGCGCCTGCTGCAGGGCGACTTCGGCACGTCCATCCAGACCAACCGGGCGGTCACGGAGGAGTTCCTCCGCCGCTTCCCCGCGACGATCGAGCTGAGCGTCGCGGCGCTCATCTTCGCGGTGGGCGTCGGCATCCCGCTCGGGTACTGGGCGGCCCGCCGCCACGGCAAGTTCACCGACCACGCGTCGGTCGTGCTGAGCCTCATCGGGATCACGATCCCGGTCTTCTTCCTGGCCTTCATCCTCAAGTACGTCTTCGCCGTGCAGCTGGGGTGGCTCCCCTCGGACGGCCGGCAGGACCCCCGGATCGATGCCACCCATCCCACCGGCTTCTACGTCTGGGACGGCATCATCACGGGGGAGTTCGACGCCGCGTGGGATGCGATCCTCCATCTGATCCTCCCGGCGCTCGCGCTCGGCACCATCCCGCTCGCGATCATCGTCCGCATCACCAGGGCGAGCGTGCTGGAGGTGCAGAACGCCGACTACGTGCGGACGGGGCGGGCGAAGGGCGTGGGCTCCGGCACGCTGCGCAGCCGGTTCATCCTCCGCAACGCCATGCTCCCCGTCATCACGACGATCGGCCTGCAGACCGGACTCCTCATCTCGGGGGCGGTGCTCACCGAGACCGTGTTCGCCTTCCCCGGCATCGGATCGTTCCTCGCGCGCGCCATCTTCACGCGCGACTTCCCGGTGCTGCAGGGGTTCATCATCTTCATCGCGATCGCCTACGCCCTCATCAACCTGGCCGTGGACGTGTCGTACAGCCTCATCGATCCGAGAGTGAGGGTGCAGTGATGTCCTCCTCCCTCATCCGAAAGGAGGCGCTCGCATGAGCATCGCCCTCCCACCCGCACAGGGGCCGTCCGCCGAGAGCGGCGGCAGCATCGACACCGTCGCCATCGCCCAGGCCGACCTCAAGGAGAGCGGCGGCGGGTTCTGGCGCGACGTGTTCCGCCGGCTCCGCCGCAATCCGACGGCGTGGATCGGCGCCGTCATCGTGCTCCTCTTCCTCCTCGTCGCGGTGCTCGCGCCGGTCCTCGCTCCGTACCCCGAGACCGCGCTCCCCGGGGCGAAGGAGATCACGCCGACGCACATCCCCGGCCCGGGGGAGCTGCCGCAGTTCCCCCTCGGTCTGGACCGGTTCGGCGGCGACGTGCTGTCCAAGCTCATCTGGGGCGCTCAGGCGTCGCTGCTGATCGGCGTCGTCTCCACTGCGATGGGTCTCGTCGGCGGCATGATCCTCGGACTCCTCGCCGGCACGTTCGGAGGCTGGGTCGACACCGTCATCATGCGCGTCGTCGACATCATCCTCTCGGTGCCGAACCTCCTGCTGGCGGTGTCGATCGCCGCGATCCTCGGACAGACGCCGTACGCCGTGATGATCGCCATCGGGGCCTCCCAGGTGCCGATCTTCGCGCGCCTGCTGCGGGCGTCCATGCTCCAGCAGCGCTCCAGCGACTACGTGCTCTCGGCGCAGACGCTCGGCCTCGGCCGCGGCCGGATCACGATGTCGCACGTCCTCCCGAACGCGATCGGGCCTGTGATCGTGCAGGGCACCCTGACCCTCGCGACCGCCGTGATCGATGCGGCGGCGCTGTCGTTCCTCGGTCTCGGCGGCGGCGGCCCCGCGACGGCCGAGTGGGGTCGCATGCTCACGTACGCGCAGGCGGAGCTGGCGATCGCCCCGTGGCTGGCGTTCCTCCCCGGCATCTGCATCGCCGTCACCGCACTCGGCTTCACCCTGCTCGGTGAGGCCCTGCGCGAGGCCATGGACCCGAGGACGAGGGCACGATGAACATCCGCGACGAGGGCGCCGTGCGCGCCGCGAAGGAGAACGGCATGGCGGACCAGCCCCTGCTGTCGGTCGAGGGCCTGGCGGTGGACTTCGCCACCATGGACGGCGTCGTGCACGCCGTCGAGGGCGTCGACCTCGAGATCCGCCCCGGGGAGACCGTGGCGATCGTCGGCGAGTCCGGTTCCGGCAAGTCGACCACCGCGATGGCGATCATCGGGCTGCTCGCAGGCGGAGGGAAGGTGGCCGCCGGCAGCATCAAGCTCGACGGACGCGACATCTCCCGTGCCTCCGAGAACGAGCTGCGATCGATCCGCGGACGGGACATCGGGCTCGTGCCGCAGGACCCCATGTCGAACCTCAATCCGGTTGCGAAGATCGGCACCCAGGTCGCCGAGACGCTGCTCGCCCACGGCCTCGCCACCCGGCAGAACGTGCAGTCCAAGGTCGTCGAGGCGCTGACCGCGGCCGGTCTTCCCGATCCGGAGCGTCGGGCCAAGCAGTACCCGCACGAGTTCTCCGGCGGCATGCGCCAGCGGGCGCTCATCGCCATCGGGCTGGCGTGCAAGCCGCGACTGCTCATCGCGGACGAGCCCACCAGTGCCCTGGACGTGACGGTGCAGCAGACCATCCTCGACCAGATCGGCGAGATGACGAGGGAGCTGGGCACCGCCGTGCTCCTCATCACGCACGACCTCGGGCTCGCCGCGGAGCGGGCCGAGCGCGTGATCGTGATGCACCGCGGCAAGGTCGTCGAGCAAGGGCCGGCGCGGCGGATCCTCGAGGACCCGCAGCACCCGTACACCCAGTCGCTCGTGAAGGCGGCGCCGTCGGTGGCGGTGGCCCGGCTTCGTCCTGAGGCCTTCGTCCGGGACGCTTCGACAGGCTCAGCGACCCACAGTGAGTCTGGGTCCCTGAGCTCGTCGAAGGGCAACATCGTCGAGATCGAGAACCTCACGAAGGTGTACCCCGTGCGCGGCAAGCACGAGGACTTCGTGGCCGTCGACGACGTCTCGCTCGCGATCCCGCGCGGGGAGACCGTCGCGATCGTGGGGGAGTCCGGATCGGGCAAGACGACGACTGCGCGCATGCTGCTCAAGGTGATCGAGCCCACGAGCGGCCTCATCCGCTACGAGGGCAAGGACATCTCGACGCTCAGTCGTGCGGAGACGAAGGACTTCCGGCAGCGGGTGCAGCCGATCTTCCAGGATCCGTACTCCAGCCTGAACCCCATGTTCACGATCGAGCGCCTGATCGCGGAGCCCCTGGAGTTCTACAAGCGGGGGAGCGGGGCCGACCGGCGCAAGCGCGTGCGGCAGCTCCTGGACGACGTCGCGCTGCCGCAGTCGATGCTGCGGCGCTACCCGTCCGAGCTCTCCGGCGGGCAGCGTCAGCGTGTGGCGATCGCGCGAGCGCTGGCACTGTCGCCGGATCTCATCGTGTGCGACGAGCCCGTGTCGGCGCTGGACGTGCTCGTGCAGGACCAGATCCTGCGGCTGCTGGGCGACCTCCAGCGCGAGTACGGCCTGAGCTACCTGTTCATCTCGCACGACCTCGCGGTGGTGCGGCTCATCAGCGACTACGTGTGCGTGATGAAGGACGGGAAGCTCGTGGAGGCCGCGTCGTCGGAGGAGATCTTCACGAATCCTCGCGACCCCTACACGCGCCGCCTCCTCGCCTCGATCCCCGGCAACGAGCTCAACATCGCGTCCTGACCCGAGACCCCGGTTTCGCGTCCAAACCCCGCCCTGCCTCCGCGGCGAGGGCGGGGTTTCGGCGCGCAGGCGGGGTCTCGGCGGTCCCATTACCGCAGCATCGAAGATTGGTCAAGGATTGCGCTTGCCATGTCGCGAGATCGCGTCTATAGTTGGTAGTTGCGCTCGCTTCTCCCTGCCCTCATATGGTGGTCGGCATCTCGTGAGCTTCTGAGCGCACTCCACCTGACGACAAAGGAATCGAGAAGCCCTGCGGGGCTCACGGAGGTTATTCCCTTGGCTGCTGCTCCCAACGCATCCACATCCACCACCACCAAGAACGGACGCGGAGCTTCCCGTCTCTCG
Organism: Microbacterium sp. NPDC078814; assembly: GCF_040702645.1. Classification (NCBI taxonomy): domain Bacteria; kingdom Bacillati; phylum Actinomycetota; class Actinomycetes; order Micrococcales; family Microbacteriaceae; genus Microbacterium; species Microbacterium sp. NPDC078814. The sequence continues at coordinate 113,765 of NZ_JBFBLT010000008.1, forward strand.
TTCGCCAAGATCTCCGACACGCTGACGGTCCCCGACCTTCTCGCCCTGCAGACCGAGTCCTTCGGTTGGCTGGTCGGCAACGACGCCTGGAAGGCGCGCGTGGCCGAGGCCAAGGCCGCCGGTCGCACCGACGTGAACGAGAACAGCGGTCTGGGCGAGATCTTCGAGGAGATCTCCCCGATCGAGGACCTCGGCGAGACGATGCAGCTGTCGTTCACGAACCCGTACCTCGAGCCCGAGAAGTACTCCATCGAGGAGTGCAAGGAGCGTGGCAAGACCTACGCGGCCCCGCTCTACGTCGAGGCCGAGTTCATGAACCACCTCACGGGTGAGATCAAGACCCAGACGGTCTTCATGGGCGACTTCCCGCTCCAGACCGACAAGGGCACGTTCATCATCAACGGCTCCGAGCGCGTCGTCGTCTCGCAGCTCGTGCGCTCGCCGGGTGTCTACTTCGACAAGACCCCCGACAAGACGAGTGACAAGGACATCGTCTCGGCGCGCGTCATCCCGAGCCGCGGTGCCTGGCTCGAGTTCGAGATCGACAAGCGCGACCAGGTCGGCGTCCGCGTCGACCGCAAGCGCAAGCAGTCCGTGACGGTCTTCCTCAAGGCGCTGGGCATGACCAGCGAGGAGATCCTCGAGGAGTTCGCCGGCTACACCTCCATCGAGGAGACGCTCGCGAAGGACACGATCGTCACCAAGGAAGACGCGCTGCGCGACATCTACCGCAAGCTGCGTCCGGGCGAGCAGGTGGCCGCCGAGGCCGCCCGCGCGCTGCTCGACAACTTCTACTTCAACCCGAAGCGCTACGACCTCGCCAAGGTCGGCCGGTACAAGATCAACCACAAGCTGGGTCTCGACACCCCGCTGACGGAGTCGGTGCTGACGGTGCAGGACATCGTCGCCACGATCAAGTACCTCGTGCGTCTGCACGCGGGCACCGAGGAGACCTTCGAGGGCATCCGCGGCGGCAAGAAGACCGAGATCCGCCTCGCGACCGACGACATCGACAACTTCGGCAACCGTCGCATCCGCGCGGTCGGCGAGCTCATCCAGAACCAGGTCCGCACGGGTCTGTCCCGTATGGAGCGCGTCGTCCGCGAGCGCATGACCACGCAGGACATCGAGGCCATCACGCCGCAGACCCTGATCAACGTGCGCCCCGTCGTCGCCGCGATCAAGGAGTTCTTCGGAACCTCGCAGCTGTCGCAGTTCATGGACCAGAACAACCCGCTCGCGGGTCTGACCAACAAGCGCCGTCTGTCGGCTCTCGGCCCCGGTGGTCTGAGCCGTGACCGTGCCGGCGTCGAGGTCCGTGACGTCCACCCCTCGCACTACGGCCGCATGTGCCCGATCGAGACGCCGGAAGGCCCGAACATCGGTCTGATCGGTGCGCTCGCGACCTTCGCGCGCATCAACTCGTTCGGCTTCATCGAGACCCCGTACCGCAAGGTCGTCGACGGTGTCGTGACCGACCAGATCGACTACCTGACCGCCTCCGAGGAGGTCGACTTCAACATCGCGCAGGCCAACGCGCCGCTCGACGCGAAGGGTCGCTTCCGCGAGAGCCACGTGCTCGCGCGCCCCAAGGGCGGCAGCGGTGAGGTCGACCTGTTCCTCCCGGAGGAGATCGGCTACATCGACGTCTCGCCGCGCCAGATGGTGTCGGTCGCGACCTCGCTCGTGCCCTTCCTCGAGCACGACGACGCGCAGCGCGCGCTCATGGGCGCCAACATGCAGCGTCAGGCCGTGCCGCTGCTCCGCAGCGACTCGCCGCTCGTCGGAACCGGTATGGAGGGCTACACGGCCATCGACGCCGGTGACGTGATCACCGCCGAGAAGGCCGGTGTCGTCTCCGAGGTCTCCGCGGACCGCGTCGTCGTCATGCTCGACGAGGGCGGCACGCAGGAGTACCACCTGCGCAAGTTCGACCGCTCGAACCAGGGCACCTCCTACAACCAGAAGGTCGTCGTCTCGGCCGGTGAGCGCGTCGAGGTCGGAGAGGTCATCGCCGATGGCCCCGCCACCGAGAACGGCGAGCTGGCCCTCGGGAAGAACCTCCTCGTCGCGTTCATGACGTGGGAGGGCTACAACTTCGAGGACGCCATCATCCTGAGCCAGGACCTGGTGAAGGACGACACCCTCTCGTCGATCCACATCGAGGAGTACGAGGTCGACGCCCGCGACACCAAGCTCGGCAAGGAGGAGATCACCCGTGACCTCCCCAACGTCAGCCCGGAGCTGCTGAAGGACCTCGACGAGCGCGGCATCATCCGCATCGGCGCCGAGGTCCGCCCCGGCGACATCCTCGTCGGCAAGGTCACGCCGAAGGGTGAGACCGAGCTGTCGGCCGAGGAGCGTCTGCTCCGCGCGATCTTCAACGAGAAGAGCCGCGAGGTCCGCGACACGTCGCTGAAGGTGCCCCACGGTGAGCAGGGCACGATCATCGCGGTCAAGGAGTTCAACGCCGAGGACGGCGACGACGAGCTCGGCTCCGGCGTCAACCGCCGCGTCGTGGTCTACATCGCCCAGAAGCGCAAGATCACCGAGGGCGACAAGCTCGCCGGCCGCCACGGCAACAAGGGTGTCATCGCGAAGATCCTGCCCGTCGAGGACATGCCGTTCCTCGCGGACGGCACCCCGGTGGACATCGTCCTCAACCCGCTCGGCATCCCGGGTCGAATGAACTTCGGCCAGGTCCTCGAGACCCACCTCGGGTGGATCGCGAAGCAGGGCTGGAAGGTCGAGGGCACCCCGGAGTGGGCCGCCAAGCTGCCGCAGCAGGCGTTCGAGGCCGCGCCCGGCACCAAGGTCGCCACCCCGGTGTTCGACGGTGCCAGCGAGGAGGAGATTTCCGGTCTGCTCGACTCGACGCTCCCGACCCGTGACGGCCTCCGCCTGATCGACTCGAGCGGCAAGACGCAGCTGTTCGACGGCCGCTCCGGCGAGCCGTTCCCGGCGCCGATCTCCGTGGGCTACATGTACATCCTGAAGCTCCACCACCTGGTGGACGACAAGATCCACGCCCGCTCCACCGGTCCGTACTCGATGATCACCCAGCAGCCGCTCGGTGGTAAGGCGCAGTTCGGTGGACAGCGCTTCGGTGAGATGGAGGTGTGGGCTCTCGAGGCCTACGGTGCGGCGTACGCCCTCCAGGAGCTCCTCACGATCAAGTCCGATGACATCCTCGGCCGCGTCAAGGTGTACGAGGCCATCGTCAAGGGCGAGAACATCCAGGAGCCCGGCATCCCCGAGTCGTTCAAGGTGCTCATGAAGGAGATGCAGTCGCTCTGCCTGAACGTCGAGGTCCTCTCGGCCGACGGCACGCTGGTCAACCTCCGCGACACCGACGACGAGGCGTTCCGCGCCGCAGAGGAACTCGGTATCAACATCTCCAGCCGCTTCGAGGCCGCCTCGATCGACGAGATCTAATCCTTCGACGGGCTCAGCCGTCCCCGCGACGGCTGAGCCGGTCGAAGCCCAGACTTCTCAAAAAGAATTTCCGACACAGGAGAACTAGTGCTCGAGTCCACAACCTTCGATGAGCTTCGCATCGGCCTGGCGACCGCAGACCACATCCGCGCGTGGTCCTACGGCGAGGTCAAGAAGCCCGAAACCATCAACTACCGCACCCTCAAGCCGGAGAAGGACGGTCTCTTCGGAGAGCAGATCTTCGGCCCGTCCCGTGACTGGGAGTGCGCCTGCGGCAAGTACAAGCGCGTCCGCTTCAAGGGCATCGTCTGCGAGCGCTGCGGCGTGGAGGTCACCAAGAGCTCCGTCCGTCGTGAGCGCATGGGTCACATCGAGCTCGCCGCTCCCGTCACCCACATCTGGTACTTCAAGGGCGTGCCCTCGCGCCTCGGCTACCTGCTGGACATGGCGCCGAAGGACCTCGAGAAGGTCATCTACTTCGCCGCGTACATGGTCATCTCGGTTGACGAGGAGGCCCGTCACCGCGACCTGGGCACCCAGGAGAACAACATCCGTCTCGAGCTGAAGACGCTCGGCGACCGCCGCGACGCGAAGATCGCGGAGCGCCTGGCGAAGCTGGAGGAGGAGCTCGCGGCCCTCGAGGCCGAGGGTGCCAAGGCCGACGCCAAGAAGAAGGTCAAGGACGCCGCCGAGAAGGAGATGTCGCTCATCCGCAAGGGTGCCGACGAGGCGATCCTGAAGCTGGAGCGCGTGTGGGAGGACTTCCGCACGCTCGAGGTCGGTGCCCTGCGCCCGGAGGACGACGTCTTCCACGAGCTGCAGGACCGCTTCGGCCAGTACTTCGAGGCCTACATGGGGGCCGAGGCGATCCAGCGTCGCCTGGCCGCGTTCGACCTGGCCGCCGAGGCCGAGAGCCTGCACCTGCAGATCTCGGAGGGCAAGGGCCAGCGCAAGATCCGTGCGATCAAGCGCCTCAAGGTCGTCAACTCGTTCCTCGAGACCGGCATGAGCCCGGCCGCGATGGTGCTCGACGTCGTCCCGGTGATCCCGCCGGAGCTGCGTCCGATGGTCCAGCTCGACGGTGGCCGCTTCGCGACCTCCGACCTGAACGACCTGTACCGCCGCGTGATCAACCGCAACAACCGTCTCCGTCGCCTGATCGACCTCGGTGCCCCCGAGATCATCGTCAACAACGAGAAGCGGATGCTGCAGGAGGCCGTCGACGCGCTGTTCGACAACGGCCGCCGCGGTCGCCCGGTCACCGGTACCGGCAACCGCGCCCTGAAGTCCCTGAGCGACATGCTCAAGGGAAAGCAGGGTCGCTTCCGCCAGAACCTGCTCGGCAAGCGTGTCGACTACTCGGGCCGTTCGGTCATCGTCGTCGGCCCGCAGCTCAAGCTGCACCAGTGCGGTCTGCCCAAGCAGATGGCGCTCGAGCTCTTCAAGCCGTTCGTCATCAAGCGCCTGATCGACCTCGGTCACTCGCAGAACATCAAGGCCGCCAAGCGCGCCGTCGAGCGCACCCGTCCCGAGGTCTGGGACGTGCTCGAGGAGATCATCCGCGAGCGTCCGGTGCTGCTGAACCGTGCACCCACCCTGCACCGTCTCGGCATCCAGGCGTTCGAGCCGCAGCTCGTCGAGGGCAAGGCCATCCAGCTGCACCCGCTCGTCTGCGCGGCGTTCAACGCCGACTTCGACGGTGACCAGATGGCTGTCCACCTGCCGCTGTCGGTCGAGGCTCAGGCCGAGGCCCGCGTGCTCATGCTCGCGTCGAACAACATCCTGAAGCCGTCGGACGGCCGTCCGGTCACCCTGCCCTCGCAGGACATGATCATCGGTCTGCACCACCTGACCACGGTCAAGGCCGGCGCCAAGGGCGAGGGCCGTGCGTTCGGCTCCGTCGGCGAGGCACAGCTCGCGTACGACGAGGGCACGCTCGACCTGCAGGCGAAGGTCCGCATCCGCATCCCGGGTCTGGCCTTCCTCGAGGGCGAGGCTCCCGAGGGCTACGAGAAGCACGGCCTGGTCGACGCTTCGCTGGGTCAGGCGATCTTCAACGACGCGCTGCCGAAGGGCTACCCCTTCGTCCGCGAGCAGGCCGACAAGGGCAAGCTGTCGCAGATCGTCAACAAGCTGGCCGAGGAGTACCCCAAGGTCGAGACGGCCGCCACGCTGGACCGCATCAAGGATGCCGGTTTCTACTGGGCGACCCGTTCGGGTGTGACCGTCGCGCTGAGCGACATCCTCACCCCGCCGAATAAGGCGGAGATCGTCGCGGGCTACGAGAAGCAGGCCGCGAAGGTCCAGTCCCAGTACGAGAAGGGCCTCACGACCGACGCCGAGCGTCGTCAGGAGCTCATCAAGATCTGGACCGAGGCGACCGACGAGGTGCAGGCCGCGATGAAGGCGCACTTCCCGGAGGACAACACCATCAACCGCATGGTGTCCTCCGGCGCTCGTGGTAACTGGCTGCAGATCCGGAACATCGCCGGTATGCGTGGTCTGGTGAACAACCCCAAGGGTGAGATCATCCCGCGTCCGATCATCTCCTCGTACCGCGAGGGTCTGTCGGTGGCGGAGTACTTCATCGCGACGCACGGTACCCGTAAGGGTCTGGCCGACACCGCTCTGCGTACCGCCGACTCGGGTTACCTGACCCGTCGTCTGGTGGACGTCTCGCAGGACGTCATCATCCGCGAAGAGGACTGCGGCACGTCGAAGGGCCTCGAGCTCCCGATCGCCGCTCCGAACTCGCAGGGTGAGCTGGTGCGCGACGCGAACGTCGAGAACTCGGTGTTCGCCCGTACGCTGGCCTCCGACGTGGTGAACGCGTCGGGCGAGGTCCTGGCCGCGGCCGGCGACGACGTGGGTGACGTGCTCATCGACAAGCTGGTCGCCGCGGGCGTCGAGACCATCAAGGTCCGCTCGGTCCTGACCTGCGACTCCGCCGTCGGCGTGTGCGCGCAGTGCTACGGCCGTTCGCTCGCGACCGGCAAGACCGTCGACATCGGCGAGGCCGTCGGCATCATCGCGGCCCAGTCGATCGGTGAGCCCGGTACCCAGCTGACGATGCGTACCTTCCACACCGGTGGTTCGGCGTCGGCGGATGACATCACGCAGGGTCTGCCCCGTGTGCAGGAGCTGTTCGAGGCGCGTACCCCCAAGGGTGCATCGCCGATCGCGGAGGCCGACGGCCGCATCACGATCGACGAGACCGAGAAGGCCAAGAAGGTCATCCTCACGCCCGACAACGGCGACGAGCCCGTCGTCTACCCGGTGCTGAAGCGTGCCACCCTCCTCGTCGAGGACGGCCAGCACGTCTCGGTCGGTCAGCCCCTGCAGGTCGGCACGCTCGACCCCAAGGAGGTCATGCGCGTCATGGGTGCCCGCGAGGTGCAGAAGTACCTCGTCGGCGGCGTCCAGGGCGTCTACCGCTCGCAGGGTGTGCCGATCCACGACAAGCACATCGAGGTCATCGTCCGCCAGATGCTCCGCAAGGTCACCGTCGTCGACCACGCCGACACGACCCTGCTGCCGGGTGAGATGGTCGACCTGAAGCGCTACCAGCAGATCAACCGCGAGGCCGTGGCCGAGGGCAAGCGCCCCGCGTCCGGTCGCCCGGAGCTGATGGGTATCACGAAGGCGTCGCTCGCGACCGAGTCGTGGCTGTCCGCTGCGTCCTTCCAGGAGACGACCCGCGTGCTCACGCAGGCCGCCATGGAGGGCAAGCGCGACCCGCTGGTCGGTCTCAAGGAGAACGTGATCATCGGAAAGCTCATCCCCGCCGGAACCGGTCTCTCGAAGTACCGCGACGTCACGGTCGAGGCCACCGAGGAAGCCAAGAGCGAGCGCTACCCGAACCGGATCTTCGCATCCGACGGCGCGTACGCGGACGGCGACTTCGGCTACGTCGACTTCGACGCGTTCTCGACGGACGACATCACCCCCGGTACCTACAACTGAGGTGTGAGTGAGTGAACGAAGGCCCCGGGGTTCTCCCCGGGGCCTTCGTCGTCCCTCGGCGCGGTCGGGTGTGCACAGCTTCGGAGATCCGGCGCGGCGCGCCGCCGGTGGGGCTCATCCCTCGGGGTGTCGGGTGTCATCTCCGAAGCTGTGACCGGGGCGGGCGCGGTAGGGTCGGCGAGTGACCACTGAGACTTCCCCCGGCGGCGCGGCCGTCGTCATCGGAGACGCCCTGATCGACGAGATCCGGGATGAGGCCGGCGTCCGCGAGTTCGTCGGCGGAGCCGCCCTGAACGTCGCGGTGGGGCTGCGCCGGCTCGGAATCCCCACGACGCTCATCGCGATGGTGGGGGAGGACGTCGCCGGCGCGCACATCCGCGAGTATCTGGCCGATCACGGCGTGCGGCTGATCGCGAGCGCGGCACCGCACGGGTCGTCGCGGGCCGTCGTGACCCGGACCGCGAACGGCGAGCCGAGCTACGTCTTCAACCGCGCGGCCCAGGAGCGGACCGTCCGGTACTCCGACGACGCGAAGGCTGCCATCGCCGGCGCGGACATCGTCGCGGTGAGCTGCTTCCCCTTCGATGTCCCGGCCGAGGTCGAGGCCCTCGCCGCCGCGGTGGAGGGCGCGCGGCTGGCGATCGATCCGAATCCCCGCACCGGGATGCTGTCCGACCGCGAGGAGTTCGTCCGCGGCTTCGAGCGGCTGGCCGCGCGGGCGGACCTGGTGAAGGTCGGCGCCGACGATGCCGACGTGCTCTATGACGGCGACCTCGACACCCTGCGCGCGCGGCTCCGGGGCCTCGGCGTCACGGCGGTGCTCGCGACGGCCGGAGCGGACGGCGCCGTGCTCGAATCGGACGCCGGGTCGGTCTCGGCCCCCATCTCGGCGCTGCCGGGTCGGGTGGTCGATACCGTGGGCGCGGGGGACGCGACGCTCGCCGCCGTCGCCGCCGGACTGGTGGACGGTGCCCCGGAGGCGGTCGAAGGATGGTCCGCCCTGCTCGAGCGCGCGATGGATGTGGCCGCCGCGACCTGCCGCGCCGAGGGCGGGCTGCTGCGCACGCCGGAGTCGCTGGCCGCCGCCGACCGCGGCGTGCACGGGAGCTGACGCCTCGATTTCTCGCGCCCGCATCCGGCAGGTATGATTGTTCTTCGTGCCCCCGGTTGGCTGTTCAAGTCGGACGGGTGCGCTCTGGCGAGTTACCCAAGTGGCCAAAGGGATCTGACTGTAAATCAGCCGTCTTCGACTTCGGGGGTTCGAATCCCTCACTCGCCACCACGGAAGCCCCCGCTCGCGGGGGCTTCTCCCGTTCCCGGCCTCACCTCCGCGCCGAGTTCCTAGACTGGTGCGATGCGACCTCTCACCGAAGCCGACGTCCGGGCCTCGTTCGTGAACGCGGACGCCGACGAGCTGCGCGTCATGGAGATGCCGCACGACTTCCTCCTCGTGGACTGGGACTACCTCGACTTCTTCGCCTGGCGCGACCCGAGTGCCGGCAAGCGCGGCTACGTCCTCATCCCGCACGAGGGGCGTGTGGTCGGGGTGGTGCTGCGGGCGTCGGAACCAGGGCGCGGGCGCTCGGGCATGTGCAACATCTGCCACACGATGCAGCCGGGCAACCAGGTGGCGCTGTTCGCGGCGCGACGCACGGGAGAGGCGGGGGAGCGCGGCGACTCGGTCGGCACCTACATCTGCGCCGATCTGTCCTGCCACGAGAACGTGCGCCTGGCGCATCCGCTCGCACCGAACGAGATCCGGGCGGCGGGACAGGTCGACTTCCGGCTCGATGGCACCCGGCGACGGATGGAGCGGTTCGTGGCGCGCGTCTGGGAGGGCGCCTGAGCGCGACTAGCCTGGAGGCATCCGCCTGTGCTCGAAGGAGAAGCCATGAGTGATGCCATCCTGTTCGCCGTCGACGAGGGGATGGCGCGGCTCACGCTCAACCGTCCGACCCGCCTCAACGCCTTCAACGCCGATCTGGCGTACGCCTGGCGGGATGCGACCGTCGAGGCGACGTCGCGCGACGACGTGCAGGCCATCCTCATCGACGCGGCGGGACCGGCGTTCTGCGCGGGCGGCGACGTGATCGACATGGCGACGACCATGGGGTCGTCCGGGGCGGAGATCACCGCGCTGGCGGAGGTCATCAACACCGGGATCCGCGCGCTCACGGAGTCGAGCGTGCCCGTGGTCGCCGCGGCGCACGGGACGACGGCCGGTGGCGGACTCGGCATCCTGCTCGCCACGGACTACGCGGTGGTGGGCTCGCGGTCGCAGCTCGGGAGCCTGTACGCGAACATCGGCCTCACGCCCGACCTCTCCGTGTCAGCCCAGCTCGCGCGGGCCGTGGGTCAGCGCCGTGCCCTCCAGCTCGTGCTGCAGGACCGGCTGCTCACGGCCGCGGAGGCCCTCGACTGGGGCCTGGTGGCCGAGGTCGTGGAGGGCGAGGACGGCAGGACGGAAGCCGACCGGGTCCGTGCGCGGGCCGAGGAGATCACGCGGTTCTGGCTCGCCGGCGCCGCCGACGCGTACGGGCAGGCCAAGCGGCTGGTGCGGTCGCAGCCGGAGCGCACGTTCGCCGAGCAGCTGAGCGAGGAGGCCCGGTCCATCGGCGCCGCCCTGGAGACCCCGGACGCACAGGCGCGGGTCGCGGCCTTCGCGGCGGCCTCCGCGAAGAAGGCCGGCTGACCCTTCCTCCCCAGACCTCGGTCGGTCCCCGATCTCCTTCGCACTCGAGGGAAGCCGGAACAAGCGGGCCCGCGCGTGGCAGGATGAAGGCATCGCCGCTCGACGAGAGGATCCCCATGTCCCATCCGGACACCGCCCGGCTGCAGCCGCAGGGTGACAAGAAGAACATGTCGCTGCTCATCAGGGGCTCGCTGTGGGTCGCGATCGGCGCCCTCATCGCCGCGGCTCTGGTCTGCGTCGTGTGGGTCCTGGTCGGTGATCAGAACGGCCTCATCGGTCGCGCCTTCCTCACGATCCTCCTGCTCGCCGCCTTCGCCGGGATCGCCATCCTCGAGGCGGGCCTCGCGCCGAACCGGCCGGACTGGCTCCAGCTCGCGAGCATGGTCTCCTGGGTCATCGCGCTCCTCGTCGGCCTCGTGAAGATCTGGCTCCCGGAAGACGGGCTCTACTTCGGCGCGGAGCGCTTCTTCCAGCTGCTGCTCGTGATCGGGATCCTGCAGCTCGCACTGCTCCATGTGCGGCTCTTCACCCGTGCCGCGCAGCGCCATGTCACGACCTTCACGAAGGTGATCCACATCGTGACGATCGTCTTCCTCGGCGCCCTCGTCGCCCTGCTGGTCTTCTTCCTCGCGTTCCCCAACACCTTCGACTACACCGAGCTGTACTGGCGCATCGTCGTCGCCCTCACGATCCTCGTCGCCGTCGGCACCACGCTCATTCCGCTGCTCAACGCCCTGTTCGCGCCGAAGAAGGCTCCTGCCGCCCGGCCGGTCGCCTCCGCACCGTCCTGGCCGACCTACGCCGACGGGATCACGCCCCTCCCGGTCCTTCCGGACGGGAGCCCGGACTGGAATGCGTTCTACACGGGGTACCCCTCGACGGCTCCCCAGGCCCTGGGTCAGGCGCCCGCCGCGGGGTTCCCCGTGGCGACCCCGCCCCTGGCGCCGACGGCTCCGGCCCTTCCGGACTTCGCGGCGCCTCCCGCTCCTGGCCCTGTGCCTCCCGCGCCCGACCTGCCGGCGCCGCCGCAGCCGGCGTCGCCCTCGTCGGCACCTGCGCAGCCGGCGCCGCCGCAGCCCGCTCAGCCCACCCAGGGTGAGCCCCCGGCCTTCCCGCCGCCGCCGCCCGCACCCTCGCACCCGGCGCCGTGATCGACGCTCTCGAGCTCAGCGCGCTGGCGACGGAGATCGCCGAGGAGGCGGGTGCGCTCGCCCGTACCCGACGCCGGGAGGGCGTCCGGCTCGCGGCGACCAAGTCGACGCTCGCCGACATCGTGACCGAGGCGGACCGCGAGGTGGAGGCGCTCATCCGCGAGCGACTGCGCGCGGCGCGGCCGGCGGACGGTTTCCTCGGCGAGGAGTCGGGGGCGGCCACCGGCGACAGCGGCATCACGTGGGTGGTCGACCCCATCGACGGCACGGTGAACTACGCCTACGGCATCCCCGCGTACAACGTGAGCATCGCGGCCGTCAGCGGCCCTCCGGAGCCCGACGCATGGGAGGCGCTGGCCGCCGCCGTGCACGCGCCCGCCATCGGCGAGACCTTCGCGGCCGCTCGCGGGCACGGTGCCTGGTCGGACGGCGTCCGGCTCGCGGTGACCGCGGTGACCGACGCCGGGGCACTCCTGGCGACCGGGTTCGGCTACGACCCGGCGACGCACGACGGCGACCTCGCGACGGTCCGCCGGGTGATGCCCATCGCCCGGGATCTCCGCCGTATGGGTTCGGCGGCCCTGGACCTGGCCTACGTGGCGGCGGGCCGACTGGACGGATACTTCGAGCGCGGCCTCAAACCGTGGGATCACGCGGCGGGTGCCCTGCTCGTCCAGGAAGCGGGTGGGCGCGTGAGCCGGATCGACCGGGAATCGCCGCGGCCCTTCCTGATCGCGGGTGGCGTGACCGTGCACGACCGACTCCGGGATATCCTCGATGAGGAAAAACCCTGACCGGTCCATGGCTTTCACAGGAGGATCGGGGTAGTGTTTACCCGATCGTTACTTTCACCACCCGAAGGTGAGAGTTGTCATTGCGCCCCCGAGCATCACGAACGACCGAGAGATTAGCTTTGCCCTTCGAGAACCCCCAGGCTGCCGCTGCGCCCACGCGCCGGTCTAGCCGCCCTCGCACTGCGGCCTCCGAGGCCTCGGCGAGCGGGTCGACGGCACCCCTCGCTGACGCGGAGACCGTGATCGCCCTCGCTGCTGTCATCCCCCTGTCCCGTCGCGCCGCGCGTCAGCGCCAGGCCGAGGTGCCCCCGGTGCCGGTCGCACCCGAGGAGCCCTTCATCGCCGCGGCTGCGCCCGCCATCGCCGATGTCCCCGCGGTGCCCGTCGTCGCCGAGATCGTCGAGAAGTCAGAAGACACCGTCCCGGTCGAGGACATCGCCCCGGCATCCGAGCCCTTCGTCGCCGAGGCTGACGCCGAGGGCGACGCCTTCGAGCGCGCCTCCCGCGCCTTCCGCGAGACCGGCTCCATCCCGACGCCGTCGGCGTCCCGCCGTTCGGCTTTCGTCGCGAACGCCGCATCGCAGACCGCGCCGAAGATCGATACCGCCGGCCTCGCGGCCGTCGGTCCTCGCCGCACCCGCCGCATCCGCAAGACCCTCGCCGCCGGTGCCACCGTCGGCGCGATGGGGCTCGCCGGACTCCTGGCCGTGTCCATGACCCTGCCCGCGGAGGCCGTCGCGGCCGCCCAGGGCGGATCGCTCGCCTCGACGTCCCTCGTCACGGCGGCTGCCGCCGATGCGGCAGGCTCGGCGGACGACGAGATCCAGGCGTTCGTCGCGCCGTCCGGCGTGCAGAACGAGCCGCTCTCGCGGGCCGACAACTTCAGCACGGTCTCGCTCGTCGAGGTCGCCGCCGAGCAGGGCATCAACTACTCCGGCGAGATCTTCACGAACGACCCGGACGCCGCCATCCAGTGGCCGTTCCTCGTCGGCGTGGGCATGAGCTACGGCTACGGCATGCGCAGTGGCCGCCTCCACGAGGGCATCGACTTCGTGCCGGGCAACGGCGCGCCCATCCAGGCGATCGCCGACGGCACCGTCCGCATCGCGACCGAGCAGGGCGCCGCCTACGGTGTCACGGTCTACATCGACCACGTCATCGACGGCTCGGTCATCACGAGCCACTACTCGCACATGCAGTACGGCTCGCTGCAGGTGAAGGCGGGCGACAAGGTCAAGGTCGGCGACATCGTCGGCAAGACCGGTAACACCGGCCGCTCCTACGGGGCGCACCTGCACTTCGAGCTCATCGTGAACGGGACGACCATCGACCCGATGCCGTGGCTCAAGAAGAACGCCGGACGCACGTCGCTCACCTCGGAGGAGTGACCGTCTCGATTTCATGAGGACGCCACAGTGATGGTATTCTCGTGTGGTTGCCCCGCGAGGGGCAGCACGCCCCGATAGCTCAGTGGCAGAGCACTTCCATGGTAAGGAAGGGGTCGTCAGTTCAATCCTGACTCGGGGCTCGGAGTTCGCATCTGCGATGCGGATGCCGTGCGGCAGGGTAGCTCAGTTGGTGAGAGCGCACGACTCATAATCGTGAGGTCGCGGGTTCAAGCCCCGCTCCTGCTACAAATCCCCCTCCTAGTCTCGACTAGCGAGGGGGTCTTTGCGTTAAGCCGTAGCCTACGTCCGTGTAGCCGATTGTGTAGCCCATCACGATTTCACGCGTGCGAGGCCACGAAATGGTACTGGCCGGCGCCCATCCTTGACCTGACGTAGGTCACCCCGTGTAGGCGGGTTAGCGCCCTCGCCTCGTACGCTCGCACAAGCTTCGGTTCCACCCCCAGCTCCTCTGCGATCGCGTCCACGGACGGATCGAGACGCTCGGCGCGCATGTAGGCATCCGGGGCGATCAGCAGACAGGCCGCGTAGTAGTCGGCCGCAGCCTCGAACTTGGGGTTGCCGTAGCACTGGTGGTCGTAGAACGCATGCCCGAGCTCATGCGCGAGTACCGTGTCCCGCTCCACCGGCGTCAGTTCGTAGTCGTAGACAACCTGCTTTGCGGAGGCGTCGTAGTAGCCCCGCTGCGGCCCGTCGATGTGGGCCGCGTGAACGGATACACCCAGCGACGCTGCATGGGCGATCAGTTCCTTCATATATCAGTCCTTGGGTCCAGTTCGAGGGTCGTCATCGGCTGCGGCGTTCATGGGCGGCTTCACGTGCCCCAGGTAGGTCACATTGTCTGCGGGGGACACGGGGCCGCTAGGAGTGACTGTAGGCGCGCCGTCAGACATCGGGCCGTCTCCTCGGTGCTCCGCAAGCAACTTCTCGATGCCGCCATAGTCCTCGAGCGCTTCATTCACGATCTTCAGCGCAGAGACACCGACGACTTCTGCGATCCGCTCAAGCTCAGAGACGGTGATCTCGTTCTGACCCTCTTCGCGACGCTTGAGGTTGGCCTCCGGGATGCCGGTCGCCTCGGCAAAGCTTGCCCGCGTGTGGGATGCCTTTACGCGCTTGGACTTCACGACGCGTCCAAGGCAGACGTCGAACTGACTGATGACTTTCACTGGGCGGGCCATGCCGCCAGTCTAAACCGACTTCGGGTCTTGATTGGCCGAAAACTACTCACATGTGCTTGCGTTGGTCGAACAAGACCTGTTACTGTCTTTCCATGACCAACACGAACCCATCCAGGAGAAGGCCCCTTCAGGCTGAGGATGCTTCGCTTACGACCGCCGGTCGCCGCGAAGCCCACGTGCTGGCGCGTTCCATGAGGGATGCGCCCGTGCGTGGGCTTCTGGTGGCCGGCGGTCTTCGTGGTTTCCGCCCAGAAGACCTGATCGAAGGCGCCGCATGATCACCCCCGTCCTCGACAAGCTCGCCTATTCCATTCCGAACTTCGCGAAGGCCGTCGACCTTTCCATCGAGAAGGTCCGTCAGCACATCGCGCGCGGCGAGTTGGTCCCGTCCTACGTGGACTCGAAGCCGCTAATCATGCGCGAGGAAGGGGAGCGGTGGCTTCGCTCCCGACCAGCAGAGAAGGTATCCGCCGGCTGATCACCGTCATCTGATCCGGCTGGTAGGTCGCACTGATCTACCCGCTACTCGGTGCACCCAAAAACGGGGGCACGACTACATCACAACTGAAACCCGGGCTATCCCCTCGTGGCAGAACATGATCCGGGCCAATTGAACAGCACTGACTAGTGAAGATACGCCCCTCCCACGCCATTGGGTGGGGGACGCCGGAATCGACCGGAACCGCGACGAATGGACGGGCCCCAGGCAGGGGAGTGGCCGCCCGCGAGGAACGCAGCTAGGTGGGTGTGGAGTTTTAGCTGAGGGACGGCTGAACGAACATGGTCGGGCATTGAACGCGTTTGCGGAAGGAGTGCTGGACGAACCGTGTCGGGTCGTGAAGGCTGGTAGCCCTGAATGGTTGCAACTGACGTTCGATTCGTCAGCAGGGCACGGAGGTGGCGGTATGGCCAGTAGCGGATTTTGTGAGCGTCCGGCTTGCGTCGGTAAGACGGCGCATAAGGCGTCTCGTTGTCCTCGCAAGCCGGTGAAGGCGAAGAAGCTGCGGGAGAAGCCTTCCGAGGTCACCGCGAGCGGGCATGCCCGGTGCGGCGTGTGTTCCTCTCTGGTGCGGGTTGTTATGCGAAACGGCGCGCCAGTCGGATTCGAGAAACACACGTACCCGTCAAGCAAGGAGCGGTGCCCCAACGGCACGCAGCCGGTCGAGAAGGGCGCCAAGGCGAAGCGCAGCCACCGCGGTAAGTCGGTGAGGGCGATCGGCGGAGGTCTGCCCACCCTGGGTAAGCACTAGTCGCAAAGAGATACGAAGACCGGCACGCTCCGCGTGGCCGGTCTTTTTGCTGCCTGCGTGGGCTGAGAAAGGGGGGTCTGTCTATGACTCTTGCGAACATGGCGACGGGGGAAGTCGTCAAGTCAATCACCGAGGCTGATGTTGACGCATCAATTGAACGCGTCCGCCGCCACGCCGAATCCATCTGGGATGAGTGGGCCTGGCAGGTGGAGAACCGCACATGGGAGATCAAGGGCTACGCATCCTGGGACGAGATGCGCCATGCCGAGTACACCAATTTGAACGGCGTGCAAGCGCCACGGGCTGAGCGTCCGGAGCTGATCGCGCGGTTCAGACAAGCAGGCCTCACCCAGAAGGAAACAGCGGGGACGCTCGGTGTCGGCATCAACACTGTCGCCCGGAACGAGCCCGCGGATTTGAGGGGGCAACGCGGTCCAGAGAAAACCCCCCAAGTGGGGGGTTTCGAGGAAGAAGTGATCGACGCCGAGATCGTCGAAGACGATCGGCCCACGCCGGAGGTCAGGCACAGCGACACCGATTCGGCGACGGTCTCGTTCATCAACGACCTGCGCGGCCCTTGGTCGCGCGGCATCACACAGACAGCAAGACGCATGACCCCGCAGGCCCGATCGTTTCTGATCGATGCCCTGCAATCCACGCTCGACCAGATCAGGGAGATTCACCATGAGCAGTCCGAAGTTTGATGCGAAGATCCGGTTTCGGATCAAGGGGCAGGAGGCGCTGCCGAAGTGGCAGCGTGAAGCAATCCGCAAGGGTATGGAGTCGCAGGACGGCCCACCCGAGGCGCTTCGCTTCCAGTGCCGAATCGCGATGGATGCCCGCGAGGTGTTCGAGCGTGTGGAGCTGCCGGATGGGAGCTTTCTGACCTTCAACGACAAGAAGGTTCGCCCCCAGTTCGGTAAGAACCGCGACGGGCAGGCGTACCTTACGGTCACCCTCACCCACAGCACCACGGGAGACTCCTATCGCGTCAAGTGGATCGGCGATGCAGTTCCCGAGGCCATGCAGCGAACTGCTGTCGCTCACGACAAGGGCCTCAAGGTGGGCGCGAAGGTCGTGCTACTCGACATGGCGAAGGCGCAGATCACTCCGTCGCATGTCGCCAACGGCAAGGCGCACCGTTCGGCTCGAGACAACGCTGCTGAACGGAAGCGCCGGAACGAACTCAGAGCGGCGGGCGTTGCGGTCTCTTCGCGTGCTCCACGGCACTGTGCGCGAATCACGGACAGCGACCTGATCTCGGCCTAGTTGTCGGCTCGTGCGTGCGCTCACAGATCGGCGCACGGGCACTTGGTTTTCCCTGCACCGCTGGGGTGGTTGTGGGGGTGTGCGTGGTGTGGGGCTGCGTGCATGGGGTGGGGGTTCGGGTGCATGGGGTTACCCGAACCCCCGCAAGACACTCACTAGAAGGAGCGAACAAGCATGTACACGATTCCCGATAGCCACATGAAGCCGTTCTTGGTTGTTCACTGCGTCGAATGCGGTAGTGAACATGCTCCGATCCGTACCTGCTTGGAGGATGAGCGAGATGCCTAATTGGTGGTGTCGCCGCCGTCGGGATAGGCGTTTGCGGGTTGCGGGGTTCCTGGTCGAAACGGCCGCCTACCAACGCGCACTACACAAGGAAGGCCACTGAACATGGCGATCAACGAAGAGT